>NZ_JBGSRV010000010.1:0-700598 GCF_041737375.1 Vampirovibrio sp.
GAATCTTACGATTCAGTGTCAGTATCTACCTCGCAGCAGATACCTCGAAATCTTCAGGATAATTCCTGTCCTTGGCTCGCGTTATATTAGATTTGAACGGAGTCTTTTTAATGTTCCAATATTCAGTTTTCAAAGTACGAGGGGAGGTTTTGAGCCACTCACTTTCGGAGTTCATCTCTGCTTGAGAGGGGCTCGTTGTTGAGTGGAGTATCATCCTATTTCGGTCGGTTTTTGTTGTCAACCTTCCGATTTACGTTTCTTTATCTTTTACTTTGAACACCATCTTTTTTTGAGTATCAAATCCAGATGGGGGAAAGGTGAGAGAGTGGGAAACGTGCGCCTCAACTGCGCTTCGATGAATTAATATTAGCCCAGAGATTTTGGATTGCAAGCCCTTTTTTTCATATTTTTCAAAAATCTAAAATCACAATACTGCTCTTAATTTTCAGGAAATTAGAAGCCCTATTAACTTCAATGATTGGTTTCCCGGTTATGAAATTAACTCTTAAAAAGATGCAGCAGGTGTTTCACACCAATCAAAAAACTGCAAACTCAGCCAATTGTTTTTTGATCATTCAGATCTTAAAAAAATTCTTTTCAAGACATTTTAGTGATTTAAAAAATATATAGATCCTTAACCCTCAACCGATCGAAAAAAGCCTTGGTAGAGACACCAAGGCTTTTTAAAATTTAAAAAATAGTGATTATTTCAACCAGGTTCAACCCGGACTATTCGGTAGAAACTTCCGATTGACCTTGCAATGCGGCGCCCAAAGTGTGCCAAGCCAAGGTGGCGCACTTCACCCGAACCGGATATTCCTGCACCCCTGACAAAATAGTGAGACGCCCCAAGTGATGCGGCTGACTTTCATCCAGTTCACCCAACAGCAATTTCTGAAACTCTTCCCGCATCTGCAAGGCTTCCTGCTTGGTTTTGCCCTTCACCGCGTTGGTCATTAGCGAAGCACTGGCCTTGGCAATGGCACAACCATCCCCCTGAAAGCCAATGTCCTCGATGGTTCCCTGATCATCCAGTTTGGTGTAAACGGCAAATTGATCGCCACAAAGCGGGTTTTTACCCAAAGCGTAAGCATTGGCCGACTCCAGCACCTTGAAATTGCGAGGCTTTTTATTGTGTTCCAGAATAATTTGCTGATAAAGCTCGTTATAGTCAGACATGAGGGGTGCCTTTTAGTTAAACAGATTCACGACAATCCGCACGGCTTTCACCAGCGCGTCAATATCTTCACGGGTGTTGTAGAACGAGAAAGAAGCTCTGGCGGTGGCCGGAACCCCAAATCGCTCCATAACCGGCTGAGCGCAATGATGCCCCGCTCGAATGGCAATGCCTTCCCGATCCAGAATGGTGCCAATATCGTGCGGGTGCGCCCCCTTAAGGGTAAAAGACAAAATGCCTGCCTTATGCGACGCAGTGCCAATCAGGCGCACTTCAGGAATCTCCAGCATTTGCGCGGTGGCATAAGCCAGCAATTCATGTTCATAAACCCCGATGCGATCCAGACCAATGGCACTTAAGTAATCAACGGCGGTTGCCAGTGCGATCACCTCGGCAATGGCGGGGGTGCCTGCCTCAAATTTGGCCGGAGGTTTGGCAAATACCGTTTTCTCAAAAGAAACCGAATGAATCATATCCCCGCCAAACTGGTAGGGCGGCATGATTTCCAGATATTTCATTTTGCCGTACAAAATACCCACCCCGGTTGGGCCGTAAAGCTTGTGAGCCGAAAACGTAAAAAAGTCACAATCCAGCGCCTGCAAATCCACGCTCATGTGGGGGGCAGATTGCGCCCCATCCACCAACACCGGAATATCCAGCGCATGGGCTTTCTCAATAATTTCCCGAATGGGGTTGACCGTGCCCAGAGCATTGGAGACATGACCCACCGCCACCAGCTTCACCCGATCCGTCAATAAACGGTCGAAGGCGTCCATGTCCATCTCGCCAGCGTCCGTAATGGGCACCACCTGAAGGACGGCGTCTTTTTCCAAACAAAGCTGCTGCCAGGGCACCAGATTGGCATGGTGTTCCATAGCGGAAATCAGAATATGATCGCCCGCCTGAATAAATTTGCGCCCATAAGTGGCGGCCACCAGATTAATGGATTCCGTGGTGCCACGGGTAAAAATAATTTCAGAAGGAGAGGCCGCATTTAAAAATTGAGCCACCTTGGTCCGACTGGCATCAAAATCCCGAGTGGATTGCTCGCTGAGTTTATAAACCCCCCGGCGCACTGTTCCGTTCTCATGGGCGTAGTAATTGGCGATTCGATCAATGACCACCTGAGGTTTTTGTGTGGTTGCGGCGTTATCCAGATAGACCAGCGGCTTGCCATGCACCTGCTGGCGCAACACCGGAAAATCCGATCGCAAACGCAGGGCTTCCGCCGGATCGATAGGATTAACGGATTGACTGGCGCTCATTACTTCATCCAAAACACTTTGACCCATGATCTCAGGCTCCTAATTGCCGCTTCAGCGAGGCATCCGCGCGGTGCAAGTTTTCCAGTACCCGGCCATCCAGCCAGTGGCGAACCAGTGGATTGGCAATGCGCTGAATGATTTCCTCGGCAAACCCGTAGGTTAACAACGATTGGGCCAGTTCTCGGCTTAAGCCCCGGCTGGCCAGATAAAAGAGTTGATCGGCTTCCAGTTGCCCAACCGTAGCCCCGTGTGCGCATTTCACGTCATCGGCGTTAATTTGCAACTGAGGGCGAGTCCAAACCTTGGCCTCATCGGATAACAACAGGTTTTTATTAAGCTGTTGAGAATTGGTTCCATTGGCCCCAGCCGCCACAAACACCAAGCCGTTAAACTCGGATTTTCCAGCGTCATCTAAAATACCCTTGTAGAACTGATCGCTTGAGCAATGAGGAACCCAATGCTCGGTGACGGTTTGATGATAAATTTCGGTAGACCCGGTTAAAACATCCAACCCGTTCAGCGTCACTTCGGCGTTTTCACCTTTCAGCAAGGTACTCACGCTATGGCGGGCGGTTTGACCACTTAAGGTGACCGTAGACAGCGTCAGCTTGGCATTTTCAGCAAGCGTGCTGCGGGTGGCCGTTAAATGCCAACCCTGAGGGGCTTCATTCAAAACCAGACTACATTCGGCTTGAGCGCCTTCCGCCAGTAAAAATTCCTGCACAGAATTGTTGAAATACAAATGCTCGCCCAGGCCCACATGGGCAATGGCCATATTCACCTGAGCGTTGCGGCCCAGCGAAATCAGGTTGCGGGGATATGCCGCCCGAGGCTCAGCGCTGCCCGTAGTCAGATACAACACCTGAATCAGAGGCGTCACCGTGGTATCGTCTGGCACATGAATCAGGGCGCCATCTTCGAATAAAGCGGTATTCAGAGCCACAAAAGCATCTGGCTCCTGGGCCAACCCTTGGGCCAACACCGATTTAACGGGTTCCGGCTGAGTGTCCATGGCGGCCTTCAGGCTGCCAACCACCACACCCGCAGGCAATGCGGACGTTGAAGATACATCCGCATCAAAACGACCATTCACAAAAACCAGATGAATCACATCCGCGCCCGGTTCACCCAGCAAGTAGGGCTGTAAGGTAGCCTTGGAAACAGGCAAGGCAGCGGTGTGCGGTTGAAATGGCAAGCCTAACAGCGGACGGATATTAATATATTTCCAGGCTTCCAGCTTGCGGGTAGGAAGTCCTAGCTGATCAAAGCGAGACAGTGCGTTCAGGCGAAGGGCCTGCAACCAGTCGGCAGTTTCCGGCAAAATGGCCTGTAGGCGCTGCCGAAAGCTTTGCTCGTATAAAGTTTGTACAGATTGGGGTTTTGCGGAAGCCACCATGCTCATCATGCCTCTTGTCCAGCTAGCAAACCGGCTTTTTCAAGAAGCCAGTCGTAGCCTTTTTCTTCCAGTTCCAAAGCCAGCTCCTTGCCCCCGGATTTAATAATGCGACCCTCGGCCAACACATGAACGAAATCCGGAACAATGTAGTTCAGCAAACGCTGATAGTGGGTCACCAAAATCATGCCATTTTCAGCGCTGCGTAGGGTATTGACTCCGTGGGCCACAATCCGCAGGGCATCAATATCCAAACCGGAATCGGTTTCATCCAGAACGGCCAGCGTGGGTTCCAGCACCGCCATTTGTAAAATCTCGTTCCGTTTTTTCTCCCCGCCAGAAAAGCCTTCGTTGACCGAACGCTTGTTCAGCAATTCAGGATCCATTTCTACAATTTTGGCCTTTTCAGCCAGCAAATCCTCAAACTCCAGCGGGTCCAGTTCATCTTTGCCGTGATGGGTCATTTTGGCGTTATAGGCCATCCGTAAGAATCCGGCGTTATTGACCCCCGGTACTTCCACCGGGTACTGAAAGGCCAAGAACACACCGTCACGGGCCCGCTCTTCCGCTTCCAGTGCCAACAGGTTTTGGCCCTTGTAAAGCACTTCCCCGCTGGTTACCTCAAAAGCGGGATGACCCACCAACACCTTGGACAAGGTACTTTTGCCGGAACCGTTCGGCCCCATAATGGCATGCACTTCACCCGGCTGAATGGTCAGGTTAATGCCGTTTAGAATATTCACGCCATTCACGCTGGCGTGGAGATTTTTCACTTCAAGAATGGGGGTAGTCACGATGGGGATTTCTCCATTTTAAATTTAAATTTAAAAATTGTTGTGATTCACCGTTCAACGCAGGGGTTAGCCCACACTGTTTTCCAGTTTTAAGCCCAGCAGGCGGGTGGCTTCCACCGCAAATTCGCCGGGTAGTTCCTTAAACACGTCTTTGCAGAAGCCGTTGATAATGGCGGAAACGGCGTCTTCGGTGCCAATGCCCCGCTGGTGGAAGTAAAACAGTTGTTCTTCGCTAATTTTGGAAGTAGAGGCTTCATGCTCCATTTGAGCCGAAGCATTGGCAATGTCCACATACGGGTAGGTGTTGGCCTGACAGCTGCCACCAATCAGCATGGAATCGCACTGGGTGTAGTTCCGGGCACCTTCGGCGGATTTTTTAATGGACACCAGCCCACGGTAGGAGTTGCTGGATTTTCCGGCGGAAATGCCTTTGGAAATAATGGTGCTTTTGGTGTTTTTGCCGATATGCACCATCTTGGTGCCGGTATCAGCCTGCTGCAAGTGGTTGGTCAGCGCCACAGAATAAAACTCGCCCACCGAGTTATCGCCTTCCAGAATACAACTGGGGTATTTCCAGGTAATGGCGGAGCCGGTTTCCACCTGAGTCCAGGAAATTTTGGCGTTTTCGCCCGCACAACGGCCCCGCTTGGTTACAAAGTTATAAATACCGCCCTTGCCCGTTTTGGGATCGCCGGAAAACCAGTTTTGCACTGTGGAATATTTAATATTCGCATTTTTGGCGGCATACAGTTCCACCACGGCGGCATGCAGTTGATTGGTGTCAAACTTGGGGGCGGTGCAACCTTCCAGATAACTCACCTGACTACCTTCTTCCGCAATAATCAGGGTGCGCTCAAATTGACCGGAACCTTCCGTGTTGATGCGGAAATAGGTGGACAATTCCATAGGGCATTTAACGCCTTTGGGAATGTAGACAAACGAACCATCCGTAAACACGGCGGAATTCAGGGCAGAAAAGTAGTTATCGGTCACCGGCACCACGCTGCCCATGTACTGTTTAATCAAATCCGCATACTCGTGCAGGGCTTCGGAAATGGAGCAGAACACCACGCCGTGTTTCAGCAAATCTTTTTTAAAGGTGGTGGCCACTGATACGCTATCAAACACGGCATCCACCGCCACGTTGGCCAGTTTTTTCTGTTCCGAAAGCGGCAGGCCCAACTTATCGAAGGTACGCAGCAGTTCAGGATCCACCTCATCCAGGCTTTTCAACTTTTCTTTAGGCGGCTTGGGGGCAGAGTAGTAAATAATGTCCTGATAATCAATTTTGGGATAACCCAAATGCGCCCAGTCCGGCTCTTCCATTTTTAGCCAATGCCGAAAAGCGTTCAGCCGGAAGGTCAACATCCACTCCGGCTCGCCTTTTTTCTTGGAAATCAGACGTACGGTATCCTCTGAAAGCCCCTTGGGAATGATATCCGCCTCGATATCGGTGCGAAAACCATACTTGTACTCTTGGTTGGTCAGGGATTCAAGGCTTTTCATGCCGGTTTACTCCATTCGGGGTTCAATGCTGTAAAGTCCGGGGGGACTTGGGGATTGCGGCTGAGACGGATTTATTTTTGCGGGCAAAGGGATCGTAACCGGTTGCAAGGCAACCTAATTATGAACTTCCAGAAAAGAACAGGTTTCAGAACAACTGGCGTGAGGGTCGGTATCCAAGCAGGGAGAACAAACCTTGTCCAGCAAGTCCAGACGATGCTCAATATCCGCGTTCAACGTGGTGAGCTGGGTAATTTTGTCGTGGATAAAGTGCTTTTGCTGGCTCAAGGAGTCCCGGGTCTGGGCAATCTGCTCTTCCTTGGTAAAATTTCGGCTTTTGGAATACGGCCCCAGCACCTTCAAAATTTCATCCAGCGAAAAATTGAGGCCTTGTAGGGCCAAAACCGCGTTAATGCGCTTAAGGGAATGGTGATTATAAAGCCGATACTTCCCGGAGGAGCGCTTGACCGGGCCAATCAAGTCCATTTCTTCGTAGTAGCGCAAGGTTCTTACGGTTACATCGCACAGCTTTGCCAATGCGCCAATGGTTAAAAACTGGGCCTCTTCTTTTTCAGGCTCAGGCGCTTCAAACAAGGGTTGCTGGCTTTGCGAATTGCTTTGCATTCGGGGAATACCTCCGACACACGCCATGCTCTATGTTCTGAAATCAGAAGCATTAACAGTGGGCCAAATCAGTTGAAAAACACAGTGAGATTTTTAAAGAAAATCAAGGTTCTAATAGCATTAGCATAGAACGGATTAACGTTAACGTCAAGGTAAGCCTTTGAGAATTCTCAACTTGTACGTTGACGTGAGAGTGGGTGTTGCCGTATTGTGCCAAGCCCACCCAGGCGTGTCAACCCTGGAATTACGGCAAAAAGTCATGAAACCCAAGCCATTGCGCCCCAGCCATCAAAAAAGGAGTGCATTGGGCCACAAACTCCCTCATCAAGTACTCCATCTCGCTGATAAAAGCGGGCCAATCGCTTGAATCAATCAAAATATGGGTATAGTACAGAGGTCCTGCTCCAGTGCTGCGTTGTTGATTGGGTAACCGTCATTTTCCATGAGTAAACAAGAAAAAATCTTTCTTTTTTGTGTGGGCGTCTTTTCGCTGACATTGGTGCTGGTGAGTTTTTTTTGGCGCTCTAACCAATACTATAGCGATGCCTACGCCCCGGTTGTGGAAAAATCCAACGCCAAACGGGCCATTGCTGAAGAAAACCGGAAAAACGAGGGGAAAACAGGACGTTACACCCCTAAAAACTCTGAGCAGCCCTTGCCTTCCGGTTTTAGAGAGCGAGATATCGACAAAAAAGAAGGCGATCGCTTCTCCACCTATTAACCCATTTTAAAAACCAGCGAGGCTAGTCCAGTGCCAGGTTATCAATCAGCCGAACCTGATTGACATAGGCCGCAATCAACAAGCGGGTACCGGCTATCAGATGATCCACCGGTTGAAAGGTTTGAGCGTCCACCAGCGCCAAATATTGAATCTCAAAGCGCACGGAGCCATCCAGCCACTGGGACAGCACCCGCTCACAAGCCGCATCCAGCGTTGGCTGCGTGGGCAATGGCGACGTGGCGGTTTGATAAGCTTGCCGAACCTCGGTCAGAATACGGTATAACAGCAGTGCGGCCTGCTGCTCTCCTGCCGATTTCAAATACTGATTTCTGGAACTCAAGGCCAAGCCCTGCTGATTGCGAAGGGTGGGATGGGCCAGCACTTGCACGGGCAAGTGTAAATCCTGAACCATTTTGCGAATGACCGCCAGTTGCTGGGCGTCTTTTTCTCCAAAAATGGCCATATCCGGACGAATTAGATTGAACAGCTTTAAAACCACCGTGGCCACGCCCGTAAAATGTCCGGGGCGAAACGCACCGCAATACAAAGCGGTCATATCGGAAGGCGGAACCACCATGGTGAGCTGGCCCATGCCAGCCGGGTACATTTCCTCAGCCTCCGGGGCAAACACCACATCCACCCCCAGTTGTTGACAGCAATCCAAATCCTGTTGAATGGGCCGGGGATAGGCCGCCAAATCTTCCTGCGGGCCAAACTGCAGCGGATTGACAAAAATACTGACCACCACAATGTCCGCCAGTTCACGGGCTTGACGAATGAGGGCCTGATGCCCCTCGTGCAAAGCGCCCATGGTGGGTACCAGCGCAATTTTTTTTCCCTGCCATTGGGCATATTGAAGCTGATAATCAGACCGCTTTTTTAAAACAAGCATCATATAAAACCTGAAACCTCTGACAAGAACTTAAAGCTCAGCCGCCCATTGGGCCAAGGCTGGCAAAGCAGCTACAGGAAAGGCGAAGGACTCCGTATCGTTGTCCGGGAAGGCCAAGGTCTGGATATCAGCGGCGTAGCGCTGAACCGCTTCACCAATTAAAGCGCCGGAATTCATGTACTGGCGCACAAAGCGGGGGGTCAATTCGCTATAACGACCCAGCAAATCATCCACCACCAGAATTTGACCATCGCACACATTCCCGGCCCCAATGCCAATGGTGGGAATGCGCAGCTTACGGGTGATTAAATCAGCCACTTCCACAGGCACCATTTCCAGCACCAGGGCAAAGGCCCCAGCCTCTTGCAGGCGCAATGCGCCATCCACCAGCTTCTTAACGTCTTCCAGATTTTTACCCTGAATTTTAAACCCGCCCAGCGTATTAACCATTTGCGGGGTAAAACCCAAATGTCCGACCACCGGAATGCCAATTTCCACCAAGTGGCGCACTACTTGAATGACCCGTTCCGATGCGCCCTCCAGCTTAACCGCCTGAGCGCCCCCTTCCTGAATAAAGCGGCCCGCGTTTTTAACCGCCTCAACCGGATCGGCCTGATAGCTCATAAAGGGCATATCGGCCAGCACCATAGCGTGCCGAGTGCCTTTAACCACCGCTTTCACGTGGTGCAGCATTTCATCCACCGTTACGCTCAGGGTATTGGGATGTCCCAGTACGGTCATAGCCAAAGAATCACCGACCAGCAGTAAGTCCACCCCGGCCTGATCCAGAATGCGGGCGGTACTGTAGTCGTAACAGGTTAAACTGACAATTTTTTGGCCTTGATCCTTTTTACGCAACAGGGAAGCCACCGTGTGGGCCTTGCGCTGAACGGGATTATCCGCTGATACGGAGGGTTGCTGGGTATGAACGGACACAAAAAAGTCCTCAACATCGAGTAAATGGCGTAAGGATAGTGAATGATCGACGGTGCTGCCATTCTAGTGCCATGCCGCTGCCATGGCAAGAGTGGCGATTCTTTAGTCCACAGGGTTCAAATTTAAAGGCTCAGGAGCGGGAGATTCTGGATCGAGCGGGGGAAGGGACACCACCACCGGAGCGACCACCATGGCCTGCTGAATTTGCTTGAATTTGCCGGGGTAATCCCGCTTAAACCATTGCACAATGGCACGGCCCAACTGAACGGGGTTGTGACGCACCACATGATGCTCCCCTTCATCCACCAGTAATTTTTCCACCACTTGCACCCCTTGCGAGGCGCAGCGTTCACGATCCAGCAACACAGGCTGATAACCGTGCGTCTGATATTTTTCCAGCAAGGATTCGGGGAGCCAATTGTTCACAATCACCCCATTCACCACGTTGGGGTAAGGGCAATGGTCCAGAATGGCCTGCAAGTGATCGCCCACCGTATAGCCGTCCGTTTCTCCGGGCTGGGTCATAATATTGGCCACATACAACTTGGGAGCCTTGCTTTTGGAAAGCGATTCCGCGATATCGGAAATCAACAGATTGGGCAAAACACTGGTATACAAACTGCCCGGCCCTAAAATAATCAGCTCGGCATCCTGAATGGCTTCAATCACCTCGGGAATGGTTCTTGGATTATCCGGGATACAGCGCAAGGTAACGATTTTGCCGTTGGCCTCAGGAATCATGGATTCCCCAATCACTTCAGTGCCATCATCCATGGTGGCGGCCAGTTTAATGCTTTCCAGCGTGGAAGGCAGCACGCGGCCCGATATGTTTAGTACCTTGGAGGACTCTTTAATGGCCGAAAACATATCGCCCGTAATGTGGCACATGGCGGTTAAAAACAAATTGCCAAAGCTATGGCCTTCCAGCCCCGAACCGGTTTTAAAGCGGTATTGAAACAGCTCGGTGATTAACCTTTCCTCATCCGCCAGGGCCGCAATACAGTTGCGAATATCACCGGGGGGGATAATGCTGTGCTCCAGCCGCAGCCGCCCGGAACTCCCGCCATCATCGCCCACCGTGACAATGGCCGTAATGTTCGAAGTATATTTTTTGAGCCCCCGCAGCAAGGTGGACAAACCCGTACCACCGCCAATGGCCACAATGCGAGGCCCGTGAATCAGCTTGTTCTGGCGGAAAAGGGCTTCCAGCAAATCCGCGTCCCGGCCTTCATGCTGTAAGGCCACCATTACGGTGCGGTAAGTCTTTCTCAACCCAAAGTAAAACAGAATAATGCCCACGCCCAGCAAAATCGGCCCACTGATACTGGCCGGAAAAATAAGGGCCAAAGACTTTAACCCTTCAATAAACAGAGTGACCGGTTGCAAATTCAGCACCAGCGCACTGCCCACAAAGGTCATCACAAAACCGGCAACCGCAATACCCAGCCATCGCTTAATGGATAATCCCGGCAGTAGCCATGAAGCCATTCTGGGGAATTTGAGCATATTTAAGAAACCTCTCCAGCCGAACAAGCGGTCGGTTGAGCGGTGGCACCAGCCCCATTGCCCCACCGCAGCATTTCCCGGTGATTGGTCAGGATTTGAAACGAGGGATAACGCTGCTTGAGATAAGCGGACAAGGCCTCGCCCATGCACACCGAACGGTGCTTACCACCGGTGCATCCAACCCCAATGGTCAGGCGGGTTTTGCCTTGCGCCTGATAGAGAGGCAACATATCCGCGATTAAATCCGCCCATTTATCAAAGAAAGTGCTGGCATGATCCAGGTTGAAAATAAAATCGCGTACCGGCTGATCCTGACCGGTCAAAGGGCGCAAGCGCTCATCGTAGAAAGGGTTGGTCATGAAGCGCATATCAAAAATCATTTCAGCGTCTTGCGGTGCGCCATATTTAAAGCCAAACGTATTGATATAAAGCGTAAAGCTATCGTTCTCAATGGGCAATCCCAAAACACGGGCGAGTTTATGCCGTAATTCCACCGGGCTGGTGGTGCTGGTATCAATGGAATAATCTTTTAGTTCCTTAATAGGCCCAAACAGCTTTTTTTGAGCGGCAATGGCCACTTGTAAGCCCCCGGTTTCAGTGGCCTCAAAGTCATGCTGCTTTTCGGACTGCAAATAACGCTGCACCAACACATCTTCGGGCGCATCCAACGTTAAAATCTTCAGGGCCGGAAACTGCGCCTTCAGCGCGTGAATGGAAGCAATCAAAGCTTCCGGGTTGGTGGCCGGAGATAAACGCACCGTAAACGCAACCGGCAGATGCCCGGTCATTAAGGGGGCAATGGTTTCCACCACCCGATCCGGGGCCACATTGGCCACGCTGAGGAAACCGTGATCGGAAACGATATCCAGGGCGGTGGTTAAGCCGGAACCGCTGGTTCCCAAAATAAGAAAGGGGTTGAAGTTTTGATAATCGTGATTCATAGCCAGCCCGATGCTCCTATTTCAGCCAAGGGCAAAGACACTGGCTGCACAAGCATTTGGCCCACCCGATCCGCCAAATCCACACATTGCGGTAACAAAGGGCTAACGTGCAGGGTTTTAAACTTCACGGCCACAGACTTCCCGTCTTCTGCGGTTAAAGTAGACTGGCCAATCAGCTGACGAGCCTGATCCATAACCCCTTGGGGCGGCAGGAAGTCCTGCATCCGGTTGATAGAAAGCTTGCCCTGCTGGTCATAGCGCTTGCCCAGATAAATTTCGGGGGCGGTGCGCAAGCCCAGCTCTTTTTCCACCTGCTCCAAAATGGGACCGGCAGGCCCCATCAGCACAAACCAGGCGTTCATTTTGTGCAGCGCCTTGGCCACGGTCATGGCTACCTCAGGGTTTGACAGAAAATCGGTATACAGCGCCCCATGGGGACGAATATGCTCAATTTCCAAACCTTCGGAGCGTACCATGGCCTGAAACGCGCCCAATTGAACAACAATCCAGGCGGTTAAAGCTTCCGGGGAAATTTGCATGGACTCATACCCGTTGCGGGCCGGATCGGGATACCCGATATGGGCGCCCACCGAGCAGTTAAAGCGCTTGGCTTGCCGAATCGCTTCCAGCAACTCTACGGGATCTCCATCATGCACGGCACAGGGAATACTGACCGAGGTGACATGATTCAAAAGTTCATAGTTGGTTTTCTTAAAAAACGCCAAATCTCGGCTTTGACCGAGATCCGTGTTCAAGTCGATAAACTGCTTAACCTTGTGGCTTAACAGAATTTTCTTGGCTAAATCTACAGTTTTTGGCATGGGTAAACCTATTCTCAATGACTCTATATTAGAGCAAGCGAACCTTTTTTAAAAGCTCAGTAAAGCACCAGCCACAGGGCCAGCCTGAATTGCCGCACCAGACAAAGGAATACAAAGGTGACCACGAAATCATAAGGCGCGGTTTCAATGCTTAAGCGCAGCGCTCGCCCCGGCAACTCGGCCCAGGATAGCTGCCCCGTTACACTTAAAGCCACCAGATAGATCAGCCCAATCCCATGCAGCAAGGCAACCCCTGCCAAAGCGGTGGCCAACAGCTTTAGGGAACGGCTCATTTTATCCCGCTTTTGAAACGCCTTGTGAAACGTTTTACTGAGGATTGAAGCGGCAAAAAAAGTACCCAGCAAATACCCAAAGCCGGGTTCGCTCAGGTAATGCCAACCACCCCCATTGGCAAACACCGGAAAGAAAAACAAACCCAGCACCAAAAACAGAAGGATTACGCCTGTGCCCATAAATGGCCCCAAAAAAGCGGCCATAAACAAAGCCAAAGGAATTTGAAAGGTGTACTGCATGGGCGTTAGCTGGCTGTAGCTGGAAACCGTTCGCCCAATATTGAGGGGGCTGGGCAATGACACGGGTACAAACCCAATCACCACCAGCAACAGTAAACACAGCAAGCCAATCAGCAAGCCATTGATACTAAGCCGGGGCGGATAAGAGGCCCGGTGTAACCAGGTGCGCTTTGGAAACAGGTCCAACCCACCATCAAAATCTGCGGCCGCTTGTTGCTCTGGCGGGCTAACTTCCGGTGGGGTCGCGTTGTCAGCATCCACAAGCGCAATGGGAGTCACGCCATCATCCTTCATATCCGGCATATCAAGTTCCGAAACCTTTGGGCAGACCATCCAGTCGAGTTTGTAACGATTGCTTCAAATTTTTATAACTGGCCCGATACGCATCAGAGCCAATATCCGAGGTGGTCATAATCAAGGCGTCTTCCTGATTGTCCTGATAATAACGAGGGCGGACGCCGACTGTGCTGAAGCCATATTTATAATACAGGTTTTGGGCGTTGTAGTTGGAAGCCCGAACCTCCAGCGTGCCCCAGTGAATGGAGTTGGCCATGCTGCGGTCCAGAATGTGCAACAGCATTAACTCTCCCAGCGCATTGCCCCGTAATTCGGGCCGAACGGCAATGGTGGTAATGTGAGCCTCGTCCACAATTAACCAAAACCCGCAGTAGCCCAGCAATTCAGAAGTATCGGATCTTACCAGCGAGTAATACCGGCCCACATGGTTGTTCATTTCGTTGTAAAAAGACTCATCCGACCAGTGATGGCGACCAAATGAAACCGCCTCGATTTCCATAACCGCAGGCACATCCTGAGCCCGCATACGACGGATCTCAAGTTGAACCGCCTGAAGCTTGGCCTGTTTGGATTCGGATGTAGAGATCATAAACAACGAACCAACCTGTGAACGCTAACTTGCTTTCAGTCCAGTAAACCCAAAACACGTTGGAACATGGACTCAACACGATAAACCGAAGCACTCCCTCAAGTTTACTTTGTTTATTTTAGCTGAAAAGCAAAAGGAAGCCACGCCCTTCAATTTTAGCAAGCGGTTCTGGGGAATGAACATTTTTGGTAGAATACTGAAGTATTAAACGCAGTGGGACTTAAAGCCATTCCCCCCAATTTCGAGAGCCGGGAACCCTCCACACCGGAGGTCAGCGCCCCTACTGACCACTCCCAGCCGCTGGATGCCGGTGGTTTTGCCAATCCGGCTGAACCTCTGAAATCGGCTCAAAAAATGGTGGAAGTGGCCCTAAAAGATGAGCGAGAGGGCATCATCCGCTTCAGCTTCAAGACCCCCGGCTGGGATAACCTGGCAGCGTCCGCCAATCGCTTGCTCAAGTTTGAATTTCCCACCATTCGGGATATTAAAGTTTGTGAACGACTGATTAAAACCAACGTATTGTCCACCGGCCTTTCCAAAAAAGCGCTGGAAACCCTGCCCCTGCATTCGCTGGAAACCATTTATGTAAACCTGTGGCGGGCCTGGTTTGGAGACGACATTACTTTGGCCGATGAATGGCTGAGCCTGTTTTTACTGGCGGAGGATTTGGACGGCTTTCAACTGAGCGCCATGGTGGAGCAAGACGTGGAACAGCTTGGCTTGCGCGATCAAGGGGCCATGCACAGCTACTATTACCGGGGCGCCCTAAGCAAGGAGCAAATGGCCACCTTCCTGACGGGACATGGCTACCGTACCGATTACTTAGGAGCCACCCAAAAGCTGGAAATTTCCTATTTACTGTGCAGACGCCTGACCCGCCCACTCCCGTGGTCGGCCTTGCTGAACAAACTGGAACCCGCTGACCTGAAGCGTTACCCCCGCCTTGCTTACCTGAAGGCCCTTTATGAAGCGCTGGGGCAAAAAAAATGGATTGTCCAGCCCATTACCCCGGATACCGCCTTTGCGCAACTCAACCAGCTTTCCCAGTGGCTGAACCACAAGGATTTTAGCCGCATGGGGGCTGCCTACCACTTGCCAAGACCCGTTAAAGCACTGGTTATTGTGGAAGGTGAAACCGAAAAGCTGCTGCTTCCCATGTTCGCCCAAGCCATGCAGCTTGATTTCAACCTGCTGGGAATTCACTTGCTGCCAGCCGGGGGCAAGAACCACGTTTTATCTATCTACCGGCAACAAGCCCAAACCCTGAATTGCCCCATTTTCATTGTGCTGGATCAGGATGCTGGGGCCATTGCCCAGGAAATCCGCACCAACTTTCGGCAGGGCGACTATATTTTCACCATTCAGGAAGGCGAGTTTGAAGACCTGTACGATATGGCGCTGGTGCTAAAAACCATTAACCTGCATTACCAGCCTTACCCGGAGGTGACCGCTTACAGCTTTCTGAAACTCACGGAAGAGAGCAAAGCCAAAGGTCGGGTTCAGGCGCTGAAAGTCCTGTGGCAGTCTTACAACCTGGGATCGTTTGATAAGATTGACTTTGCCATTAAATACACCGAAACCTTTCAGCAGAGTCAGCTCAGCAAAGAAGTTTTAGCCCCACCCAAAGCCATACGCCGTTTGATCGAAACCATTTTAACCGTTCGTCACTCCTCAAAAGCCTATCCAGGGTTTTAGCCACAGAAAGAAATGCATCCATGCACCGGGAACTTTTTAATCCACAGCAAGCGGAACCTCACGCCGCTCAGTCCCTTACCGACTTCCCGGAAGGGCTTTTGTACGGGTACAGTGTTTACACCACCTTAAAAATGCCCTGCTCCGAGCAAGTCATTGATCTGCATTTGCAACGCCTGAAAAAAGACTGCAAGGCCCTGGGCTTAAGCTGGCGCTATACCGATCACTGGATTATGCGGCAGTTAAGCGATTTGTTTCAGGCCCAAACAGAAAATCCGGTGTTCCGGCTCAGCGTATGCGCTGATTTGGACGGTTACGGGGCTTTCTATAGCGAAGAAAAGTGGCTGCCCAGCCGTCTATTTTTATCCAGCCGCCCGCTCGGCCTCAGGCCAGCCAAGGGCTTGCGCTTAACAACCGTGAACCACCAACGGGCCATGCCCACCCTTAAACATGGGGCCATGGCCGATACCATTTTACGCAAGCGACAAGCCCGACAACAGGGCTTTGATGACATTTTGCTGATGAATGAGCAGGGGCATGTCTGTGAAGCCAGTACCGCCAACTTCTTTTTAATTCAAAACGGGGTTTTAATGACATCCGACCCCCTGCGAGACGGTTGCCTGCCCGGTATTACCCGCCAGCAGCTTTTAGACGGAGCGCAAAGCCAGCGCATTGAAATTTCTACCGAAGCAATCTCGCTGGAAACCATTCAAAACGGCCACGGCGCTTTTTTAAGCAACGCCGTGCAAGGGGTGGTGGCGGTGCAATGCGTTGATGACTACACCCTGCCATGGCCAACTGAAGCCCAACGCTTGATGACCTGCCTGGGGCAAACGGTGAGCATTTAAGGCCCGGAAAGAATGGCTGGAATCCTGAAATGATTGATCCCCAAGTTTGAGGCTACATTTCTTTTTCTTCCTGCAACACCCGAATGGAAGCGGCCGTAACCCCGTCCAGGGCGTTTAAATTTCGGGAAAGCACGTTCACATCGGCATGTAAGCCACGCAAGTCAATGGTGTAGGTCATGCTGGCGGTTTGAGACTCTGGGTGACGCTGCAGTTTGACCTCCACCGTTTTAGAAGGAAAACTACGCTCCAGCCATTGCTCAACAACAGGAACGCTGCTATCCCGCGCGGTGACCTGTACCTTAAGCAGGTTAAACTTTTTGAGGTACTTTTTAAACATGGTGCGCTCCAGCCCACCAATAATAAACAGCACCAAAAACGAAAACAGGGTAGCCACAATGGCCAACTGATAAGAGCCTACCCCCAGCAACATGCCGATACTGGCCATCATCCAAAGGCTGGCGGCGGTGGTTAAACCCCGAATATTGGCCCCGTGGCGCAACACGGCCCCGCCGCCTATAAAACCGATTCCTGGCACAATCTGGGCCGCAATACGGGCCGGATCCCGAACCAGCCGAAAGGTGGTGTTGGGATCGGCGTTGATGTAGGTCAGCCCTTGTCCCATATCGGTAATGGAAACAATGGTAAACACCGTAGCACCCAGGCAAACCAGAATATGGGTTCTCAACCCGGCGGACTGCTGGGTATACTCCCGTTCCATACCCACCACAGACCCCAATAGCAGGGCTAGAAACAGTCTCAGTATTGACTCTTGCAGGCTTAATTCCATGAAATGCGCTTAAAATCCTAACCTATTAATACCCTGGCCACCCGTTGGAATCCGCCAAACCGGCACCCGGAAAAAAGCTCCTACTCCACACTTGATTGTATCAGCCAAAGCCTCGCGCGACAAAGGCCAATTACACATTAATCCCTTTAATAATAATTGGATTCCTCTTCCAGAGAGGCTTGGTGGAAATAACGATCCACCAGATTGGAAATACTGTTAGACAAAATGCGGTTGTTTTGAGCCATGTAGCCCAAACCATTCAAATCGTCGACCAGCTCATAGCTCAACTCAGCGGGCTTTGCCTTTTGAGAAGCCCGTTTTTGGGGCGCTTCTAACCCAATAGCCTCCGGTGGCAGGTTGGGCTGCTCCGAAACCCGATTTGAAGACAGTGAATGCTGAGCCATAGGCGTTTCCAGGCAGATATCTGGCAAAGCAGCAGAGGCAGAAGGCGCAAAAACAGGGGCCACTTCCAAGCTATACAAGCTATAAGAGTGATAAGGGATCGGACTTTTTTCGTTCAACTGAATGGACAGCCTGACCCTATCAGGCGCCTCCCGGTTAAACCAGTCTTCCGTAGATTCAGCAATATTTTTAACCCGACTCCCCAGTTTCAGGGCTTCCTGACGAAGCACTTCCTGAGTTTGGGCCAGCACGGCCATGCGGCTCAGCTCGCCAGTAGTCGCATTGGAAGCCGCTTCAGGCTTGGCTCTGGCCACCGATTTTGAATGCGTTTTTTCTTCGCCCAAAGCGGGCTTTGGCTTACTGCTACGCCCTGAACTAGTCACCACATCTAAAAACGAGCCTTGAATAGGCGTGGTAAAAATATCATCCAGCCCACGAATATCGTCTTTTAATCCGAGGGAAACCACGGGCGTTTTACGATGACCCGGAATCACCGTCACCGTCCTTTTTTGGGCCGCAATCCAGGGGTTAGACTTGTTAACGCTCAAACGAATGGGGCGCTCGTCCTTAGTAGTATCGGCAGACCAACGCTCACCTAAGGCCCCGTGAATTTTCTGGAGGCGAATAGGCTCAGTGGCCTCAAGCAATAGCACCGCTTCCTTTTTGCGCTTCTTTTTACCGGATGCCAAATGCGTCAAACGGGTTTGGGTATAAGTCAGCCGGTTATGGATAGCGGGCAAGAGGGCCTGACCCCATAAAATCACGCAGGTTTGGCCAATCATATGAAAAACCGGATAAATGGTTTGCTCCCAAAAATCATGAAAAGTTTCTCGAAAATCATTGAACAGCGGTGCCCAGCCATGACCGAACGCAGACCAGGCCAATGGATCAAGCTGATTTTCAGACTCCTTAAACAATCGTGTCATTTACGGCTCCAACTGAACGCACTCAAAAACGCGTGATTCATTCAAAAAAGGATCTTGTCAAAAAATTGGATCGACTTGAATCGATAAAGATTAGATGAAAATTCAAAAGATGGATCAGATCTTGAACCATTCTCATTGTAGCCGCAGAAGTTCAGCGGTGCTATCCCCCAAAAATGGGAGAACCCGACTAACGCTGACCCTGTAATGCTTTTCAGGCGATTGGTCGCCGGTAAACCAGTTGGCCACAGATATAGGTGGCCTCCACCAGTCGATCATCGCCTTGATAAATGAGGGTGGAAAGCAGACGCTTCGCCTGATTGGCCTGTTTGTTAACTTTTTGTGAATTCAGGCAGGATTTGGCAGAAAGGTCCAGGATCAAAAAGTCAGCCTCCTTTCCCGGTTCAAAGTTACCCAAGCGGTTTTGCTGATCCAGTGCGATGGCTCCACCCAGTGTGGCGAGATAAAACAGGGTTTTCAGCGGAATGAGCGTGTCGGCCTGCATATATTGGGCGTCTTTCATGACTTTGAATAAAGACAATTCTGGCCCGGCGCCCACATCCGAGCCCAAGCCCAAGCGTAGTTGACGGTTTAACACTTCCATCAATCGAAAACGACCACTTTTCAGAAAGAAATTAGAGCCGGGACAATGTGCCAAGGAGGCATCCAGCCCTTGCAGGCGGGTTAACTCATCGTCACTCAAGTGAATGCCGTGCGCCAAAATGGTTCGCCCCCCTAGCAACCCAAAGCGCTCATAAACGGCAGTATAATCCTCAGCCCATGGAAACTGGCCTTTCACGGCTTCAATTTCCGTTAACTGCTCGGACAAGTGCGTATGCAGATACACATCCGGGTATTTTTGCCGCAACGCACCAATTCCCGATAACAGAGCCTCGCTACTGGTTAGGGCAAACCGGGGAACCCAGGCGTATTGAAGCCGCCCATCGGCTTGACCATGCCAGTTTTGGCACAGCGCTTCTGTTTCAGCCAACAATTGCGGCGCGGATCGCAACAGAGAGGCAGGGGCGTTCACATCCATTAAATTCTGCCCCATCACCACCCGATTACCCAGACGCTGGGCGGTTTCAAAAGCAATTTGACTGGCGGACGGGTGAGAAGTCAAAAATACAGCGGCCAGCGTGGTTCCATTGGCCAGCAACGCTTTAAAAAACCACTCGCTGACAGATTGGGCGTAGGAATCATCCGCAAAGCGGCTTTCTTCCGCAAAAATATGGGTTTCCAGCCACGACAACAAATTTTCCGCCTGACAACCGGCCACCGCCATTTGAGGCAGATGCACATGGGCATCCACAAAACCGGGTACCAGCAAGTTTTGAGGAGAAAGCTGAACCACCTCAAACCCATTGGCGGTTACCAACGATTTTACGGCTTGCCAATCATCGCAGTTTACAATGGTACCAGCCGCATCCACCAACAGCCCGCCGTCCGCCAAAAACCGCACATCATCCCGACTGAACGCATGCATGATTGGCCCTCGGTAGGCGTAGTTCTTGGCGGGCAGTCTGTTCAGGTTTGACATGAGACGTTTAAGCGATCCTTTTGGGTTGTGTGGTTGGAGGGTTCGGGTTTTCAAGGGTGGTACACAAAGGTGATCAAAATGGATCAAGGCAAATTAAAACCAACCCTGCTATCTATCTCACTCTATTATCTCGCTGAATCGGAGGCTTGAGCGGATTGGTTTAAAACCATGCAAAACCTTGGTGATTTTATCACAAAGGCCCAATCCATTTCAACAAAAGTCAAACCCGGCTTTGGGTGACAGGCCCGGTATAAACCAGTTCTTGGCGGGAAAACCCCATGCTTTTGTTTCACAGCGGATCAATCAATAAAGCGAAATTTGACCAATGCCTTCAAAGCCCAAAGCCCATCCACCCAGGTAATTTTCTTACCTTCGTGAAAAGCACGGCCCTGATAAGAAATAGGTGCTTCGGCGATGCGCCATTTCTTTTTTAGTATTTTGGCGGTGATTTCCGGCTCAAAATCAAAGCGGTTTGAGCGGATTTTAATGCTTTTGATGATATCCGCTCGAAATACCTTGTAACAGGTTTCCATATCGGTAATACGAGTTTGGTACAGCACATTGGTGACCAAGGTCAGAAATTTGTTGCCCAAATAATGAAGTCCGGCAAAGGCCTCGTTGGATTTTCCGTTACTCAGGCGGCTGCCATAAACCACATCGGCCTGATTATCCACAATCATTCGAATCAAGGGCGGGTAATCTCGGGGATCGTACTCCAGATCGGCATCCTGAATGGCCACGATATCCCCGGAGGCCACATCGATTGCCGTTCGCAGCGCAGCGCCTTTGCCCATGTTCTGGGCATGGTAAATAATGCGATATTCGGGGTTGCTGGTTTCCAGCGAACGCAGAATGTCACGGGTGCCATCCTCAGAGCCATCATCCACAATGACCAGTTCCTTTTCAAGTCCGCAAAAATCAACGGACTCCACTCGGCCCAACAGTATTTCCAGAGAATCCACCTCGTTATAAACCGGAATTAAAAGACTGATTTTCCGACTTGGCTTGTTCATTCAATTTTCCACTGCCCTCAAAGCGAGGGTCACCAACGATTTTAAAAAAGAGAAACGATTCAGACAGAACACCAGTAAAGGGATGAAAAAACAGCCCGCTAACAACCGTTTTTCTAAAGCATAACCGTCCGAATTCAAAATTCGGCGATTTTTATAGAGTAAACCTGCCCGACGAACGATCCTTTGAGTGATTTGAGAGCATATCATAAGGGCCACCGGAAAGAGATGGGTTGCTCCTTATCCCTAAAGGGCTTTAAACTTCGTTACATGAGCAAATGAACTCCACAGAAAGACGCTAGAGGCAAACGCACCGTTATTTCACACTTCACAAAAATTAGGGCAATAAATGAACTGGATGGCATTTATTACTTTCGTAAGGAAGCCATTGAAAAAATTTTTCTTGAAAACTGAAGGTGACACTGTAGAATTTCAATCCTGTACCTTTTTAATTTCAATCCCCCACCGTCGTTACCCACCCCCAACCAGAAAGGGACTCAACCAAATTGAACGTGAACACAGATTCCACGGTCGTCAACCTAGGACGGCACCTTTTGGCAGAGTTTTATGACTGCAATCCAAACATCCTGAATAACCTGCAACGGGTTGAAGAAGCCATGAACGGCGCGGCTGTCGCTTGTGGCGCCACTATTGTGGATACCAAATTCCACCACTTCAGCCCCTACGGTGTCAGCGGCGCAGTCATTATCGCAGAATCACACCTGGCCATTCATACCTGGCCTGAATATGGCTATGCAGCAGTGGACTTGTTCACTTGCGGTACCAGTTGCGACCCAAAGCTGGCGTACGAGTATCTTCAAGAGAAGTTTTGTTCCGGGTCGGCCTACTTTTCCGAATTAAAGCGGGGGTTGATTAACCTGACCACCCAAAAAATGATTGAATCCCCTTTTCAGCTTGAGGCACAAATGTCCACCACCACAGCAGAGCCTCACATTATCGGTTCCCAGCACCAACCCCAGCCTCAGGAGGTTTAAAAGAGACTATGACTATGGTACGTTCCGAATTTGGCCCTCACCTGATGCTGGATTGTCGTGGCTGCAACCTCGAAAAAATCAGCAACCTTGAATTTGTATTCAAGTTTATGAATGAATTGCCAGACCGCATTGGCATGACCAAAATTACCCAGCCTTACGTTTTTCCTTACGAAGGTTTGATTCCCGAAGACAGGGGCATCACCGGCACCGTGATCATCGCCGAATCCCACATCACCTTTCACTCCTTTGTGGACAAAGACTATTTTTTCTTTGACGTGTTTAGCTGCAAACACTTTGACGTGGACGCGGTGGCTAAAATCGTGACGGAAACCTTTGAGGTCCAGCACGTAGAACGTCATGAAGCCACCCGTGGACTGGATTTCCCCCGCAGTCTGGAAGAAAGAGTACCCCTGGTAGCAACGGTTTAAGTCCTACGGCGGGAAACTACAACGGTTCCCACCGCCCAGGCGCCTTTCTTTGCAGGAGTATTCAAGGTATCCTCCTGTTAATCATTGCAGTTTTTGAACATTGGAGGAAATACGCATGGATTTATGGGTCAGAGAACGGTTTCAGGATCGAACCGAGTTAGGCTACAAGGTTTCCAGCGTATTGCACCATTCCGTGTCCGATTTTCAGGAAGTGGATGTGGTTGATACCGTGGCTTTGGGTCGCATGCTGTTTCTGGATGGCATGGTGATGACCTCGGAGCGGGATGAGTTTATCTATCACGAAATGATTGCCCATATTCCCATGCTGGCCCACCCCAACCCCAAAAACGTGCTGGTCATTGGTGGCGGGGACGGCGGCACCATACGGGAAGTGTTAAAACACCCTTCCGTGGCACGGGCGGTGTTGTGTGAAATTGATGGTGAAGTGATTGAGGTTTGCAAAAAATATCTGCCTTCTATCGCAGGCAAACTGGATGATCCCAAAGTGGAAATTGAAGTGCGGGATGGGGCTGCCTACATTGCGGAACACCCCAATACCTTCGATGTGATTTTGATTGATTCCACCGATCCCATTGGCCCCGGTGAAAAACTGTTTACCCAGGAGTTTTACACCCATGTGCTGGCCGCTTTAACAGAAAACGGCATTATGGCCTGCCAAAGCGAATCGCCGGTGGCCGTTCCCGATGAGTGCATCCGGATCAATCGCCTGCTGAAATCGGTGTTCCCCTATGTGCAGCCTTACACGGCTTGTATCCCTTCCTATCCGGGCGGGCAGTGGACCTGGAGCTTCTGCTCCAAAGGGCTGAAGCCTTTGGAAAACATCAATGCCCCGGTGGCGAGCGAACTGGAAAAAACCTGTCGCTTCTACAATCAAGAGATTCACAAAACCGTATTTGTATTGCCCAACTACGTGAAAGCGATTTTTAACCCTGAGCCTGCCGGAGTGGCCGGTTAATGCTGCGTGGCCCGTTTATTCCCCGCAGCTGGATGGGCGCTTGTGAAGACTACACCCAGGCAGACTGGGTTTTGGTGGGCTTGCCCTACGATGGCACCACCTCCTTCCGTCCCGGCACCCGCTTTGGCCCTGCGGCCATTCGAGATGCCAGTTGGGGGCTGGAAACCTACTCGCCGCTGCAACATGCCGAATTAAGCGGCGTCAACTATTTTGATGCAGGAGAACTGGAATTTCCCTGCGGCAACCGGGACGCCATTCTGACCATGATTCGGGAAAACGCCCGGGACGTACTGGCCGCCAATAAGCGCTGGCTGGGTCTGGGCGGGGAGCATTTGGTCACCTTTCCGGTGATTGAGGCCTATGTGGAAAAATACCCGGATTTGGCCGTATTACACTTTGATGCCCACGCCGATTTGCGGGATGACTATTTGGGCGAAAAACTGTCTCACGCTACCGTGCTTCGCCGGGTGACCGAGCTGATTGGCCCGGAGCGACTGGTGCAAATTGGCATTCGTTCCGGCCCCAAAGAAGAATTTGAGTGGATGCGCCACAATGGCACTTTGCTGGAAACCAAAGCGGATATCGCTCGGGGCTTGCAGCGTTTGAGCGGACGCCCGGTGTTTTTGACCATTGATTTAGACGTGCTGGACCCTTCCATTCTTTGCGGCACAGGCACCCCTGAACCCGGCGGAATGAGCTTTAGCACCTTCATTGAATGGCTACTGCCCTTTCAGGGCTTGAACTTCGTGGGGGCTGATGTGGTGGAGCTTTCTCCGCACTATGATCCCTCCGGTGTTTCCAACGTGGTAGCGGCCAAAGTAGTTCGGGAAGTAATATTGCTGGGCACCCCCGCCTCATTGATCGATGTCCCACAGGCCGCAATGGCCAGCGGCTCCGCATTGCGTTAAGCCCTCACACAAAAAAACAATGATTAAAGCCCCGGCTTACGCAGCGGGGCTTTTTTACGGCCTGAGTTTTTCCCAATAACGCAGCGAAGTTTTGTAATAAAAAACCCCGGTCTGTCCATACCGGGGCGGTTATTCGCGCTGCTCGCAATAAAATGGAATGGCATTCAAACAAATTCAAATCAGGGCGATTGGCCCTCAGCCAGAGAGATCGAGGGGTTCATCCCCGCTCCCAGCAAAAGCTGAGGGCGATCTTTTAAAAATCGCCATAAAAAAGCTTGCCGATGAAAGGCCGCTAATTCATCCAGAGCAACCGGCTCCCAATCCGAAAAAATACAACCAGTCCCGGTCCATCGGCTTTCTCGATTGGATTCCTCCAAAGCCAGGGCCACATCAGCCGCTGACAAGCTCAGGGCATGAGTGATTGCAAAAGGCGCCACGGCCCATTCAATAGCGATATCCCGCATGAAGCTGATCTCCCAAAAATGGGTAAAAAATATCGATAGCCCGATGAGAATAAGCGAACACGGCAGTTCGCTGTCAACTTGCACTAACGCCTGTGGTAGGTAAATCCAGCGTTTTTAAATAGACGCAAGGATTTAATACCCAGAGCCCTTATTTTTTAATCAGCCCTTTTTGAAGAATATTGAAAAACGGCTTATTCAGGCTTGGGAACAATGCCAGCGGCCACAAAGGCGGGTGGTTTGCTGCCCCAGCGGGTGCTTTCATCGTATTGCACCCCTTCAAAATTGGCCCATTCAATTGCAGCGTCTCTAAAGTCTGCGCTTTTAACGATGGCGCCGGTAAAATCAGCGTCCTGAAACTCACATTTCTGTAAATTGGCTCGGGTCAGATTGGCGTCTTTAAAATCGGTTTGACCAGCCTGAGAGCCAGTTAAAACCGCTTCAACCAAAGAGGCGCCACCCAACTTGGCTTCCCGCAAATCGCAGTGCAGCAAATCCGCTTCTTCCAGGTTGGCCATATAAAAATCGGTTTCCCGGCAAGAGGAGCGGGACAAATCGGCCATAATCAACACCGCATCGTTCATGCAAGCCAAATCAAAAGTACAGCCGGTTAAATCGGCCACACTAAAGTTAATGGCGGTCAGGTCCTTGGCCGTAAAATCCAGCCCGGAAAGATCGATGGGACGATACTCCTGAGAACGACGGTAATTGTTAAACGCTTCCACGCCGTCCCGGATAATGAGTTCAAAAATTTGCGCTTTATTGAGCGACTTATCAGCATAATGATTCATGGATGCGATTAAAGCCGAAACCGGGCCATTTTGCAAACAGCACCACTATTTTTTATAAAATCTCAAAAATCTTTTGGCGTCTATAAGGGGGTCAATGCCCTCAGTCCGGTGCGGTGGTTGTTGGAATGCGGGTGCTTTTACGGGATAATAAGGCCATAAAAACAGCGCTCGTCGTTCCGTTAACCAGATTTACAATCAGGAAAGTACGCCGCCATGCTTGCCACTCTTTCGCCGGAAACCCAGTCTCTGCTGAAATCCCTGAACATTACCGAAGGGGAATACCAGAAAATTTGCAACCATCTGCACCGGGAACCCAACGCCAATGAAATCGCCATGTTCAGCGTGTTGTGGAGCGAGCATTGTTGCTACAAAAATTCCCGGCATTTGTTAAGGCTGCTGCCCAATAAAGGCCCCCGAGTGGTGGCTGGCCCCGGAGAAAACGCGGGCATTATTGATATTGGGGACGGCATTCAGATTGCTTTTAAAATTGAAAGCCACAACCACCCCACGGCGGTAGAACCGTTTCAAGGGGCCGCCACAGGCGTGGGCGGTATTTTACGAGATATTTTCACCATGAACGCCCGCCCCATCGCCAACCTGAATTCGTTGCGGTTTGGGCCGCTGAGTTTTATCGATCGCAATGACACCGATCCCACCAAAACCCACAACCGCTTTTTGTTTGCCAACGCCGTTAATGGCATTGGGCATTACGGCAACTGCGTGGGCGTTCCCACGGTGGGCGGAGAAGTTTTTTTTGACGAATGCTACAGCGGCAATCCGCTGGTCAACGCCATGGCCGTTGGCATTTTATACGAGGGCGAGGAAATGCCTTCCGCAGCCAGAGGGGTGGGCAACCCCGTGCTCTATGTGGGTTCGGCCACCGGCAAGGATGGCATGGGCGGGGCGGCCTTTGCCAGCAAGGAGCTGGATGAAAACAGCAACGAGGACCGTCCAGCGGTTCAGGTGGGTGATCCGTTTGCCGAAAAGATTTTGATTGAAGCCTGTCTGGAAGCCTTTGCCACCGGTTGCATCGTTGCTGCCCAGGATATGGGCGCCGCCGGGTTAACCAGTTCCAGTTGCGAAATGGCTGCCAAGGGCAACGTGGGCATGATTATGGATTTGGACAAAGTACCGGCCCGTGAACCGGACATGCAGCCCCATGAGTACCTGCTGTCGGAATCGCAGGAGCGGATGCTGATGGTGCTGGAAAAAGGGCGAGAGCAGCCGGTTTTGGATGTGTTCGCCAAATGGCGCATTCCTGCCGTGATTGTGGGCGAAATTACCGAGAACGAAAACATCCAGATTTTCCACCAAGGGGAAAAGGTGGTGGATTTACCCGCCAAGCTGCTGGCCGATTTGGCCCCTTCCTACAACCGGGGCATGAATCCCATAGAGCCGGAAACCGCCAAAAACCGGCGCTTGGTAGATGTAAAGGCCGCACTGCCCGACATTCAGCTCAGTGAGACCGCCGAGTGGCTGCACCGCCTATTTGCCTCTCCCAACATCGCAAGGCCCACCGGAGTTATCAACCAGTACGACCGCCACGTTCAGAACAATACCCTGCTGGCCTCTGAAAATCTGGGGGCGGGGGTGATTCGGATTCGTCAAAAAGATGGCGCATTCTCAGGAAAAGCCCTGGCCATGACCGTGGACTGCAACGCCCGCTATGTATTTTTAGAACCCTATCGGGGCAGCATGTTCGCCGTATCGCAAGCCTGCCGCAACCTGGTTTGCACCGGGGCCTTGCCCTTAGCGGTGAGCGATAACCTGAACTTCGGCAACCCGGAAAAGCCGGATATTTACTATCAGCTTTTCTACGCCGTACAAGGCATTAAAGACGCCTGTGAGGTGTTTGAAACACCGGTAATCAGCGGCAACGTCAGTTTGTACAACGAGCATTCTGGTGAGCCCATTTACCCCACCCCAACCATCGCCATGATTGGCCTGATTGAGGATGACCGCCAGGTCATGACGCCCGCCCTGCGGGAAGCGGGGCTGAAACTGGCTTTGCTGGGTCGCTTTAAGCCTCAGCTGGGCGGTAGTGAATACCAAAAGCTGCGGAGCGGCAAGGTGGAAGGCCCCCCACCGGAAGTGGACCTGAATCATGAAAAACGGGCCATGGATCTGGTGCTGTCCCTGATTGAACATCAGCACATTCAGGCCGTGCAGGATGTTTCCATTGGCGGCTTGCTGCCCACCCTGCTGGAAATGACCTTTGAGCATGAAGTAGGCCTTGAGCTGAAAATCAGTGATTTAGCCCCCGAACTGCGCTTGGAAGAACGCCTTTTTGGCGAAACCGGCGGCACTTACATTGTGGCCTATCGTCCTGATCAGGAAGAAGCGTTAAAAGCCCGCTGCGGCGAAATGATGGACTGGATGCCACTGGGACACACAGTGGACGGTTTTACGCTCATTCTGGATCAACAACAGCCCGCCATCCCGCTTGCCCCCCTTAAAACCTTGTGGAGCCAGACCCTTGCCATCCTTTAACAGTTCTACTACGCCTGACAGCGCCTCCGAGAAAGCCCCGGATACCACATTATCCGCCGGGATGACCGATATGGTCCCCTACAAGTCCATTAACGAAGAATGCGGCGTTTTTGGCATTCTGGATAAAAACTCGGCAGGGCTGGGCCATACCCTGTATTTCGGCCTGTATGCCCTTCAGCACCGGGGACAGGAAAGCTGCGGCATGGCAGTGTTTGATAACCACCAACTGCGCATCCACAAGGAAATGGGGCTGGTCAATCAGGTGTTCAACGAATCCCTGCTAGACAGCATGAGCGGCCAAATCGGAATTGGCCACACCCGCTACTCCACCACCGGGGCCAGTAATCTAGACAACGCCCAACCTGTGGTGGCCCGGAGCCCGTTTGGAGGCATTACGCTGGCCCACAATGGCAATTTAATCAATACCGAAGCGCTGCGAGACTTTTTAAAACAGCATCAATATCTGGTTCATGGCAGCAGTGATAGCCACTTGATGCTGATTTACATTAACTACCTGCTAAATCAGGGCAAGCCGTTGAAAGAGGCGGTAAAAGAAGCGCTGGAAGCCTGCGAAGGCGCTTATTCCATCGTGATTTCCACCGGAGATACCCTGATTGCGGCCCGAGACAGACATGGCTTGCGGCCTTTTTGCATGGGACGCACCAAAAATGGCGCCTTGGTGGTGGCCTCGGAAACCTGCGCTTTAGATATTGTGGGCGCTACCTACGAGCGTGATATTGAACCCGGCGAGATTATGATTGCCACCCTCAATGATTATTACGCCGGTTTGGAACTGGATGGCAAAGGGCGCACCGAATCTGTATTTTTGGAAGGCCCCAAAAAAGAACATTTATGCGTATTTGAACTGGTTTATTTCGCCCGCCCTGACAGCCTGATTCACGGGCAATCCGTGTACAACTACCGCATGAATCTGGGGCGTCGTCTGGCCCAGATTTCTCCGGATATTGAGGCTGATATTGTGATTCCGGTTCCCGATTCCGGGAATGTGGCCGCCGTGGGATACAGCCGGGAATCCGGGATTCCTTATGTGGAAGGGCTGATTAAAAACCGCTATGTGGGCCGTACCTTTATTAGCCCCACCCATGAATTGCGGGAAAAAGGCATTCAACTGAAACTGAACCCCCTGAAAGACGTGCTGAACGGCAAGCGGGTGGTGGTGGTGGATGATTCCATTGTGCGCGGCAATACCAGCCGCAATTTGGTAAAAATGCTGAAAGATTGCGGGGTGAAAGAGCTGCACTTGCGGATTTCTTCAGCCAAGGTCAAGCATCCCTGTTATTACGGCATTGATATGTCTCAGCAAAAAGAGCTGATTGCCAACCAAATGGAAAACACCGAGGCCATTCGGGAGTTTCTGGGCGTTGATTCGCTGGCTTACCTATCCGTTCAGGATATGGCGGAGGTGGCGGGTTATGATGCCCCTTGCACCGCCTGCTTTAGCGGAGATTATCCGGCAGGAAAGCCTGAAACGGTAGATTCCAGCTGCGTGAATACTGCGCTATAAACCCGGTGTTGGGTGTGCTATAGTATTGGCTAACCGCACCTCCGGTATGATCCTTGCGTGGCGCATGGAGGATGAACCTTGTCAGGACGGGAACGTAGCAGCAATAAGTCTACCCCTGCGGGTACTGCAAGGCCGTCAGCCGGAACCGGCATTTGGCAACAAATGACGGGGTGCGGTTTTTAATGGTTCAAGTGAGTAATCAAAAGCACCTTTAAAGTGACTGAACCCGTGACCATCCCCGACGCCCCTTACCATCAACAGCATGCGGATGCCGTCGCCAAAGGCGAGCATTATTATACAGATGCCCAGACCGGTTTTCTGGTGTTCACGTCGCTGTATCACCTGGCACGAGGCTTGTGTTGCGAAAACACCTGCCGCCACTGCCCTTATGACTTTAAGAAGCCCTAAAAAACCTCAGGCGCATCAATCGGTGTGGCCATACCCGCCTTTATCCAGCAATTGAATCCGTTCATCCAGCGTGCGGCTTAAATCCCGAGCCACCTGCCCGAGCCGGGGCGCACCCAAGCCGAAAAGCGGCGCGAATTTTTCCAGTTTAAAAGAAGTCAAAACAATACGATCCGGGTTTTTGACATCGACCAGCAGCTTTGAGCAGTGGAACATCCCGCCACAACGTAGTTCAATGCGATAATCCGCGTTTTCCAGGTTATCGGTCAGGGTTAAATCTGAGGTGGCCGCCATTTCCTTGTCCAGTAATTGCCAAAACAGGGTTTCTTTCACCGGCGGGGTGGGATATTGACCTACCATATTGGGCGGAAAATCACTGGAAAACAGATGTAGCATTTTGCGCCCCATTTGATTACTGACCGCCGGGGTGGCGTAATCCTCTGTATCAGCATCCTGCGCCTGCGCGACCAAAGGTAAGCAGGTACCCACCATCAAGGCGAGACCCAACAGGCTAACGGGAAGATTCAATTGCCAGTTTTTCATGAAGGTTTCAATTGCCTCGCACTTATTAGGGTTTCTGAAAATTAGAAATAAAGCCCGCATTCAACCGGGGACACCATGGCCCCAACAATCCAAAGAAGGCTTTCAAGCCATTCTAGGGTTTGAATCAAGGCAGGGGATCATTCAAGTGGAGGAAACCGCAAAACAGGCATCCAAAAGAAGGCCCACTTTAGACGCCATTCCGACCGGCATAAAATGAAAGCCATCGGCCATGGGTTTTAATTGGTGAACCACATCGGCACAGTAGCGAATACTTTCCAGCACCGGTTGGGAGGAGCGCTCCAGAATCTCAATAAAGCTTTCCGGGATGTTGACCCCCACAATTTCCTGATTCATACGGCGGGCCGCTTGCGCGGATCGGGGGGGAATAATGCCCAATAGCAACTTGGGAGGCTGACAACCCAATTCATGCCCAATATCCTGAAGCAAGGCCAGGGTCTGTTCCACGGGTTCGGGGTGATACACCGGCTGGGTTTGAAAAAAATGAATTTCCCGCTCAATTTTTTGCTTTAAGCGCAACTGCTGAGCCCGGTTCCCCAGTTTAAACGGATTAATGGCCGCCCCAATGGTAAAATCGGTACCTTGGCCCTTCAGCGCCTGACCACAAGCGTCTTTGCCGTTATTCATGGTTTTCATCAAATCCAGCAAACGCACCGATTCCAGGTGAAACACCTGCTTGGCGAATTCTTTCTGATCACCAATTTGCACCGGATCGCCGGTGAGGGCCAGCACGTTTCTTAAGCCCAGGGCGTATCCGCCTAACAAATCCGCTTGCAGGGCAATCAGGTTTCGATCCCGGCAGGTGAGCTGCCACACGGCTTCAATGCCAGTATGATCCTGAATCAGCTTGGAGGTGGCCATGGAACTCATCTTCAGCATGGATAGCTGACAATCCGGCACGTTAATGGCATCCACTTTGCCTTTTAAGGCCAGCGCGTTTTCAAGTAAGCGGGTCACATCGGTCCCCTTGGGGGGCGATAGTTCCACGGTGATGACCGGCTGCCCGGACGCTAACTTATCCCGAAGCGACAACGTGCCAAGTTCCTTACTGCATGCCTCAACTCAAACGCCGAAAATGTCGGCAAGCCCTGCTATCCTCAATTTAAAAAACTAACATTCATACTGAATGAACATTTCTTTTATTTTAGCAAAAGCAAAAGGCTTCCGGTGATTCAACACCACCGAAAGCCTGTTTGAAATTGTAAATGAAAGGATTTAAACCGCCAAAGCCGCTTCTGGCGTTAAATTGGCTAGACCGGTTGCCGTCTCAAACATTTGAGACACCTGAAACAGCTTTTGCTCAGACAAATGCGGTCCCATAATCTGCAAACCAATGGGCAGATTGCTTTGATCAAAGCCGCAAGGCACGTTAATAGCAGGGATACCCACCAGATTCACCGGAATGGTGGCAATATCGGAAAGATACATACTGACCGGATCGTTGGCCTTTTCCCCAATTTTAAAGGCCGTGGTGGGGGAGGTGGGGCAAATCAGAACATCCACCTGCTGCCAAGCCTTGTCAAATTCGCTTTTTAGCAACTTGCGAACCTTTTGAGCCTTGCCGTAGTATGCATCGTAGTACCCGGAACTCAAAGAGAATGTCCCCAACACAATGCGGCGCTTCACTTCAGGGCCGAAGCCCTCGGCACGGGTTTTGCAGTAAGTCTCGTAAATAGTATTCCCTTCGTTACGCAAACCGTAACGAACCCCGTCAAATCGAGCTAGGTTAGAGCTGGCCTCGGCAGTGGCAATAATATAGTAGGAAGCCACTGCGTGGCGAATGCTGGGAATCGACAAGGTATGCACCTCGGCACCCAGTTTTTCAAAGGTTTCAACGGCCTTGCGGAAGGATTCAGTCACTTCCGGCTGCATGCCATCGCCGTTAAGCTCGGTAATAATACCCACTTTCAGCTTCTCAACGGGTTTATCAATGTTCTCCAGATAATTCGGCAAGCGATGGTCCAGAGAGGTGGAATCCCGGTTATCAAACCCGCCAATCACTTGCAGGATGGCGGCGGCGTCTTTCACGTTGCGGGCAAAAGGGCTGACCTGATCCAGACTGCTGGCAAACGCCACCAACCCATAGCGGGAAACCAGCCCATAAGTAGGTTTTAAACCAACCAAGCCGCAAAAAGCGGCGGGTTGACGCACGGAACCGCCGGTATCTGAACCCAGAGCCAACAATGTTTGCTGAGAAGCCACCGCCGCGGCGGAACCACCGGAACTACCACCGGGAACCCGTTCCAGATCCCAGGGGTTGCGGGTGAGTTGAGTGGCGCTGTTTTCAGTAGAGCTGCCCATGGCGAACTCATCCAGATTGGCCTTGCCTACAATCGGCAACAAATGGCTTTTCACCTTCAGGGTGACCGTGGCATCATACGGAGAAATATAGCCTTGCAGAATTTTGCTGCTGCAAGTGGTGGGATAGCCTTTAACGTTAATGTTGTCCTTTACGGCCAACGGCACACCGGCCAACAGGGGCAAGGTTTCCCCGGCCTGGACCATGCGATCCACTTCAGCGGCGGTTTCCGCGGCCAGCTCACGGGTTAAAGAAATAAATGCGCCCACGTTTGAGTCCACGGCGTCAATCCGTTTAAAAGTATCTTCCAGAACGGAAACAGCACTTTTTTGGCCGTTTTTAATTTGTTCGTGCAGGGAAAGTGCGCTCAGTTTGTCGGTCATGGCTAGGGTGTCCAATTCTTTCCTATGGGGGCAAATATGACAGGATTGTACCCCAAAGGCCCTTGCAAAGCCTAACCCTTCTTCCTCGCCTCTGAATCCCCCGTCACCTTTGCCCACGTTCTCTCGAACCAAGCTCCCGAGCTTCGGTAATTTTAGTATCAGGATGGGCTTTTTTTCAAAAAACAGATATCTAATCAATATCCAAATTTCATCCAGTACGTAACAAATTGTTGCATTTCAGTCAACTTTCGCCTTCGACTTGTTTTTTTATTAATAGTTAGACACTTTTATGAAACGACACAAGCAAGGGGGTTACTTTTGGCCAGTCCACAGTTATTCCTATCGCTTACCAAAAACTTTTTTCAACGGAACAATCCGGTTGAAACAGTGGTTATGGGAGTCGTTCAGTCGGTGTATAACCTGATAACATTCCAAAGCCGCATGAAATTGCTTAAGTATCGCTACATGCTGGAAGCTCAAAAACTGGAGCGGATTGAAACCACACTGAATCAGTTCAATCCCTACGAAATGCGGGGCAATAAAATGTCCCGGACCTTCTAACAAATCATGCGACGCGCATCTTTTCGGCATCTCTTGCGTTTATGCGGACATGGACTCAACAAGGCACACCAGAGGATAGGAAAAGCCAGCTATGGGCTTTGCGGCAAACCAAGCCAGACTCATGGGCCTGATCTCCCGAAAGGCGGATCTGGAACTTGAAGGGCAATTTATAGAACAGCAAAAAATGTTCTATGCCAATATGAGCAGCGGTGTGTTTAACCTATCCGCCAAGCTGGATCCAAACTCGCCTGCCGCTAAAATTCTGGAAGGCCGCATCAAAAATTTAGAACAGGCCGATAAAATTTTGGACATGCACCTGAAACGCATCACCAACCAGCGGGACGCCATCAGCAAAGACATGGAAAGCCTGGATAAGGTGATTAGCAAAAATATTGAAACCACCTTCGGGCAGATGGGCAAATAAGCCCTCCCATTTTCGCCGCGCAATTTCAGGACGCAAGTTCTCGGCGCAAAATGAAGCTCTCCACAAAATACTTCTGGCCAACCCCGAGTTTCGGCTAGGATAGAATTTGCAGCGATTTGCTGATTGTTATCATGATTGAAATGAGCGTTTATTGTGCCTGCCGCCAAGTACACCCTGAAACAGCCTTCCCAGAAAAAACAGTTCAAGGATGCCCTGCAGAAGCTGCCCGCCACTTCCTGGCTTGAGAAAACCGAGCAGTATTGCGATTATCGACTGGATGGGACAGCGGCCACCGGTTGGCTACGGGCCAAGCAATTCAGCAATGGCACCCTGTATCTGGAGGCCAGCAGCGATTCACTGCTGGACCACATGACCGGCTTGCTGGGCGAAGCGCCCTCCGCTAAAACACCCACCGGGGCCAGCACCCCCAGAGCGGCGAGTTCCGGGAAAAGTCCGGCCAAATCATCGGGCATTATTGACATTCAGGGGTGCTACATTGGCACCGATGAATCGGGGAAAGGCGATTATTTTGGGCCTTTGGTGATTGCAGGCGTGATGGTTACCGATGAAACCATTGCCGAACTGAAGCAACTAGGCGTTATGGACAGCAAAAAACTGACCGATGCCATGATTGGTAGCCTGTACCGGGATTTACTGGATATTGTGGGCGATGATGCCGTAGCCGTGGTGGAAATTGGACCTGCCAAATACAACGCCCTATACGATCGTTTAAAAAGCGGCGGGAAAAACCTGAATCACCTGCTGGCATGGGGCCATGCGGTGGCCATTGAAAAACTGCTGGAGCGTTATCCAGACTGCAACCAGGCCATTGCCGATAAATTCGGGGATGAGCGCTACATCCTGTCTCAATTAAAAGAAAAAGGCAAAGGCATTACCCTGCACCAGACGCCTCGGGCGGAAGCCAACGTGGGAGTAGCCGCGGCCAGTATTGTAGCCCGGTATCGATTCACCCAGGGCATGCGGAACTTATCCGAACAATTTGGCATCCAGCTTCCCTTTGGGGCCAATCCCATTGTGAAACAACGGGCCAGAGCCTTAGTGGCTCAAAGCGGAAAAGACGCGCTGGGACAAGTCGCCAAACTGCACTTTAAAACCACCGCGGAATTGTAAGCGAACACTACTGGGGAATGGTTTTGGCCGGTTGCCTCAAAATTTTGCTGTCAGGCAAGTTGGGATTGGGCGGGGTCAGCGGGGGCGGCTCGCTTTGAAGCGATTCAACCGGTACGATGGCTGGTTCAGCGGGCAAGGTGATCACCTCAAAGGTTTCACCCGGCACAATAAAACCCAACTTGTCTCTGGCTGTAAAAGAAACGCTTAACTCCGCCCGTGTATCGTAGGTTTTGCCATCGGTGGCTTGAATGCTGTTGAAAATGATCTGATAGGTTCGACCCGTGGAAGCCTCCTGAACAGTTCCTCGAACCATGCTCCCTCTGGGAATGGTTTCTACGGCGTTGATTAACTGAAACCGAATGCGCCCGCCCGCTTTCAGCCGTTCCTCCAAAATACCCGTAGACGGTGAGATCACCAACTTCAAACCGGCAGGTAACTGAGGATTCACCTGATCACTGGCGGTGACAGGGGTTCGCCGCTCTTTCAAGAACATCATGTAGGCCACAAAAGGGGCCAGCCCTTGGGGTGTTACCGTTTCAGCCACCGGCTCAAACCGGGTTTGATGCCGCCAGGTTTTTTCAAAAAAACGGGATTGGGCCATCTTGGCCACCGCATTGTACAGTTCCGGTGTCAGCATGGCTCGCTCTGGAATATTTCGCAGCAAATGCGCCGCTCGGGGGGCTTCCAGTGGAGGGCCGGTAATGGCTCGTGAGATGACCAAATAAAGCTCGCCATACGTTATGGGCTTATCGGGGTAATAAAAGCCGTGATCCTGCTGATATTCCATTAATTTTTTTTCACGAGCCACCTCAATGGGCATATAAGCAGGGTTTTCCAGCGGTACATCCCGGTAAAAGGGAAACTGGCTTAGCAAGGTAGTGTCATAAGCCATGGCCTTTACCATCACTTCCGCCAATTGGGCGCGAGTCACCGGCTGGGTTTGCGCCAGCAATGCCTGAGAAAAAATTTTCTTTTGACTCACTTCCTGCACAGGATCGGCAGGCTGAATGCCGAAAGCAGGTGTTCCACCGCCCCTTTTTGGCTGCGTGGGCAAGGGCTGCAAGCTGGGCGGCTGACCCTCAATATTCATCATTTCAGGCGAAATTTTAACCTTGGGGGGCAGTTCTTGGGCGGGGGGCTTTTTTTTAAAAAAAGGAAAAGCGTAAGCCGCCGGAAAACACAAACTGGCCGACAAGCCCAAGGGCAAAACGGTTTTACAAATTATTTTTAAGTAATTTTTGCCTGATTTCATCCAGAATCTCCCTGACTTGAATTTCAGTCTGGTGAATATCACGGGAATTGTCAATAATCCGATCGCTCAAGCTGGCCTTCTTCTCCTGGGGCCATTGAGAGTCCACCAGATGGAGGGCTTCTACCTGAGTCAGCATGTTACGACTTTTTAACCGCTCGATTTGAATACTATTTTGGGCTGTTACCATCCAGACTTCATCAAACAGATGACGGGTATCATCTTCCAGCAAGGTGGGAGATTCCACCGCCCGGATATAGCTACCGACCGAACTGTACAAAAATCGTTTCATTTCATCCCGAATCACGGGGGTTAGCTTTTCATCAAAAAGCGCCTTTTTAGCGGGATCGGTATATAACACACGAGAAAGGGCCTTTCGGGAAAGACGTCCCCGGTTATCAACCACTCCACCACCAAAGTGATCAGTCAGTCGGATAGAAAGCCGTTCAGGGTTGTCGGAAAGCAGGTTCATGGCGGCCTCTTCCGCATCCAGCGTACTGACCCCATTGCGCTGAAGCACGGTGCGCACCAAAGTTTTTCCGGTGCAAACATTGCCGGTAATGCCAATTTTAAAACTGATGTTGCGCTTTCCCGTCATCCGTTCATCCCTGTTTACGCTTGCCTGCTTACGACTGAAAGATCACGTACAATGAAATCAATGTCGGCAATACCCATTTTAAGGAACCCGTTTTAAAGACATCATGGATACGCTGCCACTACGTGAGTCCTATATCAATCATATCACCTCACCCGTAGTCGTTATAAACAACGGGGGAAATTGCGTATGGGGCAACCTTGCTGGCAATCAGCATTTTGGCAACACCGTCATTCTGGCGGAATCGTGTAACCCGCAGGCCAATTTATCCATTCCGCAACTACTGGCCAGCCTGCTAAAAAATAAAACACCCTGCTTGCTGGCAACGGCGGGGCCAATAATCCGGTTATCGCCGCTCGTGGATGAAAAGCAAGGATTGCCGGACTCCCAGGAATTACAAGGGCTCTTGGAATGGCTGCCAAATACCAGCCCGGACTCCGGCCAGGAAAAACTGCGCATTCTGCAGGAAGTAAGTCAGGCCGTCAATTCATCCCTGATTATGGAAGATATTTTTGAGGCGCTGGGCGAGGTTTTACGCAACCACATTCCCTATCAGGAAGCGGTGATTGTTATTTTAGACGACTCCCAGAACGGGATTAAAATTCTGGTTCGTATTTTTGAGAACGGCGATCTGGAAATCAGTGGGGAGCATAATACATTTGCCGGGTACGAGCCGCTGGTTAACCAGATCTTGCTATCCCCAGCCTCCCGCCTGTACCGAAAGGATGATTTACCCGCCTCTTTTTTGATTGCCGAAAACGCGGCCTGCGCGCTGGTGGTTCCCCTGATTAATAAAGGCGTTGCCATTGGCATGATTGCCATGTCCACCTCTCGGGAAGGTGGATTTCATCACTATCAGGAAGAACTACTCACTGAGGTATCCGCTCAACTGGCCGTGGCGGTTGAAAACGCCAAATTTTACTGGCAAACACAGGCTCAGGCCAGCCGAGAGTTTTTAATTAACCAGCTTACCCGTTCCATCCGGCAATCGCTGGATATTGATATTATTTTAGGCACAGCGGTAACCGAACTGGGCAAGGTCATGGGCATCAGCCGTTGCTTTATCCGCTATTTTGCCCCGGATGGGCCAGAAAAAGCATTTCAGTACCAACTGCCCGGCACCCGACGACTGGCTGGAGACGAGGTATTTTCAGAGAAATCCGTCTTTCATTTGCGGAAAGACCAGCCCTATAACCCGTTCATTTTGAATGACGTGCGGGATTGCCCCCCGCAAATAGCGCCACCCGGTTACTTTGAAACCGTTGACATTAAATCGCTGGCCATTGTGCCCATCCTGATTCGGGATGAACTGGTAGGCACCATTACCCTGCACCAGTGTGACGCTTACCGTTCCTGGGTGATTGAGGACATTGAACTGCTGAAGGCGCTGGCCGAGCATTTGGGCGTGGCCCTGTATCAGGCACAGCTTTTTCTGGTGCTGGATCAGCGCACCAAAGCGCTGGAACAAACCCTGGAAGAGCTGCAACAGGCTCAACTCTACCTCATTCAGTCTGAAAAAATGGCGGTACTGGGCCAGTTTGTGGCCGGAATCGCCCACGAGGTGAATACCCCGCTGGGCACCATGATCAGCAACAATTCAACCCTAAAGGTTTGTGTCGATAAACTCAGGCAACTGACTCAAGCCAGCGCTGCCGAGCAAAGCGGCTTATCGGCCGAGCAACTGTTTGAAAGCGTGGAAAGCTTGCTTTCTCTCAACAAACTGGCCTCCTCCCGAATTCAGGATATTGTAAAAAATCTGCGCAATTTTGCCCGTCTGGATGAATCGGAACTAAAAACCGTTGACCTGCGGGAAGGCATTGAAAGCACCATTTTGCTGGTGCAAAGCTCTCTGAACTCCAACATCGAAGTGGTTCGCAACTATGCCCCGGACGTGCCGATGGTGCGCTGCTACCCCGGCCTTTTGAATCAGGTATTCATGAATTTAATTGTGAACGCCTCCCACGCCATTCAGGAGGTGAGTGTCCATTCCGGGAAAAAACACGCCATTACCATTCAAACCAGCTATGACCCGGCCGCTGAAACCGTGACCGTTAAAATTCAGGATACCGGCAAAGGCATTACCCCGGAGAACTTAACCAAAGTGTTTGATCCCGGCTTTACCACCAAGGGGGCCGGGGTGGGAACCGGACTGGGACTGGCCTTATGCTACCGCATTGTGGAAAAACACCAGGGACGGATTTCATTAACCAGCGTGGTGAACGAAGGCACTCTTTTTTCGGTAGAAATTCCGGCCCGAACGCTGAATAAGCGCCCTTGATGATTTTTGTATTGGCGATATGATATTAGTTCTGATTTAAAAAATTTGGCCTTTGGGCCATTAATCAGTCATTCAGTCGTTAAAGCCCCTAGCGAGAATCAATTACAATGCCACACTCTACCATTCAGGAACCGTCTAAAAAGACCGGTTTTTTCACCAAGCGTACCCACTTTTGCGGTGATTTGAATCAAAATAACACTAGCCAAAACGTCACCATTAACGGCTGGGTGTCCGCCAATCGGGATTTGGGTGGCATTGTGTTTGTGGAAGTGCGGGATCGCACCGGCATTATACAAATTGTGGCGGATCCCACCAAAAACGCCGCCGCCCACGCCGCTTTATCCGGGTTAAGAAACGAAGACGTGATTTCCGTAAGCGGGCCCATTACCCTGCGCCCGGAAGAAACCCGCAACCCCAAACTATCAACCGGCGACATTGAAATTTACCCCACGGTGGTTGAAATCCTGAACCGCTCCAAAACCCCGCCGTTCCCCATGGATGAAGACGCCGACAAGGTGGATGAGTTTACCCGCCTGAAGTATCGTTATCTGGATTTGCGCCGCCCCACCATGGCCCGCAATCTGGAATTGCGCCACCACATTACCCAAACGGTTCGCAGTTACTTAAACGATCGCCGTTTTCTGGAAGTGGAAACCCCCATTTTAATTAAAACCACCCCCGAAGGCGCTCGGGATTATCTGGTGCCTAGTCGGGTACATGCGGGCAAATGCTTTGCCCTGCCCCAGTCTCCCCAAATATTTAAGCAACTGCTGATGGTAGGCGGCTTTGAGCGCTATTATCAAGTGGCACGGTGTTTCCGGGATGAAGACTTAAGAGCCGATCGCCAGCCCGAATTCACCCAGTTGGATATCGAGATGTCGTTCATTGATCAGGAAGACGTGCTGAGCCTGATGGAAGGGCTGCTGGTGGACATGTTCAAAGTGGCCAATGTCACCATTCAAGGGCCATTTCGCCGTTTAACCTGGCTGGAAGCCATGAACCGTTATGGTTCAGACAAACCCGATTTGCGTTTTGATATGGAATTTGTGGATTTAACAGACGTATTTGCCGCCAGCGAATTTACCGCCTTCCGCAAACCGGTGGATGACGGTGGAGTGGTGAAGGCTCTGGTGGTTGAAGGCGCAGCCTCTTACAGCCGCAAAGAGCTGGATGATTTGCAGGTGGAAGCCAAGCGCTACGGCGCCAAAGGGCTGGCCTACATTCTGTTTACCGAGGATGGTCCCAAATCTCCCATTTTGAAATACATGAGCGAAACCGAGCAACAGGCCATCCAAACCAAAACGGGTGCCAAAACGGGTGATGTGGTGTTCTTTATGGCCGATCAATTCAGTCAGGCTTGCACCGTACTGGGCCGCTTCCGGTTGTTCTTCGCTGAAAAGCACAAACTGATTGATCCCAATCGGCACGAAATCTTATGGGTGACTGACTTCCCGTTGTTTGAGCGCAATGAGGACGGCAGCCTCAGCTCCAACCATCACCCATTTACCTCGCCCCACCCGGACGATCTGGTTTACCTGGATACCCAACCCGAAAAAGCACGTTCCTTAGGCTACGATGTGGCTTACAACGGCACTGAAATCGGGGGTGGCTCCATTCGTATTCACCAGGCGGACTTGCAGGCTAAAATCTTCAAGCTGTTGGGGCTGAGCGATGAGCAGGCTCACGAGAAATTCGGATTCCTGCTAGATGCCTTTCAGTTCGGCACCCCCCCTCACGGTGGTTTAGCCTTGGGAATGGATCGTATTGTGGCCTTGCTCACGGGCAGCGAAAGCATTCGGGATGTCATTGCCTTTCCCAAAACCAACCAGGCCATTTGCCCCATGACTGACGCACCGGCCAGTGTAGATGAACCTCAGTTAAAAGAGCTTCATATGAAATGGGACATTAAACAGCCCGAGCCTAAAAAACCAGTTTAATCAGGCCATCAGCCTAAAAACAAACCAAACAAAAAACGCTCAGCCAGATGGTTGAGCGTTTTTTAATTCAACTTAAGTTTATCTGAGTTTGCTTTACCGCTATTCAGCGCTTTCAGCGTTTTCACGATCGGCTTGTTCTGTTACCACCGGCGCAGCGGCTGGTGTGTTGCAGGGAATCATTTTCTGAAGCTGCGCTCGCTGAGGGGGGGAGAGCATTTCCCGCTTTTTCAAAAAGGTATCCATGGACTCGTTCATCAAATAGGTTTTATTGGTCATGATGCGGGTTTGCAGTTCACGAATTTTTTGAGAATCGCCGGTAGGCAAAATGGTTTTCAGCTCCGCCATGTCTTTTTCAATTTGACTGCCCACTGTTTGATGGGTTTTATGCCAACCGTTTTCCAAATGCTGCATTTGAGTCTGTTGCTGGGGGGTCAGATTTAAATGCCCCCAGTTTATATCGCTAGCCTGAGCCAGAGAGAAAAAACAACCCGTTAAAACAACAGCGATACCCAAACTGAGGCAGGCCCGATTCAGCGTTTCATTCAGCGTTTCAATGGGGGACATAAAAAATTCCAGCGAATTCACAATTACACACCCTTTTGCATGATTAACGGATAGGCTACTTTCCAAACATGGACGAAATATCCTCGCCCGGCATTTGCTCATTGAGCGAACTAAACAGATATTCATCCGAAGAGGGGGATGAGGATTGACGTGGCTCCACCGCACCAATGGAAGGCGCTTTTGACACAGGCCGCAAAACCAGTCGGGGAGCTAACGAACGAGTAGATTCTTGAGCCTGAAATGCTGGCGCGCTGCGTCTGCCAGACTCAGCCGAGGCAATGGTATTGGCCACAGAAGACACCCTGCGGGCTTGCTTGCTGCTTGCTTCCTCTCGATTGGCTGCAAAAGCCGAAGCCAGACCCGACCCATTTAAATGCGTGGAAGGCACCGAGGCAATTTCACTTTGATCGCGCGGAGGCATTGAGGAAACCGGCAAGGCCACCGCAGCGGGCGCTTGCTGAGAACGAACCGGCAAGGCGCTAATGGAGGCATCTTTTGAAGAGGACGATGTGACTGGTGAAGAAGGCCCAGGCATCAAAAATGCCGCTAACAACACGGAAGCCGCAATAGGCCCCGCAATTTTGGCCCAACGCTTCAAGGTACGAAAGCGATCCAAGGTCACCACCAAACCGCCTTCTTCCGGCGTTTTGGAAAGGGTTTGAGCAATAGCGGGCCAAAAATCTGGGGCTTGAGACTGAATTTGCTCAGACACCGATTGCACCCATTCCGACAACTGATTGAAGTGAGTCAAGGTCAACTTGGCTTGCGGGTCGCTTTCAATCAGCCGGTTGGCTTCAATAGTTTCTCGAGGGGTCAAGGCCTGATCGGCATATGCCGAAAGCAACGCCACGGTCGCAGGTGCCTCCCCGGAAAGGCCATCACGGCCAGTCTCGGCCAGAAACGTGGACATGACAGAGTCAGTGAAATTGACTGAACAACTGGACTCCAGGCGGTATCCCCATTGACGCACCCGTTCAGAAATCTCGCCCACCTGAGCCAGCATTTCGTTGGCTTTGGCATTGTGAAAAAGTTGTGTCTCAAATTCGATAAACTCAGAATCCACCGCCGAAATTTCCCCATCGTAATAAGCGGATACGAATTCTGGATCAAAAACACGAAGCCCCGTTTGCCGATCGGCCTGCAATCGCTCAGCGATGGTGTCCCAAATCGGTTGCTCAACGGCATTCTCTAAAACTGGATTTTGCAGGGTGGTTTTCAAGGCCTCTCGGGTTACTTTCAACTTCCGCAGTTCCTCAACGTACTGAGGAAACCGGGACAAAAGCCCCTCTAGCTCTTGAACTTGCTCAGGCTCAAGTAGACCATCCAAATATTGGGATAGCATCCGTTGTATTTCCAATAAGGTATACCTGGGAGCTTCCTGCATGAGGGTAACTTCCTATCCTGTTTGTATAACCAGTTTTATAACCAGGGCATCAATCCCTAAACTTCTCGCAGGTAGGGTTCCAATACCTCTTGAAGTTTGAGGCGGGCACGTGCCAGCCTGGATTTGACAGTACCGATGTTTGTTTCGGTCAAGCTGGCGATTTCCTCGTAGCTTAACCCTTGTATTTCTCTGAGGACGATAATGGTCCTAAACTGTTCCGGGAGATTCTGAATGGCTTGCTGAATTTTGCGATCCAGTTCAGAATTCAGGGCCAGTTTATCCGGCATATCGCTCACATCCGGAATGTCTCTTGCCGGACTTTGCTCATCATCCGTCTCATACACCGGCTCATCCAGAGAGATGGTTCTCAACTGGCGAGGGGCCTTTCGCAATTCATCATAAAAGAGATTGGTAATGATTCGGTTCAACCAGTATTTGAAGGTTTTGGGGTTTCGCAACGACTTAATGGAACGACACATACGAAGCAGCACTTCTTGTGTCAAATCATTAATATCATTGCGCTCCGGGGCCAGTTGGTAAAGCGTGACATACACCAGCCTTTGATAGCGGTTTACCAACTCTTCCAGAGCACTCATCTGATCGGCCTGGGCTTTCAGCACCAGATCCTCTGCGGAGAGAGCCCGTAGATCTTCTTTGGTTTGGCTTTTGGAGGCCATGCAAATCCCGCTTCCGTAATCCCGGATAACAACGGATTTATTGTAGCACAAGGCTTACTGCTCTTTGAGCTTCAGCTCGTGGCGAAAACATTCCCGGACCAGGGCCATTTCCTGGGCATCTTCTAAATCCTGAAACTGGCAGGCCACAATATATAAATCCTCGGGGTGCTTTTTGCGAGAGTTTTGGACAGAATAGACGACCCTGGCCTTTAACTGTAGCACTTGCGGCCCTCCGGCAAGCGGCAATTTAATACGGAGTTGTTGGGCTGGAGGAAACAGGCGCATACCGGTAAAGCGCATTCCCCCGCCACTTAAATCATCCGTTCGGGCAGACATTGAAATGGGTTTATCAGCCTGCATGTACTCCAGCACAAATGGAATCACCATCGGAATTCGCACATGTTTTCGACGTTGCACAAATTCTATCTGGGGGTTTTCTGGAATTTTCAACCAGAAAATACCCCCTTCAGCCGTGGGTTTTGAAGCGATTACAGGGTAAAAAATACAAGGGGTGGGGTTAATTTCAAGCATAACCCCCACCACCACGCCGGGTTGCAACAAGGGATAAATTGACGCCACACCGCTGGAGGGCGCAGCCAAAGACAACATGGTTTTTCCCATTTGATCAATCTGACTGGAAAAGGTGTATTCAATGCTGTCATCCTCGGCATCCCAAATGGTAACCTGCACCTTTTGGCCCGTTACCAAGGCGTCTTGCCATTCATTTGACATCCTGAACCATTATGATCCCGCTTTAGCGCTTATACCCGAACCGTTATTTATTATTATATGAGGCAAATTATAAAAAAACAAAATCTGGTTTGACTACAAAGTTTAAAAAAAATTCCGTGCGATTTAATCCTGCTGATTGACCGCAGAGGCAGGGCTTGCAGCCGCATTTTTTCGAATATAAGTACGAAGCGCTTCCCGAATTAATTCACTGCGAGAACGTTGCTCTTTTTCGGCCACTTCATCGATTCGTTTCAAGAACTCATCTTTCATTGAAATCAAGACTCTCGCCATTCGATTCCAACCTCTCTTTTTGATCAAGGGATATATAAAAAACGGTATTGACTGTATATCATATTAGTACAAGCAAGGCCCATTTTCAAGTAAAAAGCCTCTCACTCAAGGGGAGTGAGAGGCTTTTTTAGCAACTTTATGCAGAGAAACCAATGGGTGACGATACGGGATTAAACCAGCAGAGGCACCAACAGCAACGCTACAATGTTGAGGATTTTAATAACCGGGTTAATGGCTGGGCCAGCGGTATCCTTGTAAGGATCTCCCACCGTATCGCCGGTAACCGCGGCCTGGTGAGCAGGAGAACCCTTGCCCCCAAAGTGTCCATCCTCAATGTATTTTTTGGCGTTATCCCAGGCACCACCACCGGAAGTCATGGAAATACCCACAAACAAACCGGTCACAATGCTACCCACCAACACGCCGCCAATCATTTTAATGGCCGCATAGCTAGCGGTATCGGGAATCAGATAGGTGCCAATCGCCCACATAACCACAGGCACCAGAACTGGCAACAAAGCGGGAACCATCATCTGGCGCAAGGCGCTTTTGGTAACGATATCCACGCAAGCCGCATAATCGGGCTTGGAAGTGCCTTCCATGATGCCTTTGTTTTCCTTGAACTGGCGACGCACTTCATGAACCACTTCGCCTGCAGCCGTTCCAACCGCTTCCATGGCCATAGCGCCGAAGATGTAAGGAATCAGGCCACCAATGAATAAGCCCACAATAATGTAAGGATCGCCCAGAGAGAACAAGGCATGCAGGTTATTCATGTTGGACAGGAACACGTTGCCACTTTCAATGGCCGCCGCGTTAATATCCTGAATATAGGAAGAGAACAGCACAATGGCGGCCAAACCGGCAGAGCCAATGGCGTACCCCTTGGTGATGGCCTTGGTGGTGTTACCCACCGCATCCAGCGGATCGGTAATGGCTCGGACTTTTTCATCCATATGCGCCATTTCTGCGATACCACCGGCGTTATCGGTAATAGGGCCAAAGGCATCCAGCGCTACCACGATACCGGCCATGGACAACATGGAAACAGCGGCGATGGAGATACCGTACAGGCCACCCATAAAGTAAGCGGCCAGCATACCAATGGAAATCACGACCACCGGTGCGGCAGTGGACTTCATACCCACCGCGATACCCGCAATAATGTTAGTGGCATGCCCGGACTCAGAAGCGGCAGCCACGGAGCGAACCGGCTTAAACGAGGTTGAGGTGTAGTAATCGGTAATCCACACCATGGCAATGGTTACCACAATACCGGTCATGGCCGATCCAATCAGGCCAGTCTGGGTAATGGCGGTCACCAAACCTTCTGCATTGGTGAATGAAAAGCCGTTGGGGAAATACTGGTAAGTCATACCCACCACCATGAGCGCAACCAGGAAAATGGTGGCATACAAACCTTTGTACAAGGCTTTCATGGGGTTATTGTCGCTACCCACTTTCACAAAGAAAGTACCGGCAATAGAGGCAATGATAGACAAACCGCCCAGCATCAGCGGGTACAGAATGGCATCGGTATTATGGTTGAACAACAAGTTGCCCAAAAACATAGCCGCAATGGTAGTAACCGCGTAAGTTTCAAACAAATCGGCGGCCATACCGGCGCAATCACCCACGTTATCGCCCACGTTATCGGCAATAACGGCAGGGTTTCTGGGGTCATCTTCAGGAATACCCGCTTCCACCTTGCCTACCAGGTCAGCGCCAACATCGGCGGCCTTGGTAAAAATGCCCCCACCCAAACGGGCGAACACACTAATCAGGCTGGAGCCGAAGGCCAAACCCACGATGGAAGGGAATAACTCTGGAGATGGCGCAAAATAGTAAAAACCAGCAACGCCCAATAACGCCAGACCAACCACCAGCAAACCCGTTACTGCGCCACCTTTAAAGGCAACATCCATAGCGGCATTCATGCCTTTTTGAGCAGCCTCGGCAGTTCTGACGTTGGCGTTAACCGAAACGAACATACCAATGTAACCTGCCAAACCACTCAAAAACGCACCCAATAAAAAAGCCACCGATACATAGGTGGCGTACTGGGTTCCTTTTAAGGAGGAGAACAGGGCAAACAAAATAATCGTGAGAATAACAGCAGTAATGGCAATGGTTTTGTATTGCCGGTTCATGTAAGCGCTAGCGCCTTCTTTAATGGCGTTTGCGATATCCTGCATTTTCTGGTTTCCGGGGCTGAGGCCAAGAATCCACTGACGGGTTACGAGCCCGAAAATGATGGCCAGCACCCCGCAGATGATGGGGAATAGAATGGGTTCCATGAGTTGTGCTGTTCTCCCTTCGATTCTACTGAATAGTGAAAATTAAACTTTTTAAACTGAGCCTGGAGGCAACCATGGGGAAATTATGGAGTAGGTTACTTAAAATCCACCAAAATTCCTAGATTTCAACTTTATAAAGAAACCGAACTTAACAAAACCAAAGTCAATCGGCTTTACGTGTCACGCTGGATATCTTGGCTTCATGAGAGGCTTCATCATGGTTTCACCATGGCCCCATCACGGGTTTCAACAACGCTTCGAGAACTTGCCTACCAAAAACTCCCTCCCGCCAAAAAAAGGTGCTATATGTGCCCGGCGCGACTCGAACGCGCGACCTACGGCTTCGGAGACCGTCACTCTATCCAACTGAGCTACGGGCACAAGCGGAAAATTAATCTAGCACCAAGATCCATTCAAGTCCAGAACTCATCCGACCAGACTGACCTGAGCGGATGAGCCTGAACCTGAAAACCTACTTTTTTTCCTTGATATTAGCCGCTGGAACGGAAAAATCGCCGGTTAAAATAGCCATTACCGCATCCAGTAGTTTTTGGCTCTTATCCAACGCCAGGTTTGGACTGTCGGCCACCCCTTCCACGTAAACACGGGCAATGGGTTCGGTACCACTGGCCCGAATCAGCAACCAGCTTCCGTCCTGAAAGAAAACCTTGGCCCCGTCACGGGTGCCGTACTTTTTCTCCAGGGCATCGGAAGAAGCGGTGGATTGGGCCGTATCAATCTCAAATCCGGCAATCTGGCCGCCTTGGCCTTGCAGGCCCTGAAAATGAGCCATAATGGCCTTGCCATGCTCGGTTTTCACGCCCAGCTCCCGAAAGGCGAATTGCTCTTTCACCGAAGCCTGAACGTTTTTCAGGATTTGGCTCAGGGGCTTTGCTTCCACTGCCACAATTTCAGCCACCATTAAATTGGCCAAAATGCCATCTTTTTCGGGAATATGGCCAATCACGCTGATACCACCGGAGCTTTCGCCCCCAATTAGCACCTGCTCGCCGCCTTTTTCCTCATGCTCAATAAACTCTTCGGCGATGTACTTGTAGCCCACCGGGCTTTGAATCACCGAAAGACCAGCCTTGGCAGCCAATGCGTCCAGCAAATGGGTGGTGGCCTGAGAGCGCACGATTACCCCTTTTTCCTGACGGTTGTTCAGCAAGTGGTACACAATCAGCGACAACACCTCATTAGAATTCAGATAGCGTCCGGTTTCATCCAGTACCCCAAACCGATCAGCATCTCCATCGTTGGATAAACCAATTTTCAAAACGGCGGCATCCTGTTGAACCAGCGCGCTCAACTCGGTTAAATTACTGCCGGTAGGCTCAGGCATACCAGTGTAGCCGGGGGGCAGTTGTTCGGTATCGTGAATCACGACCGTGTCAATGCCCTCATCTTTCAGCAAACGGGGCAAATAGCGACGCCCAGTGGCATACAGCGGATCATAAAAAATCTTGAGCCCACTGGCCTTGATTTTGGGGTAATCAATTTTCATACCCTGCTTCAAATGCTGCCGGTATAGCTCATAAGGATCAAACTCGGTAATGGCAGCAGGTTGATGCGCCCCATAAGCAGCCCGATCTAATGTGAGGTTGAGGGGTTCAGTCTGGTACAACTCAAATTTTTGAGAAACCGGGGTGGGCATCACCGCAGCGTCTGGGGTCAGGAAATTATACCCGCCGTACGGCCAGGGGTTGTGGCTGGCGGTCATCAAAATGGCGCCCAGCGTTTCGTCATAACCCAGGTTCAACCGGTTAAAATATTTGGCGGCGTAGGCCAGCACCGGCGAGGGTAAATCGGTGGAGGCCTGAAACACATCCAGCCCCTTGGCCTTTAAAATATCGGCAATCACCGGAATAAAACGGCGGGTCTTCTCACGGGTATCTCCGCCAATGAGGATAGGCAGCAGTTTTCCCTTGCGCTGAATCTCGCTAATCAGGTAATCACTAATGGCATGGGTGATTTGATGGATGACCGACTCGTTGAACCCGGCATCCTGATCGTTACGGTAGCCTGAAGTACCAAAGCGGTACACTTTTTGAACAGATACTGACGGCATAAAGCGAACTCCCCAGAAACAAACACAACGCCACCTGTGCGCAGATGGCAAAACAGATACCTTCATTAACCCATTTCAACGTGATGTTTCGCAAGTCTTTTTATATCGTTTTATTGCGTTTGGTACATCAAACATTGCCCCTGCCGGGAAAAACTTGTATATTCGGTCTGTCTTGAATAGGTAAATCGCACTATGTGGAGCAGGCTTAAAAGATTTGTGGTGGGAAACCCTCTGGCGTCCCACCGAGAACGGCACGAGAGATTATCGGTACCCATCGGACTTGCGGTTTTCGCATCCGATGCCTTGTCCTCAACCGCTTACGCCACCGAAGAGATTTTGATTGCCCTGTTTGCTTCAGGGCTTTCCATTCAAATGGGCATGACCCTGATTCAGGCTTCTGCCTTTAATGGCATTTTGGCGCTGCCCATTGCCGCCATCATCATCATATTAATGTTTGTGGTGGTCATGTCTTACCGGGAAGTCATTATGGCTCACCCCAACGGCGGTGGCAGTTATGAAGTGGCAAAAACCCGGCTGGGAAGAACGGCCAGCCAAATTGCGGGCTCAGCCCTTTTAATCGACTATGTATTGACGGTATCCGTTAGTATTTCCTCCGGGGTGGCCAACATTGTCTCCACCGGCTGGTTCCCCAAGGGGCATAACATCGCCTTTAGCGTGGTCATGATTATGATCATCATGCTGTTGAACCTGAGAGGCCTTAAAGAATCCGGCAAAGCCTTCGCGGTGCCCGCCTTCTTTTTTATCATTTCCATGGTGGCCATGATTGGCACCGGTATTTTCAAGGTGATGACCGGGCAAGTGGAATCGGTTCCCGAAATTGCGGTGGTGGGTCAACAAGTTAGCACCATTGCCCCGCTGGTTTTAATAGCGGTACTGTTGCGGGCCTTCTCTCACGGTTGTGCGGCCCTAACAGGAATTGAAGCGGTGTCCAACGGGGTACAAGCCTTTAAGGAACCTGCGGAAGTGAATGCCAGCCGCACTATGGTTTACATGGGACTGGTGCTGGCCGTTATTTTTCTGGGGGTTACCTATTTGGCTTACGCCTTACCGGGTATTGTTCCGCCAGAGCTGGATCCCCATCACGAAACGGTTATTTCCCAAATTGCGGCCAGTGTTTTCAGTCACGGCAGCATCTTTTATCTAACCGTACAGTTTGTCACCGCCATCATTTTGATTTTGGCGGCCAATACCAGTTTTAACGGCTTTCCCCGGCTGGGCATGATTTTGGCCCAGGACGGCTATTTGCCCAGACAACTGATGAACCTGGGCGATCGGCTGGTCTACAGTAACGGCATTGTCATTCTCAGCTTTTTCGCCATGTTGCTGATTATTATTTACAAAGCCGATTACAACGCCATGATTCCCCTGTATGCCATCGGCGTTTTTCTGTCCTTCACCCTGGCCCAATGGGGAATGATTCGTCACCACAAGGCCGAGCAAAAACCGGGCTGGCAACGGCGCGCTACCATTAACATGATTGGCGCCGTGTTAACCGGGGTGGTTACCATTATTCTGGCCGTGGAAAAATTCACGGAAGGGGCCTGGATTGTACTGGTGGCCATGCCCATTATCATTTTCGTTTTCCGCCAGATTTGCCACCATTATGAATCCATTGGCAAGCAACTGGCCTTGCCCGAGGATGGCTACTGTCCACTGGCCATTGAGCATACGGTGCTGGTGCTGATTTCTTCCTTGCACCGGGGAACCATTCCCGCTTTGGAATACGCCAAAACCATTTCGGATCGGGTGGAGGCAGTGCATGTGGAACTCAACCCCGCTGGCACCGAACGGGTAAAACGAGCCTGGGAGGACTGGGGTTGCGGCATTCCGCTCACCATTCTAAAATCCCCTTACCGCTCCATTAGCGAACCCTTGCTGGAGTACATTGATGAAGTAGAAGATCGCTATGAGCATGATCTGGTGACCATCATTGTGCCTGAATTTGTGACCAAAAGCTGGTGGCACAACCTGCTTCACAACCAGACCTCCATCATGATCAAAACCCTGTTGCGCTATCGAAGCAATAAAGTAGTCACCACCGTGCGCTATCATCTGGATGAATAACCTGAAGCGCTGATTTCCGCTTTACTTTTTTAAACATTTTTTAGTATTTATTAACACTTACTAAACATTCGCTTATAAAAAAAATAGCTGGGTATTGTAACAGTGGTTATTCACTTTTTGTCCTTCAATACAAAAAACGCTGTTTCTGACTTAAAGGCTAACAATGACTATAAACGAATTTCCGCAGGATCCCCCCAATCCGCCCCAGCAACGCTGGTATGACAAAGAGCAGACTGTTGCCCGGTCAGTTCGCCTCATAAAAACCTTCCCCACCGACTATCAGGAGGTATTGGGGGAAACGGTTATTGGCCTGGCGGAAAAACACTGTGGGGTCAATGCGCTGCTGGAAAACCTTCGGCAGCTAGGCCCGGATAAAGTGTTGAATCTGTTTAAAGCCAAAAGCAAGAGCCGAAACTACGATCAAAACGCAACCCTGCACAAAGCAATGAACTGCCTGTATGTTTTGCCTGAGGATCAGCGTATTTTTATCGCCATCAAGGTGATTGATGTGGTTGGCCATTTTTTTGAATACCTCATTATTTGTCAGGAAACCAGACAACCCAGCCGCCAGGATATTCTTCAGGATCTAAGCCATGCTTTTATTCAGGAAACGCTGGAAGATACCGCCAATCACCTGAGCCAGTTTCACCCATCCATGACCCTGCCCAATGGTCCTACCTTAAAATCCATTCGGGATCGCATTCATCAGAGTAAAAGCAAGGGCTACATCGAAGAAATCGCCCTTTTTCAAGGCAGCGTATTGAACCCATCAGGCGGTCAAAATCCATCCCCAGAGGTGATAAACACACTCCAGTCCAAACCCGCTTCAGGCACAGATACTCCACCAACCACCACAGCCCCATTGCGAGAGAGTGATGAGACCGTGGCTCAGGATAATCGGGGTATGAAAATCAGGCAAGATAAATTCGGGGGTTAAGCCCAAAGCGCTGCTGAAAAAAATCGTAAATTTCCTTCGCTGGGCCGTTAACGCTATCAAAGCCATAATAACAACAGAAACGATCTTGCACGAAGCAGTATTGATTGGGTGCTCACGATCGTTCCGGCGGGTATTTCAAGCGCCAGCTGATTTTGGCGAAAGCACTCGCTCAGCCCTTCGGTACAGGGCGCTGCCCTGCCCGCTCCATCAACGCTGTTTCCAAGGCCCTTGCCTGCCCTTTAAACACCTTTGTAGATATAGCTCCTCACCCCACACACCTTCAATTTTTGAGAGCGCCCCTGTGAGCGCTCTATTTCACAATGACGGAGGAGCATGATGTCGGAACCATCGTTAATATCGTCCACTCAAACCTTGCTGGACGTGATTGGAGAGGAAGGGCAGCAAACGCTGGCCAAATCAATCAGCGGTGATTATACCCGCTGGAAACAATCCCGTTCCCGGCTGGAAAGCAAATGGCGGGAATGCTGGGAGGCCTACCTGTGCGACCCCAAATCGCTGTATGCGGAACTGGAAGAAAGGCAAGCCGATCGCAGTCAAATTGTGCGCCCTGTGCTTTATGAAGCGGTAGAGGCCATTCATGCCAACTTACTCAACGCTTTATTTCCGGCCAACGAACGCTTTTTTTCGGTGATTGGCAAAACCGAGCAAAATCATCGACAAGCCGGGATGATTGAAGCGTTTTTACGCAGCAAGCTGGAAGAGGCCAGTTTCATTGAAAAATACGCCCTGTTTCTGAAGCAAGCCGTGATTACAGGCAATACGGTGGCTGCCGTGCCATGGCGTCAAACCCGACAGACCAAGCAGGTTCACCAGCCCGTCCACCTGTTTGGGGTCACCGTAGGCACTCAAAAAATACTGCGGGAAACGCTGACTTATAACGGGCCTGATTTTGAAACCATCGATATGTTTGATTTCCTGATAGATCCAGACGCCACTGATTTTGAGCAAGCCAAGGTCATCCGCAAAGTGGATCGAGACTTACGGGAGCTAAAAGCCAATCCGGCTTACCACAACCTGACCCATTTAAAGCTGAAAACCCAAGAAGCTCAGGATATCAACGACAGCAATAAGCAGAGCCGTCGCAGGGCTTTTGGGCTGGATGAACCTTTGCCTACCGCCGATGAGAGCATGGAAAAAGTTAGCTTGCTGGAAGCATGGGGCGATTTCATCATTGGTGAAACCGTCTATAAAAATCATGTGTGCGTGGTGGCCAATCAGGATACGGTGATTCGCTTTGAGCCCAACCCCTATGAATCGGGGATGAAGCCCTTTATTTTCACCACCTTTATTCCAGTGCCAAATGAAATTTACGGCATCGGGGCCATTGAAAAATCGTTGGGGCTGCAACACGCCATTAATACGTTAACCAATCAAAAACTGGATGTGATCAACCTTTCCATCAACAGCCCTTTTACCTATTTAATTAACGATGACGTGTTCGATCCAGACACCTTGATCACCCGGCCCGGTGCGCTGATTCCGGTGAAAAGCCACGACACCTTGCGACCCATTCAATACCTGAATAATTTTACGGTGGCCTTCACCGAAATTGCGGACTTAAAAGCGGAAGCCCAAGAAGCCACTGGCGCTTTAAAATATTTTACAGGTGCCGATCAGGAATCTTCTCGCACAGCCACCGAGGTGAGCGCTTTGGTGCAAGGCGGCACTCAAAAATTCTCGTCGTTTCTGGCCCATCTGGAACACACCTCGCTGGAACCTTTTTTGCGAATGGTGCTGGAAAATGCCCGGCAATTTACCGGCAAACCCGAAAACCTCCGTATTTGCGAACAAAATGGCGATGTTTCGTTTCAAAAAATTCAGCCTGAAACGCTTAAAACCTGCGATTGTCAGTTTCGGATTGATGGCTCGCGAAGCCTGCTTAATAAAGAGCAGGAACTGAAATCCATCACCGCTTTTCTGCGATTGGTAGAAAGCAGTCCGGCACTTCGGGAACAAGTCAACTGGCTGGCCTTGTACAAGAAAATTTATCGTCGGCTGGGTTTCAATGATGAGGGCGAAATTTTTACGGCCTCCGCTCAGCAAGCCATCCCAAGCCCAGCCCCACAGGAGGTTTTTGAATGAGTACCTATAAGCAGCTTGGCCTGAAAGAAAAGGCCACTTTGTTTACGGATTTAATCCGTGAGCCGGGTTGGGAATTATTGCAAAGCGCTTTTCGACCCGAGTTACGAACCCGGATTACCGATACCGACGCCAAGGAAGCCTTCTTGTACGAAGCCATTCGGGCGCAAGTGATGCAGGAAATTTTTTCCACCCCCTTGCTCATCATTCAACAAGCCGAGCGGGAATGGGCGCGAAAGCAATTTCATACCGACCCATCCAGCACCGAGCTGAATGACTAACACCCCGAAGTCCACTTATATTCTGGCCTCAAATAATTTCGTGAAAATAGAAATAAAAAAGGAGGAATCATGTCCCAGCCAAAGCCCGAAGTAATCCCGGCCAGTCACTCGATGAGCCAACCATTGCCGCCTATGGCATCACCCCCCGAAACAACCGATATTGAGAGCCTGGCACCCGCTCAGGCCCTGGAACTATTGATTGCCGATCCCTTTGCCTTTGTACGGCAAATTGTGGCGGATGCGGCTCAAACCCATCTGGCGGATTTAAAAGAAGAGGCTGAACTGAAAAGCGCGCTGAATGCTTTTCGCAAAAAATCCCCGGAATTCAAGCGCTTTGAGCCGTTCATCCTGCAAGAAGTGGTAACGCTGTTGCGGGAAGATCCCGAGGGTGGAACGGCCAGCTGGGAGGAATTAATCGAGCAAGGCATGGCTCTGTTTCAGCAAAAATTTCAGGCCACCTTGCAAGCCCAACAGGATGAGGCCCTTGAAGCCGGTGAAACCGGAAAACAATCGCGATTACAAGCACCTCATATCGAGGCGGCTGGCAAGCGGGCCATGCCCACCATGCCATCCAGTTTTACCCGCCAACAAATCGCGGGCATGAGCATGGGTGAATTTCTGAAAAACGAAGCCGCCATTAACGAAGCGATGAAAAACAACCGGGTTCGGTAATAGTACGGATCATTTTTTGAAAAAGGCTGTCCCACAGGCATAGGGCGGCTTTTTTATTGCCTTTTTTTAACAACTGAAAGGAGCACAACCTTATGGCAACCGCTAACTTCATTCCAGAAATCTGGAGCAAAAAACTACTCAAAATTTTTGATAAAACCGTGGTTATGGCCAACCTGGTGAATAAAGATTTTGAAGGCGAAATCAACAACGCCGGAGACGTGGTTCATGTTCGCACCTTTGGCGATGTAACCGTCAATAACTACACTCGGGACATGACCATTTCCTTCCAGAATTTAACCGATCCCATGGTGGATTTGCTGATTGATCAGCAAAAATACTTCGCCTTTAAAGTGGATGATTTGGATAAAGCCCAGGCCAACGTGGGTATTCTGGAAGGGTACGCAGGACGGGCGGCCATCGCCATTCGAGATGTGGTGGATTCTCGCCTGATTGGACACTATACCGATGTGGACGCTGGCAATGTTATTGGCACCGATGTGGCTCCCATTGCGTTAACCAGCGCCAACATTTATAGCTACATCACCCAGCTGGCCGAAAAACTGGATAACAACAACATCCCCCAGGAAAGTCGCCACTTGGTGATTACCCCCAAGTTCAAAACCATGTTGCTGCAATCCGATGAGTTCACCCGTGCCACCTCACTGGGCGATAACGTGATTCAAAATGGTTACATTGGCAATGTGGCCGGTTTTGGTGTGCACGTTACCACCAATAATCCAGCGGTGGGCAGCGTGGTCAATTTGTTGGCCTTCACCAACGATTTTATCAGTTTTGCCAGCCAGGTCAGCAAAATTGAAAACGTACGCCCTTACAACATGTTTGCCGATGCGGTGAAAGGGCTCTATTTGTATGGCTCCAAAGTAATGCTGCCCAAAGCGGGCGCAGTGCTGAAAGCCTCCAACGCCTAAGCCAACGTTATCTCAAACACACTCTCTCCCTAACTCAACTCCACCGGGGCGATGGCATGCCATGTGCCATTGCCCCGTTCTCTTTCATCGATACTGCTTTCATCAATGCCAGGAGGTTTTCATGAATTTACCATTCGACCCTGCGGAACCAGACTCAACAACCGAAGTGGATATTTATTCGGAACAGGCCCTATGGCTTTGTGAAAACCCAAAAACCCGGTTTAAAACCAAAATTCACGGCGCACTGGCTCAAATTTTAAAAAAATATCCGGGCGATTATCGATTGAAATTACTCAAAATTAAAGGAGCGCAACATGAGCACACTCCTGCAACTGGTGAATGAGGTTCTGCGGCGGACAGGACAACAGGAAGCCACCACGCTGCTCAACGCCCAAACACCGATCATTCAAACCGTGGATTTTTTAAACGATACCTATTTTGAAATGCTGCAAAGACTCAAGGTTCGACGACTCACCCAATCTAACAGCTTGATGACCGTGGCAGGGCAAGCGACCTACACCCTGGATGCCAACGTAGACCTTGACGCCCTGCTGCCTGATTCCGTGAGGGATGCCAGCAACGCCACACCCCTGCCAGAGATCAGCTCAACCTATGCCATTGAGCTGGGAGAAAACGCTTCTGGCAAGCCCCAATATTTTTACAGAAACGGCAGCCAACTGCATTTATACCCTGTACCCGATGGGGTTTACACCATTGATTATCAAGCCCAGATCAAACCCCAAACCCTCAGCCAAAATAGCGATATCACCGCTTTACCTGTCAGTTGGGAAAAAGTATTGATTATGGGCGCACAGGCCCGTTTAGAAAAATTTTTAGGAGAGCCTGCCAGCGAAACCTACCTGCTGTATCGAGATGGCCTGCTGCAACTCAAAAGTTTAGCTCCCCGTAAACCGGGCTACCGAATGAAAGGATTTTACCGGGGGGCGCGCTCTGTTTAAAACAAATTTCACCCAGCGCCAATAGCCGGATGGAAGGAATGATTTATGCGTACTTTTCAATTTTTCGACAACTCGGGCGGGATGAACCTGAAGGCCAACGACCTCACCCTGAAAGACGGGGAAGCGGAAGAAATTATCAATTTACACGCCACCACCCAAGGCAGTTGGTCCAGTGATAACGCAGGTTACGTCCAGCTCAACACCACCCCTTTGGCGGGAGGGCAGCCTATTACCAGCTTATATGATTATAAAAACCTGACCGGCCAGAGTTTTTTAATGGCCGTGGCCCACGACAGCCTGTTTACCTTTAACGTAATCACCGGGGAAGCCACGTTAATTTACGACGAGCTAACCCCCAACCGGCCCATGAATTTTGTCACCTTTCAGGGGTTGCTGATTGGCTGTAACGGAACCGATAATCCCATTAAATGGGATGGCATCAACCCGGTTGAACTGTTAGAAAACTGGCCACCCGATGTCTCCTCTATTTCTCCTGGCAATCCTTCTATCGCCGAAAATTACTCAAACCGGGTGGTCTTCTCTGGCGATGCCAACAACCCCTCCCTCATCTATATTTCGGAACTGGAAAACGCCGAAAATTTCGATCCAGATGCCTGGTCAGACTCACCGGGGGCCATTCAAATTTCTCCGGGTGATGGTGAAAAAATTACCGCCCTGAAAACCCTGTTTTTGCCCTTGCTGAATGAAGAAGTACTGGTCATCTTCAAGGAACGCTCCACCTACGTGCTATCCGGTGTGGATATCGATACGTTCGCCGTTCAAAAAGTATCCGATGAATTTGGGGCGGTCAATCAACGCAGTTTGGTGTTGATTGGGAACGAATTGATGTTTCTTTCCCCAGAGGGAGTCACCTCACTGTCCACCGCCACCGCCCAGGGCAATATCACCACCAACTTTTTATCCAGCCGTATCCAAACCCAAATCACAAACCTGAATCGTAGCCAGCTTACCAGCAGCTTTGCCGTTCACCTCAGAAACCGGCAGGAAGTATGGTGGTTTGTAGCCGAAGGAATCGCCACACAAAACCAGACCGTACTGGTTTACAACTACGGCATTAACCGGGCCTGGAGCAAGCGCCAAGGCATTGTGGGCAACTGTGGTGCGGTTCTGGACGGAAAACTCTACACCGGCAATTATGAAGGCATGGTTCAACAGCAATTAAAGGGCAATAGCTACAACGGTCAACCCATCCCGTGGCTTTACCGAAGCGGCTTTCACGACTTGGGCAATCCTCGACTGCGAAAGCGGGTGAAGGACATACAACTGTTCCTGAAGCAGATTTCCAGAGTGGATGTCACCGTGAACATGTACTGGAATTTGCGGCGTGGTTCTCAAAACAGAGAAAGCAGAACCTGCACGGTGATCCCCGATAGCGCCAGTATCACTTACGGAGAGGCTTCTTACGGGCAAGATTATTACAATCAGGCCGGAACCTCCAGTTTTACCGTCATTCCGGCAGGCTCTGGCCAGTATTTTCAAATGGAATTAAAAGGCAGTGAAATTAACAGCCCGGTAGACATTAAGGGCTGGACCATTACCGTGATCAATGGAGGAATGCGCTAAATGTCACAGATATTCCGGCTGAAAGATGCCGAAATTGCCAATGGAAACCTGATCAATGCGGATGACATTGATGCGGAACTCAATCAGCTGGTTGCGGAGTCCAACGGTCAGGATACCCGACTGGGCAGCCTGGAATCGGGCAATATGACCATTGCTGGCACCAAAAGTTTTTCAGCGACCCTCAAGGCCGACACCATCGAGGAGCGCAGCGCGGATGCGGGTGTGAGCATTGAAACCATCACCCTCAAAGATGGTTCTGTCCGATTGGCCCAGAAACCGGGCTTTGTGGGCAGTACCAATGGAGAAATCGGGTATGATTCCACCGCCCATGTATTTCGGGTGCAAGTAAACAACCTTGCCAAATACCTCATTCATGAAGGGAATCCGGTTTTGCATAAAAACGGGGTTTCGGGCAAGGTACCCGTATACAACAACAGCAGCAGCCTTCAATTAAAAGCAGGCTTATGCGCCCGAAATTCAACCAACGCAACTGACATAGAAATTGCGGCGGACATCACCCTGACCCTGAACAGCAATGGCTTGAATGGCCTGGATACCGGCACCAAAGCGGCCAGCACCTGGTACTTTGTGTACCTGATTAAAAATAGCGCTGATGGGACAACCGGCGCCCTGTTTTCCACCACCAATGAAGCCAGCAGCGGATCGATTACACTCCCCACCGGCTACGATCTCAAGCGGCAACTGGCCTTGGCGGTGCGAACGGATGACAGTAGCGACATCATGCCGTTTTACATTCCCGGCGGTTGGCCCACTCGAACCCAGGTTCGTTACCGGTTCGCCATCGCTCCGGTCAATCAAACGCCCGTAGCCGGTCAACCCAACGTGCTGGATGGCGGTACTGCCGCTAGCTACAACGATGTCTCTCTGGCCAATTATGTGCCGCCCATTGCCACACTGGCCATTTTAAGAGGCGGCATTTACCAGATTTCCAGCGCTGGCCGGATTGGCTACATTCGTAAAAAAGGGGCCAGTGTGGAGGAATTTGTCGTGGCAAACCCCACCGGCCGCACCGTTACCGAATATGAGGCGGAGATCGTGGAAACCGATGCCAACCAGATTATTCAGTACAAAATGAGCGACGCTTTAAGCGGCATGGATTTAAACGTGGCAGGCTACATTGTAACCGAGGTTATTTAGCATGAAATTTTATTTACTACGGCACGATGGCACCGTGAGCGATTGTGGCGACTACCCCGAGCAACCCGCCGATCGCATGGAAGGGACGTGGCAAACGGGATCGCCACCCGCAAACAGCCCAGAACTTCAACCCATTACAGAGCGGTTGCGACAAGCTTTTGAAGGGGAACTACCCCCCGAAGCGCAGGCTGATTTGGCCCCACTGAAAGCGGCAGTAAAAATGGAGTTGGAACAAAACCGCCCTGAAATTGCCCGATTAATTATTGAGCGGGCCACCATTCCATTGGAGCTGGAAACCGTTCGCAATGGCTTGCTTCAGCTGCTAACCAGCGCCAGCCCTCCAGAAAGTTAGAGATGGAACTATTTTCACAGGTTCGACAATATGTGGTACCGGCGCTCATATCCTTTGTCACAGTCAGTTTGTTGAAACTGGGAATTTTTGTGACCCCGGTGGAACTGGAGCAATCGCTGCGACACATGGAAAATTCGATTCGCGCCGAATACGCCACCCGACAGGATGTGGAGGACATTAAAATTTTACTGAATCGACTGGATTTTCAGCTCAATAAAATTGATGACCGCCTGAACAGTCACCCCCTGAACACGCAAAACCCCAACCATCACACAGGGAGAAATCATGACTGAAGATCGCCGGAACATAGCGCTCACCCCTCATTTTAAACTGTCGGAATTTTTACGAAAGGAAGACCCCATGCCTGCAGCTGGAGTCCTCCAGAATATTGAACGGCTGGCCAACCGACTGCAAGTAATCCGTGAGGTTTTCAACCGCCCCATTCTCATCAATTCGGGCTACCGGAGCAAAGCCCATAATCAGGCCGTGGGCGGCGCTTCGCACAGTCAACATCTGGACGGGCTGGCGGCAGACATTGTGGTGGCAGGCGTTCCAGCCAAAACAGTTCAGCAATTTCTGCAAAACTGGTCGGGTGGCATGGGCTGCTATCAGTACTATACGCACCTGGACATTCGCCCTGAAAAAGCACGATGGACTTAAATGATGAACTTAAACCAAGCACTTCAATCGAAAGGAAAGATGATGCTAAAAAAAGCGTTACACTTAATCGCCAAGCTAAGTTTAGGCAAAGAAATGGCCTTGGCCCTGAGCATTTTGAATTTACTAACCCCACTCATCGGACGGCTCAAAGGGCTGGATGTGGCCCGCATGGTTTACGCCCAACTGCCCGCCCACTGGAAATTTCCTGATGGCCCCGCCACCGAGGATGAGTTTTTAGAGGCCATTCAATCCGGCCAGCTCTTTTTGGGCAAGGTTCAAGCGTTGACTCGGCATTAAAGTTTCAGTCCCATCCGCAGTGTTTCACCCGACTGCGGGTGGGATTTTTTTTTGCTTTTTTAGCTTTTAGGGAATTTGCAATTCCACCAGAACCGGCAGATGATCGGAGCCGTTAAACGAGCCTGTTTGCTGATGAAGGGTTTGAACATTTGAACTGACAAACACGTGATCGATGGGCAAATAAAAGAGGGGCATAAACGTTGGCCAGGTGGGCATGTAATGATGCGCCTTGGCATCTTTCAACCCCAGTTCCTGCAAATACTGCTTGTAAAAAAACGACCAGGGCGTGGTATTTAAATCCCCAAGTAAAATCACGGTGGGGGCAAGTGAAGGCTTTTCCGCAGCTAGCAACGATAAATATTGCAGATAGCTGTTAATGTATTTGGGGCCAACTGGCACGGGCGGGTGCAGATTCATCAAACTCACCGGCCTGCCCTTAAGGGTGAACCGCGCCAGAATAAACCCGCCTTCTTTTCGATAAATGGCCTTGCCCAGCTTGTCTTCCGGGAAGCTGACGATTTTAGCACTGGCCAATGGAATTTTGCTGAGCAAAAGATTGCCCGCCCTTAAATGCCGCACCTGATAAGGATATTTTTTAAGCACTGCGCTCTGCTCCAGCGCCTCATCCCACAGATAATCCACCTCCTGCACCGAAACAATATCCGCATCGGATTGCTGGATCATAGACAACACCTTGTCATAATTTTGATTAAACACCAGCACATTAATTTGCAGCAATTGGAGTTGAACAGAGCCGGACTGCCGCTTGGCAAATCCGGTGGGTGAAGCATATTGCCATACCAGAGAAAGGTTGATAAACAAAGCAATCAGCGTGGCCATAAACAGGGCCATAACCGTTGGTTTTTTTAGGGTGCGAAGCATCCAGATTAGACCAATCAGCTGCACTAAGGCATACTGCACCCGAAAGTGACTGAGCAGGTCAAAAACCAGACTGATTTGTGTGGCAAAGCCCAAAACGGTAAAAAGCAACGTGCCGAAAAAAAGCCACCTTAACAACCGCAGGAATGAAAGCCAATTTTTATGGGGATCTAATTCAAGCCGCATGTCAAATCCGCTTATTTACCATTAATCGCTGAGTTTGAGAACCGCCATGAATGCTTCTTGAGGCACTTCCACGCTACCGATGGACTTCATGCGCTTCTTCCCTTTTTTCTGCTTTTCCAGCAGTTTACGCTTCCGGGAAATATCGCCGCCATAGCACTTGTCCAATACGTTTTTACGCATGGCTTTTACCGTGCTGCGGGCCACAACTTTGCCACCAATGGCCGCCTGAATGGGTACTTCAAACATTTGCCGGGGAATAATTTCTTTCAGTTTTTCGGTTAAAATTTGCCCCACATGATGGGCTTTATCCCGGTGGACAATGACGCTAAGGGCATCCACAATATCGCCCGCCAGCAAAATATCCAGCTTTACCAAATTGCTGCGCTTGTACTCGGAAAACGTATAATCCATCGACGCATAACCCTTGGAGCAGGATTTCAGCTTGTCGTAATAATCAGTCACCATTTCGTTCAAAGGCAACTCGTACTGCAAATTAACCCGCACCTTATCCAGATAATCCATCCCGATAAAAAGGCCACGCCGGGTTTGAGAAAGATCCATTAACGCCCCCACAAATTCGTTGGGGGTGATAATGCTGATTTTCACAAACGGCTCTTCCATATAGTCCCGTTTCACCGGATCGGGCAGCTTGGAAGGGTTGTCCACCTCAATAATGTCGCCGTTGGTCATATGCACTTTATAAACCACGCTAGGGGCGGTGGTAATCAAATCCAGGTTATATTCTCGCTCCAGACGCTCCTGAATAACTTCCATATGCAGCAAGCCCAAAAAGCCGCAGCGATAGCCAAAGCCCAGCGCTTCCGAACTTTCCGGCTCAAAGGTGATGCTGGAATCGTTCAGTTTCAGCTTTTCAAGGGAATCTTTAAGTACCGTATAGTCATCGTTGTTAACGGGATACAGACCGCAGAACACCATGGGCATGGCCTTCTGGTAACCGGGCAGCGGTTCTTTGGCCCCGTTCACGTGCAAGGTCACGGTATCGCCAACAAAGGCGCCCATTTCCTTAATGGAGGCCGAAATATAGCCAACCTCTCCCGAAACCAGCTTGGCGCAAGGGTGGCGAACCGGCTTCATCACCCCCACTTCAGTGACATCATAAACTTTCTGGTTTTCCATAAAGCGAATGCGATCGCCCTGCTTCACTTCGCCATCAATAATGCGCACATACGTAATAATGCCCATGTAGGCGTCAAAGTAACTGTCAAAAACCAGCGCTCTCAGGGGGTTTACCATATCCACTTTAGGGGGCGGCACAAATTCCACCACCGCCTGCAAAATCTCTTCAATGCCAATACCTTCTTTGGCGCTGCACATAATGGCGTTGGAGATATCAATCCCCACCACTTCCTCAATTTCTTTCAGCACCCGCTCGGGATCAGCACCCGGCAAATCAATTTTGTTCAGCACCGGAATAATTTCCAAATTGGCCTCAATGGCCAAATACACGTTGGCCAAGGTTTGGGCTTCCACCCCCTGAGAGGCATCCACCACCAGCAAGGCGCCTTCACAAGCTTGCAACGAGCGGGAAACTTCGTAACTAAAATCAACGTGTCCCGGCGTGTCAATCAGGTTCAATACATAGTTTTCACCCTTGTATTGATAATCCATACGGGCAGCCTGAAGCTTGATGGTAATGCCCCGCTCCCGCTCCAGCTCCAGGTTATCCAGCACTTGATCCTTCATGTTGCGCTTGTCGATGGTGCCGGTAAATTCCAGCAACCGATCGGCAATGGTGGATTTGCCGTGATCAATATGGGCGATGATACAAAAATTACGAAGCTTGGAGGGGTTAATATTTGACATGGGCGAGTGGTTCTTTATGGTTCTGGGGGTTTAAATTTGGAATTTGAAAATTTAAAAAGCGTTAAACAGAAGCGGGCTGGGCCTGTTTGGCCGTAGGACGCCATTCCTGAATCTGGGTTTGCACAAAGGCCAACACCTCGTTGACCGGCATATCCTGCGCTTTGTCCTGATCCCGCAGTTTTACTTCCAGCAAGCCTTCCGGGGCTTTCTTGCCGACAGTGATACGCACCGGAATACCGATTAAATCAGCGTCCTTAAATTTAACGCCAGCCCGCTCATCACGATCATCCAGCAGCACTTCCACGCCAGCGTTTCGCAATTGATCGTAAAGCTGTTGAGCTAGCCCCATCTGGATTTCATCGGTCACGTTCACCGGCACCACAATAGCTTGATACGGCGCAATGCCCATGGGCCAGATAATGCCGAATTTATCGTGAAACCGCTCAATGGCCGCCGCAGCGGTACGAGAAACCCCGATACCGTAGCAACCCATAATAAAGGGCTTTTCGGTGCCATCTTCATCGGTATAGGTGGCATTCATGGCCCCCGAATACTTGGTACCCAGCTGAAAAATATTCCCCACCTCAATGCCACGGGTCATATCCAGTTTGCCGGTTTTGCACTCAGCGCAGATATCGCCAATTTTAGCCAAGCGCAGGTCAGTATCACGAAGGTGCGGTTCATGTAAACCAGGGTCACCCCAATTGGCCCCCACCAGATGCTTTCCACGCTCATTCATAGCCATTACGAAATTCTTCAGGCTGGCAACAGAACGATCGGCAACAATTTTAAGTTTTTGTAATGTATCGGGACGCAAGTTGTAAGGCCCAACATAGCCTTTTACATCGCCAATTAATTCGATAATTTCTTCTTCCGTGGCCATCCGAATTTCATTGCCCGCAAAGGCATTCAGCAGCTTGATTTCCTCAATCGCCAAATCGCCACGAATAAGGGCCATAACCGGCATTTTTTCATCAATCATATAGATCAACGTTTTTAAAATCGTTTCGGGACGCAACTGAAATTTACGCTCTAATGCCTCAATGGTACTGGCGTTCGGGGTTTCCAATACGGTCAACTCGGCATGTTCGCCGGTGGTGTTGACTTCCTGTAAAATGGATTCTGCTCGCTCCGCATTAGCCGCGTAATCGCAAGCATCGCAGAAGAACACATCGTTCTCGCCGCTTTCCTGCTCGCCTTGGGCAATGCGGGTTAACACCATGTATTCGTGGCTGACGCTACCGCCAATGGCCCCGCTGTCGCTCCGCACCTGGCGGGTTTCCAAACCGCAGCGATTGAAAATACGAGTGTAGGTATCAGCCATGCTCTGATATTCCCGATCCATGCAAGCCTGATTGCTGTGAAAGCTGTAAGCGTCTTTCATAATGAACTCACGGCCCCGCAACAGGCCGAAACGGGGGCGAATTTCATCCCGGTACTTGGTTTGAATCTGGTACAGATTCACCGGCAACTGGCGGTAAGAGCGTACTTCCTTGGTGGCAATATCGGTAATCACTTCTTCGGCGGTGGGGGCAAGGCCGTATTCACGACCGTGGCGATCTTTGACCCGCATCATCAGCTCACCATATACATCCCAACGCCCGGAAGCCTGCCAAACTTCCGCAGGTTGTAGAATGGGCATTAATAATTCCTGAGCGCCCGCCCGATCCATCTCTTCCCGTAAAATTTGCTCCACCTTACGCAGCACTCGCCACATCAGCGGCAGGTAATTGTACACCCCATTGGCCAAGCGCCTGATATAACCGGCCCGCACCAGCAACTGGTGGCTCACCACCTCGGCCTCAGCCGGGTTTTCACGCAGGGTTGGGGCTAACAATCTGGACATTCGCATGGGCAGGGATCTCTTTTCATAACCGCTATCAGTACCATCCATCATAGTGTAAAGGCGGCGGCTTGCAAAGCAAATGGGGCGTTTCTTTTGCGGAAACGCCCCATTTCGGATTTTAATTTGTCATTTTGCCCAAACTTAATCTGGCGCAATCACCAGTGGCGTTTCATGGCTATGATCAACCGGATCCAGTTTTTCCTGGCCTTTGTTGCCGGTGCCATTGGTTCTGGCATGAACCACATCATTCATAATGGCATTGAACTCAACATCATCCAGGGTTTCTTTCTCCAGAAGCACCTTCACGATGGCATCCATGACATCCCGGTTATCCACCAAGAGGTTACGAACCTGATCATACAGCTCTTCCACCAGTGTTTTCACTTCACGGTCAATTAAAGAGGCCACCTCTTCCCCGTAATTGCGTTCGCTGCCAAAATCACGGCCCATAAACATATGCTCGTTCTGCTTGCCGTAAGTAATGGGGCCCAGTTTATCGTTCATACCGTACACGGTAACAATACGACGGGCCATAGAGCTGACTTTTTCAAGGTCACTGCTGGCCCCGGTGGTGACATCCTGATAAACCACTTCTTCAGCCACACGACCACCCAGAGCCACCGCAATGCGGGCCAGAATCTGCTTTTTGGACATGTGGACCTTGTCATCATCGGGCATGGTCCAGGTTAGGCCCAGCGCCATCCCCCGAGGGATGATGGTAACTTTGCGCAGCGGATCGCTTTCAGGCGTCATCACGGCCACCAAGGCGTGACCCACTTCGTGATAGGCCGTTAACTCCTTGTCCTTCTCGGACATAATCTTGTTTTTCTTCTCAGCGCCCGCCAGCACCTTATCGATGGAGTTTTCGATATCAGACTGATGGATAACCTCTTTGTTGTAACGGGCGGCGAGCAAAGCGCCTTCATTCAGCAGGTTGGCCAAATCAGCGCCAGTGAAACCGGGCGTACGCTTGGCCAACAGTTTCAAGTCCACATCACTGGCCAATGGTTTGCCTTTGGCGTGAACTTTCAGGATTTGTTCGCGACCCTGGACATCCGGGCGGTCAATCATCACTTGGCGATCAAAGCGACCGGGCCGCAGCAAGGCGTTATCCAGAATGTCCGGGCGGTTAGTGGCCGCAAGCACAATGATGCCCGCATGCGGATCAAATCCATCCATCTCCACCAGTAACTGGTTCAGGGTTTGTTCCCGCTCATCGTGACCGCCCCCCATGCCAGCGCCCCGTTGGCGACCGACCGCATCAATTTCATCCATAAAAATAATGCAGGGAGAATGCTTTTTGGCCTGCTCAAACAAATCCCGAACCCGGCTGGCCCCCACGCCCACAAACATTTCCACAAAATCAGAACCGGAAATGCTGAAGAAAGGGACACCGGCCTCGCCCGCAACAGCTTTGGCCAACAAGGTTTTACCGGTACCCGGAGAACCGACTAACAAAACCCCTTTGGGAATTTTGGCGCCCAGTTTCTGGTAACGTTCGCCGTTTTTCAGAAAATCGACCACTTCCTCCAACTCGGCTTTGGCTTCATCGATGCCCGCCACGTCGTTGAACGTGATTTTAACCTTGCTATCCATCGACATTTTGGCACGGCTCTTGCCAAAAGACATGGCCTGAGAGCCTCCGCCCTGTGCGTTTCTGAAAATCATAAACAGAAAAACCAGGAAAATCAGGGGCAGGAAAATGGTGCTAAGGATGGTCAGCCACTGGCTGTCGTTCTCAGGTTTCCCAAAGGTAAACGGCACGTTGTTTTGCTGCAAAATGGGAACCAGCAAGTTTACCCCTGCCCCATTTTGAGGCAACACCACCTGATAATGAGCAGGTCCCACCGCAGGGGTTAAGGGCTTGGCAGCACCACTTTGGGCAGCGTCCACGGGTTGAGAGGTAGCAACAGCCGTTGCCTGAGCCTTGGGATTTTCAACGCTGACCGGTTTGGCAGGAGTGGCTTGAGGAGTTAGCAAGGGCTCAGCCACTTTATCCGCAACAGGGGCGGTGGCACTCGGCGAGGCCGGTTTTCCAGTGCCTACATTGGGCGAGCTAATCCGAAAGCTGGTAGAAGACTGGCTTTTGGCCTTTTCTTCCAGCGCTTTGACAGCGGCAGTGTTAAACCCGGTGGCATTATTCTCTCGAATCTCCACCATGGTTATTTCGTGGGCTTTCACCCGGTTTACAAACTCATTAAAACCTACCTGGGTGGGAACAACCACATCGCCGCCCTTGAAAAGGGTGGAAACAAACAAGGCCAGTAAAATAAGGCCAACCAGGATCGCAAAGCCGGTATTCTGATGTTTTTTCATAAAATCCGCAAACGCCGCTCCCTGAAATCTAAACGTAAGACTGTTTCGGAACCGGTTGGAAACCATCCACCTTTTTGAATGCCGTATCTTCTTTGAATACCGTTAGCATCGCCTGATCAATCCAAGCGATAACCGGAAGCGCGAAGAAGCGGGGCCGGACCATTTCCTCTCAATCAGCCCTGCACAGAAGGCTGGAAACATTAGGATGAATTATAGCATACATCGCCGGTAAGATATCCTTTACCCGCTTCTGAAGTCCTTTTTCAGCCCCTCGGCTCAGGCTATAAAGAACCTTGAAAAAACCACCGCAGGGGTCATCAGTCACCTCATCGCAGCCTGTGCATAATCGCCCCCCAATGTTTTATTTTACCGCCTCCATCCACAAATACGTTTGGCCGGAACCCACGGGAGGATTGCACAGAAAAAAACGCCGTTTGATTGTTTGTCAGCGGTCAGTCTTGTGTTAAGATAGACCGTGTTGAGCTTTAATACAGGTTAGAGAGACCATGACTTCCCTAACAACAGAAGACTTTCCCTATACAATTGGCTATGTAATGGAGCTTCTGGGCTTGGAAGAGCGGGAGTTAATGAATTACGTTCAAAGTCTGGCGCTTTCTCCCCGTAAGGATGAAAAAACAGGCCGCATTATTTTTACGCATCGTGATATCGAGGCGTTGAAAAAGGTTCTGGATAGCAAAAAACAGGGTGAAATGCCCGACCCCGTTTCCAGTCAGAGGAACACCCCATCCAACAACACCGAGCGCCCCATGGGCAATAAGCCCGACGCTGAATCCGCCAACCTGCAAAAAGGGGGCTACATGTCTTCGGTGTCGGCCAACAATCAGGCTTTACGAAGCAGCGCTGCCAACAAAGACAACATTACGGTGATGGTTGAGGCCGTTAGCCAAGTGAAGGAAGGCATTCTTAAAGATCTTTCCCGCTTGCTGGATGACAAGCTTTCTGGCCTAGATGAAGTGGTGGTGGAGTTAATTCGTTGTAAAAGCGAAAACGACGCCCTGAAAAAGAAACTGGATGAAGCCGTTCGCACCAAAGAATCGCTGGAGTACGAACTCTCTCGCTTTAAGTCCGTTCAATTCGGGTTCTATCGCAAAACCTAGTGAGCCGTGGGGTAACACTCGAGGGTTTCAGTTTTCAAAAAAACTCGGGTGCTGGTTATCGGCAATTTTGGCATAGACCCATAAATTCCAGATGATGCGACTGAATCTGGAAATTAATTTGCTTTTCCAGCTTTTTAACCATGGCGCTAATGCCGGTGCAATGGGTTTCTTCAATGCGGTTGCATTGCTGGCAAATTAACAAGTGATGACAATGATCCTTTTGGTGCAGCTGGCAATCGCTCTCAGCTTCCAGCAGGCATTTTTTAACTTTTCCACTACTCATCACCCGATGAATTAAGCCCTGCTCATCCAGGCATTCCAAAATGCGATACACGCTGACCGTATCAATTTTCTCCCCGGCCACATCCAAAGCGTCTTTAATTTCGTAGGCCGATAAAGCGATATTGGATTGATCCAGTAAATCCAACACCAGCTTTCGAGGGCGGGTAATGCGAAACCCTTTGGATTTTAGAATGGCAATGGCTTGTTCGGTGTAAGTGGTCATAATCCCAATGGCTTCCGCTTTTTTTCATCATACCGCAAGTTTGCTGGCAATTCAGTCATTTTTTTGAACCGAACCCAGCCGCCCCGGCATGATAGGAACCAGCAGAAAGCCATTGAGACAGACCTGTTGAGCCTTTGAAATTACCAGCGAGAGGAATAATCAGAACGATCCCGTTTGCCGCCATAACCACCGCCGCCGCTGTTGCGGCCATAGCCACCACCGCCTGATCGGCTGCCGCCCGCAGGCTTGCTTTTGTTACGGCTGGCATCCTGATAGTCGATCACGATATCCTTGCCGCCCAAGTTGGTGTGATTGAGCCTTTGAATGGCCTGCTCCGCCTCTTCGACTGAAGCCATTTCCACAAAGCCAAAACCCTTGGCTTCGCCCGTATCGCGATCGGTGGGAATTTTGACTGAAACCACGTGACCGGCCTGCTGAAAACAATGTTCCAGATCCGCTTCACTCACCCCATAAGACAAACTACGCACAAATAGCTTGGCGCTTTTAGCCGGCGCTCCGGTCGCACTGCCAGAAGCAGAACCGCCACCGCCAGAACCTCGATTCTCATCCTGAAAATCAACCACCATATCCCGACCCTGTAAAAAATAACCATTCAGGCTTTGAATGGCCTGTTGCCCTTCTTGCAGTGAGGCCATTTCCACAAAGGCAAAGCCACGGGGCTTGCCGTCTTCACGGCGAATGGGAATCTTGGCGGAAATCACTTCTCCCGATTGCCCAAACAATTCATACAAATCGTTTTCGGTAACGGACCAGCTCAGGTTGCGGACAAATAACTTTGCGTTCATGGGATGGGGGCCTTTCTGCGTGATGATTGATTGATTAAATGCTTAACGGTTGAAATCAAAGAGCTTGCCGGTCAGTTACTCGGCGCCATCGCCCCGGTAACCTTCCATCAGGTCAATGGAGGAGCGTCCCGGCTTGGCCATGGAGACTGGCGTGGTAACCAGCGCAGGCAGCTCCACGATCAATCCGCAAAAGGCCACATCCGCTTTGGCAAATGACCATAGAACACCACCACCCAGCCCACTGTGAAACAAGGTAAAAGCATCTTCATTCAATGCCAGCACCTTCCCTTGATAAGGGTTGCCACAAAAGTCTTTCAGCTGAATCATAATCTCAGCGCCATTATCGTAAGCGGTTTTCAGTAGGGGATCAAAATGCATAGCGTCATCCTTTAGGGGTTTAGAGTGTATTTTTGTTCAGGCATTAAAAATTACAGCAAACGGATTTGCATATTTACAGACTATCACTATTGCAATATATTTGCAATTCAAATGCAACAAAGCAGCATTTAAAGATTAAAAACATGGATAACCCGAAAACCATGCAACTAAGGGCATTTTTGGCCCCGCCCTTGGGGATAGCCCCCAAAAGCTCGGCGCAAAATCCCCTCCCCCAGATTCCATAGCTGGCAGAGGACTTCAAAACCCAGAGGGAGGCAGACCCAGCCCCCTAAAACCTCCGAGGCTCGGGTGACGATGAAAGCGCTCCATAGAGAAGGTCATCACCCCAAACAAGCAACCCTAAACCGGCGGCTTTTTTTAGTTTCTAAATTCAGTTTAAATTTAGAAAGAGATAAAAAACCCTACGCAGGCTTCAAGCTGAGGGCGTATAAGTGCAGCCAAATCACACTGTGCAGGAAATCATTGTAATCGTTGAACCAGTAGCCTTCCGCATGATAGTGAGGGGCCAGCAACTGCTGATACAAAGCGCCATCCTGAGCGGGTTGCTGAAAATGATTCAGCACCAGCACTGGCCCCATGGCAAAGCCAGAGGTTTCCTGGGTTCGGGGCAGGCCCTGGGCGGTAAACCCTTCGGGCATGGTGGCATGTTGCCGCCAATAGTCCAGCAAAAATGGATGATTTTTTAAATACGCTTTGGCTCTATCCCGGCCCGGCACAGGGCTGAGTCTGGCATCCATGGCCATGCGCCAGTACACCCGAAAGGCATCGTAGCTAAAATCTCGGGAGCCATCCCCCTGCCGATCCGAAAAGATAATCCGGCTACCCTGATGATCCTCCTGCCACTTCACGGCGCACCAGTTGGGCGGCAGCTTGGGCCGGGTCAAATTGGTACAGGCTTCCAGTACATCGTAACTGTCATCCGCCAATTGAGTCCAGCCTGCGGCATTGGCGACATCCGCCCTGGCAAACTCCCGGTAAACATAAGGGGCCAAATAGGAAGGATCCAGCGTCAGGTACTCCTCTTTAAAACCTTCCCAGGTGCCAGGAATCAGGTAATAGCGCCCATCCAGCAATTGAACATTTAACCGCCACAAATCTTTCACTATATTCAGCCCGTCACGGGTATAATCCGGGCGGTTCCATTGCCGACCAGCCAGTAGCAGGGCATAGGCAATGTCCTGATCCGCATCCGCGGCATTATCCAGCTCCATTAAGCCCTTGCTGGTACCAAACTCCCCATCTCCCCAGCGCCAGCCCAACAAATGATCGTGAGGGCGTTTAAGATTCAGCCGGGTCCATTGCCATATTTTTTGAAAAGTGGCAGGCTCATTCATCCACAAGGCTTTTAGCAGCGCATAGGATTGCCCCTCGCTAATGGTTCCGCCATAGGTGTTAGAAACCACATGCGCCCCATCCACCAAAAACCGCCCTTTGTAAAACTGCCAGCTTTGTTGAAGGAGTGACGACAAGTGCCAAGCAGGCCCCGCCTCTGGTTTGGACGCCGCCGCCGGGGGGGCAGCCCCCTGCATGCCCTGTGCCGGATAAAAAACAGTTAAAGTGGCCGCCGCAATCAGCAAAAGCAAGCATTGGGGCCAAGGGATTGGAAAGCGATCAATCATGGCAGGGTGTCCGGTTTACATGAATTGCAGACCAGCTTACAAGAGACGCACAAGGTCAGCAAACAATTTTAACTTTAGTTTTAATTCTATTTAATATGAATTCCAAAACAATAACACCTTAACCTTGGATGGACTTTAACCCCATGAGCACTTCAACCCTGTCTTCGCCTTCACGGGTCAGCTTGCCAGAGCGCCAGCGTGTTGTTAAAGAAAAAAATGCCCCGGATATCTTAAAGCAAGGCTTTCAGCTTGAAATTGCCTTTTTAAACCATTCCAGCCATTGGATTTACCGGGCCCAACAAGGTATCAAGCGCACCATTGACTTACTAGCCGCCAGCTTGGGACTACTGGCCATTTCCCCGTTATTACTGCTAATTGCCTTGCTGGTTAAACTGACCTCCGAAGGGCCCATTCTTTATAAAAGCCAACGCATTGGCAAAAATTTTCAACCATTCGGCATGTATAAATTCAGAACAATGACCACCGATGCCGACGCTCAGCGAGACGCCCTCCGTAAGCAGGCCCAGCAGGAAAACGGACTGTTCAAACTGGCCAACGACCCCAGAGTAACCCCCATTGGAAAAATACTCAGGGCCTTCAGCCTGGATGAATTGCCCCAGCTGCTCAATGTCATTCGGGGTGATATGAGTCTGGTGGGCCCTCGCCCTTTGCCTCAGGATGAAAGTGAACTTTTTCAGGGGCCTTACACCCTGCGTTTTCAGGTTTTCCCCGGTATGACCGGCGCCTGGCAAGTGGGTGGCCGCTCCAACATCAGTTTTGAGCAATTGTGCCAACTGGAAATGAGTTACATCTTGCAGTGGACCTTGCTAAGCGACCTCAAAATCCTGTTTAAAACCTTACCGGCGGTGCTGGCCAGTCGGGGCGCTTATTAGTTTCAAAGCGGCTTCAGTGCCAGTGCAAGCCTCTTCAATTTTCAGCAATGACCCATTTTGAACACTTATACCAAGTGGTATAATGGTTAAGCGCTTCAATGGGCGACCTTACAAAACGTCATTCCTGTGAAATTCAATAACGCCAAAGGTTTATCGGCTTGCACCAGCCTGTGATACAAGCAACCGAAGCCGGATTATACTGTTCGGCGGGCGATTTTTATATTGATCCGTGGCGACCCGTTGAGCGGGCCATTATCACCCATGCCCATGCCGATCACGCCCGTGTTGGCAGCAACCATTATTTTTGTACAGAAGACGGCCTGCCCCTTTTAAAACACCGACTGGGCGCTGAGCAACAGTACCAGACGCTCCCCTACGGACAACAGCTTGCCATGGGGCCTGCCACCGTTTCCCTGCATCCGGCGGGGCATATTTTGGGTTCCGCACAGGTTCGGGTAGAAGTGGGCGGAGAGGTTTGGGCGATCTCGGGCGATTATAAACGGGATGCCGATCCGACCTGTAAACCGTTTGAGGTGGTTCCCTGTCATCAGTTTATTACAGAAGCCACCTTCGCCTTACCCATTTACCGCTGGCAATCCACCCCGGAAACAGTGCGGGGCATTTACGAATGGTGGATGGCCTGTCGCCGAAAAAATCGCACCGCCTTGCTGTTTTGTTACGCACTGGGCAAAGCGCAACGGGTCTTATCAGAATTAATGCGCTACACCGATGAACCCGTGTACCTCCACGGGGCGGTAGAGGGATTGACCCGAATTTACCGGGAAGCCGGGGTACCCATGATAAAAACCATTCCGGTTGTAGAGGCCGAAAAAAAATCGCTACCCGGAGAATTGGTGCTGGCTCCCCCTTCGGCGTTTCGCTCCCTCTGGATGAAGCGCTTTAAGGACCTGGAGACAGGATTTGCTTCAGGCTGGATGCGGGTTCGGGCCGGACGCAGGCAACGTGGTTATGATCGCGGCTTTGTTTTATCCGATCACGCGGATTGGCCCCAGTTGCTGCAAACCGTTCAACAAACCAAAGCCCAACAAATCTGGGTCACTCACGGCAAGGCCGATTTACTGGTGCGCTACCTCAATGAGGCAGGGTATTCAGCGGGCGTGTGGGGTTCCGAATTAGGCGAACAACGCGAGCCTGAGGGTTTGTCGTGAAAGCGTTTCTGGAGTTATACGAGGCGCTGGATAGCACCACCTCCACCAACGGCAAGGTAGAGGCCATGGTGGATTACTTTAAATCCGCACCGGCGGCGGATTGCGCCTGGGCGGTGTTTTTTCTGTCCGGGCGGCGTATCAAGCGTCTCATTTCCTCCCGTATGCTAACCCTGTGGTTTGAAGCGGCCACCGGCATCCCGGACTGGCTGTTTCGGGAAAGCTATATGTCTGTAGGTGATACGGCGGAGACCATTGCCCTGCTAAACGACACCTGGAGAGACAGCCTGCCGCTAGCGCCCCAAGAGGCGGAAGCCATGGCCCTGACCACCCAGGCAGCATTGGCAGAGCAATCGCTGGCCCACTGGATGAACCATCAAATTAAAACGCTGGAAACCATGGATGAGCAAAGTCGCCAGCAAATCATTATCGGTTGGTGGCGGGTACTGGATCAACAGCAGGTTTTTATGGTGAATAAGCTGCTATCAGGGGCGTTTCGGGTGGGCGTTTCCCAACGGCTGCTGATGCGGGCCTTGTCTGAAATCGCCGACGTGGATCCGGCGGTGATGGCCCACCGGCTAATGGGCCACTGGGAGCCTTCCACCGATTTTTTCCAGCAAATAATGTCCACCCATACAAACACTATGGATATCTCCAAACCTTACCCCTTCTTTCTGGCGTATCCGGTAGAGCAATCGGTGGAAGCGCTGGGCCCCATTGAGGATTGGCTGCTGGAGTGGAAATGGGATGGCATCCGGGCGCAATGCGTAGTGCGGCAAGGGGAAGTGTTTTTGTGGTCAAGAGGCGAAGAGCTGCTGGCCGGACGATTCCCCGAACTGGAAGAGGCAGCCAGACGCTTGCCCGATGGCACGGTACTGGATGGGGAAATTTTAGCTTTTTCCGACGGATTGCCGCTGCCATTTTCCAAATTACAAACCCGCATTGGGCGTAAAAAAATAACCCCCAAAGTAATGGCCGATGTACCCGTGGTGTTTATGGCTTACGACCTTCTGGAATGGGAGAGCCAGGACATTCGAACCCTCCCGCTCAGTGAGCGCAAAGCCATTTTTCAGGAAGCGCTTTTATCGGTGGCGCTGCCTTTTCTACCTTCGCCCCCGGTTCCGGCCTTAAACTGGGCAGCGGCTCAGGCCCTGCGACAGGAAGCCCGTCAGCGGCAGGTGGAAGGGTTTGTCATCAAGCGATTGAATTCCACCTATCAAAGCGGACGCAAAAAAGGGGACTGGTGGAAATGGAAAGTGGAACCACTGACCATTGACGCCGTTTTGATTTACGCTCAGGCAGGCACCGGACGTCGGGCCAATTTTTTTACAGATTACACCTTTGCGGTGTGGCGAGATGACTTGCTGGTGCCAGTGGCCAAAGCCTATTCAGGGTTATCCAATGAAGAAATTGAACGGCTGGATCGCTGGATTCGGGGCAATACCAAAGAAAAATTCGGGCCGGTGCGCTCCGTGGAACCCTATCAGGTGTTTGAGCTGGGCTTTGAAGGCATTAGCGAATCCAAACGGCATAAATCGGGGGTAGCCCTGCGATTTCCCCGCATTTTACGGTGGCGAGAAGATAAACCCATGGCGGAAGCCGACACCCTGGAAACCCTGAAAGGCTTACTGCATGCCCAGACTTAGCACCAGTTTGCGCCAGAAAAAGAAACCATCCAAAACAGAAGACACACCCCCAAAAAAGCGTTCCAAAACCCTGGCCCTCCCCCATCAACTGCCTGCCGGAGAAGGCTTGGCCATGTTGCGGGGCTGGTTTAAGACACTGGGTTTCCATCCCTTCCCCTTTCAGGAAGAAGCGTGGGCGCAATTCAGGGCCGGTAACAGTGGGTTAATCCATGTGCCCACCGGGGCCGGAAAAACTTACGCCGCCTACCTCGGCCCTTTATCGGACTTGATAGAAAACCCGGCCCACGGCTTGCGCATTTTAATCATCACTCCCCTGCGGGCGTTGAGCCGGGATATGGAAAAAGCGCTGGAAGCACCCATTCAGGCGCTGGGTTTGCCATTTCGGGTGGAAAGTCGCACCGGGGATACCTCCTCTACCCAACGAACCCGACAACGAAAACAACTGCCCCAAATTCTCATTACCACCCCGGAATCCCTGAATTTACTGTTGTCTTACGAGGATGCCCCACAGCGCTTTAGCGGCCTGCAAGCGGTAATTGTGGACGAGTGGCATGATCTGATGACCTCTAAACGGGGCATTCAGATGGAGCTGGCCTTGGCCCGCTTGCGGCGCTTTAGCCCTACCCTGCGAACCTGGGCTTTATCGGCCACCATGGCCAACCTGCAAGATGCCGCCCAACGGGCCATAGGGGTAAATAAAACAGCGGTAGTCGTGGCCGCCAGACTGGAGCGTCCTATTGTGATTGACGCCCTGATTCCCCGGCACATGGATGGCTTTCCGTGGGCCGGACATTTGAGGGCCATGATGCTGACCCAATTATTAGAGGTGCTGGATATTGAAGTCTCCACCCTGATATTTACCAACGTGCGCTCTCACGCCGAGCGTTGGTATCAGGATATTCTGGAGGCTCGCCCGGATTGGGCCGGGTTGATGGCCCTGCACCACGGTTCGCTGGCCAAGCGGGAACGAGAATTTGTGGAAGAGGGCCTGAAAGAAGGGTTTATCAAACTGGTTATCTGCACCTCGTCGCTGGACTTGGGGGTGGATTTCGCGCCCGTGGAGCGGGTGTTTCAAATCGGATCGCCCAAAGGGGTGGCCCGCATCATTCAGCGGGCAGGCCGGGCCGCCCATCGTCCGGGGGCCGAATGTCGCATTACCTGTGTTCCCACTCAGGCGCTGGAACTGATCGAAATTTCGGCGGTTCGAAAAGCCATTCAAAACCATGACATTGAGGCCCGGTTGTCTTTAAAAAAACCGTATGACGTACTGGTGCAACACCTGGTTACTTGCGCCTTGGGTGGCGGTTTTTCAGCGGAAGCCCTGTATCAGGAAGTCATCACCGCAGTCTCTTATCAGGATTTAAGCCGGGATGAATTTGAATGGATTCTAACTCTGGTGCGAGATGGTGGAAAAACACTGGGCGCCTACCCGGAGTATCGCAAAATTGAACTTCGGGAAGGCGTTTATGAAGTACCCGATAAACGGGTGGCTCAACTGCATCGATTTAACATTGGCACCATTGGCTCGGATGCTTCCATGAACATCGCCTTTCTCCAAGGAAAATCATTGGGGCAGGTGGAGGAATCCTTTGTCTCTCGCCTGAAAAAAGGGGACGTGTTTACCTTTGCCGGACGGGTGGTGGAATTTGTAACCGTGCGGGAAATGACCGCCTATGTGCGCTTGGCCAGCAAAAAAACAACGGTGGTGCCACGGTGGAGTGGCGGGCGATTGCCCATTTCAGCCTCGTTGGCCGCTTATTTTCGCAAAACGCTGGAGCGCAACGTCAATCGGCTGGAAAGCACCCCCGATATTCAAGCGCTGAAGCCCATTTTGGCCCTGCAAAAAGAACGCTCCGTTCTTCCTAAAGCCCATGAATTGTTGGCTGAATTTTTTAAATCTCGGCAAGGTTATCATCTTTTTTTATATCCGTTTGAGGGGCGAATGGTGCATGAAGGCTTGGCCGCCCTGCTGGCCTATCGGTTCAGTAAAACCCAAAAACTCACCTTTCAAATGACGGTGAACGATTATGGCATTGAATTTTTAAGCTCAGAAAATTTCCCCTTTCAGGCGTTATTGAATGAAACCCTGTTTTCACCGCACCATGTGGCCGAAGACTTACAACACAGCCTGAATATGAGCGAATTGGCCCGCCGACAGTTTCGAGACATTGCCCGTGTAGCCGGGCTGATTTATCAAAATTATCCCGGAACCCTCAAAAGTTCTCGCCAACTCAATACCAGTTCATCGGTGCTTTATGATGTGTTCACTCAATTTGAGCCAGACAGTTTATTGCTGCATCAGGCCCGGCAAGAAGTGCTGGAAAATCAGTTTGAGCAAGGTCGGCTGATCGATACTTTAACCCGTTTGGGCGCATCCCAGCTGCGATGGAAAGATTTAAAAAAGCCCTCTCCGCTTTGTTTTCCACTCATGGCCGAGCGCATCAGCAGCCAGCCCTTGCGGGCATCCAACGAAACCGCCGCTGAGCGCATTTGGAAAATGCAACAACAATGGCTAAAATAGGCGGGTATCCAGACAGGTGTCCCTTATGAAAAAAACGCTTTGCCCACCGGCTCCCAGCATACGGGTTGAACAAACTTTAAGCTCCGGCGTGTCTTTTCAAGTAACTCTGGATCACCGGCGGGCGGGCTATTTACCCCACTGCGGCAGCTTACTGGTTTCTGATTTGCATTGGGGCAAAAGCGAAACCTTTCGCCAGCACGGTATTCCCATTCCAGATGCCTTGCTGCTTGCCGATTTGGCCCGCTTAAGCGCCTTGATTGAGGACTATCAACCCCGGCGCTTATTGGTACTGGGCGATTTAATTCACGGGGGCCTTGGCCTCAGCGAAGGGCTGCATGAAAAAATTCTGACCTGGCGCGCTCAAAACCCAATTTCGGTAGTGCTGGTGGCCGGAAATCATGATCGCAAGATGCATACAGTGGCCGCCCAGTGGGGTATTGACGTGATCGAGCAAGCATTGCGAGAGCCACCCTTTTTGTTTTCACATCAGCCCGAAATAGAAACCGGTTTTTTCAACTGGTGCGGCCATATTCACCCGGCGGTAAAAATTTGTAGCGCCTCAGATTCATTGCGGTTGCCCTGTTTTCATCTCACCCCCCACGGCGGCACCTTGCCCGCCTTTAGCAAGTTTACGGGCGGATTCAATATCAAGCCCACCCGGCAGGATCGAATATTTGCCTTATCGGATGATCTGGTGATTCCGGTTTAAATAAACCCATCAGGTAAAAGCCTCGAGCGTTGCTCATCGCTCACCCTGCCACAGACTGGCTTAAGAAGGTTTAACTAAGTCCAGGGCATCAAAACAGGCAGTTAAATTTTTTGGGGCCAAGTCCTTGTTGCTTTCGGATCGATACAATGCGTTGGTGTTGATAGGCAGCCCGTCATCGGTATGCAAAACCACAAATGAACCATTCTGAAAACCTTTGTCCAGTTTTGCGATATCTTCCGCAATAACGGTTTTTGCTTTGAGCGCTTTTGGCAAATGGACATTTTGGGGATTGGGTGGACTTAATGGAATACAAACGCCCTTTTTAGTGGCGCTACTGGGCCTAAAAAGGTGCAACTGATTACGGACTTTACCGGAACCGGAACGTTTATCTGGGCGCTGGTCATAAACCAAAACCGTTTTGGAGTCAGGACTATCATGGCAAAATTCTTTAAGCGCTTTAAGAAAAGTCAAGGCGACACCATCTTGCAACGCTCGGGTCAAGCTGTGTTCAGAAACCTCTATATTATTTTGAAGTCCAAAATCCCTGACTTTGGCCGTGTATTGCAAGCTTTTAAGGCTGGGTACTCGAGTGGAATCATCCGTATGTAACTGAAGCTTCCTGTTTTTTTTACTGACAGGCACTTTCATGGCCTCCTCCAGCACAGAGTCCAGGTTTAACGCTTGGGCCTTCGCTTTTAAATCAGTAATATAAGCAGCCTCTTCTGCCGTCGTGGAGAAAATGGGCTTAGAGGCGTTTAAATTCTGGTTCGTAATTTTAGTCGGGGTGAACGAATCGAACGCCTCCCCGATTGCGTTTAAAGCGCTTACGTTAGGGCAAAAATGATAGTGGGGAAAAGAAAGATCTTGAGATCGGGCTTCTGCCTTCGCTTTCACCGATTTAAAATTGTTGCCAGGATCGGCATAAAAAAAGTTTTTCTTGGTGCCACTGGATACCTTTAGCGCTTTTTTTTGTACGGACAAAGGGCTAGCCAGCCGAGGAGAGCTATTTTGAGTGGTGTTCATAAATCAAATACCTTTTTAATCATGCAGATGCATTGCAGATAAATGGTGTTTAAAAGTTTTTATGGCGGTGAAGAACTTTATTCAGCCTACGTAGTATATCTAAAAAAGGAGAAACATTTTATTTTGTGCGCCCACACGCAAAGCGGCTCTGTTTTTTTAAAAAAAACGGTAGGCCAAGGCAAAGGCAATGCTCATCAGGCCGGTCATGATGATGCTGCCTAAAAAACGGGACTTTAGGGGCAGGCGGGCTTGAATAATGTAATTCCCCAGCAGGGACAAGGGCAAGTTGACCAGAAACGATTTACAACTGGCCAGCCATAAATCCTGAAGGGTGGCAGCAATGGCAATGTGGCCCCAAGCGGTGGTGGCTACTTTCAAAATCAGCATGTGCCGGGTAATCCACAAAGGGCTAAAGTAAAGCATGGCTCCCAGCGTTCTGCCAAACCAGCCCAAACGGTAAATTTGCGGCTGTGCCCCTTGCTGCGGCTGGGTCAACCATTTTAGCGGTGGGAATGCTTGCACCTGAGCGGCGGTAAAAGAGCGTTGATCCAGCCATTGAAACCAGCGTGGCACTTCTTGCTGGTACACCAGCCCGCCCACCAAGGAGAGGGCCATTAAACGCAGCACCTGAAATTCACCCAGAATGAACTGAGCGATTAAATCGCCGGTGGGATAAAGCACCCATGGAATCCAACTGTTTTTAGGCTTCAACGTCATCAGATCTTTATCCTACCAAAATCGGAGCGTTTGGAGGCAAGCCCCCATAAAAGCCACCACTACCACCAGCGCCGCATTCCCTTTACGCCCCCCATTCCTTTTGCTACAGTATTCGTATTGATACAGGATGCTCGGAGCCCCAGCCATGTCCCCCAGCTCAGCCCCCGTGGACGCTGTTCAGACTCAACGCCTTTTAAAGCTAACGGAAATTATTCATTTCCTGCACAGCCGTGGCTGGACGCCCGCCACCAGCTCCAATTTCTCTTGCCGCCTGCCTGACGAAGGCTCACCCGGATTCTCCATCTCCGTCTCCGGGCTGGATAAGGGCGCCTTCAGTGCCGAAAATTTTATGGACGTTGATTTTGCGGGCCAGGTCATTCACCCGGAACAGGCTCACCTTCGCCCCTCGGCTGAAACGTTGCTTCATGCGCTGGTTTACCAAAAAGACACCAGCGCTCAGGTGGTGCTGCACACCCACTCGGTTAACGGCACGGTATTATCCAAGCTTTATGAAGCACAAAAAGGCATTGGCTTAAAAGACTTTGAAGTGCTGAAAGGGCTGGAAGGCACTGCCACCCATCAAACCGAAATTTGGCTGCCCATTTTTTCCAACGCTCAGGATATGAGCGCCTTATCGGCGGAAATTGAAGCGGGCTGGGGCAATCATCCACCCCTTTACGGCTTCCTGCTGGCTGGTCATGGCCTATACACCTGGGGAGCCACCCACGCACAGGCCAAGCGGCATGTGGAAGTGTTTGAATTTTTATTTGACTGTATTTTAAAGCTGAGGTCCCATGGGTATCCTGACTATTCCCGATAAAGCCATCACCCTAACTGAAAACCCGGAAATCCGTGCTTATTTAAACGCACGTGGCATTTTGTTTGAACAATGGGAGGCCAGTTGCGCGTTCTCTCCCGATGCCACCCCGGAAACGATTATGGCCGCCTACGAGCCGGTATTAACCCCTTACAAGGCCGCCCATGGCTATCAAACCGCCGATGTCATTTCCGTGCGTCCCGACACGCCCAATCTACCCGACATTCGGGCCAAATTTTTGCGGGAACATACCCACACCGAAGATGAAGTGCGCTTTTTCGTGGATGGACAAGGGTTCTTCTGGTTCAATCTGGAAAACGATGAACCCGTTTTTTGCGTTAAATGCGTCAGTGGCGATTTATTGTCCGTGCCTGCCAACGTCAAGCACTGGTTTGATTTAGGGCCGGAAGCCTTTGTAAAAACCATTCGCATATTTACGGACGCCGCCGGTTGGGTGCCTCACTATACCCAATCCGGTGTGGATGAACGATTTCGGGAAGGTTTTTAACCCATGATTCGGTTTATTCTTCTGGATATTGAAGGCACCACCACCGATATTCACTTTGTGCATCAGGTACTGTTTCCTTATTCCGCCAAGCGACTGTCCGCCTATATCAACGAACACGCCAACATGCCATCGGTTCAGGAAGCCCTGCAATCGGTTCAGCAAACCGTCCAGGCCGAAGAAAGCAAAGCCCTGAATCAGGCGGAAGTCATTGAGGTTTTACTCCGCTGGATTCAGCAGGATCGCAAGCATACCGCCCTTAAACAATTGCAGGGACTGATCTGGAAAGAAGGGTTTGAACAATTGCACTATCAAGGCCATGTTTACGACGATGTACCAAAGGCCTTGCAAAACTGGAAACGCAAAGGGATTGGGCTGGGCATTTACTCATCCGGCTCGGTGCAGGCCCAAAAACTGTTGTTTGCCCATTCTGTAGCGGGCAATTTAACCCCGATGTTTGGCCATTATTTTGATACCCAGGTGGGCGCCAAACAAGAGGTCGCCTCTTACCAGAATATTGCGGCCCAACTGAATTTACCCCCTATTGAAGTCCTGTTTTTATCGGATATTGAAGCCGAACTGGATGCGGCCCGTCTGGCTGGTTTGCAGGTTATTCAAATTGTGCGGGAAGGAACCAAACCATCGCCCAGGCACCAGCATGCCCCGGACTTGCTAGCCATTGAACAGCACACCGAAATCCCGTTTGCGGGCTTTTAAGGGTTCTGTATCAGCGTTTTAAGGTAAGTGTATTCATCCATGCCAGCAAGCACCCCTTCACGCCCCAGCCCGGAATCCTTAACCCCGCCGTACGGCAATAAATCGGCCCGAAAGGTGGGGATATCATTAATCAGCAAGCCGCCCACCTCCAGGGTTTGAAACGCTTGCTCCATCTTTTTGGAACTTTGGGTATAAACGCCCGCTTGCAACCCATAGCGGGATTGATTGACCAAGGCCAGCGCCGCTTCAAAATCCCGGTACAGGGTTACCGTGGCAATGGGCGCAAATACTTCTTCTGCGTTAATGGCCATCTCGGGGGTGGTACGATCCAGCAGGGTGGGGTTGACCGTAAAGGCGTTAAACGTGTTGCCCCCATAAATGACATTGGCACCGGCTTTTAAAGCGTCTTTAATCAAGGTACGGGTGCGTTGCAGGTCCTGAATGCTAATCAAGGGGCCCACTTCCGTTTCCGGCTTAAACGGATCGCCCACTTTAATTTGCCGGGTGGCGGCAACCAAGGCCGGAAGCAAGGTATCTTTCAGGGATTCGTGAATAAAAATGCGTTGCACCGAAATACAAATTTGCCCCGCAAAAGCAAAGGCCCCAAAGGCAATACGCCGAGCAACCTCTTCCACCGGGGCGTTCAAGTCCTCTACAATCACGGCCGCGTTACCGCCCAACTCCAGGGTAACCGATTTATGACCCGCCAAGGCGCGTAAATGCCAGCCCACCCTGGCGCTGCCCGTAAAACTCAGTTTGGCGAAGGTCTGAGAGCGCACCAGTTTTTCGGATACCCCGTTATCGGCAGGCACCACGCTAATGGCTTCATATCCGGCTTCCACCGCCAATCGCCCCAAGTAAAGCGCTGTTAGCGGCGTTTGCGGGGCAGGCTTGATGGTAATGGAGCACCCCGCGGCAATGGCCGGGGCCAGCTTATGCACCACCAGATTGAGCGGAAAGTTATAAGGGGTAATGGCCAGCACCGGCCCCAGCGGAAACCGGCTGATGCGGGCTGAACGACCTTCCACCTGCAACAGGGTGCTGGTGGCTCGTTCCACTTCGGTGGCATAGGCCCGGCAAATTTTGGCGGCCCGAATTACTTCGTTGCGAGACAGCGTAATGGGCTTGCCGCATTCCTGGGTAATCAGCAAGGCCAAAGGCTCCTGATGGGCCTCAATGCGATCCGCCAGATTGTGCAAAATTTCAATGCGTCTTTGAGGCCCGGTTTTCCGAAAATGCTGAAACCCTTGTTGAGCGGTCTTCTCAATTAACTCCAAATGCAAGTCATCGGCATAATGCACTTCGCCCACCAAAGTGACCGTATCCCCCGGATAGTAAATGGGGCGCGTTTTTCCGCTTTTGCCAAAGCGTTCACTGCCTTGCAATATAAAGGGTTGAGCGGTTGCGGCCGCCTGTATTTGAGCGTGTGTGGACATGGATCAAAATTCCTTCAGGAACCCAATTCCAGTGTATCATTGATTTCCGTTTCGGCCCGGCGCAATGCGTTTTCCGGGGATAGCTTGCCCAACATGGCCAGTTGCACATAATGATTCATAATTTCATTGATAGCGTTCTGGTTGGGTTGAATTTGATAAGCGGCGGTGGCCTTTAAAAGCTGAGACGCACTGATGGCCCGACCCTGAGCCATTAAATCATCCCCCGCAGATGCCGCAAAATAAGGATCTCGCAAAGCGGCCGTCACCGAGGGCAAAACCGGGGCCGCCTGAGCCAGCGCCAACTGGTTTTTGGCATTGGTGATGAAGGCGGCAAAATCGGCGGCTTCTTTAGGATGAGCGCTTTTTTTCGGCACCACCAGCACCATCAAGGAAAAGTCTTTATACCCGGCATCCTGTGGAAATTGGGGGGCCACGCCGGTTACTTTATAAATATCAGGGGCATTTTCTTTCACAATTTTCAGAAAATTTGGCCCAATGGATAGCGAGGCCAGCGTCCCGGCCTGAAAACGACCCACCGCCGATTGATGGCTTTCGGTAATGGCTTCCGCCGGAACCCAGCCCTGTTGATAGAGATCCACATACCGGGCCAGCGCTTCAGTGGCCGGTGGGGTGGCAAATGCGGCTTTGCCCTGCGCATTGTAAAGGGGAATGCCCAGCTTTTTTAATTCCTTTAAAAAGTTACCACTTTCGGCGATCACTGGCATCATGCCGTAAGCGCCCGCTTTTTGGCGCACCTGCTCCGCAAATTCGGATAAATCAGTAAAGTGAACGGGCGGCTGTTGGTAGCCCGCTTTTTGCAGGATAGAGCGGTTATAAATGGTAACGCTGGAGGTAATATACCAGGGAACACCAAAAGCCAGTGGCGTTTGGCCCGGTTTAATTAACGTCGCCGCATCCCAGGCCACTGGCAGATAAGTGGCTTTGACGCTTTTCGGCAAAGCCTGATTCATATCGGTCAGGGCATTCCGGTTGGCCAAAATGGCGGAGAAATCGGGGTTTAAATTCACCACATCCGGGGCATGGCCACTCAGCATGGCGGTTAAGGTGCGCTTGGGGCCTTCGGAAAAAGGCACATCCACCCACTTGATGCGCACATTAGGATGTTCCCGCTGGTAGGCCAGAAACATGGGTTCCAGGGTGCTTTTAAAGGTATCCAGTTGCAGCGTCCAGAATTCAAGCGTGATGGGTTCTGTCTTATGGGGAGCGGGCTGGGCGCAACTGGCAAAGACCAGTGTAACGCACAGCAACAAGGCCACCGCAAACATGCGCCCGCTTGCCTGCGCTTGGGTAGCTACTTTTTTGCTGATGGGATGTTGTTTGGCCGGAGGGGTATTGCTTGCCGGTGGGCGCAGTGGATTCCCGCCTTCGCGGGAATGACAAAGTATGCGGGAATGACAGAGGGCGCGGAGAGAGGTTAAAAAAGCCCAAAAGGCTGAAACGCTTAAAATAGCGGAAAAGGGGAGAGGGGGAGAGAGAGAGGGGGGGCGGCGGTTCATAACTGGAAATCCTTGAAGACCCGCATCACCACAAAGCGGGCTTTGGTCAATTCCATGGGAACGCCCTGCTGATCGCTGCCCTCAATGTAAATGGCCAGATCCGAGCCGGTTTTATAGCCCAGAGACTCGGGAATGGTGATTAACTGATGCGGAATATTTCGCTCATTCAACCATTGGCTGGCGTTTTCAGTGGTAGGGGTAGAAGGCAGGACAATCAGCATGAAACAGGGTTTCCCAACCGAAGGAATTTTACCCTTCCATCATAACAGACCAAACACCTTGCGAGCATTGGCGGTGGTCACCGCAGCCACTTCCTCATAAGAAATCCCCCTGAGTTCCGCAATTTTTTCCACCACATGCTTCACTCGGGCAGGCTCGTTGGGCTTGCCCCGAAAGGGCACAGGGCTGAGGAACGGAGAATCGGTTTCCACCAGCATCCATTCCAGCGGAATGTCCCGAGCGGCCTGATGCAGATTTTCCGCTTTTTTAAAAGTCACGTTTCCGGCAAAACTTACGTAAAAATTTCTCTCAATCATGCGTCGGGCAAAATCCGTATCGCCCGAAAAGCAGTGCATGATGCCCCGCACCCCTGGCACCTCGCCAATCATCTGGTACACATCCTCGTGCGCTTCGCGGTCATGCACAATCACCGGCAAGTCATACTTTCGGCCCAATTCCAGCAAGCTTTTAAAACATTTTTTCTGCAATTCAACCAGCGATTGATCCCAGTAGTAATCCAGCCCGGTTTCTCCCACGGCCACCACTTTAGGATGGGCCAGCAGCGCTTCCACTTCCGCCAGCCATTGGGGTTGATCCACAATATCGGCCACATCGGTGGGATGCACGGCCACCGCCGCATAAACGTTCTCAAACCGCTCAGCCATGGCCATCACTTCCGGAAATTTGGCGGGGGTTACGCTGGGATTCACCAAAAATTCAACGCCTGCCGCTGTGGCCCGCTCTAGCACTTGCACCGGATCGGTGCCAGCCAGGCCATCCGGGTGTTCTTCCTGCCGGTTGATATAATCCAGGTGGCAATGGGTATCAATAATGGGAATGGCGCTCATGGGCATCGGTCCTATACCAGCCGTAAATCAGGGAAGTGATTGTCTTTGTACCACTTGGCGCTTTTGTATTCCTGTGGAATTTTTTCATATTGATTCATGGGGTCATGACCCAACGCCCGCAACTTTTGCATCCATAACTCCCGTCTGGATTGAGGCAAGGCGTTCCCGCACCACGGGCAACAGTCAATCTTCCAATAAGACGTTCCGCCATCCCGAATGGGGATGCCGTATTCATCATACTGATCCACATACACAATCAGGCTGCTGGGGCATTCCCAGGCATCCTGATGCGAAGCGCAACGGTAATTGGCATGATAAGCCATATGAATACACGGATAGGAGCTGGGGTCCACTTTCCAGTCTTTCAACTGCTCGGTCTGGAACCAGTCCCGGCAGACGTGGCAATCCTGCATGTGATCCGAGTAGGAGGCGTATTCGGGGGTTTCAATGTCTTTCCAGTGAATGACATTGGCCGCGCCATCAAATTTATTGTAAGAGCGTTTAAATTGTTCACAGTTCATGGGTTCAATGACTCTTTATTTCTTTTTGGTCGCTCCGGCCAGTTCACTGTCCAGGCGGGGGAGAATGGGACCTTGAAGGTTGATGCGCTGACCAACCGGAATATGGGCGTTGGCAATATCTTCCCAACGGGGAGACAACTGGCTGAGGACCGCTTGATACCCCAGTTGCGACCAGATTTCATCGCTTAAGGTGGGGGTAATGGGACTGAGCAAAATAGCCACTTGGCGCAAGGTTTCCAGCACCGTGTACATCAAATCGGCCAGCTCGCTCAATTTGCCTTCTTTAAATAAAGTCCACGGCTCCAGATCATTGATCTGCTTGTTGGCCCAGTCCACCAACTGCAAAATCAACTCCGCCGCTTTCTGGAAGTCAAATTTCTCATAGGCCTCACGCACCTCTGCCACGCCTTCGGCATGTAAAATACCCGGTTTGGCATGTTGAGAGGCTGGCACCTGACCCTCAAAATACTTGTTGGTCATATTCAAGGTGCGGTTCAGCAGATTGCCCAAATTGTTGGCCAAATCAGCATTCACCTTCAGCTTGAAATCTTCTTCCGTAAAGCCGCCGTCTTGCCCAAAAGTGGCCACCGTCATCAGGTAATAGCGAATGGGATCGGGGTTGGGCAGCTCGAAACGCTCTTTTAAGCTAAAGGGAGACACCACATTGCCCACGCTTTTAGAGATTTTGGCATCGTTGATGTTAATAAAGCCGTGGGCAAAAATTTGCCGGGGCAACGGAATCTCAGCGGACATCAGCATGGCGGGCCAGTAAATGGCGTGGAAGCGCAAAATATCCTTGCCAATCATATGCACATCCGCAGGCCAGAACGGGTTGGGCGTTACTTTGTCAACGTCATAATCAATGCCGGTCAGGTAATTGCTCAGGGCGTCAATCCAGACGTAAATCACCTGCTCCTCATCACCCGGCACCGGAATGCCCCAGCTGACCGAGTTTTTATGGCGAGACACGCTGATATCTTCAAGATCCTCCAGCATTTGCAACACTTCGGTAGCCCGAAAGTCCGGCAAAATAAAACCGGGATTATTTTGAATATGGGCCTGAAGGGCCTGTTTATACTTGCTAAGCTTAAAGAAGTAGTTCTCTTCCTGTACCGCTTCCGGCTTGCGCTGGTGGTTGGGGCATTCGCCCGCGTCATTCAAATCCCGTTCGGTCACGAATTTTTCGCAACCGGTGCAGTACAAGCCCGTATAAGCCCGCTTTTCAATATCGCCCTTGGCCGCTAATTTGCGCCATAGCTTTGCCACCAGCGTGTAATGCGCCTCATCCGTGGTGCGGATAAAGCGATCGTAATCCACATTTAAATACGCCCACGCCGATTTAAATGATTCCACCAGCTCATCGGTATGCTGTTGAGGAGTAACGCCTCGGCTGGCAGCGGTTTTTTCCACCTTGGTGCCATGCTCATCGGTGCCGGTCAGGAAAAAAACCTCTTTGCCCATCAATTTCTGGAAACGGGCCATCACGTCCGTGGCAATTTTTTCGTAAGCATGGCCCAAATGGGGAGCGGCGTTGACGTAATCAATGGCCGTGGTGATGTAGTAAGTGTTTTCGCTCATGGGGTGGGGTGTTCCTGTCCATACACGCTTGGGGTGGATACTGCCTTCTATTCTCTCAGAGGGGAGTCTGAATAAGCAAATAGTTTACTAATAGAAGTAATGACATTGTTGTTATTCAGTTGATTCTTTACCTAAAAGAGCTTTTGCAAGCTGTGGTAATTCATTAATGAAGACAAATTCTGTGTCGAAGATGGGTACAGAACAGTTTTCACTATCATAAGTGTGCGTTTTTTTGTTGTAACACTCGATAATTACCCTATTACGCCCTATTGCAGGGTAGATTTTCGCATAATGTAGAAGATCTTTTTCACCATCTGTATAGGATTCTACCCAAACGGGATTACCCATCGAAAGACCCTCAACAAGAATTTTCCCTTGCCTATCTTTTACTTGGTAGATACAGCCTGCAGAGCCACAAAATTTACCATCCTCATTGTATTTTGCGGTTAATTTTTTTGAATCTATGGGCTCAAGCTTTTTTGCTGACCTACTGTTTTCAGGAGACTCACTCTTGATATTGGAGAATATAAACAAACTAAGATGAGAGTTTGAAACTGAGGATGAGACTAAATTTGCTGAGTGTGTTTTTAAAACAGTGAAATTTACACCCAATGAGATTGTAGCTATTGGTGCTAAAAGAAGTAAGGCAAGGCGTGAATTGAAGTATTTACGAAATGGCTTTTTCAAGCGTCCGCATCCTGATTTTTGTTAACTACTGACCCATAAGTATTTTCCTTGCTTATAGTGTTGATTTGGACTGTCAACCAGTCGTTGGCTTGCAGGGGTAGGCCATTGGGCTCAATGTAGACTTTTAGGTAGTTCTCGCTCATGCCTTTCAACGGCTCGCCGGGTTCGCTTTCTTCCACAATCACGTGGAGCGACTGCCCCAGGAAGCGCTGGCGATAGGCCAGATTTTTGGATTCAGACAAAGCCCGCAGGGTTTGAGCTCTGGCTTTTTTCTCCCGCTCCGGCACCTGATCCGGGAAGGTGGCCGCAGGGGTGCCTTTGCGCTTGGAATAGCTGAAGACGTGAAAATAATTCATATAGGCGTTTTGCAGCGCTTCGTAGGTGGCTTCAAAGCGTTCCGCCGTTTCACCGGGAAAACCCACAATAATATCGGAACCCACCGAAGCGTGTGGTATTTTTTGGGCAATGGTTTGGCAAACCCGCACCATATCGGCCACATGGTGCCGACGGCCCATGCGTTTCAGTACAAAATCTTCAGCGCTTTGGGCCGACAAATGAAAGTGGGGGCATATTTTACCATTGGACTGTTGCACGGCCTCAATCAACTTGTCGCTCACTTCCATGGGATCCAGCGAGGTTAGTCGTAGCCGGAATTGCCCCGGCAACTGGACAAGTTCGCTCAGCAGATCCGCCAAATCAGCGCCTTCATGCTCGTACTGTCCAATGTTAATGCCGGTCAGGCCCACTTCTTTAAAGCCTTCATCCAGCATGCGCTGGAGTTGCAGCTTGATATCCGCCACCGGCAGGCTACGGCTAAGGCCACGGGCCTCCCAAATAATGCAGTAGGTGCATTTATAATCGCAGCCGTCCTGAATTTTCAGGCTGCCTCGGGTACGATCAATGGCCGCCGAGGAAGCGCCTTCCATAATGCGGCTTTTATCAATTTCTGAAACCTGCACCAGAGGGCGATCCGAGCGAGGGGTATCCTGCACAATGCGGACCAGTTGATCTTTAAAATTATTGCCAATCACAAAACTAACCCCATCCAGTGCTGCCAGCTCATCGGGGGCCACTTGGGCATAACAGCCGGTAGCGGCTATGCGGCCAGCGGGATTGGACAGCCTGGCCCGGCGAATGATGCGTTTGGATTCCTGATCGCTGCGCTCGGTCACCGTGCAGGTATTCACCACATACACCTCGGCGGCTTCGTCAAATGGCACAATATGCCAGCCCTGATCCTGAAACTGGTTGGCCAGGGTAGAGGTTTCCAACTGGTTGGCCTTGCAGCCCAGCGTGTAAAAGGCCACGGTTCTACTGGCTGCCGAATCAGGCTGACCCTCTGGCAGAGTTAGAGGCTCAGGCGGCGTGTGTGGCCGCAAGGGATTGGAAGGGCGATTAGAATGGGTCATACAAAAGCTGGATCTCGATTGATGCAAGGAACGCGTTGGGTTATTTTCCCTCCCACAGGGCCAAGGATCAATGGAATGCGATCAAATCGCAACATGCCATGGGGGTAAAAGCGTTGCGCTTAAAAGCTTTTTCGAATCTCACCCTCTGGAGGGATATTCAAAAGGCTGAACTTTCTCAAGAATAGATACTTATGTAATAACTTTTGCGTCTCTTGTGAGATACAAAAGATAGAATTTTCAGGCATCTTGTGGATAAAATGCCTCGAAAAACCTTTATCAACAGCTCATGGCGAGCATATATACTGAGTCCCCAATCAGGTGTAAATAGTATGTAACATACCAATCCCCTTGGCAATCCGGCTCGTCCGTTTGTTTTTATTTAATCAGCGTGATAATTTCCCCTTTTTGTTGAGAGACAAAGATTGATTGCCAAGATAGAGGAGCAGCCATGGCCAAAGTGTTAATTTCTATGCGTGAGGATTTCCTGGATAAGATTGATGAAATTGCCGATTCCGAACAACGCACCCGTAGCGAGCTCATTCGTCAGGCCTTGCGTGTTTATATGCGCCGCCGTGCGCCCGTTAATTCCGTGATGGATTCCATTTTACTGGAGTAATATCACATCCCCCTTTTTCCCTTGAAATGAAAGGAGTCAACGTTCATGGTAAAAGCATCCAAAAGTACTCGGGTACTGATTTCCCTGCCTGAAAAATTCCTGTCAGAAATTGATTTACTGGCCGATGAGGAACAGCGCTCACGCAGTGAACTCATTCGGGAAGCATTGCGGAATTACATTCGTCAGCACGAATCCGACGGCTATAAAGCCCAGATTATTGAATAACCGCTAGTTGTCTGCTCTGCGCTAATACAGGCTCAGAGCAACTACTAGGGGTTACCGGGATTTTGCCTGCGCAAAATACGCTGCACCGCATTTTTATTTTCACCATCTAAAGCCCCGTTTTGAGGTAACGACTCAGAAAAATGGGGTGTTTTTTGCCATCTCTTTTGAGGAACCACCTGCCCAACCACCGCAGTATCGTACTGCGGGTACATGTAAGCGGCCTTGGGGGTGGTATACAAAATTTCCCGGCTCATTTGCCGGGAAACTGCGGCAAATGACTGCTGACTATCACTATCGGTAAAAACAGAAGGTGTTACGTTTAAAAACCGGTTGGTTTTTATGGAACGCACCCAGCTTCCGGCCCATACCATTTGAAACTCAGGCGTTTCCGCATCAAATACCTGCAAACGACTCCGCACAAAGTAGTTCATTTGCCTGGGAATGGCATCCGTCATAATTTGCTTCAGCCACTCCCCGGCATTGGTGGATTGCTCGGGGTGGGTCATATCCAAATCGGCCTCCACAAAAATAACCCGTGCAATGGGCTTACTGTTGTTGCTGAGTTGTTTCAGTAAATAATCCATAGCCATTGGCTCCGGGCGGCCCGCTTTCAAATAATAAGTCATAATCTGATCGTACACATGGCCAAGGCCCTGCATCCGCAGTTCATCCACGGTGTACACCGGGTGATAAATTTTGGTTTCTGGGGCTTTTAACTCCAGCCGCTGGGCGTATTCCCGGGCAAACATCGTAGGCAAATCCCCAAACGCTTTTTCATTGCCGTGTTTAATCACCGGAAAAATGACGATTCCGGGCAAAGGACTGTACCCCAGGGGCTTAATGTCATGTTCTCCCTGAAGCAGGTGGCCCAGACTCCGAGTCACTCGTTTACCAGCGGCCCTGGGGCTGGTGTTCATGGCCGGTGAACTATAGGAAACCGGATGATAGGCATTGCTTTCAGAAGCGGGAGCCGCCGCTGGCGCTGGCGAAAAATCCTGGGCCGGTGTCAATGTGGGGGCAGGGGTTCCCGGATAATGATCCAGAGACGGCAAACTGCCTTGCGAAAAACCGGAAAGTGGGGCCAAAAGCAATAACAGCAAAGACAAACAAAGCGCTTGCCCATATTTGAAAGAAGGGAATTGCCGCTGAGCTGTTTTAAACATGAGAACCTCCACTATCAGGCCATTAATGCCTGTTTTTACCCAGCCCGGAATCCAAAGACGCCAGAAGGATACTGTCTTGATTATCCCCTCTGTCTGGCCCAAAATAATCGGGAAAGTAGTTGATTTTCTTGAGAAAGCCAAGCTCACCGCCATGATTGAACGCTATACGCTCCCCGAAATGTCTGCCCTGTGGACCCGTGAGGCCATTTTTAAAACCTGGTTAAAAGTGGAATTGGCGGTTCTGGAAACCCAGGAATCGATGGGACTGGTTCCCGCTGGCGTTAGCGCAGATGTGAGCGCAAAAGCACGTTTTGACATCGCCCGCATTGACGAAATTGAAGCCGAAGTTCGGCACGATGTGATCGCCTTCCTCACCAGCGTGGCCGAATCGGTGGGAGAAAACGCCCGGTTCGTGCATATGGGTATGACCAGCTCGGACTTGCTGGATACCGCCCTTTCCCTGCAAATTCAGGAAGCCGGGGCGCTGGTGCAACAAAAATTATCAACTTTAATTGATACCGTGCGGGCCAAAGCCCTTGCCCATCGGGACACCGTGATGGTGGGCCGTTCCCATGGCATTCATGGAGAACCCATTACCTTTGGGCTTAAATTGCTGAACTGGATGGATGAACTGCAACGCCAGCAAAAACGCCTGAGCGAATCGCTGGAAGAAAACCGGGTGGGCCAGTTCAGTGGGGCCATGGGCTCTTACTCCAATATCGATCCTGAAGTGGAGGCCCGTGTTTGCGCATTACTGAACCTAAAGCCAGCCTTAACCTCCACCCAGGTTATTTCCCGGGATATGCACGCCGACTTTTTTATGACGTTGGGCAATCTGGCCACCTCCATTGAAAAATTCTCGGTTGAAATCCGGGCCTTGCAGAAAACCGATATTCTGGAAGTGGAAGAGGGATTCGCCAAGGGGCAAAAAGGCTCATCGGCCATGCCTCATAAGCGCAACCCGGTCAGCTCCGAAAATTTAACCGGGCTGGCCCGCCTGTTGCGCTCTTATATTACCCCGGCGCTGGAAAATGCGGTGCTTTGGCACGAGCGGGATATCAGCCACAGCTCGGTGGAACGGGTTATTTTTCCCGATGCTTTTATTCTGGTCCATTACATGCTGAACCGTTTTAATACGGTCATGCAGGATCTCATTGTGCATGAAGACAATATGCGGGCCAACATGAACCGCTTTGGGGGCATTATATTCTCTCAACGGGTGCTGCTTAGCCTGATAGAAAAAGGCATGAGCCGAGAAGACGCTTATCGCCTGACCCAGAAAAATGCCCATGCCGCCTGGAACAAACCCCAAGGAGATTTTCGCCAGAATTTGCTGGCAGATGCTGAAGTGAGCGCCCAGCTATCAGCGGCAGAAATTGAAGCCTGCTTTGATGTGGCCGACTACCTGCGCCATGTCCCCGCTATTTATGAACGGTTTGGACTTTAAAAAGCCTGCTTAGCTTACAAAAGCTAGTAGACCGCTGGCATCGCCCCCAAAAAGCTAATTTTAAAAGCGTTGCATAAACGCTTTGCGGAATAGAATATTAAAGAACAGTTTCCAAAGTAGATAAGGCAGAGCTTCCACACTAAAACGGTTAAGATCAGCGTTCAAAGGAGTCAGGGATGATTACACAGCCACTTAACACCATGGATTTGCGGGTATATCCGGGTAGTTCTTACCCGTTAGGCGCAACCTGGGATGGCTTGGGAGTCAATTTCGCTGTTTTTTCAGAACATGCTGAAGCCGTAGAGCTTTGCCTGTTTGAGTCTCCGGAAAATCCCACCGAAGTAAAGCGTATCCTGTTGCTGGAATATTCCGATCACGTCTGGCACGGCTATTTTCCAGACCTGCGACCGGGGCAGCTTTATGGATACCGGGTTTATGGCCCGTGGGACCCTCTGGAAGGCCATCGCTTCAATCCCTATAAACTATTGGTAGATCCTTACGCCAAGTCCATTGTAAGGCTTGAAAAATGGAACAACGCCTTATTTGGCTATCAAATTCCCGATCCCATGCGAAGCGCCACCTTTGCCGACGCGGATTTGCTGATGGATGAACGGGATAGCTCGCCCTACGCGCCATTAGCCGCTGTGGTGGATGACTCGTTCGCTTGGGGAGATGACCGACTGTTACGGACGCCGTGGCACAAAACCATTATTTATGAAGCGCATGTTAAAGGCTTAACCATGAAAAACCCCAGGGTGCCTGAGCATTTACGGGGTACCTACGCCGGTTTGGGTAGTGAACCGATGATTGAACACCTGCTGGATTTGGGCATAACCGCCATAGAGCTATTGCCGGTGCATCATCATCTGGATGATCACTTTCTGATTCAAAAAGGGCTAACCAATTACTGGGGCTACAATACGCTGGGTTATTTTGCCCCGGATATTCGCTACAGCTCCCAAAAAACCAACCCGGAAGACCCCATTCGGGAATTCAAGAGCATGGTGCGGGCCTTGCACTCAGCGGGCATCGAAGTCATTCTGGATGTGGTGTACAACCACACTTGCGAAGGGAACCACCTGGGGCCAACCCTAAGCTTTAAGGGCATTGATAACCGAAGCTATTACAAGCATGTTATCGGCGATCCGCGTTTTTATATGGATTATACAGGTTGCGGTAACACCCTGAATGTAAGCCACCCCCGTGTTTTGCAGTTAATTATGGACAGCCTGCGTTACTGGGTACAAGAAATGCATGTGGATGGCTTCCGTTTTGATCTGGCCTCCACGCTGGGGCGAGACGTGCATTTTGTGGACAAACTGGGCTCTTTCTTTGATGTCATCCATCAGGACCCCGTATTGTGCCAGGCCAAACTGATTGCAGAACCCTGGGATCTGGGAGAAGGCGGCTATCAGGTGGGCAACTTCCCGGTACTGTGGACGGAATGGAATGGTAAATACCGTGATATTTCCCGCCGATTCTGGAAAGCCGATGCCGGAACCCTAAGCGAAATGGCCACCCGCATTGCCGGAAGCAGCGATTTGTATTCGGCCAAAGACCCGCATGCCAGCATTAATTTTCTCACCTCGCACGATGGGTTTACCTTGCATGATCTGGTGAGCTACAACGATAAGCATAATCAGGCCAACAAAGAAAATAACCGGGACGGAGACAATCACAACAACAGCTGGAATACTGGCGTGGAAGGGGAAACCCCGGATCCTAAAATCAACGCCTTGCGCTTTCGTCAAAAACGAAATTTGATGGCCACCCTGCTGCTGTCGTTGGGCGTTCCCATGATTGCCGCTGGAGACGAGTTCAGCAGAACTCAGGGAGGCAATAACAACGCCTACTGCCAGGATAACGAAATTAGCTGGCTCAATTGGGATTTAACCCAGCAACAGCAGGAATTTTATGAATTCGTAAAGCAGGTCATCCGCATTCGCAAGGAAAACCCGGTGTTTCAGCGCCGGAAGTTCTTTATCGGGCTCACCTCCAAAGCTTATAACATCAAAGATGTGATCTGGTACAACGCCAAAGGTCTTGAAATGACTGAGGCCGACTGGCAAGAGCCTGAGGCCCTTTGGATGGGTGCCCTGTTGAACGGTTCCGCCATTAATGAACTGGATGAAAAAGGCAATACCATTACCGGCGACACCTTTCTGGTTTTATTAAACGGATCGTATAAGCCGGTGGCCTTCCATTTGCCAAAACTCAATCATGGAGATACCTGGGAATTGATGTTTGAAACCACCGGAGAATTGCCTGAAGACGCGCTGCAATATTTTTCGGGAGAAACCATTTACAAGTTGCCGGGGCGCAGTGTGGCGCTTTTTAAATTAAAAAGGTAGCCACACCCACGCAGTACACCTTGTTATAACAAAGTTATAAATTGTACTAAAATGAACACAAGCGTTTAGGTTGAGGCTTTGCTGTGTCGCGTTTGAGTATTTCCCGTTTTCTGCGTCAGTCTGTCTTATCGATTTCCCTGGTAGGATTGCTGGGCTTTGGCGCCCTAGCCACCAGCTTGCCGGGCTGGACAGAAGCCGGGGTGGCCCAGTACCCGCAGCCCATTCATATCACCCTGTTGCAACTCAACGATGTATATCAACTGGCCCCGGATAAACCCTCTGAACCGGGCGGGTTTGCCCGTATTGCCACCTTACGCCAGCGCATTCAGGCCGAAAACCCTCATACTTTTTTAATTTTAGCCGGAGACACCCTGTCCCCTTCTCCGGGGGCCAAGCTGTTTTACGGAAAACAGATGATCGATCTGTGGAATCAGGTGGGGCTGGATGTGGCCACCCTGGGCAATCATGAGTTTGACTTTGGCAATGACATTTTATTGCAACGCATTCAGGAATCCCGGTTCCAGTGGGTCAGCGCTAACGTAATGGACAAAACCACCGGCAAGCCCTTTGGCTCGGTATTGCCCTACGTGATCAAAACGGTCAACGGGGTAAAAATCGGCTTTTTCGGGTTGCTGACCCCCGACACCAAAAATGCCTCCAGCGCTGGCCCCAACGTGGAATTTAAAGATCCCACCTACACCGCCTGCGCCACGGTTAGCCAAATGCGGCAGGCAGGCGCGGACGTCATTATCGCCATCACCCACCTCACGCTGGATGAAGACAAGCGGGTGGCCAGCAATATGAATCATGCCGTAGCCATGGTAATGGGCGGGCATGAGCATACCTTGCTGCAATCGGTGGTGCAGGGTACCCCCATTTACAAAGTAGGCTCCGATGCCCGCACCATGGGCCGTTACGATTTGTGGCTGGACCCTGAAACCCATCGCCTGCAAAGCATGGATGCGCAAATGCTACCAGTGGATCAGTCCATTCCCGACGATCCCAAGGTGGCGGCCAGTGTGCAGGCTTACCTGAACCAGATTGAAGCCGGACTGGGAGAAACCATTGGTCAAACCACGGTGCCCTTGAACGCCCTGCAAGCCGATAACCGCAGCCAGGAAACCAATTTAGGCAATTTTTTAGCCGATGCCTACCGGGCCAAACTGAAAACCGACGTGGCGGTTTTAAACGGGGGTTCAATCCGGGCCAACAAAATCTACCCGGCAGGCCCTATTACCCGAAAAGACGTGTCCACTATCCTGCAATTCGCAGGGCCGGTGCTGAAGGTGGAAGTCTCTGGCAAAATTTTAAAACAGGCGCTGGAAAATGGGGTGAGCCGTCTGGGAGAAGAGGCGGGCCGCTTTCCACAAGTGTCCGGGCTCAAGTTTGTTTATGATCCCGTTAAGCCCATCGGCAGCAGAGTACTGAGCGTTAGTGTAAACGGCCAGCCCCTGAACGAGGGGAAGACTTACACTCTGGCCACACCGGCTTATCTGGTGCTGAAGGGTGGGGATGACTACGTTATGCTGAAATCCGCCAAAGTATTAAACGATCCCCAAGAGGCGCTTTCGGATTCTGAAATTGTGCAAGAAGCCATTCAGCAAGCCAAGACCATTGCTCCTCAGGTGGAGGGACGCATTCACGCCACCACCAGCAAGCCGCTCCCCAATAAAATTTAAGGGGATTTATCGCTTTGACTCGCGCTGATTTGGTGGCTGACCAACTGTTGCAAGGCCCGAGAAGACAACGGCCAGCCACTATATTTGCGAATAGGCAGCGACAGTTGGCTCACCGAAGTGTTTTCCGGCAGCGGATAACTCAAGCCTGCCAAAGAAGCCACACAAGCGGCATCTCGGCTAACAGCGGTAATTTTTCCATCCGTATGAAACTGCAATTCAGTACCGGGCGAACAAAGCACACCACCCTCTGAACTTAAATACCCGTGTAAATTGCGGTACCAATCGTACCAGTTGGCAGGCTGTTTGGCCTGAGCTGGCAAGCCACTCAGCCCCAGCATTAACAAAGCACTCAGGGCAAGCCCTGTTTTAAAAACGCTCATCAACCATCACTCACTTTTCGCAATTGAACCAACCTTTATTGTATAAAACTTTTAAAAGAAACGGTTCTTCAAAATTGCTCGCCCCCGTTTTTATAGCTTACTCCGATTTCATTCTAATTCTGGAGTAAATCTCATCTCGGGTAGCTGGAGGGCCTTGCCCCGCCCGAACCGGTAAAATCAAGGCATCCAACGTGGTGCTAGAAGGCAAGGGAAAACGTCGCCCCATCACAGAAGCAATGCAGCCGGTGTCAAAGGTCAGGGCTTCCATCTTTCCGCTGCGATAAAATTTAATGGGGGTTCCCAAAGCACAGCGCAACCCGCCGGTTTTTCCAATGTAGGTGCGAGCCGCCATATACCAGGCATACCAGTCCACCCCATCCCGTTCGGAATCAATGGCCTGTTGCAGAGTTTGTACTTTGCCGGTAATGATGGGGGTAGAGGCATTGCTAATGGGTATTTCCCCCTGCTTTTCCGCCCGACCTTCCAAAGGTTTTAAAGGTTGAGCCTCAAGCGGTTGATGTTGGGTCGTATCTACCAACGGCTTGAAGAATGGCTCTGTTTCCAGCGTTAAATCGGGCTGAACCGCAAGGGCTGAAGCGCTGAGCAACCCCAACAAGGCAAGCGCAAGCATCAACCCGGGGCTTAATTGCCCAACAAGGCGCTTCAGCACCCGATTACCTAAGCTGACTTCTACCGACATTGGCTTGCAACCCTCAATTTTGCACTCTGATCATAGCAGTTTGGGAGTTTGAGGCACTCATTCAAACATAGGAACCCCAATATAAACCGGATCTACATCCCATGGATGATGAAGCAAGTATATTTAATCTATATACTAAAGTTATCCAATAGGCTGTCTTCCTCAACTACTCAACAAATGCTCATTCATTACACCCCTTGCCTCCGGCGAGGGGTTATTTTTAGGCAAAGCGCCTGCCGTTTACAGGCGGGACCAGCCAAATAACGGCCTATGGGAGTTCACAGGCTCAACGCAAAAAATGTGATGTTCAAATAAATCAGACTTCAGCAAACTTTCCACGGTCACCGTTTCAATCGGCCCCTGCCAAGGCACCTCATTGGCCCGAACCCGAGGATCCGAAGCCGCAAAAAGGCGCTGCCAAAAACTCACGTTCAGGCCACCGGGCTTGTAATTTCGACCAATATCAGCCAGCAACCGCTCAGGATCAGCCTCCGCCTTGGCAGCGGCCAGCATCATTAATAAGGTCCACTTATTACAATTTAAACTGGTTTTACTGTGCGGGGCGGAAACCAAATTATAATTAGGGGTAAAGGCCAGATTTTTGTACCAGCCACTTTCAAACAGCGCTTTTAAACCCGCCTGAGCGCCGGGGGGCGGAATCAGCAGCAAAGCCTCTTTTTTGTACCCGCCCTGCTGATAAAAAAAATCGACCGGATCAGTCCAGCGGATTTCACACGTTGGCGGATAGGGGCGAAGCCATTGCAAAGGCCGCTTTTTACCCGAGGGATCTAACTTTTTATCCAGTTGCCGCTCTACCAGGTTATAAATTTTCCATTGGTTTTGTTCAGGGTGAAAGCAGGCAATACCGGTATGCAGCATGCCCGTGGCATCATGCTTTTTAAGTCCCAATCCCCCCTGACGGGCCACCACCGCAAACTGGACGTTGGCTTGACTGAGCGTAACAGCCATCCAGTCCGCCAACGCATCAGCGACCTCAAACTTCATCAGCCGGGTTTTTTGAACCCGCTGCTGGGCTGGATCTTCGGGGGGTGCCGCCTTGACCCCACTGATAGCGGCCAGCGACTGGCTCAGCCCAATTTGAGTGTATAGCCGGATGGCATTAAAGACATGCAACGGAACATTCAGCAAAGGAGCTGGTGTAAAAGCATCCAGGGCCTCATCCAGCAAAAGATCCTCATCCATTTCAGAGAGTTTGGGATGTGGTTCGGCCTTTCCAAACAACACACCGTTCCGGTTTCTCAAACCGGGGGAATTTGAAAAACCCAATGCAGCAGGTGAAGGCGATAGACGCATTCTTTCCAACTCCTAAAGATCACGAAAGATCACTACTGGTTAAACCCAACAAGAAACCCAATGAGCACATCGGCTCAAAGCAGTCGCTTATGATAACACAAGCCTTGCCATGTATTTGCTCATCTTACTGGTAGAATATAGACGCCTTTAATTGTTTGCCGGAGTGCTGACTCGTGTTGACTACGCTTTCCCCCTCACTCAACGAAACACTGACCCACCAATACGTCCAACGGCTTCAACAGCTGGAAACCCAAGGGGGAAGCGACTTCTCCACAGCCCGCCATATTGCCCGAAACTTGCTGGGCAGCCGGAAAATTGGAGAAAATCAGGCTTTATTCGGCTTTTGGATACCCGGCCTGCAACAAGCGCCGCTGAACAGTCAGCACCCGAACTTTCGGCTGGAACTGTTTATGCCCGCTCAACCCCTGAATTTAGAACAATGGCCCAAAGGCAGTTGCGCTGAGCGCAGCTTTACTAAAATATCCCTGCCCATGCAGGCTTGTGGCGATTACCTGCTGGCCGCGGTGGATCACCTGCCCATCGGCTCCCCCCAGCAAGAAGGGGCGTTTTACTGGGTACAATACACCCCACCAAACGGTACCCCACTGATTTTACGGGATCCACTGGCTCAATCACTTCCCTTTGGGGTTTACGCCCCCGCCGAAGTGTATGACATGGCGGCGCTGCTGAAGAATCGAACCGATCTGGAATATTTCAAAACCCATTACCGGGACTGCTACGAAGACGGCACCATGCGGGCCAAGGACATTGGCATTACTCTGGAAATTCACCCGGAAACCGCCACACAGGAAGGCACGCTGGCCGCCCTAACCGAGCATTATCAAGCGCTGGCTGAAAAAATTCGCAATAATCTGGCCCAAGGCAACGATCCTTACGCTGGCTTTACCGCCGCCGAACAAAACTGGGTGGCCTTTGATACCGTGGAGCTGACCCCCGAAGTGCCACCGGTGGAGCGGGAATCGGAAAGCAGCCCCAGCGGCGAGTTCTTTAAAATTACAGCCCCCGGTGAAAATACCATTACCGTGACCCTGAAAAAACCGGACATTTCCAACTGGGGTTATGATACGCCCATCATCGGCACCGGCGCGGTGAACCCCTCTATTTTACGCAGCGGCAGGCCCCATGAGTTTTTGGCATTGGTGGAAACCCTGCACAACATGCCCCATCGGCCCATCCAGATTTCGCTGGACGCTGTGCTGGGGCACGCTGATTTTCAGGGGGCCAAGCTGCTGGAAACCCCGGAGCAACCAGCCGTACTGCCCAACCAGCTTAAATATGTGCATAGCGCCTATTTTCGGGGCGCCAACATGTACGGGCGGGATTTGAACTACGGGCATGCGGTGGTGCGGGCCATTTTGCTGGAAATGTATCGCCGAAAAATCAACTTTGGGTTTGATTGCGTGCGGGTAGACGGCGGTCAGGACTTTGTGAAAACCATTGATCCGGTGACCGATTTCCGGGTGCAGGACGATGATTTTATTCGGGAAATGGTGACCCAGAAACAGGAAATTACCGACGCGGAAGGCAACAGCCTGACCCGCCGACTGGATATGAACGTGGAAGACGGTCGCCCGTGGCCCAACGACATGAACTGGCTGTATAACGCCACCTACACCGAACATATTCTGAAACACGCCTTACCGGACAACGACCGGGTGAAGCAATGGGGTTCCCTGATTTTTGCCCATAACGTGCATGGTAAATTCAAGTGGTTCCAAAACAAATGGGATCGTTTCAAGGATACCTTCAAGGACGGTCAGGACTGGATTACCGGCCACTCCAACCACGATAACGCCCGCTATTACTACCGGCTGGTTTCCCCCAAGCCGGGACGGCTGTTTCAAAGTGGTCATCATTTTGATGATTTCTACAACGATCAACTCGGCCCCGATTTACCCGCCGCCGCCCACACCGCCTTGGATAACCCCGCTTTAAGCGCCTTGGTGCTGGGCTTTTTGCCCGGTTCCCCCATGTTTTTTGTGAACGCTTTGTTCAGAACCCCCTGGCTGTTTTTCCGCAATACGGATGATCGCTACGGAGTAAAAGTGGTGGCCGATGAAGGCAGCCGGTTTCTCACCTGGTATGTGAATGAGGATCTTTATAATCAGCCAGAATCATTCAAACCATTAAAAGCGCTGGGCTTTCAGCGGCTTAGCCAACTCATCCAACTCCTTGGCCAAGACCATGCAAAGCCCGCCTTTATGGATGTGCTGTTTAACCTGCACGAAACCATCAAAACCGATCCCACCATGGTGCTGTACTTGTTTGATGACCCCGCCGAACTGGGCGGATTTGTGGATGTAGAGGCCCTGAAAAACCACGCCCATGCCCTGCGCCATCCAGCTTCGGCAGAGGCCAAAGCGTGGGTGGAAACCCTGCAAGGGGCGCTGGCCCAAGATCCCATTGAGGCCGACCGCAAACTGTCATTTACCGCCAAATTTATAACCCGCACACTGGCCCACCAAACAGAGGCTCCAGAAAGCCTCATTACTCAAAAGCTGCTGTATCTGCAATCGCTTTATGAACAAAACCAAACCGACTTGCTGGCCTTGCTATTAGAAGATGCAGCCCAACGGAACGGTTACGATATTTCAGCCTGGGGACAACATCCTGAGCTGGTGGCGGTGACCCCTGCCGAGTTGCTGACCAATGGGGTGATTCCACCCCCCACCCTGAAAGCCTTTGCAATGGCCTTTATGGAAGGGGCCAAGGAACTGTGCCTGCTCTCTCGCTACAGCGACCAGCAAGACAGCGCCCAAACCGCCTTTAACCTGGCCTTGCGGCGTTTTCGGCAAGAAAATACCTGGTTGGCAAAAAACCCGGTGAACGATTTGACCCTGGACTTTTTTAACCGCAAAATCCTGCCCAATGGGGCCAAAAACACCGGGGCCTTCTTTTCGGATCAGGGGGATGTGGTAAACGCCAACACCCTGTACTACGGCTGGCGCACCAGCCCGGATCAAAGCAAGCAGGTATTTTTGCTCGCCAACATGGAAGGCAAGCCACTGGCCCGCTTGGCCTTGGCCGATTTTTTACCCAATACCGAAACATGGCAGGTGATCGCCAGTTCCCCCGGACTGGGAGAGCTTCCAGAGAGCATCAACCATGAGTTTGTGCTGGAAAACGTGCGGAACGGGCAGGCCATTCTACTGGAACGAAGCCTGAACCCCGCACCCTAAAGGCATCTCTGCCCTTTCACCCATGCCTGATGGTTCAAAAAAGCGCTAGGTTATCTATAATGGAAACTACCAACACCCAACCGAGGAGACTCCGTTTTGAAAAATGTCACTATCGGGCTAGCGGCCTTGCTCTTACTGGCCTTTGGTTCTGTGCAGGCGTTTGCCAACTATGATCCGTATTTGCGCTTTTTTGTGTACGTTAAAAAGCAAAAAAAATGTAAAGAAGGTGCCTTGTGCGCCGACCCCAGTCAAGCCGCCCCTTCCGTCCGGGTTTCGAATGGTTCGCCTTACCGCTACCGCTGCACCGGACAACTGACGGTGAGCGTAACCGACGGCGAACAAACCGTGGCGGAAACCGTTCGGGTGGACAAGTTCATTGAGCCCAACGCCGCCTCGTTTGTAATTCGTCATTATGGCCCAGGCCAACAGCTGAGCGATTTAAAAACCAGCGGCGTGGATTGCACCGCCATTTAAACCCGACTTGCGTGGGGTGATGGGCAAGCCCCGATGCTTTTTGGCGAACCCTACAACCGGGCCATTGGTGATGGGCCGGAAAAAGCGGACTGATAGGGGCTAGGCAACCCTCTGGGCGGCATCAAAAGCCCGGTTTGAACGCCTGACTGAGAAGCGAACGTGATCGGGAGAACCGCTGGTGGAGACGGATTCACCGCATTGCCGTTAGCGGGAAGGGCCTGCTCGGAAGGCTCATCCGGGCTTAAGCGAATACGCCCGTGGGTCGCCTTGCCCAACACCGCATCCACCCCTTTTATAAACACGGGCAACATTAAATTATTTAACCAAGGGGCAACCACCCCCAGCGCTAACACCGTACCAGCAATACTACCCGCCCGCATGGAGCCAGACACCGCAGCGGGAATTTCCACCTTGTGAGGCAGCAAGCGGGCCAAAGCCGCCGGATCGTTCACCACCCGCTTCATCTCTTGCTCAATGTGGGCTTTTTGCTTCAGGGCATCGCTCCAGCCATTGGGAAACTTGGCGCTCCCCTTGGCCAAATCAAAGGTTTGGCCCGACTTTAACTTTAAAATAAACGGATTGCTTTCACCGGCCGGGGGATTGGCGTACAGCTTGCCACCCAACCAAGCTCCCAGTCGTTCAAAACTACTGGCAATGCCCAAATGACATCCCAGCGATAGCATTTCCTGAAACGCCAGACGCTCGGCGGAAAAGGCCCGGTCTTTGCGGGGGGTTTCCCGATCCAGCATCACAAACAAGGGGCGAGTGACCATGTTTACCCCAATAAAACCGGCAATAGCCCATTTCATAAAACCGGGGCGGCTCACCACTTTTTCCACGGACTCACTCAGCAAGGCATTTCTCAAAGCTTGAACCGGACTCATCGAGGCAGCCCTCCATAGCCCGATAAAGGGTTAAAGCGGGCTAGTGAATGGCTGGAATAGGCGCCATTCGCCAAAAGCGGAGGAATCCGCTGGCCAAAGGCGGGTTGAAAAGCAGCGTTGGGTTGAACCGAAATGTGGGGCTGAACAGGCAGCGGTTTCGCCTCATCAGAGTTTGCGGTGGGCGGGGTGGAGAGTGGCTGCATGTTTTTTTGAAACTTCTTGAGCAAGGGGGCCGACCAGCGATCCAGCGGATGAAACAGGGCATTGGCCAAACTGGGCACCGCAAAATTGGCGGAAATAACCCCCATGGCCGAAAACACCGTGGTTTTTAACAGGTTTAACTTCTGTTGGGCAACCTCTGGGGCTAAGCCCTTGAGGGCAGGCTTAATTAAAGCCACACCAGCCGCCCCAAAGCCTTTGGCAAAAGCGAAACAAACCGGTAGGGCCACCATTTCGTTTAAAAACTCACGCTTGGCCGCATAAATTTTGCGATCCGGTTTTTCCTTGGGGTTAGACAGGGTAATCAGCGGCTTTAAAGTGCCGTTGGCCACGCACATTAAAGCAATGGGTAAAAAGGCGTCTTCATCCTTGCCCAGCCAGGTTAATAAGTTTTTTATGTTTTTCGTATTTATACCCTTCGGCATAAACCGTGCTCCAAACCTGATTTCAGTAAAATAAGGAAATAGTCCCAATCGGATGAAACGTTGCTCTCAAGCCCCTTGAGACAGGATGAAAAGCCCTCTTTTTTTAAAAGAATTTAGCGAATTAAAAAATCGGATGTAATTTAAATGAGCTTTATGAACGCAGTATATATATCAAAAAAACGAAACATTGAAAACTGTTGCTAACGAGCTTTTTGGGCAAGGCATCCCGCAAAACGCTTAGTGTCCCAATGACACCGCAGCGCTGGACCGACCGGGATAGCGTTCTTTAAAGTATTGCAGAGCCAGCATGGAAAGAAACACAAAAAGCGAAGCGGTGGCAAAGGCGATCCACCACTGATGAGTCACTCCCAATGCGGTCAGCATCGGACTCATTTCAATCAGCTTGCCAATGCCCAATGCGGAAATTAATTGCGGGGCGCAGATAAATACGTTAAAAATACCCAGCGTGGTTCCTTCGTCCCCTTCGCTCAAATACTCACACAACATGGCAAAGGGCAGAGACAAAATGGTGGCCCCGCCCACCCCGGCCACGGCCATCATGGCAATCACCTGCCAAGGGGCATGAATCCAGAACGCAAAGGCGGTAGCCACAGAATAAACCAGTAAACTCAAGCTATACAACCGCTTTTTCCCAAAACGGGCGCACAAAAACCCCATGGGAATGGTTAGCAACAAGGCCACAAAATTGTAGGCCACCAGCGCCAGTTGGGCCGTATTGACCGCCTCTGTCTCCAATCCTTTCAGGTATTGCAAATGTGCCAATTGTTGGGCCAAAGGGGCTTTATCCAAAACGGCGATGGGCTGCTGAATTTCCGGGGCACTCACGTCAGGCATCATCAAGGCCGCTTCGGCCAACGCCAAACGGTGGGCGGGGTTTTGAACCGCCCGAAGCGCAGGGGCCTGTTTTTCAGACCACACCGCTGGATCTACCGCCAAGGCCCCTAAAATGGTCATCACCGCTTGCTCCCGGCCAGCGACATCTGATAAGCCGAGCCTTGCTTTGCGGGCCCCGTAAGCGGCTTCAGCGCCCGATACCATCAAAGCATCGGTGGTCAGGTTTTGGCGAATGGGAGCCACCAGCTGCCAATCCTGCTCCAGGCTTTTGTAGCGGGCCGTGGACATATCCGGCAAGCCATAAACGTGATGCACCACAAACGGGGTGAGGTAAATGTACATACACATGAGGCCCACCCAAGTAATAAACTGCACCCCGCACAGCTTGTGAATTTCAGGGTGAGCCGCCGAAAACCGGCGAATGGCATCGAAAACACCATTTTTTCGGGGTGCCTTACCGACAGTGGAGCGGGTTAAAAACGCGGGCTTCACCTCCTGAATGGACAACGAGGCATAGGCAATGGTCAACACCAAGGCGATGGAGGCCAGCACATATTGCTGCTCCACGCTCATGGGGATGTTATACATCTTCAGCAAGGGAGCCACCCCCAAAGCGATGACCGATCCCGCCCCAAAGGCAAAGTTAATAAAGGAATTGGCCACCGCATGCTGCTCCGGTGGGGCGTTGTCGGGAACCAAAGCCCGGTAAGGGCCTTGGGCGGTGTTTAGGCAAGCATCAATCACCCAGGTGAGCAAAGCGGCCACCCACAGGGTGGTAGAAAAGGGAAAGGCAAAAATGGCCAGCGCCCCCAGCAACGCGCCTGCCAACACAAATGGCCGACGACGACCCAGCCGGGTCCAGGTGCGATCGGACCAGGCACCCACCAACGGCTGAATCAGCAATCCGGTAATGGGACCGGCGCACCAAATCAGGCCAAAAATAAACGGGTTGGCCCCCAATGGCTCTAAAATGCGGGAAGACAGGGCGATTTGCATGCTCCAAGCGAATTGCAACCCAATAATACCAGCGCTTAAGTTAAACAACTGCAACAGAGACAGGTGTTTGTCCTGTTCTGAAGGGGCTGTTTCAAGGGGTAAAGCAATTACGGCCATTGGTCATTCCACCTCACACATTGTGGTTGCATCCATCCATTAAAAAAGGAGCGTCTAAACGGGTTTCAGGGCCGATGCCTTTAAAAAAGCATCGAGTTCAGCCCAAGTGGGCAAGGAGGACATTGCCCCCGGCTTGGTAGTAGCCAAAGCGCCCACCGCATTGGCCTCGAACAACAGGTATTTTAATTGATCCGGCTGCAAGTTCTCAAACAACGAAACCGGATCGGCGGCATCCGGCATGAGGCTATACAAGCCACGAAGCAGGCCCGCCACAAAGCCATCGCCAGCGCCGGTCATTTCCACGGCCTGCACCGCAAGGGGCGGCACATGGGCCGATGCCTGAGCCGTCAGGTACCAAGAGCCTGCCTCACCCAGCGTGACCACCAGCATTGGTATGTCATATTCGGCCATCAGCTCACGGGCCGCGGCCTCATAAGGGCCAGTGCCTTTCAGGAACCGCACCTCGTCATCGCTCAGCTTCACCACATGCGCCCGCTTAAAGCTTTCCGCCATGGCCGCTTTAGCCTGCTGAGGCGAAGGCCAAAGCACGGCTCGGTAATTGGGATCATATACCTTCAGCGTAAAGGGAGAAGCCTGATCCACATAATTCAACAAAGCCGCAGCGCAATCCGGGTCGGACTGAATGACCGATCCCCAATAAAGAATGGCCGCCCCGGAAAGAGAATCCGGGTTCAGGGCGGAGGATCGCAACAGGGTATCGGCGCAAGCGGTTTGGGTAAAGCCTTTTAAAACCCGATCCCCGTTTTCATCCGTTAACACATAAGCTTGCCGGGTATTGGCTTGCTCAAAAACAGGAGATAATTGCAGATCCACCCCCAGCGCCGTGAGATGCGAATGCAACCAGCGCCCAAACAGATCATCGGCAAAACCGCCCAGAAAGGACACAGGGCAGCCCAAACGGGCCAAGCCTACGGCCACATTGGCCGCAGCGCCACCGGGAGCCTTCACAAAGTTTTGGGCCTCGCTGAGGTCTAAGGTGCGATCCAGACAGACCCAGTCAATCAGCGCTTCGCCCACGCAGATAATGGATGCTTCCCTCAAAACGGTCATACAGCCTCGGTCCCCTTAGGGTTAATGTACGGTGTGCGCCAAGCGGGAAAAGCCTTGGCAGGTTACGCCCATGCACAAAGCACGAGAGGTTCCCTGCTTTAAAGGTAACAAAAATCAGCGAGACATTCAATGCAAGCCCAGCCTCCCTCAACAGTAAGCCCAGTGAGAAAAAACGGCCCAAGCACGGCAAAAACAGCAGTAAGGCAGCGCTTTTACATTGCCCAAAGCGGGAATAGGCGAAGCGGGCAGCGTAAGCTATGCTGGAAAGTGGGAACGGGAGGGTTTGATATAATGGATGTCTATTTTTCCGCGCTGCTGATTGGCGGGGCCACTATTTTATGGGGCTTTTTTATCCTGCGGGATGCCTATCGAAACCCACTAGGATAAGTACCACGTTTTTTGGCAGCACTCAAAAAGCGCCTCTCAGCGGTTTTTACCCGCAGGACAGACCGTTTTTGGGCAATACTCAGTCCCGCCTCATTTGTAACAAAATGTTTCAAAAAAGTATTACTAACTAGAGTTAGGTTGCCAATACTTAGCCCCTTATCTATACTACTAACTATCGTAAGTATTAAGGAAATCGGACGGGTTTTGTGACTCGACCGAATTTTCAACCCCTCAGATTTTAATTTTTCCCCTCACTACTTATATGAAACCCACTTGAATTGCCAGGTTTTAACACCTGGCCTTTTTTTTGGAAAATTTTTGGAAAAAATGAAGAGGGAGCAAATCCCTTTTTACCCCTCCAACCCCCTATAATGAATGGCTTACCCGTTTTCATTAAGGAGCCTTATGTCCTCCCGTGTAGGCATTCGAAAGCATTTGCCCAATCGGGCCCGTAAAAAGGGCTTGGCACCCGGCAGTCTGGTTTATGTGGGAACCTCTCAAAAGCAAGCCGCCAGCCACCCTCCCCGGATTACCAGCATGATTTTTGAGGGAGAAACCCCGCAAGAGCAAGAAGGTTACGCACTGCCCGACATTTTGCCCCTCAGGCCCGCACCAGCTCTCACCTGGATTAACGTGGAGGGCCTGCACAATGAGGCCCTGCTGGCCGAATTTGGAGAGGCCTTCCAGTTAAACGGCCTGTTGCTAGAAGATATTTTAAATACCGAACAACGCCCCAAGGCCGAAACACTGGATACTCACACCTACATCATTCTTAAAACCTTTCAATTCAAAGCCGCACAGGAAGAAATCGCCACAGAGCAGGTCAGTATTGTGATGGGTCCCCATTTTGTCATTACCTTTCTGGAAGATGCGGACCCTCAATTTGATGAAGTCAAAAACAGGCTGCGCTTAAACAGTCGAAGGCTCCGCAGCCTGGGCGTAGGTTACCTAACCCACATGCTGCTGGATACCATTATAGACAGCTACTTTAGTGTGCTGGAGGAAGTGGGAGAGCGACTTGAAACGCTGGAAGACAGCCTTTCAGAAGCGCAACCACCCAACATTCTGCAAAATTTACACCGACTGAAGCGGGAACTGATTTTTTTACGAAAAAACATCTGGCCAGTGCGAGAAATCCTCAACGGCCTGCAACAGGCCGACACCGAGATCATCACCCCGGCGGTTCACCCTTACTTGCGGGATTTGTATGATCACACCATTCAGGTCATGGATACGCTGGAATCTTATCGGGACTTGCTAAGCGGCCTTCAGGATTTATACCTGTCTGTGCTGAGCTACCGCATGAATGACGTGATGAAGGTGCTGACCATTATGTCCAGCCTGTTTATTCCCCTCACCTTTATTGTGGGGGTGTATGGCATGAACTTTAAAGTGATGCCGGAGCTGAACCAGCCCTGGGGATATCCAGCCGTTTGGATGATCATGCTGCTAACCGCAACCGGCATGCTGGCCTACTTTAAGCGCAAACGCTGGATTTAAGAAAATTTAAAAATCAGGCTAATCCGGCTTTAAGGCGCAGCGATGCTTGATGCAGTACACCGGCTGGCGCAATGGCATTTTGGCTTCTCCCAGGCACTCAATGGCTTTTTCCAAACGCTGGCGGTAATTGGCAAACGGGGATTGAAACCCGGCGTTTAAGGCTTGAGGCTCACCACAAGGGCCTTTTACCACAATGCAATCCGATTCTTTCTGGCAGGCGAACCATCGGGGATCGGCATTCAGTGGGGTGGCGGATACTGGCGGGGCTTTCACCGCTTTTTCTCGCAGTTCTATCGGGGGTTCTGCCGGTTGTTCCGGGCGGGCCCCATCAGCGCTCCTGCCGGGTGGCTTGGTCATTGAGTCACTTTCCATGCGCTGCTTCATGCAACCGGTGGTAAAACCCACCAAGGTTAATAACAACAGTAACGTGGGCAGTTTAGGTGGCATAATACAACGCTCCTTTACAATGTGGGCATTCACCAATGTAACCCAAACCCAGCGAAAAAAACCTGCCATCCTTGCGGCACGTTCCTATTTTCCTCACGCTATTTTCTAAGCCTGATTCCCCACTTTTTTAAGCCTTCTTTTTTTACCGTTTTCAGCTTTTTTCTTTGAATTTATTTCCGTTTTTTTTAAAATTCAAACCCACTGATTCCCGCGAAAAAAAGAAGAAATGAAAAACTCCCCAGGTCGGACTCGAACCAACAACCCTGCGGTTAACAGCCGCATGCTCTGCCATTGAGCTACTGAGGAATGTGTTTTTCTATGTGAGTTGGAGTATAACCCAACCTTTTTCAAAATGCCAAGCACTTTCTTTATAACTATTTTCGCTCGAAATCTTGTTTTAATAGGAATATTGATTAAAAAATCAGCAGTATGGATGAACCCTATCAAAGCTTTGGCCATTCCTCCACAAACAGAGGCGGAGCAGCCTAAATGGCTCCATCTTGCCAAGCTTGTTTTTGAATCAAAAAAATCTAGTTGCAAATGATTCTCAAATAGGATATTCTAATCCTATCAGTTGAGAATAATTATCATTTATAGCGACGCCATCGTTCTGATTACCTCCAATACCGGCGTCGCTTTTTTATTTCTTCTCTTGGGTAATGAACCTCAGCGATTTGCATTCCGGCGTTATTTCCCCTACGATGAACCCGTCAATTTAACAGCCTTGGGCTGATGATGGAGTATTACAATGCCTGCCTTTACTTTCACCGACAAACTGGAGCATCAGGCGGAAATCGGCGTTTTCGGCGGTTCCGGCTTTTACAATTTCATTGAGGACGCCGTTGAAGTCAAGGTGGAAACCCCTTATGGCTCACCCAGCGCTACCATTACTATTGGAACGGTCGGCGGCAAGCGAGTTGCTTTCATGCCTCGCCATGGCCGGGATCACTCCCTGCCCCCTCATAAAATTAACTACCGGGCCAACGTGTGGGCTTTTAAAGCTTTGGGCATCAAGCGGGTTATTTGCCCTTGCGCCGCTGGCAGTTTGCAAAAACACATTAAACCCGGTGAGTTCGTATTTTGCGATCAGTATGTAGACCGCACCAATGGCCGTGAAGACACCTTTTTTGACGGCCCTATCACCACCCACGTCAGCGCCGCCGATCCATATTCCGAAGAGCTGCGGAAGCTGGCTGTTCAGGCCGCTAAAGAGTGCGACATTCCTTACCATGACAAAGGCACCATTGTGGTCATTCAGGGCCCTCGTTTCAGCACCCGTTCCGAATCCAAGTGGTTCCGGGATCAGGGCTGGGAAGTGATTAACATGACCCAGTACCCCGAAGCGCATCTGGTGAAAGAAATGGAAATGGATCCGTTGAACATTTCCCTGATTACCGACTACGATACAGGCGTGGAAGGGGCTCCCCCGGTTAGCCACGTGGAAGTAATTGAAGTATTCACCGAGAACAACGTGAAGTTACGCCGTTTGTTGTTCAAGTTGATTGAGCTGATGCCTTCTGCGGATAAAGCGCCTGAGTTCGCCAATATTCTCGATTCGTCCCGTCACGGTTAAAGGATACCGCTATGACCGAAGCTTTATTGATCCTGATTAAACTGATCGGCTTTTACCGGTTGATACTGCTGGGCCGGATTTTGCTGACCTGGCTGCCCAATATCAACTGGTACAATCAACCGTTCAAGTTCATCCGGGATATCACCGATCCGGTCTTAGCCCCTTTTAGCAGGCTGATACCCACCATTGGCGGCATTGATTTTTCTCCCATGCTGTTGTTCTTTGTTCTGCAATTGCTGGAACGAGGACTTTACAGCATTGCGGTCAGTCAAAGCGGCCAGAGTGTTTTCTAGCGCTCAGGTTCGGGCCTGCCCTTTGCCGAGATAAGACTGCTCACTGCGCAGAATCTCACCTTCTACAATATCCAACCCTCTCACAGCCTCAAAGGGGTTATGGGAGGGTTTGGTTTTAAACAGGCGTTCTTCGGCGTAGTTAATTTCTTTGGTCAAGATGGCGTAGCCCATCTCGTGGATGTTAATTTTATCTTTTTTGATGATTTGGTAATCCGCTTGGCCACAATGCTGGCAATATTTGTACAAGGCGGAAACCCGGCCATCAACGTTTAGTTTGGGGTGCCGTTTGGAGCCACAGTTTCGGCAGCGGCACAGGGTCCACATTACCTGAACGTTATAACCGCAATCCGGGCAAAAGGTAGCGCCCGCAGGCTCGCCTTTGCGGGCTTGCACTCGCTTGTGATCGCAATCGCGATAAAACAAGGTTTGATAAAAGGCGGCCAGCGCCTTGATCAATTGCATAGCGTTCCCCGTTACCCTACTTATCTGGTCTAACAAATGCTCTGGTTTATGAACAGTGCATTCAGCACTTAGGTTGAACCTCGTTAACTATTTATTATACCGATCTTTGAGGTGCATACAACTCGTCTATCCCAAGTTCCCCCATTTGAATGAGAGCCGAAGTAGACTTATGGAGATATTGCTATACAAGAGGAAGTAATTATCTTAAAGGGGACTTTGTCCCCTTTATATCCCCTACAAGGGGGGCGTCGATATGGACATATCGCCGACGCCCCCCTTGACCCCCTCGCTCCGACATTACATACGGGATTGCCCTGAGCGCATTCGCGCCAGCGCAGCCTACCATCACGTTGAGCGCTTTCGAGCCAGCGCAACTCACGATCAACGCTTACCTCAGCAGCCACACCCACACACCCACAAAAAAACTCTTCACACCCCAAAAAATAGCCTTACGCCCCCAATAAAACCACCCACCACCACCCAAAAAATCCCCACCCCCTTCCAGCGGGCAAAGCCCGCCCTTAACCCCACCCCATAAAAAAACCCCACCCCTTGCATGGGGAGGTCTGGAGGGGGGACAGCGCTTGCGCTGAACTCTGTCCCCCCTCCAGTGGGGGTTTAAGGGGGCAAAGCCCCCTTTTTAAACCTCCCCTATAAAAAGAAAGCTACCGATTATCGCGGTAGCATGACTTGGGGGAGGAGGTTGGGGAAATAAGAACGCTCTAGAGAGGCTCTTATTTATATACTTTATATCGCAGATCAACCCAAAAACTTGAGCCAAAACACCCGGTTTGTAACAATTTGCAAACTTGACTGAGGTCGGAATTGTTCAGGGGGTTTAGTCGCAGTATGGTTTGGTGGATTCAATTCGTTTGTGCCCTGCGACAAGCAATCAATACTGAGGTTCGGTTGAAATTAAAGATCAACAATTCAAAATTGGGCGCTAAACGAGTGAGGCCAATGCCACTTGTGCTTTTCGCAGGGATTTTGCTGACAGGCATTACATGGGTGGCACCCGGCGCTTGGGCCGCCACTTATTGGGAGCCTTATATTCCCCCCGAGGTTGCTTTTGCGGATGATTTACGGCAAAAAATAGCGCTACCCGCTAAAATCAACATCAATCAGGGGGGATTAAACCAGTTAAAAATTTTACCGGGGTTTGATGAGGATATCGCCCTGAAGGTGATGCGAAATCGGCCGTTTGTGGATATTCAGGATTTTTACAGCAAACTACCCGGACTGGATAAAAAGCGCATTGATCGACTCATTGAACAGGTTCAGCCCAAAGTGCTTTTCAAGTAGGTTTGCCCCCTATCAAACACTTAAAAGCCCGATTTGCACCGGGCTTTTAAGCTTCTGAGTGTGTTGTGTTTCAGAGGGAAAAGGAAAGTTCTAGTTATTAACCGTAACCGGGGTGTCCACCATCACGCTGAGGCGGGAACCGGCAGGAACAACCACTTCTTTGCCTTTGCGGGCCAAAGCGTAACCCATACCGCCCAAGGCGCCAACCCCAAGGCCAAACAAGGCACCAGTGCCAACGCTACCCAGCAAACCACCGGCAGCGGTGCCCATCAGGGTGCCCACGCCGGTAGCGCCAGCGGCAATGCCTACGCCTTTGGCGATGTCCATTGCGTAGGTGTCGCCTTTCAGCACGCCAGTCTGATCTTTGGTCACGATATGGGCGTTAATAGCCATCACCCGGCCATCGGGCAATTTAATACTGTCAAAGCGAACATCAATATCGCCATGCTTGCCCAGATGAGAAGCGCTATTGACGTTGGCCACCTGACCCAACACCTGACTACCGGCAGGAATGGCCACCGCATCGTTCACGTAAACATCATTCTCCAGGGTGGCGGTAATGGGATCGCCCATGTGCGCCGCATAGGTGGTAATGGGCTGATCGGTATGAATGGTGAGCAGGGTTCCTTTGGGAACCGAGGCCAAGCGGCCTTTCAAAACGGTGTTATCGTAACTATAGCTGTTGTAATAATCGGTTCCGTAGCCGCCACCATTGTTGGCATTGTTGTAGCCCGCATTGCCGTAAGCGTTACCAGTGTTGCCATAAGCATTGTTGGTATTGCCGTAAGCGCCATTGTTATAAACATTGGTGTCTTGCAGGGGCTTCAGTTGCAGGGTGCCATCCGCCAAGGCCACGGCGGGGGCCAAAACCAGGCTCAGGGCCAAATTGGCACACAGTACCGTTTTGGCAAATGCGTTCCGCTTAAATTGGGTCATCTCTACCTCTCTATGCATATGGGTTACGAGGCGAACCCGCCTCTCCTCTAACATCTCTGTAACGTCTTTATAACGCATCTATTGTTGTACCTACAGGGTATCGGGACGAGAACACCCAAGCGCTACCATCAAAATATAGGCCAAAAAGCTGAAAGATGGCGCGACCGGCGGAGTTCTGGATAACTTTCCTTTTCTTTACGCTTACCTCCCATAAGACGCTTCAGGCATGAAGCATGCTTATTTTAGGGACATCGCGCTTTTATTCATAACATAAATATGAAGCTTTGGTTACATTATACCGTTGGGCAGTCTTTTAAGAAACGTCTGTTCAATAACGCCGCTATCCCACCCAAAGTTTCAACGCGGCATTAAAAGATGACCCTATTGCATTTTATCCGTGAATCCCTTTAATATGACAGACACCGTCTTATTCCCATATAAGGTGGGTACTTTACGAGTCTGTCTGTCAAAACTGAGATCGGTACCCTGACCCCATGCCAAAAGCTTCCACAACACCCACCGCCAAAACCACAGCCAAAAAAACCACGGCCAAGGCAGCTTCCACAAAATCCACCACCAAAACCACCGCCAAGGCAGCTTCCACAAAGGCAGCAACTAAAACCACGGCCAAGGCCGCCCCTAAAAAAACCACCACCAAAGCCAGCCCTAAAAAAGCAGGTAAAAATACGGTATTGGATGAAGAGGACGAAAGTGGGAGCGGTAACGGACGCTCGTTGGTCATTGTGGAATCTCCAGCCAAAGCCAAAACGCTTAAAAAGATTTTGGGTGCCAAGTTTCAGATCAAAGCCAGCGTGGGTCATATTCGAGATTTGCCAGAAAAAAAGCTGGGCGTGGATATTGAACACAATTTTGAACCCATGTATGAAGTACTAGCAGCCAAAGCCAATCTGGTTGAGGAGCTTCAGGAAGCCGCACGAAAAAGTGACACCATCTACCTGGCGGCTGACCCTGACCGTGAAGGAGAAGCCATTGCCTGGCATGTATCCATGTTGCTGGATAACCCCAAGGCCAAAGTCCATCGTATCGAGTTTCACGAGATTACCAAAAACGCCATTCTGGAAGCCATTCAAAACCCTCGGGAAATCAACTATCCTCGGGTGAATGCCCAACAGGCCCGCCGGGTGCTGGATAGACTGGTGGGTTATAAACTCAGCCCCTTGCTTTGGAAAAAAGTAAGCAAGGGCCTATCGGCAGGTCGGGTGCAAAGCGTTTGCGTTCGTTTGATTTGTGAACGGGAAGAAGAAGTGCTGGCCTTTGTACCGGTTGAATACTGGACCATTGCCACCGAATTGAAAAAAAGCGCCAAAGACAGCCATCACATGGTGGCCAATCTGGTTAAAGTGGACGGGGAAAAAGCGGACATTCCCGATGAAAAGGCCGCCCAGGCGCTGGTTAAAACCCTGGAAAGCAACCCGCATGAGGTTTCGGCGGTCAACTCTCGTGAGTCCCGGCGTAAAGCGCAGCCGCCCTTTATTACCAGTACCCTGCAACGGGAAGCCAGCACCCGATTTGGTTATTCGGTTAAAAAAACCATGCAAATCGCCCAAAAGCTGTATGAAGGTATTGATTTGGGGAACGGACCGGAAGGTTTGATTACCTACATGAGAACCGACAGCACACGGGTGGCCGATGAGGCCAGAGACGCGGCCAAGGAATTCATCGTTAAACAGTACGGCAAAGAGTTTTACCCCGCTGAACCGAACGACTACAGCAAAAAGAGCAAGAAAAACGTACAGGACGCCCACGAAGCGATTCGACCCACCTATGTAGACAAGACACCGGATTCGGTAAAACATGCCCTTAACGATGAGCAGGCCCGTATTTACGGCATCATCTGGAACCGTTTTATGGCCTCTCAAATGGAAGCCGCCCAAATTCGCACCAAAACCGTGGAAGTGGCCTGCAAAAACCTGACCTTGCGTGGCTCAGACAGCAAAGTCATTTTTAAAGGCTATATGGCCGTCTATCAGGCGGATGAAGACGAGGAAGTGGTTGCTTCCGCCCTGCTGGACGTGGAAAAAGGCGACAAGCTGGCCATGGCCAAAGTAGAGCCTAAACAGCACTTTACCGAGCCACCACCTCGCTTTAATGAAGCCAGCCTGGTAAAAACGCTGGAAGAACTGGGCATTGGACGACCCAGTACTTATGCCCCCACCATTGCCACCGTGCAGGACCGGGGCTATGTGTTTATGGAGAACAAGGCCCTCAAACCCACCCCGTTGGGCAAGGCCGTGAATCAGGTACTGGTTAAGCACTTCCATGACATTGTTGATGTCAACTTCACCGCCGCGCTGGAAAGCCGACTGGATGACATTGAGGATGACACCACCTCCTGGCAAGGCGTGATCAAGGATTTTTACGGACCCTTTGAAGCCACCCTCAAAAAAGCTTCGGATGAGATGGAAAAAGTGGTGATTCTGCTGGAAGGCGAAAGCTGCCCGGATTGTGAAAAGCCCATGTCTCTGAAGACCAGCCGGTGGGGTAGCCAGTTTATGGGCTGCACCGGATACCCGGAATGCAAGTACACCCGCCCATTGTCCAAAGATCAAAAAGCCCTGCCCGAAGACCAGCCCAGCGACGAAAAATGCGAAAAGTGCGGCGGCGATATGCTGATTAAGCATGGCCGCTTTGGCGAGTATTTAAAATGTCAGGCCGAAGGCTGCGGGGCCGCCAAATCGTTTGAGCAAAAAACCGGCATCACCTGCCCCAAGTGTAATCAGGGCGAAGTGGTGGCCAAAAAATCTCGCAGGGGCAAGATTTTTTACGGTTGCAACCGCTACCCGGACTGCGATCAGGCATTCTGGAACAAGCCTTTGGGCGAAAAATGCCCGGATTGCAGCAGTCTGCTGACTGAAAAAGTATTGAAAAAAGGCACCTTTCACGCTTGCCCCGAAAAAGGCTGTGGCTTTAGCAAGCAAGTGGAAGAAGAAGCAGCCCCCGCTTAAAAAATATATTTTTAAAAATAAGCCGCCGCACTGGTCATTTTATGCCCATGCGGCAGTTTTTTTTAAAGCCATCTGCGGTTATAATGCTTTCGCAATGTTTAAAAACAAACATTGCGAAAGGAGGGAGAATGACGCGCTCTCATTCAGCAGAAGGGATTCGAAACATCAAACACAAAATAAACATCCAGGCGCCGGTAGAATCCTGCTATCAGGCATGGATCCACTACACCCGATTTCCAACTTTTATGCGCCGAGTACTAGGGGTAGAACATGAAATCAAAACGATTGACGCCACTTATGCCAAAGCCTTGAATTTATCCAAATATTTTATTCCAGCTGAACAAATTAACCGCTGGCTCTTTGCTGGACCCGGCGGAAAACTCTATGAAACCGAGAGTAAAATTATTTTAGACATTCCCAATCTCTTTTATTGCAGGGTTTCCACCGATCCCGATGACATCGCCATTCAAACGTCCGTTCTGTTTTCGGCCGATGAAATGAACCAAAACACCTTAATTGAGTTCCAGGTTTCTTTTTGGGACTGCGCATCTATCAAGGCAGGCAAATCCACGCAACTGATTTTAGACATACTGAATCAGGGTGATTCTTTGATTGAAGATTGCTTACTGGATTTAAAGCATTATGTCGAACATAAAAAACCGCGCAAAACCAAGCCAGCTAGGGCCCTTATCAAACAGGGAATGGGAAGGCTTTTATAAAAAACCTTCCCATTTTCAACCCAAACAAAAAGAAGGGTGGCTCCTACAGCTCCGCGCTGGACAGAACCGGCTCAAAGACATAGTCAATGGTTACCGGCAAGGAAGGCACATTGGCCGGGGCCTCGGGAAACTTTCCGGCGGTGATAATGGCGTTTAAAGCCGCTTTATCTACAGTGGCATCCCCGGAAGACTGCTTGAGGCTGGCGCTTAACAAGGTGCCATCCCGATCAATCATTAACACGGCGATGGTGCGCTGAAACACATAATCCTGAGGGAGCTTCCAGTTGTTTTTGACCTGCTGGCGAACCTGCTCCACATAATTGGTCATGGTCTCTTCGCTGTTACCGGGTTTGGCGGTGTTTTCCCACACTCTACCGGGAGCGCCCACCCGTGTGTAAAACAGGGAAACCGGCTGGGGCTGGTTAGAAACCGGGGTGGCGAACGCCAGCACCGAGTCTTTACTGGACGTGGGCATCAACTGATAGCTGACCATCCGCATGCTGCCAGGGGACAGCTTAAAGTTAAACTGAACCTGACGGCCTTCCAAACCGGCAGGAAAGGCGCCAAAAGGGGCGTTCTTGTTCAGGTAAGCCAGCATGGCCCGACCGGAATCGGTGTCGGCACCCACATCAAGTCCGCTACTGTGCAACGTGCCATCCTCATTCACAACAAAGGTGAGGGTGTTGTCAGTAAGCTGGTTGGCATAGACCTGCTCTTCCCAGTGGGCCTGAAGCTTTTCAAACACGCTGGAGACATAGCCATAGGTGCTATCAGGGGTCTTGGCAAAAGCGGCCAATGGCAAAATCAGGGCGCAGGCCACTAAAGCGAGAGATTTTTTAAAACGGTTCAAACCATTCATAATAATTACCTTTTAAATTAGAGAGGGATTTGAAAAGAGTTTACCGGAAAAGTGCCGGATTCTTATGAAACGTTCGTAAAGCATCTAAAATGCGCGCCGAGGCTTTTCCATCTCCGTAAGGGTTTGTGGCTTGAGACATGGAGGCATAAGCCGTTGTATCATCCAGCAACCGTCTGGTTTCCGATAAAATGCGGTCGTAGTGAGGGCCAATTAAGCGCACCGTACCCATTTCCACCGCTTCAGGGCGCTCTGTCTCATCTCGCAACACCAAAACTGGCTTGCGCAAAGAGGGCGCTTCTTCCTGAATGCCGCCAGAATCGGTCAAAATAATGCTGGCCCGCTCCATCAGGCGGCAAAAAGGTTCGTAATCCAGTGGCTCAATCAAATGGATTCTGCCGGAGTTACCCAGCGTTTGATGCACAATGGTTCGCACGTTGGGGTTGGGATGCACCGGAATTACCATCTCCACCGTGGGATCCGCATCCACCAAGTCTTTTAAAGCACGGCAAATCTCGTGCATGGGTTCTCCAAAATTTTCCCGACGATGGACCGTCACCAGAATCAGCCTTTTTTGATCATCCAGCGTAATGGGCAAATGACCATTTGGGCTGGGCTTGTTCAAGGTGTACAGCAAGGCGTCAATCACGGTGTTGCCGGTCATAAAAATCTGGGCATCTTTGGCCCCGGTTTTTAAAAGGTTCTGCCGAGAACCTTCGGTGGGGGCAAAATACAGGGTGGCAATGCCATCGGTAACCACCCGGTTAATCTCTTCGGGAAAAGGGTAATACTTGTCCCAGGTGCGCAAACCCGCTTCCACATGACCCACCGGAATTTGCTTGTAAAAAGCAGCCAGCGAGGTGGCCATGGTGGTGGTGGTATCGCCATGCACCAGAACCACATCCGGGTTTTCCGCTTCCAGAACCGATTTCATGCCCAATAGCACGTTGGTGGTAATCTGGAATAAATCCTGATTGGGCTTCATCAGGTTCAAATCATGATCCGGGCGAATTTGAAAGAGATCCAGAACCTGATCCAGCATTTCCCGGTGCTGGGCCGTAACGCACACCACCGATTCAAATTCCTCGGGGCAGGCGGCAAGCGCGTTGACCACCGGGGCCATTTTAATCGCCTCTGGACGGGTACCGAATACGGTTAACACTTTTAATTTTTTGGATTTGGACACAATCTTATTAGCCCCATGCCTTGGAAAACGCTCTCATTATACTGCGAGCAAAGGCTGAGGTAACTCACCAAGCGGGTAGTTTAACCAGTTTCAGTGTGCAAGGGGGCTACCAAATCATTACTTATCAAACCGGATCCACGGGTTGGCTCCAGTCGTTTTGGTTATTATTTTTAGCGGCATGTTTGGGGTTCGCGCTTTTTTTCTGCGCTTTTTCCAGCGCTTTGCGTTGCTGAACAGGATCTTTGTCGCCCGTTTTCAGCAGAACATTCATGCCTTTTTGAGCGGTAACCCCGCCCATGGAGCCAAACAAAATGCCTCCAACCGGAATACCCTTCACGCTTAAAGGCATAACCGCCTTACCCACCGCAAATCCGGCCCCGGCAGTTTCCCAGCTCACCGCATCCCGAAGGCCATATTTGCCCATAGCGGACAGTGATTCCTGAGTAATATTGACTTTTTCGCCCTTGGCCTGTCGGGCCGTGGCATCCTTATGGGTATCGTGGGTATTTTTCAGCACATCAAAACTGGCCAAACCCAAACCAGCGGTGGCCAATACCCCTTGCCCCACAGAAGATCCAGCGGTTGAGCCAACATTGCCCGTAAACAAATTTTTAACGGGCTGAAAATTTCTCTGCCCCAAGGTTTCCCGGGCATAAGCTTTAGGAGAGAAATGCCCCGCCTTTAAGCCCTCCCCAAACCGGGAAAGGTTGGCGGACGTGGTCTGCTTAAAAGCTTTCCAGTTCCACTGGCCGCTTTGAACCTGAGTGGAACCCAGCCCCAACCAGTGGGCATAACCACGCGGGGCCGTAGCGCCTTTTTCGCCCGCTGAACCCAGTTTAAAACGGCTGGCGGCCACTTTGTCTATTTTATGGGCCGCTGCTTGTTGAGCCCCCATGTTGACAGCGCTTCCCGCCCACTGCTCCACCGCATTTCGATGAGTCAGGGCTTTACCTGAGGACAAGGCTCCGCTAACATCCAACAGAGCAGGTTTACCACCCACCTGCTGATAGGCCTGATACGCTTGGCCGCTAATGCCTTCTACACCCATATCCACCTCACCCGGTCCTGTATAATCTACAGGCATAAAAACAAGCTTTAGGATTTTTATGCTACAACTTTTGTAAAAAAAGAGGCTTAATCTTGTTTTCAGCATCTCGATTTTGGTTGCTTCTGCTCCTCTGCATGGGCCTGCTTGGCACTTTGGGTTGCCAGCAAACCCAAACCGCAAAACCCACGCCTTCCATTTCACCCGTTACAGGCCCGCCTGCTTTTGGTAGCTTTAACCTACACAAACGGCATGGTTTGGGCGGATGGCAAGGCCAAACCATGCCCAGCCAAACCCAATGGCTCAAAAGCCTGCCACAAAAACCAGAATTGTCCCCATAACCCCCGCATGCGGCAAAGGAACCCCAACCATGTCTCAAAACTACTGTTACAAAGTGCGTCTCGGCGTGGTGTTATTTCAGGACAATCGATTACTACTGGTTCGACAAAATGATCGCCCCTTTTGGGTCTTTCCAGGCGGCACCCTGGAAGTGGAAGAGGGGCTGGAGGAATGCGCCATTCGGGAAATGAAGGAAGAGATTGATCTGGACGTTTGCATTGAGAAAACGTTGTATCTGGCCGATTTTTTACTGGCCACCGAGCAAGGCACCCGGCACACCATTGACGTGTTTATGCTGGCTCGCCACCTGAGCGGTACCCCCAACATGACGCTGGATGAAAACTTGAACGAAATGGGCTTTTTTACCCTGGAGGAAGTTCGAGCCATGCAAATTGAACCCAAAGTCGTGGCCGATCGGCTTTTAAAGGACTGGCCCGATTGTTTTCAAAACGCCAATGGCCTATATTTGGGCAAATATGGCAACGGGGCTGGGGTTAAGCCCAATCCGTAATCAAACCCGCCGAGCGTTTGTCCGACTTTCGGAAAAACAGGGCCATCCTGTTCCTAAAATCCAAAAACTACCTTTTATTTGGCAGCCTCTTGCTTCAATATAAAGAAAGAAGCCCCCGCATGGGGGTGCCAGTGAATCCCAAAAAGGCAACATTTTGACGCCCTTCATTTTTATTTAAGAAAGAAGGAACCGACTCGAACACCGATCAACGAGGTTATCCACATGCTTTTACACCCATTTGCCAATAAAACGCTCGCCCTGTCTCTCGGCTTGGGGCTTTGCATTCAAGGGATGGCTCCGGTGTGGGCGGTGGATGATTTCGCAACCCAATGGCAAGCTCGCCCACTGGTAGACAATACCGTTCAACCGCAAGCCCCCGCACAGGCCAGCCCAGCCAAAGCCGCCCAACCAGCGGCAACCCCTCAAGCGGATTTGGCAGCGCTGGAAGCCCAGCTTAAACCCGCGGAACCTTTTATTGCCAGTGTGGAAAAAAATCTGCTGATTAACCCCAAGCAGGGCGCTTTTTTAACGGATAGACTGACTGAGCTGCAAACCGTACTTTACGGCGAGCAAAAATATCAGGATGCCGGAGAATTACTGGCCGAAATGGCCAAGGTGTTTCCAGCCGAGGCCACCAAAGCGCATGCCGATCTCACCGCTAAAATGCAGAGCAACTTGCCGCCAAGCTCGGGGAAAAACCCACCACAGGCCATCAGCAGCGCATCGGCTAGCAAGCAAAGGGTCAATGCCCAACCCATGGCCGCCAACACGCAGCCCGCCGCGTTTGGCAGTCCCTCCAGCAATCAAGCCAGTAATCAACAGGCCGCCCCACCTAAAAAACGGTTTTGGGAGCGAGAGGAAGATCCGTTTGCCAACGATCCCTTCTTTCAGGATCAACAACCCACCCCTTCTTACCAGGCCCAACAGACCGGCCCCTCCAAACTGGGGGCCATTGGTCAGGGCTTGGCCGGACTGGCCATGATGGCAGGCTCGGTGGCTGGAAGTTACTACCTGAACAAAAACACCGGCAACGCAGGCTTGCTGCCCAATAATGGCTACCAAAATGGTTATCCAAACGGTTACTACAACAATCAGCCCTATGCCAACCCGTACGGCTCTCCCTATGGGTATGGAGTACCCGCTTATGGCGTGGTTCCCGGACAACTGCCCTATGGCTACAATCAGCCCTACCTGAACAGACCCGTTTACGGCACCACCCTAACCACGCAGCCCTACTCACGCTTTGGAAACTCAACGGTAGGCATCAGCCCACTGGGTGTTCCGACCGGATTTCGTCCCTACTAGCCCCCTGAATGAACTATACTGTTCATTAGGCAGCAGAAAAATGGCGAAGGGGCCTTATGCGTATTCTGGAATTATCCCAATCCCTGTTTGGAAAAACCCTTTCCAAGGGCAGTATTTTTTCGGTACTGGGTATTATGGTGGCTAGCAAGTTGCTGGAAAATTCTCGTAAAAAATGGGAAGTGGCCAGAGAAAAAAGCGAAGAGACGCTATTGGCCCAAATGTCCGCCTACGATATGGGCAAAGGGGCCGGAAAACTGATGAAAGGCTGGCTGCTGTTCAATCAGCCCGATTTGACCGTTCAGCAAGCCGAAGCCAAATTGCAAACCCTGCTGAAAGCCATGGATCGAGAAGATCACCTGCCCGATGAGCAAGCCCGCAGCCGCTTTCTGGTTTCCAAAACCCTGTTTTTCATAGAAGGCTTCAAACTGTCTCGCTGCCAGTATGAACAGTACCAAAAAGCGGCCTGGGAACTGTCCCGAAAAAATCCGGCCCGTCAAAAACTAACCCGGAATGATACCTTCCATGGCAAACCCTTTTTGCCAGAAGATTTAATTGCCATAACCCACCGGGCCTTGTTAATCATGGATAACGGCAAACTGGCCCGCTACATTCATCAGGTCATCAACAAACCCACCCTTAAGGATGACGCGGACCACATGGCCTACCTGATTGCCCTGACCCTGAACGCGGAACCCAACACCCTGGGTGCCGCCATTAACACCTGGTTTGCCAGCTACTGCGATTTTAAAATCGATCAGTCCCATCAACGGGAAGCCATGGTGAATACCTCCATTACCACCGTGACCGGGGGGCTTCCGGCCAGCATTGGTATGGACTTATTGGGCAAAGCCGGAAAACGGTGGTTCAACCAAATCAAAGCACCCAAAAAGCCGAAATCTACCGTTTAAACGCTCACTCGTTTTAAACGCCTATTTTTTATTTAAACGCTTACCAGGCTTTGCAAGCGCTTTTTCAAAAACTGGCCGGTTTCACTGGCCGGATGGGCCATCACGTCTTCCACGGTGCCTTGGGCCACAATCAGCCCGCCGCCCTCGCCGCCTTCGGGTCCCATATCCAGCAGGTAATCGCACTGAGCGATAAAGTCGATATTATGCTCAATCACAATCACCGAATGTCCTGCGGCCAGTAAGCGCCGGAACGCTTGCACAATCAAGGCGATATCGGCCATATGCAAGCCGGTGGTGGGCTCATCAAACAAAAACAGGTAACGATCCTTGGCCAGCGCAATCTCATCATCCGCCTTGTGGCCGGGCAGGTAACTGGCCAGCTTCAAACGCTGGGCTTCCCCGCCAGAGAGCGTGGCCGTGGACTGGCCCAACTTGAGATAACCCAGCCCAATTTCCTGCAAGGGGCGCAATTTAGCACCAATTTTTCGACTGCTGGCAAAAAACTGAACGGCGTCATCCACGGTCATGTTCAACACATCATTAATGTTTTTGCCTTCCACCTCCACCGACAGCACATTGGGGTTAAAGCGCCGCCCCTGGCAATCGTGACAAACCATGGTCACATCGGCCATAAACTGCATATCAATGGTTAAGGTGCCCAGTCCTTCACAGGTTTCACAGCGCCCACCCGGCGTGTTGAAAGAAAAATGACCGGGGGTAATGCCTAAAATCAACGCCTTGCGAGATTCGGCAAACAGCTTGCGAATGTCATCGTAAGCCTTCACATAGGTTACCGGGTTTGAGCGGGCGGATCGCCCCGGTGGGCTTTGATCCACCAGCAGCACATCCTTGAACTGGGCCAAGCCCACAATCTCATCATGCGGAGCCTCATCCAGTTGCAAGGAGCGAGATTGACTATGCTCGTAAGCCGCAAACAAGGTTTGCTTGATTAAAGTGGATTTGCCGGAACCGGAAACCCCGCTGACGCAAACCAGTTGATTCACCGGCAACTGCACGGTCAAGTTTTTCAGGTTATTGCCACGCGCCCCCCGAATTTCAATACAGTCATCGGCGGCCATTCTGGATTTTTTACGACCGTTGCCAGCCGGTTTGGCGGGGCGTTTGGGGGCAGGGGCATCCGCCTCAATCAGGGCCGGATTGACCAGATAGCGGGCCGTTTGAGAGTAGGCCACCTTTAACAGATCCTTGGGCTTGCCTTCAAACACAATGCGGCCACCCTCTTCCCCGCCAGAAGGCCCCATATCCACAATGTAGTCGGCGGCCAGCATCACTTCCGGGTCGTGTTCCACCACCACAATGGTATTGCCGTGATCCCGCAGGTTTTGCAAAATACGAATCAGACGATCGGTATCTCGGGCATGTAGCCCTACGGTTGGCTCATCCAGCACGTACATGGTATCGGTTAGCCCACTGCCCAAGGCCGCGGATAAATTGATGCGCTGGGCCTCCCCGTTGGACAGGGTGCGAAATTGCCGGTTCAGGGTCAGGTAAGTCAGTCCAATGTCATTGAGATAGGCCAAACGGCTCTTCACTTCCCGCAGTAGCCTAGCGGCAATCACCTCATGGGTGGGTGGCAGGGTTAGCCCGGTAAAAAAGGCCACCAGTTCCGAAACCGGCATTTCCCCGATTTCCAGAATGTTTTTGCCTTGCACAAACACGTTCAGCGCTTCACGCCGCAAGCGAGATCCCAAACAATCCGGGCAAGGGTAATACCCCCGGTACTTGGCCAGCATGACCCGCACATGCACTTTGTACTTTTTGGTTTCCAGCCAGTCAAAAAAACCACGAATGCCGTCAAAGTCGCCTCCGCCGTCAATGACAAAGGCCTTATGCTCATCCTTTAATTCCACCCAAGGCTTATCCAGCGGAATTTTTCGCTTTTTGGCCTCTATCGATAAATAATCGTAGCCTTCCATGTAACTGGGCTTGGTAAAGGGATGAATGGCCCCTTGGGCCAGCGTTAAGTGCTTGTTGGGAATCACCTTGTCCATGTCTATGCCAATAATGCGCCCAAAGCCTTCACAGGCCGGACAGGCCCCCATGGGGCTATTGAAAGAAAAGAAGTTGGGAAAAGGCTCTTTAAAAACCTTGTGGCAAGTCAGGCAGGCAAATTCATTCTGGAAAAGCTGGGTTTCCCCGGTATCCAGGGTCAGGACCTCAATTTTGCCGTTGCCCAAAACCAGGGCATTCCGAATGGATTCCAGCAACCGAGCGCCCAGGGCCTTGTGTTTGACGATTAAGCGATCAATCACAATCCGCACCATTTCGTGAGAAGACAAATCGCCCTGAATGGCGCTTAACTCCTGCACTTCTCCATTTCGGTAAACGCGGAAAAAGCCTTGCCGAATCAGCTCATCCACCCCAAATTCCTTAAGTTGAACAGGGGCCAGCAGTAAAATTTTCACCCCTTCCGGGAGCTGCTGGAGCGCTTTCTGGATTTTAAACGGATCGGCCCTGCTCACATCCCCACCGCAGGCATCGCAGCGGGTTTGCCCAATGCTGGCAAATAGAATCCGCAGGTAATCGTAAACCTCGGTGGCGGTTCCCACCGTGGAACGGGCGTTTTTAACCGAATTTTTCTGCTCTAGGGCAATGGCGGGCAAAATGTGTTGAATGCTGTCCACATCCGGCTTTTCAATGCGGGCCAAAAACTGGCGGGCATAAGAGGACATGGACTCGATGTAGCGCCGCTGGCCTTCGGCATACAGGGTATCAAAGGCCAGGGAGGATTTCCCTGAGCCGGAAGGCCCCGTAATTACGGAAATTTGCTCGTGCGGCAAGTCACAACTTACGTTTTTAAGGTTGTTGACTCGGGCACCAGTAATTTTAATGGATTTAGGACTCATAGCGGTATTATGCCTTAAACCAGCCCACCTGACGATCACCTGACTGGAATGGCCGAGCGTATCCTTCAAGACGGGCTGTCTTTGATGAGGTTGGCACAACATTTTGAAGTGAGGCCGCACAAGAAGCGAATCAATTGTTTTTATGCTTACAGATGGGGATGACCCGAATCAGGGTCAATGGGGACATAGGGGGTTTTTATCAATGAATCATCAAGCGCGCGAAATTGAACGGCGCCTGGGCGAGGCTTACGCTCAAAATTTAAGGGACAACCCAAGCACCGAAAGCATTTACAAGGACTGCAAAGAAACCATTCAGTCCTCGTTAAGCGTTTTAGAGCATTACAATAAAATCGCGCTGGCCATGAAAGGCGTAATCGCTCAGGAGCGCCCCGTACCAGTGCCGATTTCTATGCCCGCAAACTAACGGCTTCTTTCTTCAAAATAAAAATGGCAACGTTCAGTGGCTCATTTTGGAGTTCGGCAGGAAATGATTCAGCCTGCTTTGTCACGAATTTTTCTTAAATGAAACGTTTAAACCATTTTTTAAAAACGGTAAAAAAGATACGTTATTTTTTGAGCAGCCAAGCGCATTTCTGCTCAAGCCTTAACATTAAACAATTAATTGAAGCCTGCTTTTTTAAAAATACTTTTGACATTTAGGTTGAGCCGGGTACAATCCGTTTTATATCATCATTATTTCAGTGTTTTTTGTTTTTCAAGTGGATGCTGCCCATCAGGCAGCTGGTTAATACGGTTTCATTCGTTTCAAACAAATAGAGAGAGTCATTCAACCTTAAACAGGTGAGTGTCGTGGTTTGTCTATGCCTACTTTGTGGGCGCACAAGGGAACTTAGCCTGCCATGAACTAGTGAATTGGAGAGAGATGTGCTAAACGCTTTCAAGGGAAAACTGCCCATGGCGTCTGTGCTGAGGCAGCCTATTATTTTTGGGGGACAAGGACAAGAACCGCAAAAAACACAGAGTAAACCACCCAGAGAACAACCCCCGTTACGGTACTTCAGGCCACCGGCCACCGATGTTTTTCACTACAATATCCAAACCAAAAACGGGGTTAAAAAAGATCAAACTATTGTGGAAAGCCTGTTGGGGGGCAGCCAGATTTTTGGAAAAATCAACGAAATTTTTAAGGAAGCGGAAAACAGCAGCCCCCAAAACAAACCCTGGATTATGGTGAATTTGTATGAACTGCAAAACCGTGAACTGTACCCGGAACGAAAATGCCCACCCGGCATACCCGGCGCGGATATTCATGCCAGCCTGCTGAACCGTTTAATCAAGCTGCACACGGAAGGAAAAGCCCATGTGCGGGTGATTTTGGATAATAGCAAACAACAACCACGCACCTTGCACTGGGACCCCACCAAACCCTTTAAGGAGCAAGAAAAAGTGTTGATGGAGCCCTTCCATAACGACCGCACCATCAGCAAGCTTAAAGCGTACAACGTGCCTTTTGTGACCTATCCCAACGAAAAAACCTTAAAAAATCACGTCAAACTTCTATTGCTCAATAACCGAAAAGCGGTAGTGGGGGGCATGAACTGGGGCAATCACTCCGCGGTGAACCACGATGGGGCGGTGTATATTGAAGGCCCGGATGTGCGAAATATTTTCCACAAATCTTACCGTCAAGACTGGACCACAGCTGATGGAAAAATAGAAGAGATGCCGGGGATTAAACCCTTTCACCAGGGTAAAATCAAAGTGCTGCAAACATCGGGGGCCAAGGCCGATCAGGGCGCCCAGAATGAAGTACTGGGAGAAATGCTGAATCAAATTCACAACGCCAAACAAAGCATCCATGCGCAATTGTTTGTCATGACCCACAAAAAAGTGGTGAACGCCCTGATTGAAAAACACAAACAACTCAAAGCCCAGGGACAGGAAGGCGTTCAATTACTGGTGGATGAAGGGCTTTATAAAATTTTTCCCAACTGCCGACCCGGCATTCAAAAGCTGGATGATGCCGGTGTCCCCATTCGCTTTTACAAGGAAAATAAAAAAACCGAAGAAAAACTGCATGCCAAATGGGCCGTTTTTGATCGCAAGCACCTGCTCATCGGATCGGCCAATTGGTCCAGCCTGGGACTGGACAGCAAAGAAGGGACATCCAAAATGCCCGCCTCCTCTTCCGATGAAGAGAGTGAGGCGGAAAACAAAATTCCGGGAAAAACCAACCACGAAATTGCGGTGATGATTGAAAATGCCCCCAATGTGGCCGGTAATTTCGCCAAACAGGCCGATCATGATTTCTCCTACCAAAAAGGCATGGTAGAACTCAGCAAGCCGGTGAGCTGGAACAAGCTGGCTCCCCAAAAAAGCTGGCAGGATCAGCCTGAGCGTGAACCATGGAAACCCCGAAAAATAGCCGCAGATGATGACGCGAGAAAACAAGATAGACCCAAACGCGCCCGTCAGAATAGCAACCCTTAAATCAGACTACCATTTCAATCCTTTAAACTGGCCCCAATCAGGGCCAGTTTTTGCGCGCGGGACAAACGCTTCACCTGATATTCGTAGCGCATGGCTTCTACCTTGGTTTCAAAGCGCCATTGAGCAACCAGCGTTACCGGCAAGCGGATGCGGGTGTACTTGGCGCCTTTCCCGGCATTGTGCGTGGCCAGTCTCTGCTGGGGATCAAGCGCCCAGCCGCAGTAAAGCGATCCATCGGCGCAGACCAGCAAATAAGTGTAAAATCCAGATGAGTCCATTTCATGCGCTTTCATGGTACCAATCGCATCCTGTAGCGTTCCTGCAGATATTTTTGATATGTCCATTATTAAAATTTAAAACGATGCGCTCAATTTCCATAAGTTTATTTTTTTAATAATACTATCAGTCTTATTTCATGGGTGAGATAAAGCAGGATCAACGTGTGGGATTTTTTTTAAGGGTTAGAGTGGATGGAGAGTAAAGTATGTCTTATAACGGCATTAACCGGTTCAATTTCCCTCAAGGGCAGTTAAACAGCCCATTAGTAACTGGCTCGCCTCAAGGCTCCCAGCCGCCTGTTTTTCCCTATCAGCTTTATACGGGCAGCCCTGCAGGGCCTGAACCATCGGCGGGCTTAAACAGTGGAATGCCCTGGGATATAGACTTGTCAGCCCCCACCCTGTCAGAAAATCCAGGGACGCTTTTCCCCAGTTGGTCCCTCTGGCCAACACCGTACAATCCGCTTTTGGAAGATGAATCTCAGCAAAGCCCGCAACAGGCAGGCCGAAAACCCGGTGAAACCGCACTGGTGGAAATTGGGGTTGAGAAGGATGGCAACGCCGATGAACATGCTCAATCCGTTCAGGAAGTTTTTGAACGCCACAACCCGAATGCGGAAAGCCAGTTGACAGGCATCGATACGGGCAATGTTCAGGGTGCCAATACCGAAAGCCTCTTGAAAAACAGCAACGTTATAAACACTCAGGAGAAACTGGATACGGCCATTGACGCGGGGAGCACCGACGCTTTCAGGCTGTTCTCTGACAAAATTGACGCCATTGTGATCGATGGCAGCGCCTCTGTGATCAACGGCTCGCTGGGATACTCCAGAAATGAAATCTATAGGGATACGCTGAACCGCTTAAAAGCCAATCCCTATTTGGCAAAGCACCTTGATTTAAAACCCGAGGACATTACCGGTTTAGAATCAGATGAGAAGAACCGCACAGTGATTACAGAAAAAGTCTCAACCGCCATCGTCAGTTATGTGGATCAGCGTTTGGACGCTCCGGATTCAGAGTTTCAAAAAGCAAGGCAACATTACCAAAACACCACCCGAAACGCTGCGGAAAAAGGCGTGGTGGTGGTGGTAGCAGCTGGCAATCAGCATAAACTAAACGGGACTTTTGAAAAAGACACGCTCGGCGGAGATACCAACTTTCTGGCCCAGAGCAACTCGGTTATCTCGGTAGCGGCATCCGATAATCAGGATACTGAAAACCTGGCGGATGACACCATAGCCGACTTTTCATCTCGTGGAGACGGAGAATTCAACCCCACCATCGCTACCGATGGCGTGGGCATTGAAACCGAATTTGGCAAACAAAATGGCACTTCCTTTGCCGCTCCCAAAGTGGCCGCAACCATTGCCCGCTTGCAGCAGGAAAATCCGCAGTTCAACTTTCATAGAATTAAAGAACAGTTGAAATCAACCGCCGTCAACACGGAAGCTCTTGAACTGGCCGAAGGGGCAGGCATTCTGGATACCAGTACGTTGCTTGCCTCGCCACCAGAATCGTTCAATACAGGGAACGCTGCCCTGTTTTCAATGGCCTAGACAAGCGATTCAACCCATCAGGCTGTTGCGCACTACATGAAAATGCCTCTGGCGAAGGTGCCAACTGGCTCATTTTTCTAGAAAATGCGGGAAGGTCCAACCAAAGAGGTTAGCGCCGGCTGAAGCAGGTATTGCTGCACCACCCGTTGCACATCGGCGGAAGAAACGGCCTCAATCTGTTCCGGCACCCGGTCAATCTCCGCAAGGGTACGACCTTGCGTATAATTGGCCCCAATGTAATTGGCCTGCTGGTGGGCGGTTTCTAAAAACACCGAACGACGACCCAGAATATTGCGTTTGGCATCGGCCAATTCCTGAGCATGAACCGGAATATCGGCCAACTTGTTGACTTCCTCAATAAAGCCCTTCAGGCACTTATCTTTATTTTTTGGCTCGGTGCCAATATAAAGATAAAACAGACCTTTGTGGCGATACGCTTCATAAGTGCTGCGCACGTTATAAGCCAGGCCTTGCTTGTCCCGCAATTCCAGAAACAAACGGGAACTGAGTCCGGCGGCGCCTAAAATGGTGTTCATTAAAGCCAGTGGGGCGTAATCTTCGTGCTTGGCTTCTGGCACCAGCCAGCCTTTAAAAATATGCGCCTGAGACGAATCATCCCGAGCGAATGTAATCAACTCATCCTGAGTTAAAGACAGAGCCTGCAACTTGGCCAGTACACTGTCTTCCACCACGGGGGCCTTGGCCGCACCGTTGGGAAAGTATTTTTCCAGCGCCGCGGCAATTTTATCCAGCGCAATATTACCGGCCACAGAAACAATCAGGTTTTTAGGCGTAAATACGCTTTGATAATGGGCCTTCAGAACATCCACCGAATTTAGCGAGGGCAAAGCATCCAGAATGACGCTGCTGACAATGCCATACGGGGTCTGCTCAAACATTCTGCGAATAAATTGATCCGAAGCGCGACTCTTGGGAGAGTCTAGATCCATCATCACTTCGCCAATAATTTTTTGCTTTTCCCGATCAAATTCAGAAAAAGTAACGTTGTAGAAAAAATCGGCAATCAAGGCAAAAGAGGCATCCAGATCCTCTTCCAGCAAGGTGGCGTGAATGGCGCTGTAGTCTCGCTTAGTGTCGCTGTCCACTTCCAAGGTCAGGCCATCAATTTCAATGGAAATTTGTTCCTGATTGCGGGTATGGGTACCCTTCATCAGCAAGCGATCCACCATATCCGACACACCAGGGGTGGCATCCAGTAAATTGCCACCGGGTAAAAACATGGAAATGGCCAGTCGAGGGGCTGTCTCTATGGGGGTGTACAACAGGGTGGCCCCGTTAGACAGCTTTAATTCCTGGGTGTGAACGGCTTTTACAGTCAGCATTTTATTCAGCCTCTTCTTCGCCGTCATCAGTTTTAGAAGCACCTTCACCCGGCACCATAACCGAGGTATACGCCTTATCCAGCGCCAGATATTTCCGGGCGGCGGCATTGACAGTAGCCACATCCAGTTGATTCAGCACATTCAAATAATCCAGATACGAATCAATAGAGCCTACCACCGTGATGGCCTCACCAATGGTTTCCGCAATACCGGAAGCCGTTTCGGAGGTTTCCGCAAAATTGACCTTCAATTTTTTCAAGGCCCGTTGGAACTCTTCTTCGGTAATGGGTTCGGTGGTCAACAGTTTTTCCAACTCGGCTTCCAGCTGCTGAAGCACTGGCTTGGGGTCGCTTTGCCCTTCCGGGAAATTAAAGTTTCCCTGAATGAAAAACACGTTGCCCAGCTTAAAGGTGGACTGTCCGCAACTGACGTAGTTAAAAACCGGCGTGGCAGGCTTTTCCAGCAAGGCTTGGGTCAGGCGGGAACTGCGGCCTTCTCCCAGCACATGGCTGGCTACATCCAAAGCAATGGTTTCTTTTAAATGTTGTGGTTCTGGCCCGTGAAAACCCATAATAAAGAAGGAGGTCTGATACTCGCCCTTAACTTCATCATAACGTTTGGCAGCAGGCGCTTTAAACTGGGCGGCCTGCGGAGAAGCAGGATGGCCGTTGGCGCTGATCTTGAATTTTTCAAAATCAAAGTAGCGAGCGATTTTCTCTTCCATTACTTTAAAATCAAAATCACCCACCACAATGGTGGTCATGTTGGCCGGAGAATACCATTGGCGGTAGTAATCATAAATGGTTTCCCGGGGCACGTCCCCAATAATCTGGCGGGTACCGATCACGTCCCGCTGATAGGGGTGTCCGGCTTCATACATCATATGATTCACGGAATTATAAATTTTGGTCCAGGGCTGATCTTCCCGCATGGAGATCTCTTCAATCACCACGCTGCGTTCCCGCTTTTCGCCCTTGTAGTCTGTATCAAACGGGTCGTACTGCGGCCCCACTTCCTCATCAGGAATGGTGGAACCCAGCATCATGTCGGAATGCAGGTCCAGCGCCAACTCAAAATTGGCCCCGATTTGCCCCGCATCGGCCTTGCCTTTGGGACCCGTTACATAATAAAAAGTAAAATCCTTCCAGGTGGCCGCGTTAATCACAGCGCCCATGGATTCCATGGCCTTATCAAACTCACCGGGCTTAAAGCGCTCGGTGCCTTTGAACATTAAATGCTCCAAAAAGTGAGAGATGCCATTAATGCGATCATCTTCATGGATGGAGCCGGTTTTAACCCAGGTGCTGATGTTGAACACATCGCCCTGTTTAGGCACGAACACAAAGGTGTACCCATTCCCATAGGTCACCATTCGAGCCTCTTGCGAGAGATAGGGAATTTTTAAAGTCTTTGCCTCATTCATACTGAATATCTTACAGGATATTGCCGGAATCGTACAGTAAAGCCGGGGTGCGATTTAAAAAGGCGTTACTTAACAAACCCTTGAGCGCATCCAAAAAGCGGCAGCGCCCTTTCAGAAAGCCGACACCCGGCCTGAAGGCCACCAAAACAGACACCACTGAACCCCAACCCTCGTCAGGTTCAATGCGGAAAGTAAAGCTGACAGGTCGAATTTTTCCGCATGAAGACGCTCTCTGTGCTACGATAATTATGGGGTTCTGCTTTCAAAACGCCGGTTGTGAAGCCAAAGTGACCCCGCAAGTTCATTGCTTTCGGCAGTGGAAAAGAGCGGCAGCCATTCATTTTGAAGTTTTATGCAGACTGTTGGCCGATCAAACGGCATTCTCGTGACACAGGATCATCCACTTCAGCCCACCACAGGACCCCGTACCGGGTTTACCACCGGAATTTATCCGGTGCCGATAGAGATTCAGGAGCTTTAAAGGGTCGTTATCCACAATGCACATCCACCAGATCGTCATTGATAATTTCAAATCCTTCGCCGAAAAAACGGTGATTCCCTTTGAAAATGGGTTTACCACCATTTCAGGGCCGAATGGCTCTGGAAAAAGCAATATTATTGATAGCATCCTGTTCTGCCTGGGCCTTTCAACCTCTCGCACTATGCGGGCCGAAAAATTATCAGATCTCATCAACAACCTCTCCCGGCGAAAAGAGGCCATTGTCACCATCACCTTCCGCAAAGACGCCGATGACATGGTCAAAGAGTCACGCCAGATCGCTTTGGAGCTGGAGCGGGCTTCTCGTGAGGCCCAGTCAGAGGACTCGGACAACCATCCCGTTCAGGATGCTGAACCGCTGAGCGAATCGGAATCCAAAGCGCTGACCAGCGTACAGGAAATTTCGCTGGCCGAAGTGGGTCAAAACAGTGAATTTGCCCAAATTACCCGGCGCATCCGGGGCAGTGCCAGCGGATACACCAGCACCTATTACATGAACGGCAAGCCCAGCACCCTCACGGACATTCACGACTATCTGGGCACTTTTAACGTGTCTCCCGGCACTTATAACGTAATGATGCAAGGCGATGTGGCTGGTATTGTGAACATGTCGCCCATGGAGCGGCGCAAAATCATTGATGAAATTGCCGGGGTGGCCGAATTTGATCGTAAAATTGAGCAGGCTCAGCGGGAATTAGAAGCCACCGGCGCCAATATTGAGCGCAACACCATTTTGCTGAACGAAATTGCCTTGAGAATGGAGCAGCTCAGTATAGAGCGGGATCACGCCCTGAAGTACCAGAAGCTGCGAGACGAAAAAATTCGCTATGAAGGTATGCTGCTGTCCGCCAAGTATCTGGACATTCAAAAAGCCATTGCGGCCACCCATCAAAATCTGGCGGATGCCCGCAAGCAGAAAGAAACCAGCCAGCAGGCCATTCATCAACTGGTGCAAGCCATTCAGGTCACCCACGCCCAACTGTTGGAATTGTCTACCCAGGTCAAGCGCAAGGGCGAAGATCAACAGATTGCACTGAAAAAACAAATTGAAGGCTTAAAGGGCCATATTGCCCGTAAAGAAGACGCCATTCAAAGTATTCAGGAAAAAACCACCGAAAATAATCGCCGCATTGAGCAAGCCCAGCTTGAAATTCAGCGCATGCAGGATAAATCGAATGATCTGGATGAGGAAATCAAGGGGTTTCAACATCAGCAACAGGAACTGCAGGCACTTTATAACAACGAGGCCAAACAGGCCCAAAAGCTGGAACAACAGTTTGACGCCCTGACCGGCTCCAGCGGAGAACTGAGCGTGAAGCGGGCCGATGTGCGTAAGCGACTGACCGTGGAAGAAGACGCTTTATCCCGCCTGCACCGGGACAAGCTGGATACCGAGGCGGAAGTTAAACGAAACCAGTATGAAATGGATATCCGCCTTCGCAGTAATAAAGAAGGCGCTGACAAGCTGATTGTGCTGAACGCTCGCCATGCCAATTTAAGCAAGGAAACCAAAGAGCTGGGGCAGGATAAAGAAGCGTTTGAGGCCCAGCTGAACCAATTGCAGCGAGATTACGGTCAGGCCAAAGTGAACCTGAACCAGACTCAGGCCAAATATCAGGAATTCCACAGGGAATATATCCAGCTGGAAGCCAGACAGCGGGCTTATGAGGAAATGAATTTCACCCGTGCGGTGGATACCATTTTGCGTTCCGACTTGCGGGGCGTACACGGCACCGTGGCCCAGTTGGGCGATGTGAACCCGGAATACGCACTGGCCATGGAAATCGCGCTGGGCGGGCGCATTCAAAACATCGTGGTGGATGATGATCAGGTGGCCAGCGAAGGGATTCGCATGCTGCAGGAAAGTAGGGCCGGTCGGGCCACATTTTTGCCCCTCAGCAAAATTCAGGGGTATCGCAGCTTGCCCCCATTGCCTAGAGATCCGGGTGTGGTGGATTACGCGGTGAACTTAATTACCTTTGATCACCAGTTTGAAGATGTTTTTAGCTACGCCCTGGGTGACACCCTGATTGTGGAAGACGCTCAGGCCGCCCGCAAACTGCTGCGGAAATTCCGCATGGTGACCCTGGATGGCAGCTTGATGGAAAAATCGGGGGCCATGACTGGAGGCTCCCAATCCAACCGGGGCAAAACAGGCAGTTATTTTGGCGGCAGCAACATAGAGCAAGAGTTGCAAACGCTGGCCAAGCGTCTGGAGCGGGCCGAGATGGAAAAAGAAACCCATCAAAAGCAACTGACCGCTTTAGAAATTAAAATGGAAGGCGTGAAAAGTAACTACGCCCAACTCATGCAGCGCTACTCCAGGGCTTCCGCCGGACTAGAGGAAGTAACCGCCCAACTGGATGAAATTCGCAAGCTACAGGAAAGCGCCGTGGATGTCAGCGACCTGAACGCCGAAATCGCACGGCTGGAAAAGGAACTTTCAACCATAGACAAGGCCATTGCCCAGCGGCAGGCGGCCTTGCAAACCCTGCAGGGCGAATTGGACGCCATTGAAAGCCAATTGCCCAGCGAGCAGATTGATGAGCTGCGGGAGCAGATGAAGGAAGTCAAATTCCAGATGGAATACTATGACTCTCAGATGCGGAACGTGCAGACCGATATTAAAAGCAAGGAAATGGAAAAAAACTTCCAGCAAGTGGGCGTTCAGGATAGCCGCAAGCGCATTGAGGAATCGAAACAGCACAGCGAGGCCATTGCCAAAGACCAGATTGCCGCCGCTGAAGAAATCCAGCTGACCATTCGGCAAATTAACGAGCTGGAAGCGCAAACCACCGAGCTGGATGAAGAGCTTAAAAAACTGCAGGAAGAGCGGGATCAGGTTCAAGCTTTACTGATTGAACAGGAAAAGCAGAAGAATATTCAGGAACGCAACGTGCAGCAACTGGATGAGCAAATCCACGCCTTCCAGGCCCGCAAACGAGAGCTGGAGCCGCAACTGCAACTGGTGATTAACCAGTTAAAGCTGGCTGATATTGATCCGGGCAGCATTGTGGCCGATCAACTGCCCTCCAGCGATGAGGTGAATCAGAATATTGCCCGCCTCACCCAGAAAATGGAGCGCATGGAACCCGTGAACATGCTGGCCATTGATGAGTATGACCGGGTGGGCGGACGCCGGGATGAGCTGGCCGAAAAAATCGAAACCCTGAATCAGGAGCGGGAAACGCTGGACGTGAAAATCGCCAGTTATCACGAACTGAAGCGGGTATCCTTTATGAAAGCTTATGAGAGCGTGGACGCCAATTTCCGGGGTATTTTCGCCGACTTATCCGATGGCAGCGGAGAGTTAATGCTCACCAACCCGGATTCTCCCTTTGAAGGCGGCCTGACCATTCACGCCCAACCTCGGGGCAAAAAAATGTTACGCATTGAGGGCCTGAGTGGGGGCGAAAAATCGCTGACTTCGCTGGCCTTTGTGTTTGCCATTCAGCGATATATGCCAGCGCCTTTTTACGCGCTGGATGAAGTGGATCAGAACCTGGATGGTATTAACGCCGAGAAACTGGCCAATATGGTCAACCGGGAAGCACGGCGAGCTCAATTTATTGTGGTATCGCTGCGTAAACCCATGATTGAATGCTCGGAGCGAACCATTGGGGTCACCCAGCGTCAAAATGGCATTACCAAAGTCACCGGCATCAAACACCGGGAAGATGACGATGTAAAACAAGCAGCCGCAACCCAGGGAGATTCCAGTATTGCAGCCGCTTCCTGAGCCTAGAGAATCATTTGAGTCCGCCTTTGAAATATCCGCCCAGCCCAAAAAACCGGCGGATGGGGTGGAACTGCTGGTGGAGCTGGCCAAAACCGGGGAAATTGATCCCTGGAATATTGATATTGTGAAAGTGGCCGATCAATATTTAAAAGCAGTGGCCGAACTCAAGGAATCGGATCTGAAGATTACCGGAAAAACGGTGTTGTATCTGGCCATTTTGCTGCGCATGAAATCGGATCAACTGGCGGGCATCAATTACTTAAACCCTCCCGATGAATTTTTGGACGAGTTGCTGGAACCGGATTTTATGGACAACAACCGCATCATCCAGCCCAAGTTCAGTTTTCGATCGCTGGATGAGGTGATTAAGCGGCGCACCAGCACCAAACAGCCCCGCATCCGAAATGTAACGCTGGAAGATTTGATTAAAGAACTGCAAAAATACGAAGAGCTGGAAAAACGCCGCAGCCTGAAAGAAAAGGTAGAGAAGGCCAGCAATCGCCGCATGATGGATTACGCCGACTTTACGGCGGATGACATTGAGGATATGGCGCACGAGGAGTTCCACGAAGACACGGTGAGCCAGTTGCGCTTTATGCTGGAACGGATTTTAATCAATCAGGAACAAGTGTCCCTTTCTGAAATTATGGATAAAGGGGGGCTTGATAAAATTTCCGCGTTTTTGGCCCTGTTGTTTTTAACCGCCCGTGGTGGTTTTTCCATGTATCAGGATGAATTTTACGCCGAGGTTTATGTGGCCCCGGACGCACCTGCTGCGACAGAAGGCGGCGAGGATAATCGAGAGGAATTGGCCGGATGAGCGTACATTATGGATACCCGGAGCCAGAAAACGAGCAGGACGATCAACCCAAGGCGTTTCAGGTAGCGGTCCCCCCGGGACAAAGCCTGAAAGGGCGCATTGAATCCGCCTTGTTTATGACCGGCAAAGCCTTGAGCATGCACGACATTGCTCAAATGATCGATGCCCCTTACGAGGAAACCGAATTTGCGTTAATGGAATTAATGGGCGATTACAATTTTCGGGAAGGTTCTTCTCTGGAAATTGATGACACCGACGGCTACATTTTGCAGGTAAAGGAAGAGTACGGCGACATGGTGAACAAAATGATGCCGCTGGAAATGTCCGCTGCCGAATTACGCACCTTATCGGCCATTGCCATCAAGGCCCCGGTGTTGCAATCGGATTTAATTGAATGGCGGGGCAGCGTGGCCTACGACCATATCGCCAACCTGCTCAAGCACAAACTCATTACCAAGCGCCGAGACGGACGCTCCTATCAACTGAACGTAACCCGCCACTTCCACGAGTATTTTAAACTAACCGCCGATCGCAAAGATTTGGCGCACCTGGTTAAACTGATTGGCAAAGAAAACCGTGGCGCAGAAATTACCCCCGAAATGCCGGAAGCCTATGCGGGCGACTACGAGGACGCTGCGGCTGAAGATGTGGTGAGTTAAACGTTTAAACGCGCTGCTCCGATCGGATGGTTCGTGTCTTTTTGAATTGTGTTGACCACGAGCCGATACAGAAAAATTTAACCCGCCACAAACCAAATTTACCGGAATTTATCCAGTCGATTACCCATGCTCTTGGGATTGACGTAGGCGATATCGCCCTCTACTTTTTCCACCTGGGCTTGCATCTGATCAATGCGCTGCTGGGCGATTTTTCGGTTTTTCCCCAAATTGACCACCGTTTTAATCAGGTGCAACATATCCCCGGTGAGCACTTGAAACGGATTACGCTCGGTTATAAAAGAATTCAGGCTGGCCGCATACAAAAATGGATCGGTGGACTGGGGGGATGGGTTGGATTTTTTGGAAGGGGGTTCCATCAGCCGCTCCTCGTTTATTCCCTTGAAAAGACGCTAAAACTTTAGAGAAGTTATAAAGAATGCCTTTAAATATTTTCCAACGCTTTTTTGTCGCCCTCTACGCCTTCCTTTAAAAGCTTTTTCAAAATTTCTTCCTGGGCATCAAATTGTTTCACCGTGGTTTCCAGGTTCTTGATTTTAGTGGTGAGAATGGTGTCGGCATTCACCAAAATACGGTTTGAAATTTGTTGAAAACTGGAAAGCACAGCACCAGACAGGCCATTTAAAACAGCGCCGCCCGCAGCCGCAGCCAGGCCAAACGGACCAAAAAACGGCCCTAAGGTGGTCAGCAAGCCCCCAATGCCGCTCACAATGCCTGCGGCTGGCATCACCCAATTTCGGCCATAACCGGCCCCAGCGGCAGTGCCGGTTACCAAACCGCCCGCCGTGGCAGCGGCACCCAGGCCCGAAGCGCCACCGGCGATCCATCCGTTATTTAAAACACCTGCGGCCCCCGCAATGGGACTGGCCCCACCCGTAAAAAAGCCACCGCCCACCGTTCCGGCTGAGGGATAGTTGGGATGCCCCACCCCGGAAAAACCCAAAGCACTGGCCCCCAAAGAACCAATGCCCAACGCTGAAAACGCGCTGAGCGGCCCAATGGATGAATTATTAACCGGTGCTGCCCCACCGGAATTAAAACCCGTTACGTTGGAAAAAGGCGCCAAGCCAAAAGCGGCCTGTCCACCCGGCCCAACACCGGTACCGCCTGAAATGGGCGAGTAATAGGAAGTACCCGGAATATTAATGGCTTCACTGCCAAAGGTCGGTAAAAAAGGCGCACCGCCAAACATGCGGGCAACATTCATTAATAAGCTGCCAAATTTACCAACGCCGCTTCCCCCCAGGGCAGGGCCAGAAACGGTTAAATCCCGCAAGCGATCATACGTTTCAAACAGTTCGGCTTTTGCGGCACTGCTGGAAATACCATAACTATTTAAGATAACCAGATAAGAATCGTGTTTATAACTCATCGCGCGGAGCATACCTCCCGGTCAATTGAGGGGGTTCAGGGCCAATGGCGGCTGTAGAAAACATTGGCCTTAAACGGCCTATTGCTACTATCGGCAGTTAGGCAAAAGTCTTGAATGTCAGTTCAATATTCTTATCAATTACTTTTTTTACCGCTTCCAGCTCGGTTTGAACGGCCTGTTGCTGGGTATCCACCCGACGGAGCTGAAGTTCCAAAGCCTTATCCAAACTTTGCAGGGCGATAATGCGAAGCTGAATACGAACAGCCTCATTCGGATCGAAATCCTGTGTGGTTGAGACGTTAAACAGATCATTGGTCACATTCGCCAATTCCAGGCGAGACTGGTTAATCTGCTGTCCGGTTAATTCCAGATCGTTCTTGCGGGCAGTCAACACAAGATACCTGGACTGGCTGGCTGCAAGTCCCATAATCAATTTATCCTTTTGGCGTCTTCCCGTTTTGCTTTTTTGCTCCAAGTCTTAAATCAGGTATCGGAGATGGAGCGAAAAATCTTTAACGCACAATGGCAATTCGGGTTTGAGTTCCTCCTTTTGGGGGAATTTTTAAAACACTGAATTCATGACAAAATCATGGTTTCAGACACAGTTCATGCGGGTTTCCACCACCTTGCACACCCTGTAAACATCCCTTGCCTATTGCGGAGTATAAACAGATTTTGAATCAGATCATGTAAAATTAGGTAAAATTTTGTTTAGTACAGCAATGGGTTATGGGTTGGTCAAAATTTTAAACAGGGTAGTACAACGTTTAACCCCAATTGGCGGCAAAGCTGGCAGGTAAAATGAGCCGATAAGACATATACAATTTTAAAAGCAATGATACAATAGCACTGAGAAAAACCCGGATAGCGAGAGGAGTTTTAGCATTGAAAACCCAGAAGGTTACGGCCAAAAAAAATGGCCCTGCCAAAAAACCAGTTGCCAAAAAAGCGACCGCCAAGGTTAGCGCCAAGTCGATTGTAAGCAAAGCCAGCGCCAACGGAAAAGTTCATTCCAGCGCCAAAAAAGCCAAAGGGAACGATTCTCTGGACGGCTTGAAAAAAGCGTTTCTGATTGGATTGGGCGCCACGGTCATGACCGCTGAAAGAATGCGTGACTCGGTCAGCGACATTGTGGACGAAATGGTTGCCCGTGGGGATATTAAACCCAACGAAGCCAAAAAAGTGGCCGAAGATTTGAAAAAGAAATTTCAAACCAGCAAGTCTGATTTTGAAAAAACAGTTCGCAAAGCCATGGACTCAGCCAGTGACACCCTTGGCAAAGTCACTTCCGGGTTTAAAAAAGCAACGGCCCAAAAGCCAGCGGCTAAAAAAGCAGTGAAACCAACCGCCAAAAAAGCAGCGAAACCAGCCGCTAAAAAAACCGTTGCCAAAAAAATAACCAAGCCAGCGCCCAAAAAGGCAGTGGCTAAAAAAGCAGTGAAGCCAGTTGCCAAAAAAGCAGCAGCCGTTAAAAAGACCGTTGCCAAAAAGGTAACCAAGCCAGCCGCCAAAAAAGCGGTGACTAAAAAAGCCACCCCAGCAAAAGCCAAAGCGGTTAAAAAAATAGTGAAGCCAGCGACCAAAAAGACAGCAGCCAAGCCAGCCGCAAAAAAAGTAACCGCCAAAAAAGCGGCAGCGCCCGTTAAAAAAGCGGCCGCCAAAACAGCGGTAAAAAAAGTAGTCGCTAAAAAACCGGTAGCAGCCAAAAAGGCAGTGGCTAAAAAGCCCGCTGTTAAAAAAGCGGCTCCCAAGCAGGTGAAAGCCACTGTGAACAAAAAACCGGCCGTTGAGCCAAAGCCATCGCTGCCCGAAATTTCGGCAACCGCTTAACCGGTCGATAGACCGATAACTGTGGCCATCGCATAATCCCCATCATGGGACAGGCTGATGCGCCAATGCCGGATACCAAGCTCCGTTGAAACCTGCAAAGCCCTCCCGGTTAATACCAAATCGGGGGGGCTTTTCGGTTGAGAGAGGACTTCCAGATCCTGCCAGTAAACACCCTGACACCAGCCCAAGCCATTCAGCCCCGTACCCAAAGCCTTGGAGGCGGCTTCTTTAATGGCAATTCGACCGGCAACCCGCTTTAAAAAAACCGATTCCTTCAAGTCCCCTTGCCCCTGACAATAGGCCAGCTCCTGAGGGGTTAAAAATCGAGCCGGATAGCGCATACCAAATCGGGCATATCCGCTAGCCAACCGGGGAATATAAACCAGATCGGTTCCCAAATGTAGAAGGGGCCAAGGGCCTTGTGTCGTATGGTTCGAATTCAAAGTCATGTGTGACATTATACGACGAGTAGCAAAACAGCTCCCCAACCATTTGGCAACCCGCCACTAAAGACGTGGCGAGGCAAACATGGCACTGGGAGCAGATACGGCATAAGGATTTGTGAACGGACGCACACCAAATTGAGGCGGGTTTGCCATGGGCAAAGGCTCCGGCGGAGTGGCAAATGAGGATGGCGCATGCGGACTTTTGGATTGCGTACCAATGCGCTTGCTAACGGCATCTACAATTTTTTCGGAATGATCTCGAGTGACTCGCTCCAGCAAATAGCCCGCCAAGGCCACCGTCGGAATGGAACTAATCAGGATGGGCGCAATTTTATAAACACCCTCGGTAATAAAGGCTTTGTTTTTGACCAACAATTTTTCCGCCTCAGACAAGCCTTCTGTTTTTACATGAGCAGTGGCTTTGTGCTTGAGTGATTTTAAAACGGGCGCTTCAAAAACATCTGAAATTTTTTGGGCCAAGGGCGATAATTGGTCCTCGGCGATGCGGGGGAAACTGTCCCACGTCAATTTCAGCCGAACCGGAGCGGGCTTTTCCTTGGTGGTCAAATCCCGCCACGCGTTTTTCAAAGGATAATCACTGTCCAGTTTGCGCTCGGTAATGCCCAAATGAGAGCGAAGGCCCTTTTTAACGCCCCACTGAACCAGACGAAGCACCAAAAAGCCCATACCAAAGCCACCAATTTCTCGCATGTCCGTCCGAATGGACTCACGATAACGGAAAGGCCCTTCCGGGGTGCCCACCGATTTAAGGGCTGAAATATTGGCCACCACAATGCGAGAAAGCACCAAGGCAAAAGAGGCCAAAATCAGAGATTGATCCCGAAAAAAGCCGGGTTGATTCAAAACATTATTGCCCAGGTTTCGGGCCACTTGCGGTAAATTTTTCAAAGGCTGCATCACAATCCCCCGCCGGGTTTTGGAAAGGGATACCCACCACTATGAACCGGCGGTGGAAAAACAGACATGGCAAAACCGGAAGCGCCACCCTGCATTTTGGGATTGGGCAAGTAAACCGGGGGTGGTATCACCCCTAAGTGGGCAGGGCCAACCGGCAAGCCCGGTGAGGGGGACAACAGGGAAAAAGACTTGGGGGCCGTCTGTAAGGGGGCCTCTGGAATGGGTAATATGGCATTTTTCGCTAATTTTTGCTGTTCTTTTTTGGCGAAGAACTTTTTGGCGCCGGGGGCAATCACCCGATCGTTCATCCACTGGGTTAACGTGCCACCCACAATGGCGCTGGAGGCCACCCCAATGGCGATACCCAGCACAGCCAGCTTGTTGTTTTTCATGGCAAAATCTTTCAACGGTTTCACTTCGTTGACAATTTTGCTCAAGGCCTCATCCATCTCAGCCAGTTGAGGGCCTTTCACCAAATCGCTTCGCCCTGCCACCAATTTATCCCGAAGCCGGTTTTTCACGGTCACCAAATTGGCTTTACCGGTTGAGCCCGTACCCGGCAAGGCATGCTCATACAAGGTGTTGTAAACCATATGATTGGGCCGTTCTTTTCCGGTAGGCGAATACTTGCCAAATACATCCTCGGCGGATTCCCGAAGGCGTTGATCCAAATCATCAATGGTAATTTTGAGATTGGCAATTTTAAGATTTTCCAAAGTGGATTTGCCCGACTGAAACTCCGCGTTATGCTCCAAGCCTTTAAACAGGTTCTCTTTCTGGTTCAAAAAGTGCAGCTCTGGCCGACGATCCCAGCGATCGGCCAACTTATCCACCAAATCCTGGCCCAGGTGCAAGCAAAGCATGTAGCCCATGGTGCCAAAAATTTCCACAAAGAAGCGTTCCGCCATAGACTGCTTCTTTTGCGCCTCAGAAATATGAGGGTCGCTTTGCTTGGAGGGACGATTTTCCAGCACCCGCATCACGCCCGTTGCCAGCCGGGTGAGCACCGCAACTTCAGCCAGGTAAACCAGGTTACCGGGCAGAGGCAATAGCTTGGTCGTGATTGGCGGCAAAAAACCCAATCCAAGGTCCCTCGTCTTAATTATCAATACGTCTGTTTACCGACCTTTTGGTGGTTTAACCAAAGGTGAAATCCAGATTCCAACTAACCTAAAAAGAGATACTTATAAAAATTCCCAAACGATCGGCTAGTCTATTATAAGAAAACCATCAGACCCAATATGATGCTATTTTTGTTCAAAAAAAGCAGTACAAGCCGATTTTGAAGCCCCTCAGCCAAAAAACGGTTTGCCTTACATATTTGTTTACAATCGAGCATCGACAGCTCAGATCCATATAAGCTAACATACCAGTGATCCGCTCAATATGAGGAAAAGCACCCCGCTTATGGCATTGACGCATCTGACATTTGGACCGACCTCTCGCCAACGCAAAGCCACTGACGCTTTACGAGTTCTGGCGCTCAGTTCCGTTATAGGCATGCTTTTGTTTCCGTTCGTGCTTAACACCCAAGCCCAAGAAAAACCCAAACAAGAAGCCCAAAACGATGCCCTTGCATCAGCCACTGTCAAAATCGCCAAACCCGCCCCCGCTCTGGAGAAGAAGCAATTTCCGCAAGGGCGTATTTATGTCATGCGCGTTCCCGCTCAAAGCGACTATAAAGTACTGCCCGCCGTTTCCAAAACTTTGGTCACCGTCAAATCACCGATTTGGCAAACAGCGACCATAGGCGCTGCTGGTAAAAAGCCGATTTTCATCATCAATGGCGGCTTTTTTGACCCCAGTAACAGCCTGACCACCTCCTTTATTTTTCAAGGCGGCCTGTTGACTGCCGATCCCCGCATTAACCCCAATTTGGTCAATAACGACAAGCTTTTGCCCTATTTACCCAAAATTTTTAACCGCCCTGAATTCCGGTTGTATCTGTGCCAAAAACCCAGCGGCTCCTTTCAAACCCGCTATGATATTACCCCCAGAAACGCGGCGGTGCCTCAGGACTGCTTACTGCAATCAGCCTTGGGCGCGGGCCCTACCTTATTGCCTCAGGTGGAAGACTTTTCGGAAGGCTTTGTGGACTACAACGCAGCGGGAAAAGTGGTGAGAGATCCGGTTGGAACATCTGCCCTGAATGCCCGAAGCGCGGTTGGCATTACGGAAAAAGGGGATGTACTTCTTATGATGGCCGCCCAAAATGCCAGTAAGCCCAACGGCTCTGGCTTTAATATGACCGATTTGGCCAACCTGCTGAAGGCTCGAGGCGCAGTAAAAGCAATGGCGCTGGATGGCGGAAGCTCTTCCGGCTTTTGGCATCAGGGGCAAGCTGTTTTTGGCAAATTTGGAAATAATGGCATCCCGGTCATCCGACCGGTTAAATCGGTGCTCATGGTCGTTCCCCGCTAAAGAGCACTGCGGCTCATAGGCCTGCGGGGAGGCTTACTTTACAAAATATTTCTCAATTTAACCCGTTTTCTATTACAATAGGCTGAGTTAGAGTCTGTATCCTTAAAGAAAGTGCGCTTAGGCCCAGCATCCGAATCGAAACAGGGTGAAAACAGGATGACAATCGGCCAAGTGCCTGCCTATTCCGTACAGGCCAGCCAGCTAAGCTATTCATTGGGGACATCGAGAAACGCCATGTTCAAAAATCCCAAAATTAACCTGCTAATCATCGTGGTGCTGATCATGGCATCTTTATGGACGGTGATAAAAGACAGAGACAATATTCGCCTTGGGCTTGACCTGAAAGGAGGAACCCGCTTGACCTTACAGGCGGAACCCACTGCGGACATTCCCAAAGTGCGCCCCGCCGACATGGACAGCCTGCAAACCGTTATAGAGCGACGGGTCAACGGCATGGGCATTGGGGAGTCGGTGGTGCAACGCGCTGGCGAAAATCGTTTGATTGTGGAAATTCCGGGCGTTAAAGACCCGGAAGAGGCCAAACGCCGTTTGGGCCGAGTGGGCAAGCTGGAATTTAAAAAACTGGACGCCCAGCGACAATGGGTCAACACCGGCGTTTCGGGCAAGGACTTTACCAAAGCGGATATCGCAACCCAACAAAGCGGCCAATGGATTGTGCAATTTGAGCTGAGCAGCGAAGGCGCCAAGAAATTCGCGGATTTAACCCGTGAACTGGCCCCCACCCGAGCGCCCATCGGTATTTTCTTTGATGATGAGCAAGTGTCCGCTCCTGCGGTAAATGAGCCTATTCTGGATGGCAGCGGCATGATTGAGGGCAACTTCACCCACGAATCGGCCAAGGAGCTGGTGGATACCTTAAACGCTGGGGCACTACCCGTGGATATTGAAGTGGTTGAGGAAAATACGGTCGGCCCCTTGCTGGGTCAATCCTCTATCAAACAAAGCCTACTGGCCGGTTTAATCGGGCTGGGGCTGGTGTTGGTGTTTATGGTGGTTTGCTACCAGGTGCGGGGACTGGTTGCGGGCATGGCCTTGCTGGTTTACACCCTGTTGACCTTCGCCGTTTTTATGACCGTAGGGGTCACCTTTACACTGGCCGGTATCGCTGGCTTTATCCTCAGTATCGGGATGGCTGTGGATGCCAACATCCTGATTTTTGAGCGCACCAAAGAAGAGTTGCGGGCCGGTCGTTCTAAATGGAAAGCCGTTGAAGTCGGTTTTGATCGAGCCTTCCCCTCCATTTTTGACAGCAACACCACCACCCTGATTACCTGCTTGCTGTTATGGGTAATGGGAACCGGGGCCGTGAAAGGCTTTGCATTGACCCTGGCCATTGGGGTAGCCATTAGTATGTTCTCCGCCATTACCGTAACCCGCACCTTTTTGCATTTGGTTGATAATGCCAGCGGACAACCCAATGGCGGCTCCGCCGTTAAAGTATAAGCACGCTTCCACGCGACAGCATTTGGAAAGAGAACGACCGATATGTCCAAACCCGTTTCCACCGAACCCTTGGCCATTCAAGAAGGCCCTTTGAACCTGTATAAGTACCGTTGGTTCTTTATTGGCGTTTCATTACTGTTTTTGCTGCCCGGCATTTACTTTATTTACGCCAACATGACAGATCCTGAAGTTCGCGCCCCTCTCAAGCTGGGCATTGATTTTCAGGGAGGAACCCTGCTGGAGTATGGCTTTTCCAGGCCGGTTGCCCAATCCGATGTTGAGGACATAAAAACCGTATTTGATGAGCACGGTTACACCGGCTCTGTGATTCAGATTCAGGAACCACGGGTGGGCGTCAATAAAGAAGCTCTTGAAATAGGAGGTGGGGCCACACAGCCTTCTCCGCCAGCCAGTACCCCACCGCCAGTCCCCACACCAGCCGCTGATACCACCACAACAGCCGAAGGGGCCAAGCACGCCACGCCAACACAAGCCACAACGTCTGAAACGAAAGCGCTTGCCGGAGAGCAGAAAATCGCCTCCATTGTGTCCATTCGGGCCAAGCACATGCAAGGGCAAGTGGATCAGGAAATTCTAAAAGATTTGGAAAGCCGTTACGGCAATATAACCCTGCTGCAAAAAAACTCCATTGGCCCCGCTTTGGCCAAGGAACTATTGGGCAATGGCTTGCTGGCGCTTATTTTGGCCTATATTTTAATTGTGGGCTACCTGACTTTCCGCTTCCAGTTTGATTTTGCGGTGTGCGCCGTGTTGGCGCTGCTGCATGATACCCTGTTTCTGTTTGGCATGTTTGCCATGTTCAGCCGCTTGTACAATACCGAAATTGATAGCCTGTTTATTACCTCTGTGCTCACGGTTATTGGCTTTAGCGTTCACGATACCATTGTGGTGTTTGACCGCATTCGAGAGAACCTGCGGGTTTACTACACCAAAAAACTGCCTTTCGTCACTATTATGAACATGAGCGTCAACCAGACACTGACCCGCAGCATTAATACCTCGCTGACGGTACTGCTGACCATGCTGGCCCTGTACTTCTTTGGCGGGGAAACCACCAAGGATTTCGTATTGGCCATTATCATCGGGGTGGCTGCCGGAACCTATTCCAGTATTTTCAACGCCAGCGTGTTGCTGGCCATGTGGCGAAACCGCGGCGCTGGCTCTCAAGTCGCCAAGGCGTAAATGGCCATTTAAATCCCTATAAAAAAGCCCTTTCTGCACTATCAGGAGAGGGCTTTTTTATAGCCTTTTTTCAGCCTGTCTTTGGGAAGGCCCCCAATAAGCTGAAGCCCGTCAATTAACCTTCTTCCAAGGTCAGCAAACTGCCCATGACCCGACGGCGGGCCGCAAACAGTTGACGCTGTTTATAGCGGGCATGCGCCCCGTGGCCAACCTTGCTGTTGAGGTAATTGGACTTATCCAGCACCTGAATTTCATACGGAAAGGCAAAACGGGCCTCGGTCACATGTCCGCCCGCTTTCACCCGAAGCAACTGGCGACAGGTAATATGCAGGGAGCGATATTGGGGAGAACTAAGGGGGTTGGCGTTGCTGGGACTTTCTTCCGGCAAGATGTAGTCATCGGTTTCAAACAGCTTAAACAGGCTTTCCAAACTCCGTTTTCCCAGTTTGTAGTCAGCGAGGGCCACCTCGTAAAGCTCCTGAAAGTGAGCAAAATCCAGTAAGGTGTTGCGAGAACGACTGGGAATCACATTGGGAAACAGAATTACTTTTTTTTCCCGCAGAATGTCCACGGCCAAAAGCGCTTCTGCCGGGTGAAAGGTAACCAGTCGAACCCCTACCAAATCCCACACGTTTTCGGCCACATTTTCTTTTTTGCAAAGCAGTTTCAGCAAAATACTTTCTCGGGGCTTATGGTGCTTGGCCTCAAAGGCGTAAAGCCGAAGTGATCGGCCACGGTTGCCGCTCAGCAACACTGTGCCGTCACTTTCCGGGGATAAAACATCCCGAAAGCGAGCCAGAATAGTTTCGCTGGCCTGAGCATGATACTTGTACAATGGGCTGTTTTGAATATAAACCAGGGTATGAATCACCTTCAGCAAGGCGCAAGCCCAGGCGCGGGTGGGATGATCTGGCTGGGAGGCCATCATGATCAAGTCAATCACATTTCGATGAGAAGAAACTGAGAGTGGTATTTTATCCACCGGAATCACCGGTTCACCCAGACCCGCCCAATCGATGGAGCGGGTTAAAAAGCGATGCTCAATAAAATTAATGGCCTCAATCACATAGGCTTCCATTTCGGCCATATCTTCCGGTACATCCAGATCAAAGCCGTAGTTGTAAACAAACTCCTGGGCTTCTTCTCGGGTGTAAAACGGCATGGCGGTTAAATCGATTGAGGATTTCCCCTGAATCATGGCCCCCAGCACTTCCCACGGCATTTCCACGCCCAAGGGGTCCGGGCCGGAAAGATCAAAACCGCTCAGCGCACTACTTTGCGAGGCAAAGGACACCAATTTTGGCGAGTCGGAATCTTCGGTTAAAAATGTATCAGGCACCATCTACACTCACTTTCATGTTTTTCAATGACGCGACTGATTCAGCCCATTACAAACACCATCGGCAAAGCTGGAAAAAAATTGAATACCGACAGTTTCCATCCGTTTCCGTCATTCGGGCAAACATCCTCCATCATTAGGAGTCAGGCCAACCATAACACCTCTAAACTGATTATATATCAAGTTGGAGATGCGACGCCTCCCCCATAAAACCGTTACAGCAATAGCAAAGCGAACCGAACGCCTGCCCAAGCGATCCACCCAATCGAAGGGATTTTCTCAAGTTGCATTAAAGCATTGCCCAACGCTGCCGATTGTTCCATTAAACCCACCCAACCTTTCAAGGGATAAAAAGGAGTTCAGGAGACTATGAAGCAACCCCATCCATTTTTAAGCTTAACCCTGGCGATTGGTGCCATGACCTTAGCCAGCTCCGCCTTTGCGTATGCCCCGGAAAATGATTTGATGAAAATCAAAGGCTATTCTCCCGAGGTGATTCAAACCGCTAACCAGCAGCGCAACCGCCAGGAGTGGAAAGAGGCCTCTGTGCAGACCAAAACCACTACTGAGAAGTTCTTTCACAACATTTATTACGGCAACTGGATGGGTCCTATCGACGATTTTGGCTCAGAAGTAATCCGCCAGAACTAACCCAGGCCAACTCAGTACACGCCAAAACGACGGCCAATACAGCCGTCGTTTTTGAAGTGTTTAAAAATTTTTCTTACAGCAGCCCTTGCAACATCAAAACCGCCTGAGCGCCCAAAAAAGCTTCTTCGCTTTGCTCATCCTTTAAAAGTAAATCTTTGGCCTGTTTCAAGGCTTCATCACTGCCGTATTTATCGTGCAGCGTATCCCGTTTTTTATGCCATTGCATCATCGTCTAATCCTCATTCTCCACACCACTTACCGTATTTAAGACTTCATCTATTTCATTGACCCGTTCAGTGACCCGGCCTCATTGCCTCAGTCGCTCACTTTTGCCACCCACTTTTGTTTTTCAGCCGTATGTCCAACCCTGTACCTGTATAAAGGCAAATATTTCCCTTTTAATGTTAGATTGTTAAGCCTCGTTAACAGACAGCCCAAAAAGCGCTAGAATAACAAACATGAAACTACGCATTGCTTATCTCTACCCCGATCAGCTCAATATTTACGGCGATCGAGGCAACATATTAACCCTGTACCAACGCTGCCAATGGCGGGGTATTGAGGTGGAAATTTTAACCCCCGGACTGGGAGACACCATTGACCCCGAGGGGCCGGATCTCTATTTTATGGGCGGCGGGCAGGATTCCCAGCAAATTCAGGTCTGTGAAGACATTCATCAGCGAAAAGCCCACAGTTTAAAACTGGCAGGAGAGCATGGAGCCGTATTTCTAACCATTTGTGGGGGGTACCAGCTTTTGGGAAATTATTACAAACCCCACAACGGAGACGAACTAAAAGGCTTAAGCCTGATTGACGCTTACACGGTGGCTGGCAATACCCGCTACATCGGGAATGTGGCCATTGAGCGACCCAACGGCCAGCAGGTGGTGGGGTTTGAAAACCATAGTGGGCGAACCTATTTAGGCAAAGGGGTAACCCCACTGGGTAAAGTGCTCCACGGCAAAGGCAACAACGGGGAAGATGGCTTTGAAGGCGTGGCCCAGGGCAATTTTTACGGAACCTATTTACACGGCTCTCTGCTGCCCAAAAACCCGGCGCTGGCGGATGAGCTGATTGGCAAAGCCCTGCAACGTCGCTATGGAACCGTGCAACTGGAACCCCTGAACGATCAGATTGAAATCCAGGCGCACCAACGGGCCTTGGCCCTTAAGCATTAAACGGCTGAGTCCAACAATCAACGACAAAAAGCCCTGGCCATGACCAGGGCTTTTTGAATATACGGGGTTACTTACCGAAATTGCCAAACAACTGTTTCAATAAGGCAACGAACTGGTCAAACCAGCTTTTGATATCTGGGGTGGCTGGCTTAGGGGTGCTTGGTTTAGGAGTAGTTGGCTTAGGGGTAGTTGGCTTAGGGGTAGTTGGAGTAGTGGGTTTAGGGGTGCTTGGCTTGGGAGCGGCTGGCTTTACCCCCACCTGGTAGGATTCAAGATTTTTCTTGGGCTTGGTTTGTTTAACGGCATCCGCGTCAAAGGTTTCGCCCAGTAACCCTTTGGGCGCTACGCCATCGGCGCTAACCCCATGCTTGCCGCTGGAAACACTGGCGTTCAGGAACTTGTTTTTAGCAGAGCCTTCTGAGGCCACTAAAATAGTGTATTCACCCGTATCAATTAATACGTTGCCGTTTCTGAGCTTACTAATCTGGTTATCGCCACCCCAAGCCTTGTAGGTGTTTGACTGAAGCTCTTTTCCGTCAATGGTAACCTTGGCGTTGACGTCAATTTTAATTTTTTTACCGTCTACTTCCAGATCGGTGGCACGAATGATAGTGGCAGCGCTTTTATCGGTGAATTTCCTGAAATCCGCGTTAAACTTAACGCCTTTGTCTTCCAATAAGTTGAATTTTCCCACTTTATTGACATCAAACCTGTCACCATCTGCGCCTGCAATATGCGGATCGCCCCAAATAAAAGCAGTTTCATTGGCGGCAACCGGTTTCTTTTCAGGAGGATGAGGATACCTTAACGCATTAGCGCTTGTTTTAGCTTGGGCCAGCGCTGCATAGGGGGTGGGTTTAATAGCGGTCATTGATTTACTCCAGCTTATGTTCCGTAACTTGTAGTGCAACCCTTATGAATGTATAAAAACATATACTTATGAAATATTGCCAAAATACCCAACAACATATTAAGAAATACAAATCACCTCAAAATACCTTCAAGAACCCCGCTTTCCCCGGTTCCGCTCAAGGGTATCTACCAGCATGTTTGGCTCACCACCAAGCCGGTAAATTGCAGATTCTTTGCAAGGCGAGCTTGGGTATAGGACAATAAAGCCACTGTAAAGCGTGACGATGGACGAGGCTGACCCAAACATGACCGCATCCCCCCAAGGCAACCACTATCTGCTGGAAATCGGCGCCGAGGAACTCCCCTTGGAGTTTTTGCTCTCCGCCCCTCAGGAACTGATCGACAAGGTGAAAGCCGCCCTGAATGAGCAGGCCTTAACTTATGGGGATGCCCGGGTTTATGTTACCCCCCGCCGCATTGCGTTTGTGATTCAAGACCTGCCTGAACTGCAGGAAGAACGCACTTTTAAAACCAAAGGCCCTCCCATTCGGGTGGCTCTGGATGCCAGCGGCAATCCTTCTCAGGCGGGGCTGGGCTTTGCCCGCAAGCTGGGCGTGGAGTTTTCCCAACTGGCGCAGGAAACGATTGAGGGCGACACCTACATGGTGCTCAATCAACAAATGCCGGGACGCCCCACCCAAGCACTGCTGGCCGAACTGCTGCCCGGTATCGTACTCAGCCTCAGCGGCTCCCATTTTATGGCGTGGGGGCGTAACACCATTCGCTTTTCCCGCCCCATTCGCTGGCTGGCTTCGGTATGGAACAACCAGCATTTGCCCTTGCAAATTGGCCCCGTGGAATCCGGGGTGGTTTCTCACGGCCACCGGGTTATGGCAAACGGGCCAGTGGTAATAACAGCGGTTGCTGATTATTTGGAACTGCTGGAAACAGAAGGGGCGGTTCTCGCCGATCAAGATCGTCGTAAAACGCTGATTTGGCAGCAATTGCAAGCCAGCGCGCAGGAACTGGGTGGTCAGGTCGCGGAAAACGAAAGCCTGCTGAATACCGTAACCATGTTGGTCGAACAGCCCTCTATCGTGGTGGGTCGCTTTGAAGAACGGTTTCTGGAAATACCGGAAGAAGTGACCACCACCGTGATGACCGCTCACCAGAAATACTTCCCGGTGCGGCAACCCAATGGCCAGCTTATGCCGTATTTTATGACTGTATCCAATGGCCGCCGGGAAGCCGCCGACATGATTCGCCACGGCAATGAAAAGGTATTAACCGCCCGACTGGAAGACGCCCGCTTTTTCTTTGCGGAAGATCAAAAAACACCTTTGCAGGATCGTTTGGAAAGCCTGAAGGGCATTACCTTCCAAAAAGGGCTGGGTAGTATGTATGAAAAAACCCGCCGTCTGGAAAAACTGGCCGGACAAGTGGCAGAAGCCTTGCAGTACACGGAAAGCGATTTACAACAAACCCGGCGGGCCGCCCTGCTGGCCAAGGCCGATTTGGTGACAGGCATGGTGTTTGAGTTTACCGAATTACAAGGGGCCATGGGCCGCAAATACGCCAAGCTGTCGGGGGAACCCGAGGCGGTGGCCGAAGCCATTTTTGAACATTACCTGCCTCGCTTTACCGGCGACCTGATTGCGCAATCCAAAGTGGGCATTGCGGTGAGTTTGGCCGATAAAATGGACACGGTAGTAGCCGTATTCAGCCAGAAAAACGCCAAACTGCCCTCTGGCTCCAAAGATCCGCTGGGTTTACGGCGGATGGCCAGCGGCATTATCCAGACGGTTCTGGAAAATCAACTGACGGTCGATTTGCTGGCCCTGATGAGCGAGGCTTACCAGACCCTAACCGCCAGCGCCCCGCCCACTGCCCAGTTTCAGGATGAAAAAACCACGCTGGATTTGGTAAACACCTTCATTCTGCAGCGCTTCCGGGGCTGGTTGCTGGAGCAGGACAATCGCTACGACCTGATTGACGCCGTGCTGGAATCGGATCAAGCGCCTTTATCGGACTTGCCCGATGTATTGCTGCGTTTGGAGGCTCTCAAACAGCTCACCCAGCAGGAAGAAACCCTGAAAAAGGTTTATGAGCCCGCCAATCGCATCTACAAGATTTTAAGTAAGCAGTACAACCCGGCGGCCACCACTGCCGAGGTGAATCCCACCCACTTTCGGGACGCCGCCGAAACCGCTTTGCTGGATCAGATCAAAGCGCTGGAGGCTCAGCCAGCCGGTCAAAGCTACATGGCGCTGTCCGAGGCGCTTTCCGCCATTAATCCCGCCATTGAGCTTTTCTTTGAAAAAGTCATGGTGAATGATCCTGATGATGCGGTGCGAAAAAACAGATATAATCTTCTCAGTGTGCTAAACCGTTTTTATCTGAAATTGGCCTGCTTCACCAAGTTGGTGGTGTAATGCGACAGTCATCAATTCAACGGTTTTTAAAACTTCCCTGAAAAAGAGTGATGGCAGAAAATGACTGATCGACAGTTTGAGTTGCCCGTAGACATTCGCCGAAAAAGCGAAGTCGTTCAAGATCGCCTGGGCCTGATCATTATCCTGACCATCTTTTCGATGTTCACCTTTTTGATGTTTTTATTATCGGTGCTGCTGGGCAACAAGCTGGCCGAAGCGGCTGCCGCACTGCCTAACGTGAAAGTGCTGCACGAGTGGCACCCTTATGAAAGCACCCGCATCTACGATCGCAATGGCAGTTTAATCGCCAACATTCACGGGGATGAAGATCGGGTGGTGGTGCCCTTGAAGGAAATTTCACCCAATATTCAACGGGCGGTTATGGCCATTGAGGACAACCGCTTTTACCAGCACAACGGCGTGGATATGCGAGGCACCCTACGGGCGGCTTCGGCCAACTTTAGAGGCGATGACGTTCAGGGGGGCAGTACCCTGACCCAGCAGCTGGTTAAAAACCTGTTTTTAAGCCCCGAGCGGGCCATTACCCGTAAAATTGCCGAAGCGCTTTTGGCCATGCGGGTTGAGCGCCATTACGACAAGAATAAAATTTTGGAAATGTACCTGAACCAGGTGTACTGGGGCAACCAGAGCTATGGCATTGAAAAGGCGGCCCGTCGCTACTTTAAGAAAGCGGCTCGGGATTTAAGCATTGGAGAAAGCGCCTTGCTGGCAGGCCTGTTAAAAGCGCCTGAGGGTATTTCACCTTACGCCTACCCCAAAGCGGCCCGCAAACGGCAGCTGGAAGTGCTGGGGGCCATGGTGACCTTTGGCTACATTACCGAGGATCAACGCAAAAACGCTGAGGCGGAAAAAATTGAATTTAGCCGCCAGATTTCCACGCCTTCCAAACATCCCTTTTTTATTCAGTATGTCATTCAGCAACTGGAAGAGAAATTTGGCGAAAGCGCCGTGCGTCAGGGTGGCCTCAAGGTTTATACCACTATGGATGAGCCGGTACAGGAACTGGCCGAAAAAGCGCTTTATGATGAGATGGATAAAATTAAATTTTCCGGGGCCAGTGAAGGTTCCTTTATTGTGGAAAATATCGCCAATGGGCATATATTGGCACTGGTGGGCGGTCGGGATTTTGGTAAAAACCAGTTCAACCACGCCACCCAGCAGCACCGGGCCATTGGTTCCACATTTAAACCTTTTGTGTACCTCACCGCCTTTCGGTTGGGCCTGATTACCCCGGAAAGCATGATTTCAGACAGCCCGGTTTGCTTTAACAACGGCTACAGCAACTGGTGTCCCCACAACTGGGATGGTCGCTACATGGGCTCTATGACCATTCGCAAAGCGCTCACCCTGTCCAGAAACACCCCCACCGTAAAGCTGGGTTTAAAAATGGGCATTCAGCCGGTCATTGAAAGCGCGCGGCTGGCCGGTATCGAGTCGCCCATCGACGCCAATTTCTCCAGCCTGTTAGGCTCTGCCGGTATTTCGCCCTTGGAAGTGATTACCGGCTACTCCACCATTGCCCGTGGCGGCCTGTACCTGCCACCCACCGTCTTAATGAAAGTGGAAGACAGCCGAGGCCGGGAAATTCGACTGGATCGCCCTCAGCCGGAACGCCGTTTTGAGCAGGAACCCGTTTACAATCTGGTTTCCATTTTGCAGGACGTGGTGGAAAAAGGGACCGGCAAAAACGCCATCATCCCCGGTCGCCCGGTGGCTGGAAAAACGGGCACTACCGATGAAATGCGGGATATCTGGTTTACCGGATTCACCACCGATATGGTGGGCAGCGTGTGGATGGGTAACGACAAGTATGTGCCCTTACGCGGGGTGTTCAGCTCCAACTCGGTTACTGTGTGGGGTAACTTTGCCCGTGAATACTATAAAATGTACCCCATTGAGGTCGGCACCTTCCCAAAACCTCAAAAAATTCTGGTGGAAAAGAAATTTTTAGGGCCTAAAGCGGAACTGGATATTGAAAAAACGCAAATCGCAGTTCCCGCCAATGCCACGCTGGGCTTGCCAGCCTCACCGCCTGAAGATCCCAACTATGGGTACTCGCCACTGCATCCCGGCGCGGGTGGTTTTGCCACCAATGGCGATGACACCCTGAATGGCGAACTCAAGCCGCTGGTAGAATCCGGGAATGCCCGCCGTACACCATCCGTGGCGGTTCCGCTACCCGTTCCCAGTACGAACGGTTCCAGAAACGCTGGCTCTGAAAGTGGTGTAAACTAGTGCTATGAAATATCACTTTATACCGGATGAAACGCCTTACACCGGCAAGGAACTGAAAAATCACTGGATCTACCGAAATTTTGGCATTTTGGGCGATTCGGTGGTGGCTTTTATTGGCCCCTGTGAAGTCAATCAGGAAAACATGGTGGATTTGGAAGACGTGTTGAACGACGACTATATCTACTCCAAAAAAATGCTGAACTTCATTGTGGAAATTTTCGGGATCAGCTTGCAGGAAGGCGTTTTACTACAACGCTTATTCACCTCCATTGTGCAGGATCGCATTAATATGCTCAACCCCGAAGCCCACATTCGTCGCCGGGGAGATGACCTGTTTTTTGATGACACCGCCAAACTGTCCGTGTCCATTTGTACCGTCAGCCCCACTTCCATTTTAATTCATACCGGCATTAACGTGGACCCACAAGGCGCCCCCGTGGAGGCCTCCGGCTTGGCCACCGAGCTGGGCATGGGCGATCAGGTGGAACCTTTCGCCATGGCCTGTATGAGAACCCTGGCTGAGGAATGGGCTGATATCCGCCTATCCTGCTGTAAAGTACGGGCCGTGGGATAACCATGAGTCTTGCATCAACCCCCAACAGAGAGCATTTGTAATGGGCCCCAAAAATTTATTAATTCTGTTTTTCTCCACCGTAGCGGTTTCGCTGGTCATTCTGATCATCTTTTTCAGCCTGTTTTTCAAAAACGTAAACCTGGACTTTAATACCCGTCTGCCCGAATCGGCCCCGGATGTGGGAAGCCGCTTTAGCGAAACCTCCACCATGAGCCCAGATAGCAAAGCGGATGGGCTGATGCGCTCCACCGTCAATGTGCCGCCGGACTTCAAAGAACCTGAGCCAAATACCCAAAGGGCAGAAAAAAGCCTGGAAGAAGCCTTTCCCAGCGATGCTGATTTGCCGCCCGTTTCGGATGATGCCTTGCTTGAAAATGATTACCCCAAGCCCTTGCCAGACAGCAAACCCGATTTAAAGCCCGAAAAAGCAGCGCTGAACGAAAAAACCAATACCCGAGGCACGCCCAGCTTGCCCCCTGCTCGCAGCAATCGACCGGCGGCGGAAACCAGCCGATCGGCAGAGCCATTGGCAGCGCCCTGCCCCATTGAGGATTCAGTTTTCTCTGAATCAGATTCTTCATCCGCCCCGCCAGTGCCCCAGTAAAAACCAACACCCAACCCAGTACTGAGCACGAGATTGAGAACTTCAGGGCTTTTGCCTGCCATGAGTCGGCGATGACTCAATGGATATTTCGATAGATTCAATCGGGGTATGAAAAGTGAAAAGAGACGGCCATAAGCCGGGTTCTGTTTGAGACGATCATCTGTCTCGACTGGCCGTTTCCGACCAGCTCTAGCGGGATATGGGAAGCGGACGAGCAGCCCTTGCAATTCAATGCGGCCTCCGTTGGAGACTTGCGAGCGGATGCTTGCAGTATCTCCGGCACCTTGCACCTGTCGGGGTTTACCTGGCCAGAGCCTCTCGGCCCTGCCGGTGGGCTCTTACCCCACCGTTGCACCCTTGCCTGTGCCCTTGCGGGCCATCGGCGGTCATCATTTCTGTGGCACTATCCTCACGGTCGCCCGCACCGGGCGTTACCCGGCTACATGCTCTGTGGTGCCCGGACTTTCCTCAGGCGTGACGCGCACACCCGCGATCGTCTGTCCGTCTCTTTTCACCCGCCATCATAGTCGCTTTAGAGCGGAGTGTACAGAGGGCCTCCCATCGCAAGTTGTTTATATATTTTTCCTTCAAATTAAAAGGCAGTATGATTGCGTTATCTCAACTAAAAGGATTATCGATGATCACGCCACTGATTGCCTCCATGTTTGCCACCAATCTGTCTTACGGCAGTGCGGCTACTATGTTTGGCGCCAATCAATCCAGAGCCGCTTTAGCCAACAGCGCCACCGGCACAGCCTCCATCGGTGAGTCCACCTCGTTGGCCTCTCAGGACAAGGCGCTAAGCCTACAGGGTATTCAGGCCCAAACCAATTATCAAGTGGCTTTGGCGATGCAAGAAGGCGCTAGCAACCTGAGAAAGAAAAATCAGGAATTGCGGGAAAGAATGCTTCAGAATGGCGCGCTCTTTTTCTAAAACCCGGCTGGTACCATCGCACTTTTCCCGGCCCCTTTACCACTAGCAACGGTGCGTTTTAAGCTGCCTGTTGCTGAACTGAACCAGATTCGTTCAAAAGGTAGTGGTGACAATGGGCAAATGCTTACCCGAAATATTGGGAAAAACCATCAAGTTGCCATCGTCATCTCGCCAACGCACCCAGCCAATGGGCGTATTACGCTGAAAATCCAATACTTCCACCAACAGCCAGTTACCCCGGAGATGGCGCACTTTTAAATCCCGAATAATGGTCACCGGCACCATTTTGGCTTCATCGGCATCGCTGCTGCGAATGGAACGATTGTACTCTTTTACACCGCTTAGCCAGTAAATGCCGCTGGCTTTGGCGTTCAGCTTCATAAATTCCAACCAGGTCTGATACAGCCCAAAGTGAACGGGTTCCGGACTTGGGCTTTTGGGGTTGGCCACCGAGGTGGTGCCTTCTGCTTCAGTGCTGGGAGCTTTGGCCTGTACCCAGCCGGTTTTATGCCCAGCCTGATCGTACACAATCTCCACCCAGCCATCGTCGGTATCTCCCACCACGGCCATCATGGCCACATCCAGTTGCGGATAGAAACAAAAGAAGGTGTGATCGGCGTAAACCGAATGCTCATCGCCATTGGCCGAAAAGACGGAGATGGTATTGCCTGCGGTTTGATGGCTCCAACGAAAGGTGCCAATGGCCGGGGCATCTGTTTTGGGCTCGGTGTACACGGTGAACCGATAGGGGGCAAAATAAATCCCGTTCCCGTAGGTATAGCCGTTCTGATACTTCTGAGGGGCGAATCCATACCCGTTGCGCAGGGCAAAAGCTGGTTGGGGGCTTATAAAAAAGCTGAACACGGCGAGCATTAAGCCCAGCACGCAGGCTTGATGAATAACTTTAAACAGTGGGTGATTCCGCATCATTAGCGCATAGTCTCCTGAAGTCAGCCCGTTATACCAGCGATTTTCACATAGCATTGTCGACGACTGTCCTGCTTGAAAGTTCAACCGGTTCGACTTCCCGGCTCATGCCTGTTACCATACATGATCATTGGACTCCTTTTAATTATCCATTCTTCCCCCTCCTTGACCACCCATTAGCTGGTGGAGAAACAGCCAGAAGCTCTTCTATGAAAATCCTGACCGCCAGTTATGTAATCAGCGCCCCCAGCCTGAAAGAATGCCCCGATTTTCAGGGCTGCCCGGAATTTGTACTGGTTGGCCGCTCCAACGTGGGCAAATCGTCTTTCATCAATAGCCTAACCCTGCGAAAAAACCTGGCTCGCACCAGCAACACCCCCGGCAAAACACGCTATATCAATTTTTACGACATTGCCTACGCCCCCGGCGAAGGCAGAAAAGCCAAAATGCTGTTTGTGGACTTGCCCGGTTACGGCTATGCCAAAATTTCCAAAACCGAGCAGGAAAAATGGCGGCACAATCTGGAAGCCTACATCACCAAGCGGGAATCGATTCAACTAGTGGTGCAAATGATTGATGCCCGCCATGCCCCGCAGGATAACGACATTCAGATGTATGAATGGCTGCAGTACCGTGGGCGAGCGGTTCAGGTGGTTTTAACCAAAATTGATAAACTCTCCCGGAATGAAGTGGCCAAGCAAGTGGCCTTATGCGCTCGGGCGCTAGATTTGAGAACCGAGGATATCATTGCCTTTTCTGCCGAAAACAACACAGGCAGAGACAAGTCCTGGGTGCGTATTTTAAAGGCGCTTCAGGAAGAGCGGCCTTCCATACAATCCCCCGAGGATGAAGAACCTCTGGGGTAACAGTTCATTAATATTTAAAGCCTCAACACTTCAGAAAACAATGGAGAAAGCCGATAGCTTTTTTGTACAAGCGATCGGCTTTATTTCGTTTTCACCAAGGGCCTGTCTTGGCATTGACACCTGCATACCTGGCTGGCAGTAGCAATGTAGTGAAGAGGTTTTCTCCACCATGATCCACCCCCAAACAGTCCTATCTAATGGCGCTTTACCTGCCCGATTCAATCAACACGGTCAAAGCTTGCTGGAATACACCATCATCCTGGGGGGAGTATCGCTGGTAGTGTGGGGCGCTATTGTGGTACTGGGCGGCTCGCTGTCTGGACAGTTTAACGGTATTTCCGGTGAATTGGGCGATAACAGCACCAACTATTTAACCCGCTTTAATCTGGAGACACCCGCTAACCAGAACCAGCCGAACAAAGGGGCGCAAAAATCAGGCATTGCCCTCATTGGCGGGCTAAACATGGACTTTATGAATCCCACCACTCATCGTCATCCTCCTCGCAAAATGCAAAACGCTCACCTTCAAAGCAGCACCCAACTCATGCTTCGAGAAGCCAACGGGGGAGAAATGAATGTGAGCAGCGCAGAAGGAAATCAACGCACCGTGCTGCAAACCATTCAGCAATCCTCCAACGTGGCCCAAAGCCTGCAAAAACTGGCTGAAATTACCCAAAACGAGCATTTAAAAGGCCTCTCTCACCAAGCCCTGATGTCCGCATCGGTTCAGGCCACCCATCAAATCGTGACCGATCCCGCCAATCCTATGAATCCAGCCATTCGGGATCTGGCCAAAGCCACCACCAGCCATTACTCCAGCAAAGAGCTGGCCGCTAGTCCAGAGCGTATAAGGGCTTCCATCGAACAATGGAATCTGAGCATGGAAACCGGAAAAACAGTGGTCATGGCAGACCAGCGACTGAGCGCCGATCAGAAAACACAGGCGGTCCACCTGCTGGATCAAGTAATTCAATCCACCCGACAAACCTATCATTTAGACAACCTGGCCACCACGCGGCGCAACATCAAACCCCTCAACGATTCCAAAGTGGTGCATCAAGCAGAAACCTTTACGCAAATTCGCTCAGCCGCCCAAAAGGCATTGACACCAGAGCTTAATAACTCAACCTTAAGAACCACCCTGGACAGTGGCCTCACGCTGGATACCGTGCATTAGCAACTGCTTCGGGAAAACCGGCTTCATTAAGTCAACTGGCTTTATTGAAGCGGGAAAGCCGGAAATTTAACGTGCAGACCCAACGGGGAGATAGGGGCATCAGGCGTTTGAACCACTCCCGAGCCCAACAATTGGCCTGCGCTGGCTGCGCCGGGTGGGCCAACCATCCACTCTAAAGCTTTTATTCGGAAGCTTTCGTTTGAAAAAGCGGCTTGTTCCAGCTACGCTAATGACATTTTAAAGAATTGTTCAGAATAAGGATCCCTTGTATGCCTGTCACTGAAGTGAATGAAGTTCCCCAAGCAGCCCTAAAAGGCTTGCTGGCTGGAAAAACCGGCCTGATTTTTGGCGTGGCCCACAAAACCAGTATTGCATGGTCTATTGCCCAAGCCCTTAGCGCTGCCGGTATGCGCTTGGCATTTACCTATCAGGGCGAACGGCTCGAAAAAAATGTGCGCGATCTGGCCGAAACGCTGGAAGGCTCCCTGATACTGCCTTGCGATGTGACCAACGACAGCGAAATTCAGTCTGTTTTTGACGCCGTAGGCAATGAGTTTGGCAAGCTGGACACCCTGATTCACAGCGTGGCCTTTGCCAAAAAAGAAGATCTCTCCGGCTCCTTTGTGGACACTTCCCGTGATGGGTACCTGCTGGCTCAGGATATCAGCGCCTATTCCCTGACCGCATTAACTAAAGCCGCGGTTCCCTTGTTTGAAAAAGCCGGTGGCGGCAGCGTGGTTACCCTCACTTATCTCGGTGGGGAGCGAGTGGTTGAAAACTACAACGTTATGGGTGTAGCCAAAGCCGCTTTGGAAATGAGCATGCGTTATCTGGCTGCCGATTTGGGCCAGAAAAACGTGCGGGTAAACGCCATTTCCGCTGGGCCTATTAAAACCCTGGCGGCCCGTGGCATCTCCGGGTTTTCAAACATTCTGGGGTACATGGAAGAACACACCCCTCTGAAGCGGAGCACCGAAACCGGTGAAGTGGCCGATACCGCCCTTTTCCTGGCTAGCCATCTTTCCCGTGGCGTGACTGGTGAAGTCATCCACGTGGATTCCGGCTTTCACATTATGGGCTTTTAAGCCTTAGGGCAATTTATTGAAAAACCGGCTCAATATTTGAATATCGAGCCGGTTTTTTCATGTCTGCAAATGTTTAGAACGACGAGCCGATTTCAAACGATCGGTATTATTGCCCACCTTCGGCAGAAAACAAGGTTGATACATCCTTGAGTGTTTTTTGGCCGCTTAGCCGATCAACGGATAACAAGCCTATTTTAAGCGGCGACTCTGCCGATTGATCTTGATGATGGGGCTTGATAGTCCCGGCCACTCGCTTCATGGCCTCAAAAACCTGATCCACATGGCTTCGCAATGAATCATTGCGGGCCACGTTCTTTCCATACGCAGTGGCCCCTGGGCTTAATTTCTTTTTTTCAGCGCTGGAAAAATCAAGCGTCTCAAAGTCGGCTTTAAAGTCTGACTGGGTTTTGGGCAGGGCTTGCAGGTAAAACCGGGCGTCTTTCAGCTGGTTTTTAGCGGAAGCGCCCATATTTTCAAGCTTTACCGATAGCGGCCCCCCGATAATCATTTGCGGGCCAAATAACAAACTGAGTACCACCATAGAGCCTATGCATCCCATCAAATCATCAAAACTGGTAATCGGGCGATGCTGATTAGCGCCGGGTAAATAGGTGCTACCCGATGCCTGAACCAATTTTTGGTTGGCTCCAGCCACAATGGGCAATCGGCTTTCCATATCAATTTTCCCGTCTTCCCGGTAGGTGATTAATTCCACCGTGTTTCCGCTTTTACGCAGCTGAGTGACATCCAGTAACAATTGGTTGGTACTGGCGACCCAACGCTTGAACAGCGCTTTTTTCTCCGCTGGATTCATCTGTTTCAAACCAGGCGCTACGGGAGCCAAGTCCTTCAACAACTGATCAAACTCTTTTTCAGACACTGGATTACGGGCGGCTTTAAAAGGGTTTAGCACCGCCTGCGTTTTAAGCGGGGCCGGGGTGGTACGAACCAGCAAACGATCTTTCGGCTGGATTAAAGACTGACGGTTGGCCAAATGCCGTTGAGCCGATAAATTTAACGGATTAACCGTACCGCCCAAGACTGCTTGGCGAGCCGGTTTCGTTGTTTGAGTGGTTTTAAACGTGCCATAGGGCTGCGGCAAAGCAGCCGAAGTCAATCGCTCCAACATAGTAGTTTCCTCACCTCAATATAATTTCAATTGAATAAAACCCAGATGTAGTTTAGCCCAAAAGTAAAAAAATACGCAAAAACCCTTTATCAATTGGCTTTTTAAGCTTTAAACTTTTAGAACATGCCCATGACAAGCCTTTGGAGCGATTTACCTTACCCGTGACCACTCACCCGTTCCGCTGATGGCTTTCCTGCGTCATCACCCGGCAAGGCGTAGCAAACACAATCGGTATGACCACAGCCCGGATAATTTTGATGCCCTTCGGCACATTGTTTACCGCAATAATAAAGCCCCCCTTTTTTCACCGCACCCGATGCATGATGCGTCACTTCGCACTTGCAGCGAGGACAAGCGCAAATTTCGGTAATCGTGGCCATATAAATACCTCCCTGTCTCAAGTAATAACCGGGGTCTCTATCACCGGCGTTTATGAGGACCCGGCATCAATCATGCGACCTTTCACCGGATCGAAACGCGGGGGGAAACGGGTATGCGTGTCATAGTAAGCACCTTCCATCATGGCAGAACACAAATCAGTGCCTTCAAAACTGGTATCCCGAGCATTCACCTGTTCCAGATGCGATTGATTCAAGTTTGCGCCCTGAAAAAAAGCGTGTTTAAGATTGGAACCATGAAAGTCATCCCCTTGTAAGTCCACACTTTCAAAGTGGGCGCCCTCTAGATTAGCCTCCGAAAGGTCCGTATCCCGGATACTGGAAGAATGCCCCTGCGGGGCCATTAAATAGCCTTCATGGCCCATATCCATACGAGACAAATTGGCTTGATGCAAATTGACATTTTGCAGATGGGCGCCTTCCAGATCCGCCCCGCAAAGGTTGGCCCCTTTCAAACTGGTGCCGTTCAGCGTGGCGTTGAACAAGGTGGCCCCGGTTAAGTCCACCTCATTCAAATTGGCATTGGATAAGTCCACCCCGGTGAGAATGGCGTTAAACAATTTAGCCCCGCTCAAGTCAGCGCCCACCAATGAAGCCCCCTTGAACACCGCATTTAAACAATCCGCCTCTTGTAGATGAGCGCCATCCAGAATGGCCGCCGAAAAATCCGGGTTAATTAAGCAGGCCCCTGAAAAATTGGCCTCGCTGAGCTGAGCCTGTTTAAAATTAGCGTCAATCAAAGTGGCCCTTGAAAAATTAGCTTCATGCAAGAAAGCGCTTTCAAAAATAGCCTGTCGCAAGCTGGCATAGGCATAGTTAGCAGCTTCCAGATGTTGCCCTTTACAGTTCAGCATGGCCGTTTCCCACCTGATTTGTGGACGATAACAGCCTACCACCGCCACCCATGCAAAAAATCACCTAATCAGGCATTTTTAAGGCTAAAAGCGCCCGAAGGGTAAAGTCTGAACATTCCAGCAGGAAAGCCCTTAGCCGAATTGCGGGCTAAAAAACACAGCGCTCATCAGTCCGCAAGTCATCAAATCAGCTTACAGGCCTCTCAAGCGCTCGGCGGGGGAAACAATGCTGGTAATTCTCAAACCAAAGTTATCTTCAATAACCACCACCTCGCCCTTGGCGATTAACTTACCATTGGCCATCAAGTCCACGGGTTCTCCGGCAATTCGCTCCAGCTCAATAACAGAGCCTCGGGTCAACTCCAGAACATCCTTAATGGAAAGCTCTGTCTTACCCAGCTCAACCGTCAGGTTGAGGGTGACATCCATGACCAGAGAGAGGTTTTTATTCTCTTCTCCATACACATTGGGTTGATGATCAAAGGAACCAAATTCCACCGGACGCACGGTGACCGGATCCACCTGAAGTCCGCCGCCGCCAGAATTTCCCACCCGCCCTCGGGAGGCCCCCGCAGAAGCCATGGCCGGTTGTGGATTGCTCAACTCGGTTTGAGATGCGGTGGCGGCACCCAAGGAGTCCAGCTCGTCATCCGCTTCCGGCAATGAGGCATCCAGAGACATCAACTTGGCCACCTGGCTTTTTAGTTCCGAGGAAACCCGCATTTCAATAATTTCCAGAATGGTTTCACTGCCTGCCCGCATTTGCAGATTGGTCAATACAAAGGGCTCAGAGAGTATCTGAGGCAAGCACTGGGCCAGCATATCGCTGGAATAGGGAATCACTTCCGGGTTATTAATTTCCACCGTTTCATGCACCACTGAAGCCAGTCCGTTGGCAGCGGCGTTCATCATCTGGTTCATCAGCTCGCCAATGGCGCCCAGTTGCAGCTCAGTCAGTTCCTCATCGGGAGAATCGCCGGAACTGCCTAGCATCATGCCAGCCAGTCTGCGCACATCCACGTTTTTAATGACATAAAGGGCGTTGGCTTGAATGCCTTTGACAAACTGCACCAAAACCAGCGTTTTGGGGTCATCGCCAAACGGAATTTCCATTTCGGCCAGATTATCGTATTCCACCACCACGGGCGGGGCAATTTCTATTTCCTGGCCTACCAGAACACCCAGGGTTGAGCCTGCGGCGCCCATGGCAATACTGGTCATTTCACTGACCGCGTCACGCTCCTCTTTCGATAAGCCGCCATTCATCTCGTTCATCACAGGCCAAATCCCTCAATTGATTCTTCAAGTTCCACGCTTTCATACATGTAAACAGCCAACTTGTCTTTCAACTTCCCCGGTCGGCAGTAGAATTTGGGGCGGCCATTTACACAGGCCAGCAAATCATCACTGGCTTCCCGATCCAGACGAATCACATCGCCCACCGACAGGGCCAATAAGTCGCCCACTGTTAATTCTGTGCCGCCTAGTAAAACCTGAACCGGAATTTTGGCGTAATTCAATTTTTTTAAAATCTTTTCCTGCTCTTCAAACGGAATACTGGACTGTTGGCGGTGGAAAATATGCTGGGCGCTAAGTTGGCTAATCACCCCTTCCAAAACAGGGTAAGGTACACACAAACTCACCAGCCCGGAATGTTTGTTCCCCAGATTAACCTCAAACGTAATTAAGGCCACAATTTCACCAGGGGTGGCCACCTGAATGAGGGCATAACTTTCCTCAAACCCCACCATACTGGCATTCACGTTCATCATGGAGCGCCACGCTTCTTCCAGAGAAATAATGGCTCGATCCAGCACCCGACGGATCAGCGATTGCTCAATATCAGTCAGTTCCCGCGCTCTGGCCTCCGGTGTACCGGGGCCACCCAGCATGCGATCAATCACGCTGGAGGTTACCTCATAGCCAAAGCCCAGCAGCACTTGTCCCGGCAAGGGGTCCAGCTCCAGAATACTCACCGTCATGGGGCTGGGCATGGAGCGTACAAATTCATCATACGTGAGCTGATCAACGGATACCACATCAATTTCCACAGTCATCCGCAAGTAAGCCGTCATCACCAGGCCCAGTTGTCGGGCAAAGCTTTCATGAATGGTCTGCAAGGCCCGCAAATGGTCTTTGGAGAACTTATCCGGGCGACGAAAATTATACAACTTGTAGTTGCGCTTGTCGGTACTGGGCTTGGAAGTAACCACCGTACCCTCACCCGTAACTTGTCCCGTCGCAGGCTGATCCACCTCTACCGATAGAGATGAAAGCAGGCTATCAATTTCTTCTTGAGACAGCATATGTGAACCGATGAACCTCTATCCTTTTCCACTGAACCGGTTTGAGCCTTTCAGCACATTCAATGCGTTAAATGAGACGCTTGATGCTTTTCTGGTTACACGCATTGCTTCATTTCAATGGATACTGATGAACGTTTAATTCCCTGATTACAGTCAATATCAAACTAAGGGGGCCGTTAGCGCTGAATAATAAAATCCTGGAAGTTAACCCGCAATACCTGATAATCCGGGGCCATAATGGCGGTTAACTGCTCCTTGATTTCATCTTTCAGAGATTCCTGACCTTCCAGCGTGGCCAAGAGCGTGGCGCTACGCTTCATCAGGGAGGCGTTAACCACATCTCGAACCGTAGGCACATACTTGGACATGTTTTTCTTGAATACATCCTCGCAACTCGGGCCAGCCTCGGCCCCGTTGGCTAAAAGTGTGCGATCCACCGGGGCGGCGGCCCCTAAAATTTTACCCCCGCGCACCGGCACTAACAGGGCGTGATGTTCGGCATAACAGTTTTGCGCTTCGGGTACCTTTACACTCAAGGCCATTTTGGCCCGTAAATACTGACTTCCAGCCATATTGGGATCGGGCTTTAAATTCACCATAAACTCATCCAGTTCCAGGTTCATGCCCACTTCACTGCCCGGTGTTTCGGTGGAAGCCCCATCGTGTCCTGTCGGGGCATGGCCATCAGCCCCAGCCTCGCCACCCGCAGGGGCATGAGCCAGCTTATTCAGCTCGGGAACCACAAACATGGTGGTCATTAAATAAGAAGACCCAATGGATCCACCAATGGTAGCCACCAGAATGACCACCACCATAATAATAAATTTCAAATCCAGGCCACCTTCACCACCGCCAGCCGCCGCGGGCGAAGCAGGCGCTCCGCCTTCACCTTCCACTTTTGGTTTGAGATCCTTGGGCTTTGTCGGTCTGGCCATGGATAACTAATCCTCTTACATTAGGGGAAATCCCGTCGGATAAAGATGAATCACTGTTGTTGACGGGTGGCTCCTGAAGGGCCATATTCTCATTCAATACCACTATATCCACTCGACGGTTTTTCTGTTTCCCTTCAATGGATGAATTCTTGGCAATGGGCCGGAACTCACCGTATCCCGCAGCCGATAGCTTATCGGCCTGAAACTGCTTTGCACCAATGAGATAGCGGATAATATGGGTGGCTCTGGCCGTGGATAATTCCCAGTTAGAAGGGTAGCGAGAAGTGGTAATGGGCGTATTATCGGTATGCCCTTCTACTCTAATTGAACGAGACTGCCCGCCCAATGCCAGCTTTAGTTCAGTCAAAAGCTGGTTCAGGGTTTTTCGAGCGGCGGGCGATAATTCAGCGCTTCCCGGCGGAAATAAAACACTGTCTTTTAAAGAAATAACCACTCCGCGCGGTTGATCCAGAATTTCCACGCCCTGCATTTTAAAGCGTTTTTTTAATTGGGCAGATAGGGCTTGTGGACTCTGGCCCTTGCTGAGCGGCTCCGGTTGAATGGCCGAAACAGCGGCAGTTGGCTTGCTTTGCCGAGCCTCATTTAACTTTTGAATTTCCAGTTTGGAGGCGGTAAACAACACCAGAAACAAACCCAGAAGCAGGGTTAGCAAATCAGCGTAAGGAACCATCCAGCGGTTGTGGCCGGTATGCACAGTGGACTCCAATTCCCGCTCCAGACTTTCCAGCTTGCGAAACAAGTCCCGCACGGGTGGCCCCTCCGGCTGGGGGGTAAATGCCGTTTCCGGTTTCCGGGTAATGCGAGCTTTCATAACCATAGCGCCCTCTATTCCGGCCTGCCCACTTGTAAAAAGTCATCATCCATAACGGATTGAGCAGGCAAGCGCTCCTCCACCATTTGAGGACGAGACGCATACTGCTTGCCACGCCGTTGCTCGTTAGTCATAGCTTGAGCGGAGCCCGATAAAAAGGAGTTTAAGCGCTCTTCAATAATCATGGGATGCTCACCCATGCGAATGCTCAGCACCGCTTCCAGCAGCAAGGTGAGAATAAACCATTCGTCTCTGGCCCGTTGACGGAGCTTTGCGGCAATGGGCAGTAAAAATAGGTTGGAAAAAGCCACGCCGTAAAGGGTGGCGCTAAACGCACTGGCCACCCCTTTGCCTAACACTGATGGATCTTGGGAGGACTGCACAATATGAATTAGCCCGATCACCGCCCCGATAATACCCATGGTGGGGGCAAAGCCGCCAGCGGTTTCATACACTCGGGCATAATCCAGGCTTTCCCGGTAACACACTTCAATTTCGGTGGAAAGACTGTCTCGGATAAAGCGTTCCGAGCGATTATCCAAAACCAGTTGCAAGCCTTTTCGGAAAAAAGGAATTTCAATGCTTTCAATAATGGGCTGCAAGGCCAAAATGCCTTCATCCCGTACAAAACCCACCACCTCCATTACATAATGCACGGTGTCTTTGGTGTTCAAACGGCTCTCATGACTGCCGCCCTTCAGGGTTAACAGGGCGCATTTTAAGGTTTGGGTATGAAAACTGACCATGGTGGCGGTAATGGTTCCACCAAACACAATCAATAAAGCTTCCGGGTTGAGTAAGGTATTCAACGGAACATGGCCCATCACCAAAGCCGATCCCAGAATGAGCAGACCCAAGGCTAAACCAACCAGGGTTGAAAAATCCATACGCAACACACCTTCGTTCGTTTGTCTTTGTTCTTTGTCTTTATGGGGGGATGAACCACTTTCATCGTAAAAGATCGATATACGCCTTTCCTCCTCCAAACTATGTAGATATAGCAGTTTGACGCAGGGCAAACCCGCATTTTAAGAAGGTGCTTATTGATGACTTTCAGCCAGTTTGACCCATTCATACGTTGGCCTCATGCAATGAATACCGCTGGCTCCTTTCTGGTTATTTCCCTGTTGGACAGTTGTTTTTTGCCGTATAATTAAGGCTGTAAAGTGGTTAGTTTGCAGGAAATCGCAAAGTCATATCTAGCGATTCGTTCCAGAATCCTGAATAATACGGAAAAGTGAATACTAAGCGTGAATGAGGGGGCCACCAGCCATGAATTTTGAATTAACCGAAGCGCAGCGGCATATTTGGCAATGGGCCAAGGAGTTTGCCGATCAGGAAATTGCCCCCGTGGTGGTGGCCAACGATCATGCCTCTAAGTTTGATTTTGACCTGCTCAAGAAAATATCGGATCAAGGCTTTTTTGGGGCCATTTTACCGGAAGAATACGGCGGACAAGGCATTGACCACATTTCTTACGCCCTGATGACCGAAGAAATCGCCCGAGTCTGCTCCTCCACCCGCACCCTGTTTTCGGTTCAGATTTCTCTGGTAGAAAAACCGATTTGGCAATTTGGCACCGAGGAGCAGAAAAAAAACTATCTGCCCAAGCTGGCCACTGGCGAAATTATTGGCTGCTTTGGCCTGACTGAACCCAATGCGGGTAGTGACGCGGGCAATCAGCAAACCACCTGCACCCCGGATGGGGATCACTATGTGCTGAATGGACAAAAAACCTGGATTTCCAACGGCTGTATTTCCCAGTTGGCCATTATTATTGCTCAAGGCGATAAATCCAAGGGGCATAAAGGAATGAGCGCCTTTTTGGTGGAAACCAACACCCCCGGCTTCAGCACTCGAGAAATCAAACCCAAGCTGGGCCTAAAGGCATCCGTGACTTCCGAGCTGTTTTTAGACAACGTGCGGGTGCATAAATCCCAAATGCTGGGCAATCCGGGCGAAGGATTCAAAGTGGCCATGTACTGTCTGGATCAGGGGCGTTTTAGTGTAGCCGCAGGCTCAGTGGGGGTTAGTCAGGCCTGTATTGATATCTCCACCAAATACGCCATGGAGCGGGAAGCCTTTGGTCAAAAAATTGGCGAATTCCAGATGCTTCAGCAATTAATTGCCGATATGGCCGCCGAATGTGAAGCGGGCCGCTTGTTGGTGCTACACGCAGCCGATTTAAAAGACAAAGGCGTACGCAATACCCGTGAAACCTCAATAGCCAAGCTATTTTGCGCCGAAGCTGCCATTCGGGCATCCAGCAGCGCAGTGCAAATCTTCGGAGGCTATGGGTTTTCGGAAGAATACCCCGCCGCCCGCTATTATCGGGATGCCCGTGTGCTGAACCTGTATGAAGGCACCAGCCAGATTCACCGCATGATTATCGCACAGGACGAACTGGGCATTCGCCCCGCCAACGGCCCCGGCAGCCCCATGACCCCACTGGGACGACTCTCCCCACGCTAACCGGGTAACCCAATTTGACAAGCCAGCCCCTAGCACTAGGCATCCTGCATTCAACAAATTCAGGCATTTTCTGTCTGCCTTTCAAACCGTTCCATCCAGGCAAAATCTCCGATGGCGTGTTGATTTCGGCCTGCCGCAAAACGAAAATCCACCCGTATCCGGCAGGCAGGGTATCCAGATGGCCCTGCTGGGGCCGGGTGTTTTCGGCTATTATGATTATGAGAGCCATAAAGTCAGTTGACCCCTCCCTTCACAGAGGGATCCAAGCGAGTGAGAGCGTATGAACATTTTTGACAAACTGGTGGTGCTATCGCTCCCCTTTGCGCCCAAAGCACTGGTCAAAAAGTTCGCAGGGCGCTATATTGCCGGAGAAACACTGGAAGAGATGCTGGACACCGTGCGTCAGCTAAACGGGCAAGGCATCATGGCCACCATCGATTTGCTGGGAGAATTCATCCACCAACCCAGCGAGGCCCGACAAGCCGCCGGGGTGTATAAGAGCATACTGGAAGCCATTGCCAGGGAGCGGCTGGACGCCAATATTTCGGTAAAACTCACCCAAATGGGCTTGCTGCTGGATAAAACCCTGTGCTACGAGATTATGGACGAACTGGTTTCCACTGCGGCCAAACTCCGTATTTTTGTACGCATTGATATGGAAGATTCCGCCTGTACCACCGATACCATTGCCCTGTACATGAAACTGCGCCGCCAGTATGACAACGTGGGCATTGTGCTGCAAGCCTACCTGCGCCGCACCTTGCAGGACGCCCGGCTCATCATGAAAGATCTAGATAAAATCCAGAGCAAAGGCAACTTTCGCCTGTGCAAGGGTATCTATGTGGAGCCTCGCCCACTGGCCTGGAAAGATCACGCCCTGATCAACAAAAACTTTACCTTCATTCTGGAAGAAATGTTTAAGCAGCAAGCCTATGTGGGCATTGCCACCCACAACGAGGCCCTGGTGTGGGAAGCCCTGCGGCTGATTGATCAGTATCGGCTGAAAAAGGATGAGTACGAGTTTCAGATGCTATTGGGCGTGGACCCTGAACTGCGAAACCTACTGCTGGATGGGGGGCATCGGTTGCGGTTGTATGTTCCCTTTGGCAAGGACTGGTTTGCCTACTGCACCCGGCGCTTAAAGGAAAACCCTTCCATTGCCCGTCATATCCTGAAAAACCTGTTTACCCCCAGCCATATTCAGCGAACCCCCTAAAAAACGCAGGGGTTCAGTTATTTGGAAAATCGTTTTAAAAACCGTCCACCAATGCGCTCTTGCAGGTATTGGGCCTCGCTGACTTTCAGGCCCAGCACCACCGCCCCATAAACGGCGCAACCCGCCAGCGAAGCCAGCGCAATGGCCATATATTCCAGAATTTCAGGCCGCAACGGCATCCACGCTTGCCAGGGGGTTATTCTCAAACCCAGTTGAACCCCATAAATGGCCAAAGCCATCAATATGCCCGCTGCCGCCAACTTGACAAAGGGAATCACCATTTCCTTAAAGCCCAGATCCTGAATGTGCTTTTTGGATAAAACCCCCAGCAGGGTCATGTTAATAAAGGTGACCAGCGTAATGGCAAAGGTAATGCCGCCCACGCCCAGGTTCAGCTTAATCACCAGCCACCAGTTCAGCAGGGCTTTCACAAAAATAGCCAACAAGCCCACCATTAATGGGGTTTTTGAATCCTGAAAGGCATAAAAAACGCGGGTAATGGAATCTCGGGCAAAATAGGGAATAATTTGCAACGCCTGATACACCAGCGCCAGCGACACCAAGTTGGTGGCTCGGGCATCAAACTTACCGTGCTGAAAAATCAGGCGAATCAGGGGTTCCGTGTAAATCATCATCAGCACCAACAGCGGAATACTAATGAGCCACAGGGAAATCACCCCCACTTTAAACGTGCGCTTGATTTCCTCAAAATTACCTTCCGCCGCCGCTCTGCTAAAGCGGGGAAAAATGGGAACCAGCAAAGCCGTTTGCAAAACGCCCAAAGGCAGTTGCACCAAACGATTGGACAGGGTTACCGCCGACCAACCGCCCGCCCCCAGCGAGGCCGCGAAAAACATATCCACATAAGTAACCAGTTGCCCAATGGTGGTGCCAATGGTGGCCGGAAACAACAATTCGCCCGCCTGCCTGATTTCTTTGGCCCGCCAGTCGAAGGCGGGTTTGAAGGTGAATTTTTGACGAAAAAATTCCGGCAACTGCATCGCCACTTGCAAGATACCACCGGCCAACGTGGACCAGGCCAGCACCATGCCGCTGCTATCTCCCGGCATTAACCACAGGCCCGCTAAAATGGTCACGCTCATGGCCACCGGCGACAGAGAGGGCCACACAAAACCGTTATAAATATTAGAGAGTCCGTATAAAATGCCCACAATGCCCCCGGCCAGAATACAGGGACTCATCACCTGTAACTGCGCTGCGGCAGATTGAATGAGGGTAGGGCTGGCCCCATGTAAAATCAGCCCCATAATGGGCTGGGCCAAACAAAAAGTAAGAATGGACAACCCCGTAAACACAATGCCGGTTAGGGTAATAAAGGTGCTGGCCAAGCGTTTGGCGTGTGCCGAAGGGGCTTCCTGATCTTTGATCAGCCGGGAAAAAACAGCCACCGTGGCAGTGTGAAAGGGGCCTCCCAGGCCGCCCAGCAGAACAATGGCGAAGGCGGGCAGCTGAAACGCCGCATAGTAAGCGTCACTGACCACAGAGGTGCCGTAAACGTACATAACCGCCCAATCCCGTATAAAGCCCAGCAATTTGCTAAAAATAGTGACCATGGCAATGAGGCTTGCGGCTTTTAGCAAACTAGGCCCACGGGCGGGTTTTGGGGAAGGGGCCACGCTTTCCGTGGCAGGCATGGGTTCAGTTGTCATAGTGCCTATTATACTTGAGCGGAACGCGGGGAGTGAGCGAGAAAAAGAAAGAGAGAAAGAGAGTAGACAATTCGATCAGTAGGGAACCAGTAAATTGAGGGCCTGTTGAATGGGCAGCAAGTCCACCCCCAGTTCGGTGTTGCGCAGCAAGTTTCCCTGCTGCAGGGCTTCCACCGAAATGCTGGGACTGTACGCAATTTCACCCAAATAAGGAATATCGGAATGCCCTCGCAAAAAGAACACTTCCTCATCCCAGTCTGGGGCATGAGTCGGCTGGGATTCTACCGCCAGCCAGCCAACCACGGTGGCATCTTTAGACCATAAGTAAGCCAGCATGGGAGCCAGGGTGCCAATTAAATCCGGCTTTTTTTGAGTGACCAGTAACATGGGAATTTCCAGGGCCTTGGCCAAATCCACCGAATCGGACAGTTCATTTTCCACAAAGCGGATGGGAGAGGCGACACTGCCGGGAGACTCCAGCAAATAAGGGTAAATCCGCTTGCGACAAATTTCCTGCAATTGCTGCCAATCCTGCTTGCTCATTTTTAAGGGCGATGGCTTTGAAAATAAATCGAGAGCCTGCCGGGGCGGGTTCAGGCGATCCAGAAACGCTTGTTCGTAACCACCCCGAATGGTCACCTCCGGCTGAAAGCTGAAGGGCTTGATGGCCTGGGCCGTAAATCCCAAATCGTTCAGCACCCCGGCCAACCCGGCACAAACAACGGTTTTTCCGCACTGGGCATGGGTGCCAGTCACCAGCAGCCCACGGGCATCCAGCAAGTTTCGATCCGGCTGCCTATCGGGCCACATCAGCGCCTGCCTCGGGTTCCGGTGGCTGCTGCCGACCTTTAATAGTCTCTGACTCTGGTTCCGGCGGCTGTTGCCGACCTGCAATATTTTTTGACTCTGGTTCCGGCGGCTGTTGCCGCCCTTCACCCGCTTTCGCCTCGGCCAAGCGTTCAGCGTGAGCGGCCAACTGATTTTGAATGTACTGAACCTCATCCATGCGATCCGGCACCTGTCCGGCCAGCTTGGCATGCAGCAACTGATCCAGTAATATCCCAATCACCTTGCCCTCAGGAACGCCCAAGCCAATTAAATCGTTCCCGTCCAGCTCCAGCCGCATTTTTTCCCACTTGCGCTTGTATTTTACAAAGGCCTCCAGCACATTTTTAGAGCAGTTTCCGCCCGCCAAAGCCAGCTCCAGCAAGCAGGCCACCACCGTAATGCGGTGCAGCCCATGAAACAGGTCGTAAATTTCCGCAGGCGAAGAGTATTCGTGCAATGTGCCAAACCGCTCCTGCACCGTTCCCTGAAGCTTGCGAAACTGCTCTACAAACTCCCGTTCATTACGGGTTAAGCCCAGTCGGGCGGCGGTTTGCTGAAATTCTTCGACCGAAAAATCCCGAAAAATAAAGCACAGGTAAACATCAAATGCAAAATCAGCATCCACGGCCTGATGCAAGGTACTGGCAATGCCGGGTAAAAACTGACCAATGCGCTCCACGGCTTCAATCACTTCGGGCGAGGGGCGAAAGGTGGTTTCCATATTTAGCAGGCGATAACAACCGGTTTCCAAAAAATAGCGCAGCCATCGGCTCTTGGTTTCCGATTCCTCAACCCGTAACAAACCTTTCAATTCCTGCTTAATGCGCTCGCCCCCACCCTTATAGCAGGCCCCGCCAAAGCTCAGAAATTTTTCCAGCAACTGGGCGGTTTCTTCAGCCAGTTCAAAATTAAAGCGGGCGCAAAACTTCAAGGCCCGTAAAATACGACTGGGATCTTCAAAAAAAGAAATGGGATGCAGCACCCGGATTTCGCGGGCCTGAATATCCCGGATGCCATTGGAGTAATCCAGCACCTGCCCCAGCTCATGCACCGAAAAGGCAAGGGCGTTGATGGTAAAGTCCCGGCGAATAATATCGTTCACCAACGGAACGCCCCGGTTCACCACCACCGGCAAAGCGCCGCAGTGGGGATAAATTTCCTGACGAGTCGAGGCCACATCAAACATCAGGCTGTCTTTATAACTGATTTTAGCGGTGCCAAATTCTGGAAATTTTTCCAGTAGCTGAAAATTACGAGAATTCTCCATCAAAAAATCGGCCAGGGCCAAGGCGTCGCCTTCTACCGTAATATCCACATCGTGAACGCGCAGGCGTTTTTCGTTGTACAGCATCAAATCACGGGTAATCCCGCCAATCACATACGCTTTCGACCCAAACTTCTGCATCAGGGATTGCAACTCGTACAAAGCCGCCACAAAATAAATGGGAAAAAAAGCGGATAACCGCTTGGCATAATCAGCGGAAGCGTTTAACCCGGTGCGCTCCACGTGAGACAAGGGAGAACCTTCCGGGATGGCCACACTTTCCACTGGCAACTGGGGTAAACCCATGGTGGCCATTTTGCTCAGGTCATCCCCATGCACCACCCAGCCTTTTCCGGCCTGCACATAGCTGACCAGATCCCCCTGCTGCTCTCTGGCCAAGGCCAAGGCAGGCCCAATGGGCAAAGCAGGATCAACGGGGATTAGAGAGTCTCTCATTTGAGATGCCTTTAACGCGACTTTGGAAAAAAACGACCCGTCAACCGGCAACACTGATTTTGAAAACCGGGCGGCCTGTACTATAATCACTAGTATGCCAGAAGATCCTAGAAAGCCCAAGCTGACTCATTACCCTCGCATGACACTGCATTGTGAATGCGGGAACGAGTTCAACATTAATGTCATCCGCCTTAAAAATGGGGATGCTGTGGCCTGCCACGTTTGCGGCGAGTTGTTTCCTGCCGAACTGGGCAAAAAGTTTGCCAACGCCTTGCAGGAAATGTTTACCGTGAAATACGAGCTGGATAAAATCAACTGCGGGTTTGATATGTCTTTTCTTTACAAATCCACTTTCAAGCAACCGCCTGCGCCCTATCCATTTGAAGCCTCCGATTTCCCTGACTAACAGGCGGTTTTAGCAATGCCCAAAAAACTGACCGGCTTAATTTTTATTATAGCTACCCTGGGCCTCCTGTTGGCAGCCCTGATTTATCGTCCCCTGTCTAATAGCCCTCCAAAACCGGCATCCTCAGCCACGCAAACAAAAGCAGCGGCTACCCACACCGCTTCGGACTGGCTGATTGAACCGGGAAGCCGCATTGGCCCCATTACAGCCACAAGCACTTTGGCCGATTTGCAACAGTGGTTTGGCCCCGGCAACGTGAAAGTTAGCCCCATTCCCGGGCCAGAAGGCACCACGTTTGAGGGGGTCTATGTGTATCCCAATGAGCCTTCCAAAACGCTGGCCCTCATCTGGAAGGAAGGCAGCCATCCCCAAACCGTAGCCATTGCCCAGTTGAGCGGCACTCAAAGCCTTTGGTATACCCAGGAAGGTGTTTCACTGGGAACCCGCTTGCGTACGCTGGAGCAATTAAACCAAGGCGCTTTTACGCTCAGCGGCTTTGATTGGGATTACGGCGGCACGGTGCTTTCCTGGGGCGATTCCGGCAAACTACGCCCCCGGTTTCAACAAAACGGAAGCCTTGTAGTAAGGCTGTCTCTGCCCCCGGAAGCTTCAAGCCCCGCCCACCAAAAAGCGGCCTTACAAGTGGCGGGGGATCAAACCTTCAGTTCCTCGCATCCAGCCATGCAAACGCTCAACCCGCTGGTCACTCAAATCCAGATCATCCTGCAATAAGTCCCCTCCAAACCGGGTTGGGCTTATAAAAAGCCACCCCCACCCGCATCAAAATCGCTTTAGCGGGTTTTATGGCAATAGAATCATCATCGTTTCACATCACGCTATTTCTACATCAGGCAAAGGTAATCTTTTATGAGTGCAATTCCGGGCATTCTGCTCTCTAAAACCTCTGGGGCTTTTAACCAGATCCAGCAAGAACTCTCCAATGGCGCTCTGCAAGGATTTTCCAAGCAGCTGGAGAGTCAGTTTCCGCAAATTGTAAATAATAATGGGGTAGGTTGGAACGGCGGTAATCCACCACCAGCGTCACAAGGGCAACCCGGACAGCCCATGGCCTACTATCCGCCGCCGTCTGCCTACTACGGCTATGGCCGACCGATTACCAGCCCGCAGCCAGCGGTTATTACGCAGGTTTTCCCGCCATTTCCGGGGCCGGTATATGCTGCCCCCATCGGGTATATAAATCGTGGCCCAGTCCAAACTGGTCCAGTACTTTACCCACCGTATAGTTAATTTGCCCTTCAATGTTGCCAAAATCGGGCAAGTAAAAAGTAAGCATAGGCGGCATAATCACGGCCCCGCACTGGGAGAGGGTCATCAGGTTCCGTAGATGAATCTGGTTAAAGGGGCTTTCACGGGGCACCACAATCAGCTTGCGATGCTCCTTTAAGGTGACATCAGCCGCCCGAGCCACTAAGGTATCGGTAATGCCATTGGCAATGCGTCCCAACGTGCCCATAGAGCAAGGAATCACCACCATGCCGTGGGTCATGTGCGTCCCACTGGAAGGCGGGGCATCCAGCCGGTTGTTTTCAAACACCTGCAAACAATCCAGTTTGGATTCCGGCAGGCCCAAGTGGGCCAAAACACGCAGGGCCTTGTCCTGACCGCCAATTTTAAAGCCGGTTTCCTCAAAAATGACCTGATAGGATTTTTCGGTCATCACCAGTTGAACCTTGCGATCCAGTCGCAACAGTTCCTCAATCAGGCGAAACCCTAGAATACTGCCAGAGGCTCCCGTAATACCAACTACAATGGGATGAACAGGGGGGTAAACAGGCGACTGATTGGGCGGGGTTGAGGTGGTAGATGACATAGAGAAAGCTCCCCAAGGTTTTGTAAGGCGATTACGCCCATTGTAGTTAAAGCGGGAAGCTTTTAACAGCAGCAGGCTACCCGCAGATCCAACGGGGTTAAAGGGGCTTTAAAAAAACAGATTAAACCCAGGCCTGCTTCTGGATCATGATGCAAGCGTCATGCACCACTTCCATGCCGCCTTCTTGCGCTTTTTGAATCGCCTCATCCGACTCCGAACCGGGTTGGAACCAGATGCGCTTGGCCCCGCTGGCCAAACAATCTTCCACCACCTTTAAAGAAGCTCCGGGCGGCACTACCAGATCCACCACGTCCGGGATTTCCGGCAAATCCCGAATGGAAGCATAGCAAGGATCGCCTTCTACGGTTTCCAGCTTGGGATGCACCGCAAATACGGTATAGCCAGCATCTCTCAAGTCCCGGTAAATTTTGTTGCCATACTTGGCCCGGTCTTCGGATACGCCCACCACGGCCCATTTACGATATTTGGGAAATTCAGCAACGTAGTTCGACATATTGAGGCGCTCCTTAAAAAATCAGCAAACGACTTAATGCTGAAATTATACCCTGAAGCAATCGAAGGCCCATTGCTCCCTGAAATAACCTCAACAAAACCGCTCAAATAATTCTTAAAGCGCTTAAGGCTTAAACACCAGCCGCATGCGGTAATGCGGAATATCGGCTTCCATAAACTCAAAGCCTTCTTTCACAAAGCCCAGCTTTTCGTAAAATGGCATCACTCGGGTTTGGGCATCTAAAATGGCTTGCTCATAACCCGCTTGCTGAACGTGGGTCAACAGCTCCCCCATCAGGCGCTGGCCCAACCGCTGCCCACGGTAAGAGGAACTGACCGCAATCCGCCCCAGTTTGGCCACCGGGCGGGCCTGACATGCTTCCTGATAAGGAAGCACCCGGCCAGTGGCCATGGGTTGCAGGGTAACCGGGTCTATCAGCAACCAATGGGTAGATTGCTCGTCAAATTCATCGTACTCCAGCTCGGGGGGAATTCCTTGTTCCTCAATAAAAACGGAAGTTCTCAGCGCCAGAGCCAGCTCAAAATCCGCCGGAGCCTCGGTTTTAAGAAAGCGTCGAACCTCGATCGCCATGGCCAACGACGGGGTTTCTCCCGACTGTTTATTGGTAGACTGGCCGTTCGGAAAAGGGGGAGCGCTCATGGCTGCAAGGGTCCTTTCAACCGGTGTGCATCCGGCGTTAAATTCAGCTATGATCATATAATACAAATAACGCACACTGGTAACCCACAGTTAAAATTTCTATTCAATGTTAGTGGCATCAGCCGTTACCCAGCGCCCTAGAGACGGAGTATTCAGCCCAAAGCCCTATGTCCATTCCCTTGTACATTATCCGGCGATTGCTAGCGGCCGTTCCCACCCTGCTGATCATCTCCATGATCGCCTTTTTTATGATGCGTTACGACTTCACCATTGGCCCCCTCAACGTCTCCGTGGGCGGCCAGCGCTGGCACCTCATGGATACCATTCGGGTCAAAAATCCTATCAACCCCTTGGCGGGCATTGAAACCAACCCCCAGATTTCTGAGGCGGCCAAAGCCCAGCAGCGGCATATGATGGGGCTGGATCAGCCCATGCACATCCAGTATTGGCGCTGGCTCACCAACTTCTTTTCCTTTCACCCCCAAACGCTATTACAGGGCAATCCCGCCGGATTTTTCACCCCCAGCCTGGGGCGAACCTTTGCCAATGAAGACGTGCTGGATTTATTACTGCGGCGGGGCTGGAATACGGTTCAACTAAATCTGGTGGTGTTTTTCTTTTCCTGGCTCATTGCGCTGCCCTTGGGTATTTATGCCGCCCTGCACTGGCGAGACTTTTCCGATCGGGCCATGACCATTCTGGCATCAGTGGGCATGTCGTTTCCCGGTTTTTTGCTGGCCTTGTTACTGGCTGTGTTCGCGGTGCAAAGCGGTTGGTTTCCCTTGGGCGGCATTCAGAGTGAAGGGTTTGCCGAGCTGGGCTTTTTGCAGAAAGTTCAGGATCGGGCCGCACACCTGGCCTTGCCCGCCATGGTGTTGATTGTGGGTTCTCTGTCCAGCATACAACGGCAAATGCGGGGCAACCTGCTGGACGTACTGGCCGCCGAATATGTACGCACCGCCCGAGCCAAGGGATTGCCGGAACACAAAGTGATTTACAAGCATGCGGTACGCACCGCCCTCAATCCGCTAATCACCATGCTGGGATACGAATTTTCGGCCTTGCTGGGCGGGGCCATTTTAATTGAAACGGTGCTGGGGTTTCCGGGCTTGGGTCAACTGGCTTATAAAGCGGTTCTGGAAACAGATACCAACCTGGTGATGTCCACCATCATTTTGTCGGCGTTCATGCTGGTGTTGGGAAACTTGCTGGCGGATATTCTGCTAAAGTTTGCCGATCCCCGGATTGAGCTATGAGAAGGGCCTTGGGCATGTGGAAGCCGCTAAAAAACAACCCGGAACTGGATTTGCTCCGAAAAATGCTGAACCGGCTTTACCGGGATCGGGCGGCGTTTGTGGCCTTGGTGGTACTCATTGGCTTGTATCTAGCCGTCGCGCTGGCCGATTTACTGGCCCCTTACAGTGAATCTCACTTTGACCGCACGCTGGCCAAAGCCCCGCCCACCCCCATTTATATGCTGGATGAAGGCGGGGGCCTGAGTTGGCCCTATGTGTTTCGGTATCAAAAAAGCTATAACCCGGCCACTTTTACTCAGGAGTTTTCCCCTGAGCTGGATCAAAAATATTACCTGCGCCTGTTTCCGGCAGCGGAACCTTATAAACTGTTTGGCCTGATTCCCGGCAATATTCGCCTGCTTGGGGTGGAGGCCCCTGCCCAGATTTCTCTGCTGGGCAATGATATTAATGGCCGGGATGTGTTTTCCCGCATGTTGTACGGGGGCCAAATCTCTTTAACCATTGGCTTTTTAAGCTTGTTCATTGTGTTTCCCATTGGCATGGTTTATGGGGGATTGGCCGGTTATTTTGGCGGCAAAGTGGATGAACTGATGATGCGCTTTGCCGAAATCGTAATGTCCATTCCCAGTTTTTTCCTGTTGATTGGGTTAGCGGCCATTCTGCCGCCGGGACTGCCCAGTACCCAACGCTTTGCGCTGGTGGTGCTGATTCTGGCCTTTATCGGCTGGGCAGGGCTGAGCCGGGTCATTCGGGGCATGGTACTCTCCATTAAAAATGAGGAGTTTATCGACTCCAGCCGAGCCATTGGGCTGAACCCGTTTACCATCATTGTACGCCACATTTTGCCCCAAACCACCAGCTATTTAATGGTGGCCATGACCCTCAGCGTACCGGGCTACATTCTGGCAGAATCGGGTTTGAGCTTTTTGGGTCTGGGCATTCAGCAGCCCGATGCCAGTTGGGGCAACATGCTGAAGGAGGCTCAGGATATCAGCAATATTATTGAGCGCCCCTGGATGCTGATGCCCGGCTTCCTGATTTTTATGGCCGTACTGGCGTTTAACGTGGTGGGCGATGCGGTTCGGGATATTCTGGATCCCAAATCCCGAGTGGCCCGCCGTTAAAATAAAACCAAACCCAACTTTAAAACCCAAAAAATAAAAAAGGCAAACCCGGCTATAGCCTGGATTTGCCTCTCTGGGAGGTTCCCTCACTTCCCACAAATCGAATGCCCGTTAAGCCCAAACAAGCGGGGCTTTTTGCGCCGCACTGGCACTGGCCGCCGCAAACCGGCTTGGCCCTGTGGCGGGTGCGCTTACTGCTTGCATCAACAAGGGCGTAAAGTCCCGAAAGGGAAATGGAGTTTCTGCCACCCCACCGGCCACCGCAGACTTTTTCTCGGCGGCTTTTTCAGAATCATTGTTGCGATACCCAATGCCGGTGCGATAACCGGAGAAGGCAAAGAAAATGGGGATAAACGGCTCCATAATTTCCATACCCGCCAAAGCCAAGGCCGTGGGTAAATCATCCAGATGCAAAATCGCATCAGCGAATTCCACCCGGCGTTTTTCCGGCTTTTCGTAGGGGTCAGGCGCTTTGCCCTGCATTTTGTCAAACATGGGGTTCACCACGGTTTCGCCCAGCCGGTTGGCAATTTTACCGCCGCCCACAATGCCCACGCTTAAGCCGGCTCCAATAATGCCAAATTTACCCAAACGGGCACCCACTGGCCCCAAGGCCTGAAGCCCTTTATGAACCACCGGCAACTCAACGGCAACCAACCCGGCAGACGCCCCCACCGCACACAAGGCAATGTTGGCGATAAACTGAAAAATCCCTTCCTTGCACATATTGACGGTGGCATCCGGGTCTGTCACCCGGTTCACTTTATTGGCGGCCATACCGCCCAGTAACCCGCTAACCACCGAGGCCAAGCCGGTGGCGAAAAAGTTGAGCATCTTCCAAACTTCCCCGGTTCGCTCTTGCATATCCCCTTTCAGTTCCACCTTGGTTAATTTTTTCCAAATGGCTTTTGGCAACTGAAACCCGTTCTCATATTGCAGCGGCTCACTATCACCCAGCGGAAAAATATCGTTCAGGTGCTGCTGTCGAAGTTTGGAGCTGAGGGCTGAATGCTCTTGAATCCCTTTAATCAGCGTTTTAAAATCCCCCACTTGCAACTGTTTTTTTAAATGGAACGGGGAACTGGCCAGCCAGTTTTTAATAGCCGGGTACGTCTCTTTGTATTCGGTCAGTTTTTGGCCCAGCGCTTTCATCTCATAATCAATCAGCTTTTTGGCCGGGGGGCGCATCAGTACGCTGGCGGCGGCCACGGTGCCCAAAGCCGTTGCGCCTAACACAATGCCATCCCGAATCACCGTTTGCTTGCGCGCTTGGGGGGTGGCCTTCCAGGTATCGTAACCCATCAGGGCGCCTAAACCGGCCAATCCGGTAAGGCCCGCCACTTTACTATAAGCACGAACCACATTGGGTTGATCCAGATAGTGACCGATTGCTCTTGCCTGAACCGCCAAACTCATACAAACCCACTCCTAACTAAAATCAACGTGCCGGGGAGGCGTCCCCAAACTTCTCTCTTAATGAGAACTTCTCTCAACAAATAGGATTAAATGATAAATATTCTCAATTGTAAACCCAGTTGAGATTAATTCTCATAAAAAACTTGCTACTGCTGTTTTTTTCTTTTAAAAATAAAGTAAGAAATAATCATTTGGTTTCATATCGCCTCCTTTTTCAAAGGGTGTTTCAATTTTTATACGTACGCCCGTCAAGGGCTTCTCTGCCATATGCTTTACCTTATGTAAGGAGTCCAGCCATGTCTTTTGCGCTTACGCCTCATTCCAAAGCCATCAGTGCTTCTAATTCTGCTTTTGCGCCCATCCCCAAAAAAGGATTTTTCTCCAGACAGCCCGCCGAAAAATCATCCAAACCCAGGGACACATTCCAGCGCCATGGATTAACCCGTGAACCGCTCAGCGTTCAAAACCAGCGAGTCACGACTCGGGAAATTTTTGAAACCACTCGCCACAAGAGCGAAAGAGCGGATGGGAACCCTTATGGCTTTCACAACTACAGCCTGAAATACGTTTTATTTCACAAGCCCAGCGGCAACTACTTCAAAATTGATCGCAGCAAGTACCCTCAAGTCATTAGCAATGAGGAAGCCGCCAAGCAAGACACTCGTCATTATAAAGATAACAACCGGGCCATTTTTGTGGATGGCTTTCATCAGGTACTCCATGCCGGTGGCACCTTCCTGTCTCAAAAAGATGGGCCAGTGTGGGTACGACTGAATGGACCGGTGGTATGGCCCCTGGATTTTTCCGAAACCAAATCGGAAGCGATTCCCCCTTTGCTTGAAAAACCCATCCGGGCTCAGGCTCAGCAAATTGGAGATTTTCTGAAAGCAAACGGCACTGCGGCTTCCAAAAAAACCTCTCCCTGGCAAGAAATTATTCGCCAGCTTCATAAAGAAACGGCGGCGCGCTTTAGCAATCAGCCTGAAAAAAAGCCCAGACAAATGGGCGATATTATTGTGCAACTCAGCAGCTTGCAACCCGATGGCTATGTGCTTGGTAAAGAGCTTGAACTCTTTCCATCCGAGGATTTACCCAAACTATGGGCTCAAAAAAGACTTAATACAGAAGAAGACTAAACCAAACATGCTCTATGGTTGAAACAGTGAGGGGGAAATATATTTATGTTAGGTTTTCACGCTCAGTCCATGGTGTCTCATCAATGCCATCCGCCCAAAACCGGCAATGCGACCCCAAAAAACCAGACACATCTAAAACCATCCGCCTGCGCTGTCTTGGAAAGCGCTCAAGCAGAAGGGAGAACCAGAAGCAGTTTGGCCAGACTCCAGCAAAGTCATCTGGTGCGAGACAGAATAACTGACAACGACTTTATACTGGATCGAGAAGCGCTTAAGAAGCTGAAACCGCCTCAAGGCCAATGGATTACCGTACACAAGATAGAGCAGGAAGGGATGACAGTAGAACGTTTTATCCCGCCCCCAAAAGCGCCCTACACGTTAACCATTAAAGCCCAGCGAATTAGCCCGGTTTCGGCCAAAAAGCCAGAGTATTTAAAAATTCCCTTTGATGAAAACGGAGAAACCCACCGGCTGATGGTGATTGTTTAGCGCCACTGGTTTACAGGCACAGAGGTTCCTCCGGGTTACTAAGTGAGGTTCTTCAGTCCTCAAAACCAGGCTGAATGATCAGCAAAATCTATGGACGCCTGCCCAGAGATTCAAGCACTTTCCGCAATCAAATTCAGGGTCATCAACACGCTGAATTTGAAATTAAGGCTTGGCAGCAGACGTTTGCGCCTGCTCTCGTGTGCGCTCCATATGCTCAGCCAGGTCTTTTACATAATGAACCGCATGTTTCAACGATTCTTCCAGCACGGCTCGGCCTTCCACATCAACGGCTTGGCCTTCCTCGTTCAAGGGTTGCCAGTTCATGCGAAATTGCACCACCGGGGTGGCCTTGGGGTCATCCTGAGCCGGGGGAATTAAAGCATTATACACATCGCCCTGAAACAGGGGGTGTTCTACCAATTGATAACGTACCTCACCCAACCGCTCGTCAATAGTAATACGCTCCCGAAGCGGGAAGCCCTGAATCAGAATTTCACGCACCGCGAACGATTCGGTGCTTTCCACAAAACTGAACGAGTCTACGCCTTGCATATAGCGATCCGGGTGTTCCACCCGATCCAGCAACACATTCCAAATGGTTTGCAACGGGGCGTTCACCGGAACGAAATATTCAAGCTTGGGCATAGCAACACTCCTTTACTGTGGGAGTTTATGATACGGGAAATAAAAGGACCGGTCTATGCGCGACCCCACTGGCCCAACACAGCGAAGGTGTTAGGCTGGATATTTAAAAGCACGGCCCTGTAAACAGGCCAGCAACGGGCTTCAAAAAGCCAACAGTCAGCAACCAGCCAACGATTCAGGCTTTATAACAAGATAACGCCAAGTAGCCCAAAAGGGAGTGAGGAGTTATTGAAACATCTCGCTCACCGACTGATGATCGTGGATTCGCCCAATGGCCTCTCCCAAAATGGGGGCCACCGACAGCTGAACAATCTTGCCTTGGCGTTCCAGCTCCAAAGCCTCCGGGCTAAGCGGGATGGAATTGGTGACAATCACTTCCTTAAAGACGGAATTGGCAATACGCTCCACCGCAGGCCCCGAAAAAACAGGGTGCGCGGACATGGCATACACTGCATCGGCGCCTTCATCCAAAATCAGTTTAGCGGCAGAGCAAACCGTGCCCGCCGTATCAATCATGTCATCTACAATCACAGCGGTTTTATTGCGTACATCACCAATAATATTAAAAACTTCGGCCACATTATGGGCGCTACGACGTTTGTCAATAATGGCAATGGGGGCGTTCAATTTTTTGGCGTAAACACGGGCTCGTTCCACCCCGCCGGCATCCGGGCTAACCACCACAATATTTTCCAGATTTTTTTGCTGGATATAGCGCAGCAAAACCGGGGTGGCATACAAGTGATCCACCAGAATGTTAAAAAAGCCTTGCAACTGGCCGGTATGCAAATCCATAGCCACCACCCGTGTGGCCCCAGCCGTTGTAATAATATCAGCCATCAGCTTGGCGGAAATGGGTTCTCTGCCAGCGGTTTTGCGATCCTGGCGGGCATAGCCGTAATAGGGAATCACAGCGGTAATAGTATTGGCGCTGGCCCGTTTCAGGGCATCAATAATCATCAGCAACTCAATAATGTTGTCGTTCACCGGATTACAGGTGGGTTGCACAATAAAGGCATCACAGCCACGCACGTTTTCCTTAATCTGAACGTAGGTTTCCCCATCGCTAAAGTTTTTGATTTCAACTTTGCTTAACTCGGTACCCAGATAACGGGCAATTTCATGGGCCAGCTGAGGGTTGGCTCTGCCGGTAAATATTTTTACCTTGCTGGTGTCGTGAATGCCACTTTCAATTTCCAGATCGGGCAAACGAAGCTCGATAGCCAAGTCGTTATCCTCCATTAGGGTACCTATAGTTCGATTAAGTTTCGATTAACGAGGTGCTGTTAACGAGAGGGGATAGTTTAAGACGCTTTTTCCTTCGATTGGTGTCGTTGGCAATAAAACCGGCGAGAGGGTAAAAAAGGCTGACCTGCTGACGTTGGGCAGAACTTTATGGGCATACCCTTTACAGAAGGGCCTTTGTAGTAAATTACCCGTGCCTTTTTTATGAGGGTGTTTGTATAAAAAGAGTAGCAGAAAAAAAAATGCTTTTCAGCCTATAAATGGCTTAAATCGACAAAATTTGTATACATGGGCCATTGTATTTAGGGGGAGAAAGTTCCAACATTATTTCAAGTCATCCGACTTGAGGTCACCATTGAAAAAATAAAGAGGAAGGGGTCGTTTAAATGAAATTATGGAAGCAACCCGCCATTGGCGTTTATTTTACTGTGCTGGCACTGGTTTTCAGCTTAACCGGGTGCACAAAAACCGATACAACCAGCAGTAGGGCTCCCAGTACCGGGCAATCTGAAGTGCGGGAAATGCCCGAACAAACTAAGACAGGATGGACAGAGGCCACCCAGAAAGCGGAAACCGGTCTACAAAAAATAGCGGCCAGCAGTAATCAGGCTTTAAAAAAACTAGGCGTCAATTCTCAATACGGACAAGCAGAGGAAAAAGAGTTTTTGAGCGCCTGTAAACAATCCTGTTTAAAGGAAAGCCCACAGTCACACCCCAATTCAAACAATGTGACCCATTTCTGTGAGCTGTATTGCGGCTGTACCCACGACAACCTGGAAACCAAAGTGCCTTTTAATGATTTACAGGCTTACACCAACGGCCAAACCAGCAAATCCAATCAGGCCATCATCGAAATCCGGGATCAGTGTGTGCGAGACGCCCATGCGGCCACTCAAAAATCCAGCGAGGGGCGCTCCTAGCGTTTTTCGCAGTAACCAAAAAGCCCCCTGACCACAATGGCAGGGGGCTTTTGAAATATCACCATTAAAACAACTGATTGATCTTGTCCAGACCCTCTGAGGTAATGGAATACTCAGTCACCTCAGCCATCCCGGTCAGGTCAGGCACCATCGACAGGTACCCCTGAGACAGCACCGATTCCAAAGTACTGTGATTAACCGGGGTGAGGCCGGATTTCACCAGATTGGAATTAATTCGCTTTAAAGAAAAGCTTTCCTGATATTCCATCTGGTTTAAATAATAGGAAGCCAATAACAGATAGTCTTCTGAACTCCCGGCGTTGGCTTGCTCGCACAAGTCGGCCAAGGAAGATACCAGGCTTAAATCGGCTGAATATCGGGATGATTCCAATTCCGCAGATTTCTCCAGCAAAGCGGGCTGACGCTGTTCCACCGGGGTTTCTAAATCGCGCATTACGGTGTCCATCACCGATTCAAAATCATCCTGCGGCCCTTGCAGATTTGCGGCGGGAGAGGAGGGCGCAACGGCTTCTGGTGAGCTTGGCACCACCGACAAAACGGGCGCTGGTGCTGGAGCCGGGGCTTGGGCCGGAGCGAGTGGGGGCAAGTCCACAGCAGCCATTGGCTGTGGCTCCACGGGAGGGGAAGGCGGGGCTTCCACCACGGGTAATGGTTCGGGTGCCGGAGGCGCTACCGGCGGAGCCGCCACGGGTGCTGGTGCTTCCAGCGGGGGAACTGAAACTGGGGCTGGTGCTGGAACAGGAGCTGGCTGAGGTTGAGCCACCACCGGTGGTGGGGCCTCCACCACGGGGGGAGCAGGATCAACAACAGGCGCTAGCGGCGGAATGATCTCTGCGGGAGGAAGCGGGGCTACGGCCACAGGCTCTTCCGGCACGGCTGCCGCACGCGGCGGCAAACTAACGGGTACATAGCTGTCATCCAGCAGAATGCGAAACCATTTGTCCATTTGTTTTGAAATAAAATAAACGTCATCAGATGAAAGATTGATGAACAGCTCATCCTTCTTCAAGCTAATTTCGTAACTATGTTGAGCGTCCATGAACTCGACTCCTTGCCGCTGCGGCTGGCGGCCCTGCTTCTCTCATTTATAGCCCTGCAAGCAAGGGTATGTTCGCCGTAAAGGGGCCAATGGGTAATTCCAGGGGGATGTGTTTCATTATAAAATCACAAATGCCGCTTTGCATTCTACGGGTGGGGGAGATTTTGGCGGCGGGTGAGAAAGCGAGGCAAACCAGCTCGCTCCAGCTCAAAGGCTACTTATCTTCTTGGGTAACCAGCATATTGCGCCAGTTATCCATCTGAGTCTCGATAAACTTGGCGTCATCACTCTTCAATTCCAGTTCCAAATCGCCTTTTTTCAGTTTAAAAACGTATTCGCTCACGTCTAGCCCCTATCCTGTTCAGGCCCCATCCGGGGGAGGGACCTTTCATTTGACTTCAACTTTATTATAATACGCCGAACGGGTTTACAGAGACAGCTCGCAACTCAGAATGAAGTTTGCAGGACGGGTTCAGACTTTTTCGCCCTGTTAAAAACCCCCTCTGCCCAAAAGGGTAAAGGGGGTTTTAAGGTTTAAGAAAGAGTCTCTAAACTGTTTTATCCAGGTTGCTACCGCAGCCAAAGGCAGGCGCTGGCGGGGCTGGAAAACCACCGGGCGCTGGCGGCGCTGGGAAGCCACCAGGTGCTGGAGGCGCTGGGAAACCGCCGGGGGCTGGAGGGGCAGGGAAACCACCCAGTTCAGGACCTGCGCCCAACGGGGGCTGGCCGCCCATTGGGGAAAACGGAGCGGGGCCTTGAGGGGCGCCCATCGGGGGGAAATTCATTGCCATTTATAGAAACTCCTTATTATCCATCATTTTAATGATTGGGTTGACTGGTCACTCTCACAGTCGTGTGATGTTAGCTATGTAAAACACCTGCAATCCAAAAGTTGCGGTTTGTCACGGGATTGCAAACACACTTATTTTTTTAGGTTTTAAAAACTTTATTGCCGCCCGATTTGAAAACTGGGGGAGTCCTGAACATTCTTTCAAAGTCTTTTACCGCCTTTTGAAAGATGAGCCGACTTGCCTTGCAGCAACAATTTCATTAAAGTGATGGTATCGAATTTTTTTTCGAGGCCCGCCATGACTACCCCCCGTAAACTGATTCATATTGACATGGATGCCTTCTACGCTTCAGTAGAACAACGGGATTTTCCGCAATACCGTGGCGTTCCGTTGGCGGTGGGAGGAACCACGGCCCAAAGAGGGGTTATCGCCGCGGCCAGCTATGAGGCCCGGGCCTTTGGGGTCAAGTCGGCCATGTCTACCTATAAAGCGCTCCAACTGTGTCCTCAATTGGTGGTGGTGCCGGGTCGGTTTGATGCCTACAAACAAGTATCAGCACAAATTAAAGCCATTTTTAGTGATTATACCGATCTCATTGAGCCGCTTTCGCTGGATGAAGCGTATTTAGAGGTGACTGAAAACAAGAAGCACAGCCCTTCCGCCACCCTGATTGCCTACGAAATCAAGCAAAGAATAGTGGCTGAAACCGGCTTAACCGCTTCTGCCGGGGTTTCCTACAACAAATTTTTAGCCAAAGTGGCCTCCGACTTTAATAAACCCAACGGGCTTTGTGTTATTCAGCCCCATCAGGCTCAGGCTTTTATAGATAAACTGCCCATTGGCCAGTTTTATGGCGTGGGTGAGAAAACAGAACCCAAACTAAAGGCCCTGGGCGTTTATACCGGGGCGGACTTAAGGCAGTTATCCCCCCAAAGCCTGCAATCCATTTTCGGGCGCACCGCCGATTTTTACTATCATTTGGCCCGAGGGCAAGATGATCGGGCCGTGGAAACCAACTGGGTTCGTAAATCCATAGGCACGGAAAACACCTTTAACCAGGATATAACTGACAAAGCCCAAATGCTACAAGCGCTGCGCCCCATGTCAGAGGAGGTTCTGGACTGGATGCAAGCCCACGATACTTTTGGGCGAACCTTAACCTTAAAGGTCAAGTATTCCGACTTTCAACAAGTTACGCGCAGCCGAACCGAACCCAAAGCGTTTCGGGATGTGGAAAAAATGATGAAACACCTCAGCCAGTTGCTGGATTTAACGCAAGCGAACGCCAAGCCCGTTCGCTTGCTGGGGGTATCTCTTTCCAAACTGGGAGAAGCGGAGCGCCCCGATGAGCCAGAACCCACTAGTTGGCAACTGAGCTTGCCGTTGTTGGCTTAACGCACTTTGCACCCCTATGTTTTAAAGGATCTTTTTAAAATTGTTAATAAAACTTTAAAAATGGTTCCGGGATTTCTGTTAAACGTTTTTATGCAAGTACAAGGACAGGCTGGATGAAACTTTAAAACCATTAATCAAACGTTTAATTATTGCGCTTTAACGCCATTTCCACCGAAGCATTGCTTAGGGTATTGGGAATAGGCGTTTTTTTCTTGGGATGAGACGGACGGCGACTTACCCAGGCAATTTCGCTTCGGTGATGCGGGATGCCCTTGCCCTTTAGCGTCAAAACAAGCACCTGCCATAGGTCTTTTTGAATACAATACCCCTATGCTGGCCCTGATGAAAGGGCTGAACTGAACCACTGAAAAAGTAGAAGAAAAACACAGAGAAAACAAAGCAAAGAGAGAAGAAAGCACATGGCGCGCATTGGCATTCTGGATTTTGTAAAACGGCAAACCCCTCAAAGCAGGTTCAACCACTTCAACCAAAGCTGGGAAAGCTTAATAACACTGATAGAAAGCCAGTGGGCGCATCGTCAGGTTTCCCCACACCATAGTGGGGTGTTGATTGTTCCCATGCCTACATCGGCACTACCGCATTTTTGGAGCAGCATTGTACCGCTCAATGAAGAGAGTCGCTTGCGGGCGGAATTCAGCCCGCGGGTTGCCGGGGAAGCGCCTTTTATTCAAGTTGAGGTTTTGGGCGGGCAAAAAGTACAGGCTCAACGGGCGGATATTATTTTGTACAGCCACGACACACTGGCCCAGGATGGAGACGCCCCATCTACCCGAGAAGCCGATTACTATGTGGTGTCTATCAACGCATACGCCACTGCTGAAACAGAACCCATAAGCCCCATGACCATGGCCCGTAATTTTTTAGGCCTGAAAGGCGGCACCCGGCCAGAAACGCCCTATTCTGCCGAAGAATTTGCCCATGCCATCCTCTACTGGAGCCACCACGCCCGCCTTGGAGAACCCTGAAAGGGAGAACCTTAACCAAAAGGAAGAAAGACCTGACAGGAAGCGCCCTTTTAAGCCACTGGCACCCGACAAACCTTGAGCCAATAATCCAGAATGCACTGCATGTTGGCGTTAAATCGACTCAATTGCTCGTCTTTAGCCACAAAGCTATTTGCGCCCAAGCGGTAGCTCTCCTGTAAATGCCTTTGCCGAGCAGACTGACTGAGCACAATCACCGGAATTCTGTGGGTGGCAGGATGGTTACGAACGGTTTCCAAAAAGGTTAACCCATCCTCATTTTCAAGCAATAAATCCAGAAAAATCAGCACAGGTAAACTTTCAAAATACTGCTCACAGCAAGTCAAATAAGCCATGGCTTCAGTGCCGGTTGTGAAAAATTTTAAGGCATTCTGAATGCCAGCCCCTCGAATGGCTTCCAGGATCACCAGTTGATCGTCACGGTTATCCTCAATAATTGCAATCGCTCGGTTATCCATAATAAAACCTTGGCCTTTTTCCCATGCGCCCTGCTTTGCAAGAGTAACGCCATTTGCCTGAACTTGATTACACTGATTTTCAATCCAGTATTTTAGTATGCGCTTTCCCATTCGGCTTCTCAAGCTAGCCGGTTAGGCCACAGAAGTATTAAACTTAAAACCCGTCTGTCATCTCCGTTTTAAAACAAAATATTGGCACTTCCAAAACAAATAGCCCAATCGGGCAGGTTTAAAAACGGGCGAATCAACACATAAAGCCCATATGGTCCTACATGTTTAGCGAACCCGTTAACGGAGGGTTGAGGATGCGAAATACCATGTCCCTTTCCAACGTGGAATACGCTTACCTGAAAAAGAAAAGTGGCCTGCATAACTGGGGATTTTCGTTTCGGAAAGACCGGTTTGATTTCGATATAGATGAGGCCGAAGAATTCATGGATGAAGCCCTGATGGATGAAGATCCACCCCGACAGGCATAGCCCGCTCATCCAACCCTGGCATTTCCGCTCACAACAACCAAGGGAGTTTCCATATGACCAGCCTGACGCTTGCGCCAAATGATTTAGCCATTTTGTACACCCCGAATGGCACTCACCTGGAAACACCTGACATTCAAGATTACCTGGCCCTCATGCTGGCAAAATATGATGAGGGTGATGAGCAATGCCTGTTTCTTCCCTCGCTAATGAGCATGTCCGAATGCTTCCAGTGTTCTGCCGTTGAAGTTCACCATGCCCTTACCGAATTAAAAGAACGAGGCTGCGATACCTTTATTATGGGCTTTGAAAGCCCCATTACCCTTTGGTACCCCGATCGATTGGGACGCGCCCAAGCGAGCTAGCGGGCTAACCCACCCACGTTGAACCCATAGTTTATTTGCTACCCCATCAAAAATCAGTAAAACTGAATAACCACACTTTACCCCTAAGGATTCATTGATCTTTGGGGGTAAAATCTTGTGAAAACCAGTATCCAGCGTTCATGCATCCCAAAAACAGGCCCAGCGGCAGCATCACAGAACCCCAACTCAGCGGGCCGGGAAACATGGTATCAATCCACAAGCCCAAGGCCAGCGCCACCAGGGTAGGCACCATAATGGCCCACCCGATTGCCCCTAGAAACCCCAGCCTGGAAAGTAATTTAGCGGGGTTTTTAAGCGGCAATGGCAGTAGAATTACAGAGGGCCGGGGAAATTTCTTTTTCATCCCTCTGAACGGTCGCTCATGATGAGCGTTCTTGTTTCCAGATAATGAACTCATCCCAAACATCCTGTAATTGCTAACCGGATCCGGCCATTCATTAAGCCAGCCCAAAATACACATTGGGTAACGGGCTGAAAAAAAGACGGATCGGATTTGTTCTTATTTTGCTCTTGTCACCTTCAGTGTAGAAAATGTTGAGGCGAACCACAATTAGCGTAAAGCGCTATTCGTAACGCCAGAAGTCTCATAGACTGCTTTGCTAAGCTGCCGCATTCCAACGGGCGAGCCCGTAACCCGGGCCAATTCAAGCTCAACCTGCCTGCTGCCTCATCTGTTTTCAAGCAGGAGGAAGCGCTCTAAATAAATTCCCGACCTTGGAAACCAAGGCCGGGAATTGGGTTTATTCAATTTTTAAGCGGTTTACCAGTAGCCCCGCACAACCGTTCCGCTGGAAGAATGGCTGGTGGTAGAAGAATGGGACTGGTAGTAGTTTGGCTCAGACTTTGCTGGCGGCTCCTGGACAGCGACTTTCTGATTATCAATCACCTGCTGAAGGGTGTTGCCCCAAGCGGTAAACTGCTCTTTGGAAGCGGAAGACACACTGGTGGCTTCACTTTGACTGCGGTTCAAGTTCCACTGGGCAAAGGTATTGCCGTCGGTGTCGACAACTTTGTATTCTTCGCCGGGTTGGTAAGGCAAAGTTACTGTGCTTTGGGAAACCAAAGGAATGTACTCACCTTCACGGCTGTTAAAGAACAAGGATTTTCCGGTATTGTTTACAATCTGGAAAGCCACTTGCTTTTTGGTAATGGGCTCATTAACCGCTGGCTGGTAATCGGAAGAAGCGGGATTCGGCTCCAGGCGAATTCTGAAAGTGGCGTACGGGTTTTCATCGGCGAACACATTGGCCGGAACCATGGATACAGCAACAACGGCGGCCAAAAGGGCGCCTTTTAAGAAATGATTCATCGATTCTCCTTTAACAACTAACTCAACCAAATCATGAAAAAAATAATGTGGTTATGCAGAACAAAATGCCCTGCAAACAGACAAACTAAACTGCCAAACGTACATCACAACATCAAATAGTCAACACAAGTATAACACACTTTCCCTGAGAGGGTTTCAGCCCCTTTACAACCCATTACATAGCACCCAGAAAAGGACGGGCAACCTGTTTTGAAAAGTGGCTTTTTAGAGATAGGCTAATAGCAGTATCATTTCTGAAATCAGGAAAAGGATTATCATGTCAGAGCGCCAAACATCATCCCTTCATGGACAAGTGGCCATGATTACCGGAGCCAGTCAGGGTATTGGACAAGCTATTGCACGCCAGCTGGCCCCCTTGGGCATTCATCTGGTGCTATGCGCCCGCAATGTTCAAAAACTTACCGAACTCTCTCGGGAGCTGGCCCTTGCCCACCCCGAGGTTCAGACCCTCCCACTGGCCTGTGACGTGCGGGACGCAGCGCAAGTGGAGCAAGCAGTGACGGAGGCCCAGAAAACGTTTGGCAAAATCAACATTCTGATAAACAACGCCGGGGTGGCAGCCAAAATTGGCTTGCTTCAGGAAATTAGCGTAGAAGAAATCGATCGCACCATTGATACCAATCTAAAAGGGTCCATTTACTGCATGCGGGCGGTTTTACCTATGATGGTGCAACAAAATGGCGGTGTTATTCTCAACATCAACTCCATTGCCGGAAAAACCGCCTACCCCTTCTGGAGTGTTTATGATGCCTCCAAATTTGGCTTGCATGCCATTACGGAAGCAGTGGCAGAAGAGCAGCGCGGCAATAACATTAAAGTGATTGGGATATACCCTGGGGCCGTGGATACCGCCATTTGGGAAGGCTTACATGCGGAAGAGGGCCCCCGAAAAGAAGGCATGCTAGCGCCTGATCAGGTGGCAGAGGCCGTTGTCTACATTTTGAATCAACCCCAAAACGTTTTTATTAAAGACTTGACCATTACACCTTTGAAGCCTCTGGTTTAAGCAGCCATCTCACAGCCTGCGGCATGGTGATGCCCTCCCTCATGACTAGTGCGTCAACCGCAAGCTAGCAACAATTGCTGTGGACGATCTTTTATAACGGCATATTGTTTCCTTGCCAGCTTGCTTAAGGAGCGAAGCCGCTTATTCATGACGAGTTCCTTGATTTCTTTAACCGGGAAGGCGCTTCCCGCCCCAAACGTTTTGATCATCCGCATGCCATGGGCGGATGGGCGTTCTGTTTTATCGGCACTGAAACGCTGGGCGCTTTGCCTGTTTGTGTTGCTGGGCGCTTGCACCTTTTACGATCAGATCATGGGCGATGGTCGGCTGCCCGCTTTCAATGAAGTGGGTCATCTCCCGGAAATTCATACCCTTGTCCACACCAATAGCACCCTTGATTTCCCCCATACCCAAGCCCCCGCCAGGGGCTGGCAAGCCTTGCGACAAAGTCGAAGCTTGCTGAGCGCGCTTTCTCCCGAAATTGCAGCCTGGGTTTATGAATTACGGCAGAACAACCGCATTGTCTACAACGAGACACCTGCCACCCTTTGGCTTTATAGTAAACCGGCCAGCACCCCCATGTTAGCCGCCTATGAAGGCATGAGCGGAAAACTGTATGTGGGAGCCGATTTTTGGCACCTAAGCGACGGGGAAAAAGCGGCCATTCTGGCCCATGAGTATCGCCACGCCCGCCAGAACTGGCCCAAACAAATCAGCGTGCGACTGGCCCAATATCTGGGGGGCGCACAACTGAGCGATCAATCCAGACTGGAATACGAAGCGTTTGATTACGAGCGGCAAGCTCGGGCGGCCTTGGGACTATCCCCACTGATGGCCCAGCACCAGCCATAAAAAAACCGTTAATTTAACCCCCGTTTTTTTACCAAGCCCAAAGCAGTCAGCGGGCAGCACACGCCATCAAGAACAACACAGAGAGAACAGGTATAATGAAAAGGCGCTCTGTTGAGCGGGCGTTATCGTTGAACGGGGGAAACTATCCATTATGAGCACCGCAACCGCCACCCAAAGCGATCAGGCATTTCTGGAAGCGCTGGAAAAAGCATTTTCTGATTCCAACAAGGATTTTGCGCGGGCCTATTACCTGTTTGCCACCGCCAAACTCAGCGAAACCTATAACTCTCAGGAAATTTACGCCAAGTACCCCATGCTCAGCGATGAAGAAACCTTTCAGCGACTGAAGAAACTTTACGATCAAAACCCCGATAACGAGGAAACCAAGCGCCTGTTCACCTCGGTGCTAGGTACTTTTATTGGCAGTCAACTGGCCTCACTATCCGATGCCTTTCAGAACGCCAAGAACCAGTTAAAAATCGACGCATCTGGTCTGGGCTTAAAGCAGGCCGATGGCTCAGACGTTAAAGAACTGCTGTACGAAGATGTTTCGGAATGGCTGAAAAAAACAGCCCATAAACCCACCCGCCAAGCGCTGTACGATCGCATGGCTGAAGCGTACACCGCACAGCTTTCTGGCCAGTTTATCGCCCTTTTTCAGCAGGAAAACCGCATGCTGGCCGACCTAGGTTATGCCGATGTGATTCACTTTTATGCCCAAACCAGCGGACACAACCTGAAAAAGCTGGGTGAAAACGGCAAAAAACTGGTGGATGAAACCGAGGCGCTTTACGCCAGGCTGATGGGTGATCACTATCATCAGGTCACCGGGCTTGATTTTAGCAAAGACGCCACCCGTGCCGATATTTCCTATGTGCTGCACGGCAAAGCCTCTGAGGAAATGGAAGGCATCAACCAGAAGTTTCCACAATCCAGACTGGTGCCGCTGGCCCGCCAAACCTTTGACGGGCTGGGCCTGAATTTCTCTCAACTGGCTCAGGAGGTTAATTTTACCGATCACCCCAGCTTTGAGCAGGAAGTGGTGGCCAAAACCGAGAACGCTCTTTCCGGTGAAGCCCCCCTGCGGCGTATTCTGCTGGATATCGCCAACCGGGAAGGCAAGCGATCCAGAGCCTATGTGTACCCTGCAGCGGTGCCTTCCGAAATTTATTTATCCGTTAAGCCGGAAGGCGGACTGGATGACTACTCCGCCTTCTTCCATGAATCTGGCCACGCCCAGCATTTTGCCTACGAAAACCCCAAACTCAGTTTTGCCATGGCGTTAATGGGCAACAATACCACCACTGAAACCTACGCCTATTTGTTTCAAAACCTGTTTATGAACGCTCATTGGCTGGTTCATATGGCTGGACTCAGCAAGGAACAAGCCCAAATGGCCGTTAAAAAACGGGCGCTGGAAGATCTGTACATGTTGCGCCGCTACGCCAGTAAAATGCAATTTGAATTGGCCTTGTTTGAAGGGGTAAACCATGCCGGTTATGAACTGAAAGACAAGGGCAGTATCTACGCCAGCCTGTTAAGTCGGGGCTGTGGGTTTCAGTATGACGCCGAAGGCTGGACTCGAGACGTGGACGCAGGCTTTTACGTGGCCGACTACTTTACCGCCTGGAGCTTAGAGGCCCAGTTGCGAGAATATCTTTGCCAGCACTTTGGTTCTTCGGATACCGCGGGTGAAGACTGGTACGCCAACCCGGCGGCAGGCACTTTTCTAAAAACGCTTTGGGCCGATGGCAACATCCCTCAGCAGGAATTAAGCGCCCGACTTGGCTATAACGACCCCACCGAAGTCGGACCCCTCTTGAGATTGATGGAACATAACCTCAATGGTCGATAGTGGTTACAACAGGTTTAACTTACAATAAAATAGCTCATAATATATAAAAGCAATAGAAGGCAGAAATACAGGTTGCCCCTTACAGAAGAGTGCTGCTTCTTTTTGAATAGCACGAAATGGGAAAGTTGTTGCGTTGGTTATGCTTGCTATTAAAAATCAATCTGGTGGCCTATTACTGGAAATTGAGGCCGAAAATCTTTTGTATGCCGACTTGAACGGCAAAGAACTGAGTTTTGCAGATCTCTGTTTTGCAGTGCTGTTTAACGCCAAGCTGGAAGGGTCCATTCTTAATAATGCCGACTTGCGGGGGGCCAACCTCAGCGGCGGTAGTTTGTTAGGGGCCTCCTTGATGAAAGCCATTTTAAAAGGGGCCAAACTGGAAGGCGCCAATCTGACCGACGCCAATTTGGAAGGCGCTAATTTATCGGCAACCCATTGCGTGCAAGGCAATTTTACCAACTGCAACTTTCGCAGGGCCGATTTAAGCCAAGCCGACTTTAGTCGGGCCACGCTCAGAGGCGCCAATCTGGAAAATGCTGAATTGTATGAAACCAAATTACCACACGCCGATCTGAGCGGGGCCAAACTCATTAAGGCCAGTTTGCTCAAATTACAGGCTCAATCCGCAATATTTGTTGAAGCCAATTTTGAGAAAGCCGATATGGAAATGGCCCAGTTGGCATGGGCGGATTTAACCAAGGCCAGCCTGGTGGGGGCATTGATGCGGAATGCCAAGTTCAATTCCGCCAACTTGTCTCAAGCCAATTTACAAAACGCCAACATGAACCAAGCCAACTTTAGCCAGGCCAATCTGAGCGACGCGGATCTGGAAGGGGCTAAAGCCTTTCAAACCAACCTGTCCGGGGCCAATTTAAAAGGCGCTAATCTCAACAGAGCAGCCCTGCAAGGGGCCTCTTTAAGTTTGTCCAGCCTGGAAGGCGCTAAACTTAAAGGCGCGGACTTACAGGGCGCTAACCTGAAGGGCGCCCGATATAACGATGAAACCACCTTTCCGCCGAACTTCAAGCCAGAGCAGCAAGGGCTAATTTTTATGCTAATCAAACCCGAAGAACAGCAAGCGGAGATATCAGCAACACTCACAGTTCAGGGAGAATCACCCCCACAAAGCGTTCCCGAATCATCAAAAGCCACTTAAGCAGTGGCAGGGGCGACCTGGCAGTATAAATCCGGCAAGTTGTCGCGCTTGGTCTCACTGAACGCTTCATGAGACAAATAGCGCTCTATATAACCGCCGCCCAATAACTGCCTGAACTCACCATCATAAAAAGCCGCTATTTGACCGGGCGTAATGGCCGATTGCGGCTCAAACAAAGTGACCTTCAGGCTAAGGGAAGCCTCATCCAGCAATTCCACCCGACCCATCACCGGCGGAGAGTTATAACGAATTTTAACCATGCAATCCAGAGGAAACGCACCGGGCGCTTCCAGCTCGGGCAAAAGCCAGTTGGGAGCCAACACTTTAAAAGTGGTGCTTTCCAGATGATGAGCGTCTCCCAGATACACCGTGTTGGTGTGGGGGTCAATTTTAGTGACATAAATGGGGCGTCCGGCAGCCACCCCAATGCCTTTGCGCTGGCCCAGGGTAAAGCGGTAATAGCCATCATGCTCCCCTAGCACCTTTCCGGTATCGGTATCCACAAAGTTTCCCTTGCGCTTGCCCAGGGTTAAATCCATGTAATTGTGTTGCCCATTCAGTACAAAGCAAATATCCTGAGACTCTTTGCTGTAGGCGGTGGGCAAATCCAGCTCACGGGCTAAAGCCACCACCTCGGGCTTGGTCATTTCACCTAGCGGAAACAGGGTTTTGGCCAAATCCTTGGGGTAAACCCGTGCCATCATATAAGTCTGATCTTTATGCTCATCCACCGAGCGAAATACGTTGACGCCGTGAGCGGCAGGTTCCAGAATGGCGTAATGACCAGTGGCCACATAGTCTACCCCCAGCTCTTCCACCGCATAGCGCACCAGCATTTCCCATTTAACGTAGCGGTTACACTCCACGCAGGGATTGGGGGTCAGTCCCGCCTCGTAGGAGTTGTTGTAATAATCCATCACAAAATGAGAGAATTCAGCCCGCAAATCAACGGTGTCATACGGAACGCCCAACATTTCACAAACCCGGCCAGCGTTGACCAAGGCGTCATTACAGCATTTACCGGGGCCGTTTAAAGTCCAGGCGGTCAAACCCACGATCTCATGGCCTGCTTTTGCCATTAAATAGGCGGCCACACTGCTATCCACACCGCCACTCATGGCAACCGCAATTCGTTTTTTAGAGCCGGGTAAAAAGTTTCGAGTCATGAGGCGGCGTGCTTATCCTTAAACTATTTTTTATAAAAGCGTAATTCTTTAATGAGATATTTTTTGACCCGGACGAGACAATAAATAGGAAGCCCCCAGAAATAAAGTGGGGATTAGCCATAACATGCCCGTGCGTACGGTGTTGATTATATCAGAGTAATGTTTGGCAGGCAGCGTAAAATCGGCCAAAACAAACATCAGCAGGCCCTTTAGAAGGCCGGGTAATAAAATTAAGGCGTAGCATCCCAGCCAAACCATTAAAAGCTTACGAACGAATTCATGAAAATCTTTCATAGCCATGAGTTCCTTTGGTTATGGGCGAAAAGAGCCTGTGGCGGTCCCTTCGCTTGATTTGGCCCATTCAGGCTCAGCAATACACAGTGAGGTTTATACAATAAAAAAAGCGGGACCGTAAGAGTTGCCCCCGTGTCTGGAAAACAGAAAAAAACCAGCCGCTTATCCAGACATACCAAACCTGAATAACCCACCCAACCGGGCCTCTAATTCCATCATTTGGTTGATACAGACCAACCCAATAAGGTGATATAAAATTAAAAAAACCGCCAATATTTAACCGGTCCAATATAACCTCTAATCATGAGGCTCTGATTGATGAGCCGGTCCATCTAAAACCACTTTTCTATTAAGCAAGGAACATTCCCAACAACCAAAAGTCCCTCCAGGATAACCCAGAGGGACTTTTTCTTTTATTTTCAGAAAACCCAGAAACTACTAGCTGATTAAATCAACGCTCATCTCGTCATTTTCTTCCAGATTCATTTTACTGTTCCAGAAACCATAGCCAAAATAAATGACCATGCCAACCAGGAACCAAGCGGCGGTAACCACCCAGGTGAACAAGGGCAGACCGGTCATTACATACACGCAACCCAGGGCGCCCAGCACCGGAAAGGTCAATCCCAGGGGGGCTCTGAAGGGGCGGTGACGCTTGGGATCTGTAAAGCGTAAAATAGCCACCCCGATGCACACAATCATGAATGCGCCCAAGGTACCGATATTGCACATTTCAGCCAGCAGGTTAATCGGCAGTAAACCGCCGCCAATGGCCACAAAGAATCCCACCATAATGGTACAGATATGCGGGGTTTGGAATTTGGGATGAATTTTAGCCAATGCCGCTGGCAACAGGCCATCTCGGGCAATGGCGTAGAAAATGCGGGTGCCACCCATTTGCAAAACCAGCAACACCGAGCTTAAACCGGCAATGGCCCCAATACTAACCAGCCAGGAGGCCCAAGGGTAACCCATATACTTCATGGCTCCCACCACAGCGGCTTCCTTGTTAATTTCGTTGAGCGGAACAATACCGGTAATCACCGCAGTAACCAAAATATATAACAAGGTACAAATGGCCAGCGAGCCCATAATCCCAATGGGGATATCCCGTTGCGGGTTTTTGGTTTCTTCGGCAGCAGTAGAAACCGCATCGAAACCAATGTAGGCAAAGAAAATAGTGGACGCACCGGTAATAATGCCGTTAAAACCGTGGGGCGCAAAGGTATTCCAGCCATCGGCAAACCAGTTGCGCTGTAACACATCCATATGGCCGCCAAACAAAAACAAAGCGCCAATCAGGATAAACAACAGCACCACAAAGGTTTTTACAAACACCATAACCGCAGCGGTTCGGGCGCTTTCAGAAACGCCCACCAACAGCAAACAAGTAACCGCCAGCACAATAAAGAAAGCAGGCAGGTTAAAGGCGCTTTGCACCAGCAGAATTTTTTCTTCAGTGGTGAACGGAATAGTAAAGGGAATAGCCTGCATCACAATGGACATATCCGCATTCTTCAAACCTTCATGGGAAACGGTGTCAATGGTATTGCTCACCAGCCAGCTTGGCAGATGAACCCCAAAGGCCATGGCCACAAATTCCTTGACGCTTCCCGTCCAGCTAACGGCAACGGCCATGTTGCCCACCGCATACTCCAATACCAGCGCCCAGCCAATAATCCAGGCGATAAACTCACCCATGGTGGAAAAAGCGTAGGTATAAGCGGAACCCGAAATAGGCGCCATGGCCGAAAATTCGGAATAGCACAACGCACAAAAGCTACAAATAATACCGGTCAATACAAAAGAAAGTGTCAAAGCAGGGCCCGCAGCCAAGTGATCAGGAGATCCCACGGCAGCAGCGCCAGTTAACGCAAAGATACCGGCCCCAATCATGGCGCCCACCCCAAAAATAATCAGGTCAAAAGCGCTTAAGGTTTTTTTGAGCTGATGTTCCTGATTGGCATTATCCGCCAAAATCTTATCCAGATTTTTGGTGCGAAACAGTCGGGATAGAAGAGAGCGTTGCTTGACGCTAGCGATTCCTGACATAAATGAGGGACTCCCTTGGAATTAACTTTTATAACTGAGTTTGAGCCTTTACAGCTAAGACTTAAGAAACCGCTTGAGGACCCTTGTGAAAAACCCATGTCCAATAACCATAGTCACAGGTTTAGATGGTGGGGATAGTAACACAAAGCGGTTAACCGCTCTAGCCAATTCAAATGGAGCCAGCTGACGGTCATTCTATATAAAACGAGAAAACCCTCGCGAAAATGCGATTTACCGCTCAGCTTATTACGATTTCTTTACAAGCAAAGCCCCAGATTTCACCCGTTTGGGTGAGGGGTATTTTGACAAATTCGAAGGCCCCAATGCTTCCCCCACAAAATATTGATTCCTTTATAAAAATGATTAAGTAACGGTAAAAATGGGTAATTATCTTAATAGAGCTTTATGTCCAACCCAATGGCTCGATCACTGCTTTGGACTCCTGCCTAATTGAAGGATCAACCGCATGAGTAGCAATTATTCCCTGGGCGGCGTGGGAGGGTTTAACTCCGGCTTTGACGTCAATGGTATTATTTCCCAGCTATTGGCCCTGGAACAGCGTCCTATTTCGCTGATGACCCAGAAGAAAACCACCATCACCCGTCAGCAAACCGCTTACACTGCCATTCAAAATAAAACCCGAGACTTGTTTTCGGCCATTGATAAGCTGGGCAAACGCGATATTGTGACCCAGAAAACCATGTTTGAGAACATGAGGGCCACCTCCTCCGATAACAAATCGGTGAGTGCCACTGTCACCAACAATGCCGCCCCTCAAACCCTGAACGTGGAAGTGTTAACCCTGCCCACGTCTACCGTGACCAACAGCACCGCCGGGGTCAGCAAGTTTGACGGCACCATGACCAATACGGAACTGGGCATTACCGCCGGTAACTTTACCTTGTACACTCAGGTGGGAGCGACTCAAAAAGCTTACCAAGTCAGCATTACCGATGGCGATACCATTGGCGATATTCTGTCTGATATGCAAACGGCCATTCAAACCGATATTCCCGGTGCCACCGTGGGCATTGTGGACGGCAAAATCCAGATCAATCGGGGCGGAGCCGGTAACGCCGTTACATTTGGCGCAGGCGGAGATACCACTAATTTTCTGGAAAAAACATTCCTGAATACCGCCATTGCCATTGATGATGTCTCCGGCAACACCACCACCGCCTCCCAACGGGTTAGCAGTATCGATCGTGATGCCGCCGTGACCTCAGCCGATGCCAATTTGGCCACTACGGTGAACGCCAACAGCGAATTCAAAATCAACGGCGTTACCTTTAACGCCGATGGCAAATCAATCAACACCCTGATTGACGAAATCAACACCTCCGCAGCAGGCGTTACCGCCAACTTTAACCGAGGTACCAACAGCTTCCAGCTGGTGGCCAAAACCACTGGCAGTAACCTGATTAGTCTAGAAGATGTAGGTGCGGGCAATTTTCTGCAATCCATGAACTTGATTAACGGCACCGATGCCATTTCCGGTCAGGTGGCCGGAAGCAATACCCAGTTCAAGTTAAACGGTCAAACCATGTACGCCACCGGAGATACCATTGATGAAACCATTACCGGGCTTACTGGCGTTACCCTCAGCCTGAAAAAAGTGGCGGTCGGCGTAACCACCCAGGTTACCATCCAGAAAGACAACGATGGGCTGGTCAATCAAGTTGACGACATTATTAAAAAATATAATTCGGTCATTGATGAAATTGCCAAACAAACCAAAATCGATCCAGAGGCGACCAAAACCGGCGCCACCGCATCCAACGGCCCATTGGCAGGCGATACCCAGCTCAAAAACTTCCGAAACCAGTTGCGCTCCATATTTACACAATCGGTTGGGGGCGACCTGGCCAATACCGCCTTTGAGAGTTTACAGATGGTGGGCATCTCTTCCAGCCCCAGAGCGCTGGGTGCTGTGGAGGAAACCGAAACCACCGATGAAGAAGGCGATACTGAAACCCCTACCGAAACAGCCGCCGCTACCACCGCCACCGCCGATGGAAAATTGTATCTGGACAAAGCCGCTCTCAGAGCAGCCCTGGCCCTGGATCCCGAAAAGCTGAAACGCCTGTTTATTGCCCGAGATTTGGCACCCAGCACCCCCGGCATTGATGATGGCCTTGAAGGCACCTTCACCAAGTTGCAAAAACTGCTTTCCGATAAAACCTATGTGAATAACGACGGCAGAACCGGCTTTGGCGCTTTATACAATTTAAGCAACGGTGGCAAAGGCCTGTTTGGCGCTTACCAGGAATCCTCGGGTAAACGGGTCAAATCCATTGATGAAAGCATTGAACGGGCCAATAACCGGTTGGTGATTAAAGAAAAAACCTTACGCCAACAGTTTTTGGCCATGGATCGCATGGTTGGTCAATATCAGCAACAAGGTAACGCCTTGGCCAGCCTGCAAACATTTAGATAACCCCCGTTCGTCCTTATTGATTCAGATTTTCAAGATTAACCCCCACCCCCTTTCAGCGGGCCGATTTCTGTTCGGCCCGCTGAAATTTTAAGTTTGCGCTGTAAAAAACCTGAAAAATTTCTAAAAAAATATTTAATAAAACCAACGGCTCGACCGAATGACCGACTTTTAGAGGAAACACTGCATTGAACCTGACAAAGTGCCGAAACCGACAACAAGAAAAAGCCTTACAGGAGATTGCACGATGTTCGGATTCGTTCGGCTCAACCCTCAAAATTTAAAAAGCACCCCGGCTGGCATGCAACAGGAAATTCTGGTGACCAGCGAAGATATTTATCGGAAAAACCGAGGTATGGAACCGATTTTATTGCTGCGTAAAGGATTTGAACTCACACCCGATGAACTGCCCAAATTTTTAAACAGCGGCGCCCAAATCCACCAATTTTATTACAAACACACCGGTCAAATCCTGAATCCCGGCTATCAGAAGCCACGGGCCAAAAAACAGGATCGCCCCCCTTTGGCCCGAGGCATGAGCAATCCGCTAACCCAGAAGAGTTCAAGCGTTGCCCTCCAGAGGCTTCAACAAAAAAGGGTCTTGATTGTAGAGCCAGATCAAAAAAATTTAAAACGACTGATCGATTGCCTGTTCATTTGCGGAATACAGCTGGATCGGATTCATCCGGTGCGGGTAGTGTCCAGTGTTCCCTGGGCTATGGAAAAGTATCGCCCTCAAATTCTGGTTGCCAATTACGAGCTGTCCAGCAGCATTGACGGGCTGACCCTGCTTCAGGCTTTCGCCGACCTCTCTTATGTAGAGACCTTGATATTAACGGTACCCAATGGGCATCTCCTTTCTCTGGAGGAGAATGCGGCCATTGAGGCCCTAAGTCATCGAATAAAGATTAAAATACTTTCCAAGCCCGTAAGCCGTTTTGCCCTGAAACGCATTCTGAACGAACCGGCTGAGCTTACAGATTACAAAGCCTCCAACGCCTTTTAGAAAAAATCCTTAGCCTGAGAGTTCCCCCGAATGGAAAAATTCACGTCAGGATCTCATGAAATTATCCTGAAACGCATTCGGGACATTCCTTCGCTGCCCGATGTGGTGAACCGCATACTGGCAGTCATCAGCAAGCCCAATACCCCCGCTTCTGAAATCGCCAAACTGATTTCCTACGATCCCGGCCTCACCTCCAAAGTGCTTCGAATGGTCAATTCTGCGGCCTATGGCTTTCAACGACAAATCAGCTCCATTCAGCATGGCATTATGATTTTGGGCTTCAACAATGTACGAGGACTGGTGCTGAGCGCCAGCATTTTTAAATTGTTTGAAGGCCATACCCATCCCGGTGGATTGAATCATCAACAATTTTGGGAACACTCATTAGGAACAGCAGTGGCCGCTCGTCTACTGGCCACCTCCCTGCGCATTCATGAGGCCGATGATGTATTTAGCGCCGCCATGCTGCACGACATTGGCAAAGTGGTTTTAGACGTTTACTTCAAAGAAGATTATCATCTGGTTTTGAAACAGGCGGGCCAGCAAAGAATGGTGATGCACGGCAAGCCTTTTTGCCAGCTGGAAAACGCTGTTTTAGGGCTAACCCATACCGACATTGGCAGCTATTTAGCGGCCAAATGGAAATTGCCCGTGGGCATTACAGAAGTCATTCAATATCACCACACCCCGGAAAACGCCGAACATTGCGGACCCATGGTCTATCTGGTGGCCCTGGCCAATGAACTGGCCGTTCTGCAATATGAAAAACAGGGCGTGTACGATCCAGCCCATATTAGCCCCAACCTGCGCGAATATTTCGATTTGGACGATGAACGACTTCAGTTTTTTTTAAGCGCCCTAAAAACGGAAATGGATTCCGCTCAGGATTTGCTCAACGCCATTTCCACCCGTTAGGCATAGCGGGTTGTAAACTTTTCCTACAGTTTGGCCCATAACGCTCAAGATCTCCCGGCCTCCACTCGATACCGGAGGTATGTTAAAGCGTGTTTTTTTGGGATTACTGGCTGGCTTTCTACTGTTAGCCATCTGTCCGGCATTGGCCCTGGCTGACCCCATCACGGACGGGGTTCGTGCCTATAACGCCAAAAATTACGCTCGGGCGGCCCAACTTCTGCAAAGCGGCTTAAAGCAAGGTTCTGGCAATCCCAACGCCCTGTTTTATCTGGGCATGTCTTACGCCCGCCTGAATCGCTATGATGAGGCCCGTAAAGCCTTTGAATACGTACTTCAAAGCGTACCCGCCAATCACGAACTCGCTGGCAAAGCCCGAAATAACATTAATTACCTGACCAAGCAGCAAATTACGCTGGCCAGTAACAGTAACAAGGCACAAAAAATTCTAAGCACCGCGCTTTCCAGAAACAGCAAGGATAACTACCTCACCCATGTGATTCCCAGCGGTAAAATTATCCATTTTGCAACCGCTCGCATGCCATTACGGGTGTATATCGCCAGCGGCTTAGGGGTACCAGGATGGAAAGCACCCATGACCCAAGCGGTCACCAGCGCCATGCGGGCTTGGCAATCCGCCACCCGTGGCAAAGTTTCTTTCGCTCAAACCTATACCGAAAGTAACGCGGATATTATTGTGCGCTGGCAAAAGAATTTTTCAGACAATATTTTGGGAGTCAGTCCCTTTCAATCGGTGGGCGATACCATTATTCGCTCCGACATTAATTTGGCGGTGTATTACCCCGATAGCGGCACCACCATTCCGCAGGGGGAACTGGTTACCATTGCCACCCATGAAATGGGTCACGCCATTGGCCTGAAAGGACACAGCCCCTACCCAGAAGATATTATGTATTTTTCTTCCAATCACGGCACCCATCAAAGCCTCAGCCAAAGAGACGCCAACACCATTGGCATGCTCTACAAACTGGATGCCGACGTGCAGAACAACACCGGCATGAGTACCGCCCTCACCAAAAAATATTACGAGCTTTATCAGCAGGGAGTTCAGGCTCAAACTCAAAACCGGCCCACTCAGGCCATTGCCTACTATCGTCAGGCCCTGCAACTGAACCGCACGTTGGTAGACGCCAAATTTAACCTGGGGGCGGTGCTGATTAACGAAGGCAATAAAATGGTGCGTGCCAACAACCTGAGCGGGGCCAAACGAAACTTTGAAGAGGCCAAGCGGCTTTATGCCGAAGTAATTCAAACCCCCAAAGCCCCACCGGGTTCACAAGAAAATTACCAGATCGCGCAAAGTAACCTAACCGTTATTAACAACGCCTTGCAGCGATAAACAAAACAAGCGGCCCTGGGTTCCGCCCACCCTTGGCCAGCGACTTTCACAGAAGCTCCTCCAAACAACCGGGATTCATGGCGCAAACCCAACGGCGACAGACCCGCACTGCTATAATTTTTTTCTGGCATTGCCTAATAAACTTTGTACAAAAACCCACTTAACCACAACCCGATTCTGAGGTCGCATGAGCATTTCCCAGAAAAAGAAACCACCCAGCGGACGGCCACCGGCCTCCCCCACGCGAAAAGGGGCTACCCCCCTGGACAAGCCTCGTAAGCCCAAAGGCAACAACGATGAATTTATGGCGCTGGATGAAGAAAATGAAGTGTCTTTTAATGACGGGCAAGAGCGGGTTGATTTTTTTGAAGAGGAAGAAGAGCCAGAAGAACAGGAAGCTGTTCCCGTTGAAAGAGGCTCCGCCGATGATTCGGTCAAAATGTACCTTCAGCAAATTGGCAAAGTCAAACTTTTAAATTCCGAGCAAGAAATTGAGCTGGCCAAGCGCATTGCCGAAGGCGATGATGTGGCTAAAGGCCAGTTGGTCAAAGCCAACTTGCGTTTGGTGGTTAGTATTGCCAAAAAATATATTGGCCGGGGCCTCTCCTTTCTGGATTTAATTCAGGAAGGCAACTTGGGCTTGATTCGGGCCGCCGAAAAATTTGATCACAAGCGTGGGTTTAAATTCTCTACCTATGCCACCTGGTGGATTCAGCAATCCATTACCCGTGGCATTGCCGATAAATCCCGCACCATAAGGCTTCCAGTGCATATGATTGAAACCATTGGCCGCCTGAAAAAAGTAACCCGAGACATGACCCACGAGCTGAACCGCACCCCCACCAAGGAGGAATTGGCGGGGAAAATGGGCATTTCGCTGGCCAAATTGCGGTTGGTACTAAAGGCCACCCAGTCTACCATTAGCCTGGAAACGCCCTTGCACACCAAAGATGAAGCCTCTAAAATTGGTGATTTTCTGGTGGATGAAAATACGGCGTCCCCCGATAGCCGGGTGTCTCAGGAAAATCTGACCGAAGAGCTGGATAAAATTTTAGACAGCCTCCGCCCCAGAGAGCGGGATGTACTGAAACTGCGGTTTGGCCTGAACGACGGCAATAAAAGAACGCTAGAGGAAATTGGCCAGTTATTTGGGGTGTCTCGTGAACGGGTTCGCCAAATTGAAACCAGAGCCTTGAACAAACTGCGTAAAATGTGCCGCAATAACCGCAATATTAAAAGCCTTAAAAACTATTTAAGCCCCTAGCCCAACGCCTGAGAGAAAAAGCCCGCTGCTTCAGTCACGATGTGCGGTTTCCCCATTCCACGTTGTGGGGTATGATCGAAGGTATTCAACAAAATCAGTGAGTGCGTTTTAACCGTTGGCGCCAGTGTTGATCCTCAGCCGGATTTCAGGGGTTGTGAACCATCCGCCCTGACATTCCGCAGCAACCGGAAAGGCTGGTATACCCATGAAGTTGCTCTTCATTTGCCACCTCACCCAACATGCCCTGAATGATACGGTCAGGGCCATGCGCTATCTGGGCCAGGAACTGGTGCGCCGGGGGCATGAGGTCGATTACTTTTTTCGACGCGCTCAGCCCCATGAGCCGCATCGGCCCATCTCTCCGCTAGAATGGCCAGTGCGAGTGGCCCCACTGATCCGTCGAAAATGCGAACAAAAGCAGTACAACGTCATTCTATCTACCGGAACCAGCGGCTGGTGCCTGTCCTCATTTAGAGACTGGTTACTGCCACAACCCACCCGGCTGGTTTCCTGGCATTTAAAAGATGAGCTTTCCGCCCTACCCCCCAACCCGCAGGAAGCCCTTGAAGCAGCCGCCCCGCTGCCCGCATCCAAACACCAGTTAATTGAGCAACTCAGCGAGTGGACCGTGAGCCAATCGCTTAAAACGCAAGATGGTTGCTTTTTAACCGGACTGGAAGACTTGCATCAAATTCGAGCCGAGTTCCCCCAATACGCTTCCAAAGCGCTTTATCAGCCCCGAGGGGTGGCCGCTCACTTTTACAGCCCCCAACGGCTGATGGAAAAAACCAAGCTGCCTTCCAAACTGTTGCTGATTGGCAACACCGAACACGGCCACCCCATTGGGGATACTCTGGCCAAAGCCTTTCAGCGCATTTGGGAAACCCACCCTCAGGCAACGCTGACGGTGGCAGGCGCCAAATTGCCGCAAGCCGATGCCCTGTTTGCCGACTTCCCGGAACCCATGAAACCGGCCCTGAGCGCCATTCATATTCAAGAAGAAGGCCATTTGCCAGACTTATACCTTCAACACGATGTACTGATACAACCACACCCCACACCCGGCCTACCCTTAGCGGTGCTGGAAGCCATGGCCAGCGCCATGCCCGCCGTCATCGCGCAGAACCCCAATTTTCAGGAAGTGGTGTCTCATTATGAAAGCGGCATGCTGGTGCCGCCCCACGATGCAAACGCTTTGGCTGAAAGTGTGTCTCACCTGCTGGAAAACCCCCAGCTTTGCCGGGACATGGGAGAAGCGGCCTTTGAAACCGTTAGCCGTTGCTACACCTGGCATCAGGTGTGCGATATTTTTGAAGCCAACCTGACCCGCATTGTGGAACAATCCCCACAGAGCAATGCACGGCCTGATTAAAGGGTGCCTAGCTGGCTAATCGCAGGTTTCACAAACCGCAGGAGGGTCCTCTCTTGGGGGCGTTTGAACCATGGGCGATTCAGCCGTGGCCAGTAACAGGGGTTGATCCTGACGACTGTTATTGCGGTAAACCGTGACCCCTTTGATTCCCATCTCATAAGCCAGCTGAAAAGCCGCTGCCACATCGCCCCGAGTGGCCGATTGAGGCACGTTAATGGTTTTAGAAACCCCATTGTCGGTAAATGCCTGAAAAGCGGCCTGCATCCGCACATGCCACGAGGGAGCAATATCTAACGAGGTCACAAAAATCCGCTTCACCGCCTCAGGCAAGCCCTGAATTTCCGAGAGACTCCCCGCCTGAGCCACTTGTTGCAACAGGGCTTCCTGATTTTGCGGCTGTTGCTGAAGCCAACGGGCAAACAACGGGTGAACCTCTTTCAGGCGGGTATTGTTGAGCACGTTGCGGGTATAGGCCAAGGCAAATACCGGCTCAATGCCGCCACTCACCCCGGCAATCAGGCTGATGGTACCGGTGGGGGCAATACAGGTGGTGGTGGCATTGCGAATACCCACGGCTTGAATACGCTCTGCCATGGCCTGCCATTCAAGCGCACTCACTCGATGGTTTGCCCCGAGCTGCGCTTCATAGCGAGCGGTGAGCCAAGCGGCATCCTGATAACGACTGTTCACAAAATTGGGAAAAGCCCCGCGTTGCCGCGCCAAATCCACCGAGGCCAGCTTGGCCTGATAATCCATCCAGCATGCCAGCCCTTGGGCCAGTTGAATGGCCGCATCGGAATTGTAAGCGATGCCTTGTGCCATCAGACAATCCGCCCAACCCATGACCCCCAACCCAATTTTACGATTACCCGCCACCTGATGCCGGGTTTCGGGCAGGGGGTACTGATTAACGGTAATCACGTTATCCAGAAAATGCACCGCCAGCCGAACGGTGCGGGCCAATTTTTCCCAATCCAGCTGATTCCGTTCATCCAGCATATTCATTAAATTAATGGAGCCCAAATTGCAGGCCTCATACGGCAGCAAAGGCACCTCCCCGCAAGGGTTGGTGGCCGCCAATGCGCCCAAACTGGGGGTAGGATTGTCCACATTCACCCGATCCAGAAAAATCAGCCCCGGCTCGCCGGTGCGCCAGGCGCAATCCACAATGCGAGCCATTAAGCCTTGGGCGGCCACGGTTTTCACCACCTGCCCCGTAGTGGGGTGAATCAGGGAAAAATCAGCGTTGCGGGCCACCGCATCCATAAAGGCATGGGTAATACCGATGGAAATATTAAAATTGGTCACCCGCCGTAAGTCGTCTTTGGCGCTGATAAAAGCCTCCACATCGGGATGATCCACCCGCAGCAGTCCCATATTGGCCCCCTTGCGCTGGCCGCCTTGCTTGATGCTATCCACGGCGGCGTTATAGACCTCCATAAACGCAATCGGCCCAGCCGCCACTTCTCGGGTGTCTCCAACCCCATCGCCCGCAGGACGTAATTGAGAAAAGCAAAAGCCGGTGCCACCGCCGCTTTGATGAATCAAGGCGGCATGCTTGAGGCTCTCAAAAATAGAGGCCAGCGAGTCGGCAATGGGCAACACAAAGCAGGCCGATAGTTGCCCCAAAGGACGCCCTGCATTCAATAAGGTGGGGCTATTAGGCAAAAAATCCAGCCCGGCCAACATGTCATAAAACTGTTGAGCCACCCGCTCAACTGATGCGGTATCCTGCCCGTAAGCCAGTTCTCCTTGGGCCACATGCAGGGCCACCCGACAGAACAAATCGGCAGGGGTTTCGCAAATTTCTCCAGTCTGATTGCGACGCAAATAACGACGCTCAAGCACGGTGAGGCCATTGGGCAAAATATGCGGGATAAGACGATCATCAGAAGGTTGCATACAACGGCGCTCAGGATTTCGACAATGCTCAATAAAATAGTCTTAATCATAGCCCACTATGCCCAAGGTGCCCAGCCGGTTCACCCCTCTTTAAAAACAACCAGCCGCCCCGTTGAATGGGAGCGGCTGGTTGAAGCGTGTTAATCGAGAAAGTTCCGACTTTAAACGGCTGCTTTGGGGGTGTTAACAGCGTTCATGGCAGAACCCGCCTTGAACCAGCGAATTTGCTCGCTGTTCAGGGAGTGATTCAACTCGATTTTGCCGGTGGTGCCATCCTGACGGCTAACCGTGGCAATCACGGACTGTCCGGCCTTCAGGTTGTTTAACCCTGCAATGGTGAGGTGATCACCCTTGCTGAGTTGGTCATAGTCTGCCTTGTTGGCAAAGGTGAACGGCAAAACGCCCTGCTTTTTCAGGTTGGTTTCGTGAATACGGGCAAAACTGCGAGCAATGACCGCTTTCACGCCCAGAAAACGGGGAGACATGGCCGCATGCTCCCGGCTGCTGCCTTCTCCGTAGTTCTCATCGCCCACAATGATAGAGCCATTTTGCGCCTTGTATTCCTTAGCCTTTAAAGCCCAGGGAGATACGCCACGCTCCACCCCATTGACCGGCATTTTAACCGGCTCGGCGGGTTGACCCGTCATCGCATCCACCGCGCCCAACAGCATGTTGTGGCTAATGCCGGACAAGTGGCCCCGCAATGGCAACCAGTCTTTCCCAGCAGGTGAAATATGATCGGTGGTGGTTTGCCCTTTGGTTTTCACCAGCACAGGCACCTCCACAAAATCCTGACCATCCCAGGGGGCGAAAGGCGCCAGCTTTTCCAGACGGGGGCTGCTGGGGTCAATGGCCACCGCCACGGCGGAACGATCCACAGGCGGCTCCAGTAACCCTTCATGAGAAATCTGGAAACCGAGCGGTGGGAGATCCGGGGCGGTGGGCGGCTCCAGTTTCACGCCATCAATGGTATCGGTCATGGGGTTGAAGGCCGTTTTTCCGGCAATGGCCATGGCCGTTACCAGCTCCGGGCTGCCGATAAAAGCCAGCGTTTCGGCATTGCCATCATTCCGCTTGGGGAAGTTGCGGTTGAACGAGGTAATAATGGCGTTGGTTTCCCCTTTTTTAATATCGGTGCGATCCCAGTTACCGATGCAAGGGCCGCAGGCATTGGCCATGACCACGCCGCCAATATCGGTAAAGTCCTGCATCTGGCCATCCCGCTTAATGGTTTCATACACCTGAATAGAACCGGGGGTAATCAGGAAGTAGGACTTGGATTTCAAGCCCTTGGCCTTAGCCTGGCGAGCCACGTTGGCCGAGCGCTCCAAATCCTCGTAGGAAGAGTTGGTGCAACTGCCCACCAAAGCGGCGCTCAAGTTTTCCGGGAACTGACTGTTTTTCACATCAGCGGCGAACTCGGAAATTTTGCGGGCCCGATCCGGGGAGTGAGGGCCGACCACATAGGGTTCCAGCTCGGACAGGTTGATTTCCACGATTTCATCATAGTAATTTTCAGGGTGCTTCAACACCTCATCATCCGCCCGCAGATTGGCGGCGTGTTGCTCGGCCAAATCGGCAATGTCGGCCCGCTCGGTGGCCCGCAAATATGCGGCCATGCGGCTGTCAAACGGAAACACAGACGTGGTCGCTCCCAGCTCGGCGCCCATGTTGGTAATGGTACCTTTCCCGGTACAGCTAATGGTTTCCGTACCGGAGCCAAAGTACTCCACAATTTTGTTGGTGCCGCCCTTGGTGGTTAGCAGGCCGCACAGGTACAGAATCACGTCCTTGGGAGCGGCCCATCCGCTCAGTTTTCCGGTGAGATGTACTCCCACCAGCTTGGGCGCTTTCACTTCCCAGGGTAAACCGGCCATTACGTCGGCAGCGTCCGCGCCACCCACCCCAATGGCCACCATGCCCAAACCACCGGCGTTGGGGGTGTGGCTATCGGTGCCAATCATCAACCCACCCGGAAAAGCGTATTTTTCCAGCACTACCTGGTGAATAATGCCACTACCGGGCTTCCAGAAACCCATGCCGTACTTGGCGGCAGCGGAGCGCAAAAACTCATAAACTTCCCGGTTTTCCTCACAAGCCCGCTCCACATCGGCGGCGGCACCGGAATGAGCCCGAATCAAGTGATCGCAATGCACGGTGGAAGGCACCGCCACCACTTCCCGATTGGCCTGCATGAACTGCAGAATGGCCATTTGGGCAGTGGCATCCTGCATAGCCACCCGGTCCGGCTGCAGGGATAAAAAGGTTTCGCCCCGCACCAGTCGCTCGGGGAAATTTTCGGGGATTAAATGGGAAAACAGAATTTTTTCTGCCGCCGTTAAAGCGGTTTTGCCAAAGTGTTGCTTGGCCTTTTCAAGACTGGCGCTGAGTTTGGCGTAATGCCGTTGAACTATTTCAGTTGAGGTACCGCTCATGGGTGGTCTGTCTCCTATCCAAATTTTTAGATCTGCCGGATTTTACGACTCTGTCTCCCTTGATTCTACTTCGGTCACAGATTAGCGGCAAGACAAACCGCTACAAGCATAGTTTTATGCTCTTTGCAGACCCAAATAGCCGCAAATGGGTTCACAGGCGAGCCTTTTGTCCCGACCGGCGATTTTGTGTTAAATTGAAAGGAGATCATGCATGTATCGTTTCAAGCTACCGAGTGGAGGCATTTTTAACTATGGCAGGCGAAAAAATTACCATTAATTCCGATTTATCCCTTAACGTCCCCGATCACCCCATTATTCCCTACATTGAAGGCGATGGCATTGGGGTGGACATTTGGCCAGCAACCCAAAATGTACTGGATGCCGCCGTTGAAGTTGCCTACCACGGCAAGAAAAAAATTGTATGGAAAGAAGTACTGGCTGGCGAAAAGGCGTTTAACCAAACCAATAGCTGGTTGCCAGAAGAAACCAACGAAGCCATTCGCGAATACAAAGTGGCCATTAAAGGACCCTTGACCACCCCTGTGGGCGGCGGTATCCGCAGCCTGAACGTGGCCTTACGTCAAATTCACGACTTATACGCCTGTGTGCGTCCCGTACGATGGTTTCAGGGCGTTCCCGCCCCGGTTAAAGAACCTCAGAAGCTGGATGTGGTCATCTTTCGGGAAAACACCGAAGACATTTACCTGGGTATTGAATTCCAGGAAGGCACCGAAGACGCCAAAAAAATCATTGGCTTCCTGAAGTCCGAATTCAACAAGGATGTCCGCCCGGATTCCGGCATCGGCATTAAACCCATCAGCGTGGAAGGCACCAAGCGTCTGGTTCGCCGGGCCATTAACTACGCCATTGCCAACCAAAAAACCGTGGTCACGCTGGTGCATAAAGGCAACATCATGAAGTTCACCGAAGGCGCCTTCCGGGACTGGGGCTACGAAGTGGCTCGCCAGGAATACGCAGAGCAAGTGATTTCCGAAGCCGATGTGTGGGACAAGCACAACGGCAAAGTACCTGCCGGTAAAATCATGATTCAGGATCGCATTGCGGATGCCATGTTCCAGCAATTGTTGCTGCGCCCGGATGAGTATCAGGTGATTGCCACCATGAACCTGAACGGCGATTATCTGTCGGATGCTTGCGCGGCACAGGTTGGCGGATTGGGACTGGCTCCCGGCGCTAACATCGGCGATCATTCCGCCCTGTTTGAAGCCACCCACGGCACCGCCCCCAAGTACGCCGGTCAGGATAAGGTGAACCCCGGCTCCCTGATTCTATCGGGTGTCATGATGCTGGAGCACTTGGGCTGGACGGAAGCCGCCAAACTGGTGGTAGACGCCTTTGAAAAAACCATTGCCAGCGGCAAGGTCACTTACGATTTAGAGCGCCAGATGAGCAACGCCACCTTGGTGAGCTGCTCAGGCTTCGCCAACGAAATTGTGAACAACCTGAAACTGGTTCGAGTTTAGGCATTTAGCCTCAACCCAATTAAAAAGGGAGCGTCTAACAACGCTCCCTTTTTTTAAGGTGATGCTGGCTGGAAATATTCCATCATTTATTCACAAGAAAGCATTTACTCAGGGGCTCTTCGTCCAGAAAACCAGTTTGAAACACGCTGAGAAATACTTTCAGGTTGAGCCGCCCCCGTGGCGTTATGGCGCGTTAAGGAAGATTCTGATAAATCAGAGCGGGCGCTACCGAAAGAAGACCCGGACAAATCAGAACGAGCGCTACCGAAAGAAGACCCGGACAAATCAGAACGGGCGCTACCGAAAGAGGAAGCCTCATCGCCAAAAGAAACAATCGAAGTACCACTGGATGCGTCCTTAAAAGTGCTGCCAGAACGAATGGACTGAGCATCCATTGCTGGAGGCTCCATAGGGATCCCCCCGTTTTTCACCTGTTGGATCACGTTTTGACGATAATGAATTTTAGTAGCCGTTTGCTCTTTAAACGTATCCAGAAGCTGAACCCGTAAATTTTCTTTGCCCTGTATCATCTGATCCATGGCTTTTAGCTCAGCGTCACTGGCATTTTTCAGTTTTTTAAAGCCACGTTGTAATTTAATGTCATTAATATCGGCCTGGAATTTTTTATCCAGTTCCAGGTAAGTTTTGCGAGTTTTGGCTTTGGGCCATTGCGCCTTTGCCTCCAGCAATTCCAGCTCTGCCTTGGCACCATTGCGGGCGTTCAGTTTCGCAATACCATCGGTACCACTTCGGCCATTGGTAGCGGGCAAGGGCTCATTGGCCTTCTTGTAAATATCCTGATATTTTGCTGCAAATATTTTGGTGTTCATATCCAAAGTGGGTAAATTTTCTACGTCGTTGCGGCCTTTCCAGGTTTGCGGGTTTAAAGGGTTAAAACCGGCTGATGTGACCGAGGAAAAACCGGACTGAAAGCGACTGAGCAATTTAGCGCTACCCAATTGCCAGATATTTTGAGACTGGACCCCATCGGCGGATACAAATTTATTGCCGCCCCATAAGGATTTCAAGCGCCCCGTTATGCCCAGCGACTGACCGGGCGCCCCACTGCTCAGTGTAAATTCCTGACCGTTCAAGGTTACTTTTTTAGGCGTGAATTTTAAACCCAGTAAACTGGCCGCCGTGGCAAAAAAGCCTTCTCCCACCGCTTCAGTGTCGCCGTTCGCCGCCCCGTTCAACATTTGAAAACCACCAATGCCAGCCCCCAAAGCAGCCAGCGGAATCAGAGCAGCGCCACCCGTGGCCCAAACCAAAGCACCGGCGCCAACAGTGGTGGCTAACCCCTGCAGGGTGAATAAGCTTTTAACGGTATTAATGGCCCCATTGGCAATCCCTTGCAAAAATCCGGCTACGCCTTTTTTCTTAGGCGCCCCAGAGCTCAAAAACTGATCGGAGCCCACCCCACTGCCCGGTGGATAAATACCCGAAGGAAAAGGCTGGGAGCCAACGCCAGGAGAACCACCAACGCCTCCATAGCCACCGTATCCACCAAAACCCCCGCCATACAAACCATAACCCATGCTGTATCCTCCCAATATGCTCAATGGCTTCCACACCCAGGCCATCAAAACCCCATGTAAATGTATAAAAACAAAAAGGCCACTTTTGTTGTTATCGGCTATTCAATTAATTCCGATCAAAAAACAAACGGTTCACTTCAAAAAAATAACGCCGATCCAGATGGATCGGCGCAAAAAATATTCATTACAATAGAATGAATTGGGTACAAGCATGGGGGTTAGAAGAGCCCGTCCGCCTGTTTCATTCCGTGATTCGTCATTTGGTTATCCCCTTTTTTCACACACCCTGTTTTCCCTGTACCTGCATAAACGCATGGTTTTTTAATTCGGTGCTATTGTTTTAAACAATTGAAACAATTTGATTTTATCCAATTTAATAAAAACACCGGCCAAATGGCCGGTGATTGAAAGAGGAATGTTTCAATGGAAATGGATTAAGGTATCAAGCATGGGGGTTAGAAAACCCGGCCCTGCTTGCGCTTGTATCGACTGTTCATCGAGAACCTCCCGGTTATGATTGAATTAAATTGAGTGTTAGAAAATACTGGTCAACTTATCCCAGGCACTTTTGAAAAAACCTTTTTCCTCAGCGGGCGGCTCTGGAGATGGCCGACCTGCACCACTGGAAGACTGCATCGCCTCCCGATGAATTTGACCTGCCTTATGAACCGTTTGATTAATTTGAGAGCCTTTTTGCTGATTCGGGTTGATTGGCCTTGGCGGAAAATACCCGCCCGGCCCACTTGCCGCAGAAACCATATATCCCCCTATATCCATCACCCAACCGCTCATTCAATTGGTTAAAAAGAGCGGCGTCCCATAAGTTCCCTGTAATCGCATAAAAACAAATTGGGCTGCTTTTGTGCCTGCTGAAATTAAATGCCGGTTAAAAAATCTGCCAAAATGGCGTTGCTCACTGGAATGGCGGACTCTTTCAAAATGAGCCAGCCCTCTTGCAATTCCAGATACTGCCCTTGGTATTTTTTTAAAACATCGGCATATTTTTCTTTAAAATCAATCTCAAATTCTTGCTCCAAAGTGTGGAGATGAATGCCTGAGGATTTTCTCAGCCCAAAAATAATGGCGTTTTCCAGCTTTTCGCTGGGTGGGCAGGCCTGGCTTTCTCCGGCCAACGGGTTTGCCAAATACTGCGTTAAATCCCGCACGTTTTCGTAGCGTAAATTTTGCCAGTAGCCATGCGCCGCTACGCCTAACGCCAAATAATCGCCATTGTTCCAGTAATTTAAATTATGACGAGACTGGCACCCCGGCTTGGCCAAATTGCTGAATTCATAACGCTGAAACCCGGCTTCCCTCAAAGACTCCAGCCCTTCAAAGTACATGGCCACCACCGCGTCTTCTTCCGGCAACTGGTACTGGGCTTTGGCCGCTCGCAAGGTGGTCAGTTTTTCCAGCGGGGTATTTTCCTCCACCTTCAACCCGTACATGGACACATGCTGTACATCCAGCAAGGCTGCTTTTTGCAAGGTTTCCCGCCAGGATTGGGGCGTTTGAGAGGGAATCCCATACATTAAATCCAGCGAAATATTGTGCCATCCGGCTTGTTTTAAAGAGACCAGAAAGGCCACAGCCTCTTCTGCGGTGTGTAAGCGGCTCAACTTTTTGAGTTCCACGTTGTTTAAACTTTGCACCCCCACACTCACCCGGTTAAAACCCACCGCCAAGTAAGCGGCAGGACTATCCGCCATTTCAGAATAATGAGCGCCGGGGTTGGCCTCCAAAGTAATTTCCGCATCGGGGGCAAAAGGCAAATAGCGGTTCAACTGCTGAAAAATTCGCTGATAGGCCTGCGAAGAAAGTAAGGAAGGTGTCCCACCCCCCACATACAAGGTTTGAATGCCTTGCGGGAAGGAGGACAGATCGATATCCGCGAAACGCAGCTCAATTTCCCGGCAAAGCGCCTCAACGTAGGCCTCTTTTCCGCCATACTTTTCAAGCACCACGTAAAAATCACAGTAAACACAGCGAGATACGCAAAAGGGAACATGCAGGTAAATAAACATAGCCCCCCTATTCTATCAGAGGCCATTCAATGGCAGGACTTACGAAGCCTTTGGCTTTGAGCTAAGATAGTGAACATTAGCAACGCATTCGCCAACACGGTAACCACTGCCATGATCAACTTGCAAGCGCTTAAACAGTTCAAAGAAACGCATTACACCCGACATCTGGTTTTCAAATCCAGCAATGTGGAAATACTGGTGGTTTGTTGGCGACCGGGGCAAGGCAGCCCCATTCATGGGCATGGCCCCTCGGATGGGCTGATGCTCATTTTAGAAGGGGAAATTGTGAACACCAGCTACTGTGCCGATGGCAAGAAAATTACCACCGTGTGGCGGGCTGGGGATGTGGGCCATACCCCGGTGGGGGATCGCCATGAAGTGAAAAATACATCGGATCAGGATGTGGTCAGTTTGCATATCTACGCGCCGCCTTTAAACCGGGAACTGCAAGGGGCTGATATGGGCTACCACAACAATATTATCCCCAAAGAAGTAGCGCTGCCCGACAGTGTGATTCGTTATTTTCTGGGAACAGCCTGCGAAAAGGTACCGCTGGGAATGATCGATCCCGGCCTGTAAGGTTCAAGCAAAGGATTTCAGCATGCATTATCTGGACAACGCCGCAACCTCCTGGCCCAAGCCCGAGACCGTGTATCAAACCATGGATCAGTCCTTCCGTAGCCTGTTCAGCCCCAAGCGGGGAACGGCCAAGGCCTCCAGAATGGGCGCCAGTCAACTTCAACAAGCCCGCCAAACCCTATCAGAACTTTTCAACATTCCCGCCCCAGAGCGCATTAGCTTTACCAGCGGCGCCACGCATGCCCTGAACGTGGCCATTCAGTCTTACCCCTGGCAAGCCGGTGACGGGGTCATCATCAGCGCCGTAGAGCATCACGCCCTTTCTCGCCCGGTGCGGAAAGTGGCTCGTGAAAAAGGGGTTCAGTTTTTTATTGTCCCCTATACCGACGCCGTTCCCTTTGATTTAGAGGTTTATGAAACCTTACTGAAAACGCATCCCCAAATTAAGCTGGTGGCCACCACCCATGCCAGTAACGTGATTGGCTCCATCCTGCCTGTGGCCGAAATCGGAAAGCTGGCCCATCAATACGGCAAACTGTATCTGGTGGATGCCGCTCAATCAGCCGGGGTGTTACCAGTGGATGTGCAAGCCCAATGCATTGATATGCTGGCCCTGCCCGGCCATAAATCTTTATACGGTCCTCCGGGTATTGGGGCGTTGTATATTTCGGAACGCGTCCAGCTCAACACCTTTATGGAAGGGGGCACCGGCAACGATTCCGGCAAGCATGAAATGCCTTCGCATCCCCCCGATGGCATTGAGGTGGGTACCATTGCCCTGCCCCAAATTCTGGCCTTGGCAGCGGGTGCGCGCTGGGTGCATGAAACCGGGTTGCGTCAAATTCATAGCCACGAAACCGCACTGCTGGATTCCCTGTTAGCGGGCTTGGGGCAAATCCCTGAAATTACGGTGTATGGCCATACGGATACCGCCCATAAAACCCCGGTGGTTTCTTTCAACCTGTTAGGGCAAGATCCCAAAGTGGTGGGCGAAAAGTTATTTGAAACCTATGGCATTGCCTTGCGAGCCGGGTTTCACTGCGCTCCCATGGCTCATGAAGCCATTGGTAGCATTCATAGGGGCGGTACGGTAAGAGCCAGCATTGGTTACTACACCCAGCCCGAAGACGTGGACGCCCTGCTAAGCGCCTTGAAAAAAATACTCACCGAATCGTTGAGTCCTATCTAAAAGAACATCCACGATGGCTTTCAACTGGGCTTTAATACACTGGCTAGCGATTTCGCAATCCGGCCAGAATGTCAGCGTCCCGTTTCCGAATGTGGCTTCGGTACGTCCGGGCTTCGATGGAAATAATCACTTTCAGCAGCAAAGATTCTATCAAGCCCCAAAACCCGATCGCCATTAATAAACGCCAGTCCAGAACACCCGGAAAAATGGTGGGATAAGGTGCTTCCAACATCTGCTGACCCAAGGCTGTAGCCGCCAAACTGGGAATAGAAAACACGAAGACCACCAAGCCTTCAAAAAACGCCGCCGCCTGAGTGATGGGAAACCAGGCACTCATCCCGGCAGGGAAATAGGGGGTGAGCCAATTCAGCACCCACTGAACTGGAAAAACAAAAAACGCCACGCTGGCATCCAAAAAAGGCTGAATAAAAGAAATCAGCTGAAAAAGAGAGCGGGTATCGGCATTTCCCGGTGCAAAAATACGCAGGATAAAGGCAAATAGCAGCAAAAAAGCAATCACAGAAGCAGCCGTGCGAATCAGGGTTCTTAAAACAGGCATATGGGGGTCCTAACCGTTTGGGTATTTGAAATTTGGTGTTTGAAAAATACAGGGTATTGGTATTGATACCCTATCTTAAGCTCAAAACCCTGAAACCGAAACCCCATCAATTTCCAGCAGCCTACAAAAGCGTTCATCACATACAGTTTCAGCGCATAGAGGATATTCTGGTTATGGAAGCGGCAATATCGTTGGGCGTGTGGACCTCCATCGTGGTCAGCAGCATGCTTTTGGTTCCCATCATTCTGGAATTTTGCAAACGCAATTTACCCATTTGCTTCGGCCTGTTTACCACCTTGTTAACCATTTACTGCCTTGCGCCTTATTCGGCAGGGGCCAGAGAAGTGTGGACGCCCATTAGTAAAATTCCGACCGGCTTGGTGCAAACCATTCAGGAATGGATCACGCTGGCCCCGGCAGCACCTGCCAACCCACAGGCCCAATAAACCGAAAAAATGCCTGAGCATAGAATATACTCAGGCATTTTTGTATTGGATGGCAGTGACCTACCGGCAAAATTGAAATAGCCGCCGAAAGGAAACCTGGAAAAATCCTAGCCTTTCAGGGCGCGGGATTTCTCAGCGTTCAAATCGGTGTATTTGGCTTGATCCGCAGGAACTTCAGCGTCCATGTAGATGGCGCTAACGGGGCAAACAGGTTGGCAAGCGCCGCACTCGATGCACTCATCCGGGTGGATGTACAGTTGATTTTCGCCATCGAAATCATAGATACAGTCTACGGGACAAACGCCCACGCAAGCTTTATCTTTAACATCAACGCAAGGTTCAGTAATAACAAAAGGCATAGTAAACTACCTCCAATACATTTTGACTAGACAATTTCATGCTTGAAATGGTGAAAAGTTAAGATAAATAAACTCGTTCGAATATCAGTTGAACTCCATGCATTATAACCGCTTAACTCGGGATGTTTTTGATTTTTCTCAAAGAGCAGCACAACTGTTACGAATGCCGGGGCGCGAAAAATTCAATCTCCCGCGCCTGAAGGAGGGGTCAAACGCCAATGGCGCTCTTCTCTCCACGGGCTTCCGCCACCAGGTTTTCATACCCTTTACGCCCCATTAAGGCGTAGGTGTACTTCTTGGCCAGCTCCACACCGGGCTGATCAAAGGGATCAATGCCCATCAGCGCGCCTGCGATGGCCGTCTGCACTTCCAGCAGATACAGAAGCTGGGCCACATGATAGGCGTCTACCTGAGGCAGGTGCAAGGTCATGTTGGGGCGCTGATTGGCGGTAATACTGGCCCGAGTGGAGTCAAACTCGGCTTGCATCAGCTGGCTCATGGGTTTGCCGTTCAAATAGTTCAAATCCTCAATATCGCTGAACTGGTTTGCGGGAATTTGAATATCCTGAGCCGGTTTGCCAACGGAAACAAAGGTAAACACCTTGTCAAAAGGGCCTTCGTTAAACAGCTGAACCTGAGAATGCTGATCGGTAACGCCCACCGCCCGCACCGGAGTGGGGCCGACATGGACTGTGTTTCCCTGCAAATCAGTTTTCTTACCCAACGATTCAGCCCAAAGCTGCACATACCAATCAGAAACAGAAGCCAGACGGAAGGAATAGGGCATGAATACAGAAATGCGCTTGTCCCGCTCATATAAAGAATACTGAATCAAGGCCCCTTGAGCGGCAGGGTTTTGCTGTAAATCAGGATTTTGAAGCACTTTATCCAAATCCCGAATCCCGTTTTGAATCTCAGCAAGCGACACGCCACACAGCACCGCTGGCAACAAGCCCACCGCGCAAAACACGGAGAAGCGGCCACCCACGTCATCCGGCACTTCAAAAGTCTGGTACTGCTCTTTATCGGCCACGGGGCGAAGGACGCCCGTTTTGGCATCGGTAATGGCAACAATGTGCTCCTTTACCTTTTCGGGGGGAAGCTTCCGCTCCAGCCAGTCCTTGGCGATCATAAATGCGCTCATGGTTTCCGCCGTGGTGCCGGATTTAGAAATCACCACAAACAGGGTGCGCTGCGGGTCCAGCATTTCCATTAACGGATTAATCTGGTCTCCATCCACGTTTTCCACAAAATAATAGCGAGGAAAACCTTGCCGTTGCGCATCGGACAACTGGTTCCAATAAGGGTGCAGCAAAGCCCGCAGCAGGGCATATCCACCCAAAGAAGAACCACCAATGCCCAGAATCACCATATCGCTAAAACGCCCTTTGACGCTTTGAGCGTAAGCATTAAGCTCATCGGCCAGTGCCTGATCGTAACCCAGGTTCAGCCAGCGCTTCCAGCCCCCGGCCTGATCTTTTTCAGCGTACATCTGGCTCACAATATCCCGAATGCGGCCTTCGGAATCCTTAAAAACCTGCTCCAGATTCAGACCGTGCGTTGCGCCTACTTTATTAACGGAAATATTGCCATAATCCAGTTTAATCATGATTGCTTTCTTTCTTAAAAAACTTTAAAAACGCAGTCTGGCCAATCATGGCCAACGTTTTAATATGAGCCTTATCATAACCCAAACAAAATAGAAGAATCCGGGTTAACCACCTTGGTTCAGAATGCAACAGGACTTAGCGCAGAATGAAACAAGCAGATCAATGAACCCCGCCGGGTGTGCGATATACATCAGCGATATCAGGCCCTATCGGTCTTTATTGCTGTTGCAAAATGCCTTGGGCTTGCATTACGATGCCTCCATTCCAATCAATCAAGTTTTTCTATGGTTTCTTCTCATTAATGAATAGTTTGAGGGCCTTTAACAATCAATGCCTATTCATTTTGAGAGGAATGACCCATGACCGGGATCTTCCGCTGCAAAATAAATAGCGACCAAGATATTTTGTAATTTTCCAAGCCGGAACCAGAAAGGGGACGCCCATGCCACTTCAATTTGGCAGTATTGTTCATTTTATTGGCCCAAACCCTAAAGTGCTAGACGCCATTCAACGCAGAAACCCGGATCATTTTTTGCACAAAAACATTATGCGTAACACCGAAGCCCTGTCTCTGTCCGGGAAAGATTTAGTGCAATTTGCCCACCACAAACTCAATGTGCACCCCCCAAAAGCACCGCTGTTAGAAATGCGTTACCCCAGCGAATTGTTAAACAAAATCAGCCGCCAAGGGCGTATTGAGCAATCTCTGTTCTGGGTGGATGCCCATCGAAAAAAAGCGCATTTTGAGCGAGAACTCAATCAACGCCTGGAGGGAAGCAAACTAAACCCCGATCAACAAGCCCAACTTTTTTTCGACTACTATCAGGAAGCCAAGCGGGCTAAAAACGGTAAAGACGCTGACGGCCAGGATATTTTGGAAATCGTGTTCCCCTTTCCAAAGAACGCGGACATTAAAACCTCGGGCCACTAACACACCTCACCCGGCAAGTTCTTGCAATTTAAGTGGGTTCATCCACAGGCTGGCGGTGCGGGGCAGCCATGGCGATATTGCGATGCAAGCCGGCCCGCTTGGTGCGCTTCAGCGGGCTTTTTTGAAACTGCGCCCGAAAGGCCTCCTCATCTAACCCAAGCAGGGCTTCAGCCTGAGGCTTGCGGTTAAGCGGGTGGGGCTGAAAAGCAGGCTCCACTGTGGGCTGGGCAAACTTGATGTTCCAGGGGCAGACATCCTGACAAATATCGCACCCAAAAATCCAGCCCGATAAATTATCCTGAATCGCAGCCGGAAAACGCTCCCCTTTGTACTCAATGGTCCAGTAAGAAATACAGCGGTTGGCGTCTATCACCCCCTCATCCACAATGGCCTCGGTGGGGCAAGCATCGATGCACCGGCGGCAAGTGCCGCAGTGATTGGCCATGGGGGTGGCATCATAATCCAGCGCCACGTTCAGCAACAATTCTCCCAAAAAGAAAAAGGAACCCTGACCCGGTAAAATCACATTGCCATTTTTACCCATCCACCCCAAGCCAGCATTCACCGCCAGTGGTTTTTCCATAATGGGGGCGCTATCGGTTAATGCCCGCCCCTGCAAACCGGGGCATAGCGCTTCAGCGTAAGCCAGCAACGCTTTCAAACGATCTTTGAGTACATAATGATAATCCGTGCCTCGGGCATATTTGGCAATTTTTAAGGCCTGCGGATCGTGTGGGTCATACTCATCCGGGGTAAAGTAGTTCATGGCCACACACAGGATGGACCGGGTTTCATCCATTAAAGAAGCCGGATCCCGTCGTTTGTCGTAATGAGTGACCATCCAGGCCATGTCCGCCTGAAAGCCCTGGCCCAGCCAGGCGCTCAGCCGCTCATCTTCCCCATTCTGGAACGGTTCCGCCGGAATAATGCCCACCTTGGCAAAGCCCAGTTGCAGGGCTTTTTCTTTCAGCAGGCGGGTCAATTCAGCAGAAGCTGGGGCGGGTGAAGTCATTCCCTTATTTTAATATGAGCCCGGTCATAGTACACCCTGTGCGGGTCACCAAAGCCGTAAAAAAGGGCACCGAAACCGATGCCCTTTTCTTCCCCCCGAAATATGAATGGCTTTACTGGCTAGGTGTTTGAGCGGATGTGCGTCCCCGGCCACTGGCTTGTCCGCCTTTGCGTCCAGCCGCAGCCGCTTCTTCCGGTGTGAACTCGTGAGCGGTGCCTTTCTCATGGGCGGCACGGCCGCCTTTACTGGCAATTTCGCGCTGTTTGCTGGGGTCCATGGAGGCAAAGCCTCGTTTGCTGGTTCCGCTGCCTTGTTTGCTGGTCATTGTTTCCTCCCGTGCGTGCTTTAAAAACAGAAGTAACATTACTCTGTCTGTTTCATAGTCCGCAGTAGTCTTGAGGCTATTATGCGACTGCCCGGTATATATTTCAATCCGCCAAACGGCGAAACTGAACCGGACAACCGTCTAATTTTTTAATCTCAAAAGACAGGGTACCGCTCGCCTTTTGATCGACGAAAACGCTGGCCTCCGCTATGATAAGCGCAAGCGTCCCGCCCCCCAAATTAAATAAAGATACCCGACCATGACCCAACCCATTCTGGATATTTCCATCCCCATTTCCCACCACATGATTTGCTGGCCGGGCGACCCGCCGGTAAGCGTGGAACGAACGCTGGATGTTTGCTGCGGCGATCCGGCCACCGTGTCCTTTTTAAAAATGGGTTCTCATACCGGCACCCATGTGGATGCCTTTTCCCATTTCAAAGCAACGGGAAAAAGCTTAAGCACGATGGATTTATCGCCCTACATTGGCCCTGCGCTGGTGGTAGAAATTGAAGACCCCGAAAAAATCACGCTGGGAGAGTTACAGCGAAATCCGTCGTTTCTGGATTTACGCAAGGCGGAACGGGTGCTGTTTAAAACCGTCAATTCCGCCAGAGAGTGGTATCAGCAGCCGTTCAACGAGCATTTTTGTCACCTCAACCCCCACGCCGCCGATTTTTTAATTGAACTGGGCGTAAAGCTCATTGGTATTGACTACCTTTCGGTAGAGGCTTTCCACGCCAAAACCCTGTATCAGGCGGAGGCCCCCACCCATCATCGCCTCATGGACGCCGGGGTTTACATTTTGGAGGGGCTGAACCTGAAAGACGTAAAGGCCGGTTGGTATGAACTGATTTGCCTGCCCATGCGCCTTGAAAACGGAGATGGCGCACCTGCCAGAGCCGTACTAAGACCCACCAGCCCATTGAAAGCGTAATATGGACATTGACATTGAATCCCAGCCGCTGAGACGAGAAAAAGCCCTGCAAACACTGGGGCAAGAAAAACTGATTGGCATTGTTCGCACCGATTCGGCCGAAAGCGCCATTTGGACCAGTGGACTTTTGATTGATTGCGGCTTTCGGGCCATTGAAATTCCTTTTACAGTGCCCGAAGCGGTGGATGTGATTGAGGCCTTGACCGAAACTTACCCCGACGCCCTGATTGGGGCAGGCACCGTGATGGATTTGGACACCTGCTATCTGGCCCTGTCCGCCGGGGCCGAATTTGTGGTGTCGCCAGCGCTGGTGGAAGCCCTCATTCCCTTTGGGCAGACCGAAGACATTTTGGTGCTGCCCGGTTGCATGACCCCCACCGAAATCTGGAGAGCCACGGAGCTAGGTGCTCTGGCCGTTAAATTTTTTCCAGCCCAATGCGCGGGGGGCGCGGATTTCATTAGTGCCATCAAAGGCCCCATGCCGCAAGTCAGTATCGTGCCCACCGGCGGCATTCAACTAGCGCATGTGTCAGGCTATCTAAAATCAGGGGCGTTGGCCGTGGGAGTGGGCGGGCCCTTGATTCCCAAGCACTTAGTGACCAAACGAGACGAAGCCGCCTTGCGGGAACTGGCCATGTCCTACCTCAGTCAGGCTCAGCCCCCGATGGATCGTTCCGTTTGAGCGCCCGTTTGCAGCATACAAAAATAAAAGCGTGGCTCGCCTAAAACAGCCCAGCCTTCGCACCAGCAGTTAAAAGATGAACGATTTGGAGCCGTCCACACCATGAACCCCATCAACCCCGTTAGCCAGCAAGGGCGGCAACAATCACCCGAGGCGGACTCCCTACGGATGGGCTGTGGCTGGGGCAGACAGGAAACCGATAAAGCCTGGATTCTGGTGGAAACCACCCACGGGGACTCTCACCCCGGCTCTATTCATCTGGGAGAACTGGCCCAGTTTGTGGACAAGGGCATTATCAGCGTCGGTGGCACCCCCGCCCATTACACTTGCACCGATATTTGTGACGGTATCGCCCAAGGCACGGCCGGACAGCATTATTCCCTGCCTTCCCGTGAAGTGATGGTGATGGCCTGTGAAATGCATGCCAAGGCCGGACATTTTGACGGGGCCGTGTTCCTTTCGGGCTGCGACAAGTCCCTGCCCGCCCACCTGATTGCCATGCTCCGGCTGAACCTGCCCGCTCTGGTGGTGCCCGGCGGGGTTATGGAGGCAGGCCCGGAAGGCTTTACCCTGGAAGGCGTTGGCACCATTTACGCCCAAAAACGCCGGGGCGAAATAGATGAGGCCAGCTATGAATTTTTGCGCTCCGGGGCCTGCCCTTCTGCGGGATCTTGCGCCTTTTTTGGCACGGCGGCCACCATGCAGCTGCTGTCAGAGGCCATGGGCCTGGCTATGCCAGCCACGGCCTTAATTCCGGCCCACTTAAACGCCTTAAAAGACGCCGCCCGTCAGGCCGGAAAACGGGTATTTGAGCTGATTGCGGAAGACTTACGCCCCCGCCAAATTTTCACGCAAGCGGCTCTGGAAAACGCCCTGATCGTGCATGCGGCCACCGGCGGCTCCACCAACGCGCTCATCCATTTGGCGGCCATGGCCCGAGAAGCGGGACTTCAGTTTTCTTACGAGCGTATTAATGAAATCAACCAGCAAGTGCCGTTTATCCTCAATTTAAAGCCCTCTGGCAAATTCACCTCCGATAAAATCTGGTACGCGGGCGGGGTTTACCGAATTTTAAAGGAACTGAAGGGCTTTTTAAATCTGGATGCGCTAACAGTGACCGGCCTTACGCTGGGGCAAAATCTGGAAGTACTTGAGAAAACCGGCCATTTTATAAACATGCCTCATTTTTTAAGCAACTATGGGGGAAAACCCGAAGACCTCATCCGCCCAATTCACAATCCGCTGAGGCCGGAAGGTGCCATTCGCATTTTAAAAGGCAATCTGGCCCCGGAAGGCGCCGTGATCAAAACCTCGGCCCTGTCTGCCGAGATGCGACGCTTTCGAGGCAAGGCCAAAGTGTTTAACAATCAGGATGATGCCCGTGAAGCCGTGCTTACTGGCAAAATCCATCCGGGCGATGCCATTGTGATTCGCTACGAAGGCCCTGCCGCCACCGGCATGCCGGAGCAATTCTACATTACGGAAGCCATCGCTTCCAACCCCCTGCTGGCCACCAGTACGGTGCTGATTACAGATGGCCGCTTCTCCGGGGCGACCCGTGGCCCCGCCATTGGGCATGTGGCACCCGAAGCAGCCCGTGGCGGCCCCATTGCTACGCTGAACGATGGAGATTTACTGGAATTTGATCTGGACACGAACGCTTTGAATATAATAGGAATGAATGGGCAAGAACTGCCCACCGACGACCTGGATCGCATCATGCAAGATCGTCGGAATCAGTTAGAGAGAGCAGATCAAAAGCCCTCACCCCGATACCAGAACGGGCTGTTGGGCTTGTATTGTCGCTATGCCTTGTCAGCAAGCGAAGGAGGCGGATTATCGACATCATCTCCATAGGTGAAGCGATGCTGGAACTCTCCTGCGAAGGGGATCTCCAAACCACACGGGCCTTCACGCGCGGCTTTGGCGGCGATACCTTAAACACGGCTGTCGCTGCGACCAGACTGGGTTCCAAAGTGACCTATATTACCCGCATGGGCAACGATCCCTTTGCCATGGCCCTTCAGGAAATGATTTTAAAAGAAGGCATTCAGATCTCGCCCAAGCGCCCCACCCGAGGCACCACCGGCCTGTATTTCGCCGCCGTGGATAGCGAAGGGCAACGCGACTTTGTGTATTACCGCCAAAAAAGCGCCGCCACCTTGCTGTCGCCAGAAGACATTAGTGTGGACCTGATTAAAAGCAGTAAAGTGGTTTACTCATCGGGCATTACCATGGCCATTTCCGATAGCGCCCGCCAAGCGACCGTCAAAGCATTTACGATAGCCCGTGAACACGGCATTATGACCGCCTTTGACCCCAACTACCGGGAAGGTCTCTGGCAAAGCGAGGAAAAGCTGGTCGATGCCCTAAATGAAATTTTGCCACTGGTCGATGTGTTTCTGCCCTCCTTTCCCGATGACACCGCCAGCATGATCAACTTCAACAAGCCGCAACAGGTGGTCGATTACTTTTTGTTTAAGGGCGTGAAACTGGTGGTGGTTAAAGTGGGGGCCCAAGGCTGCTATTTGGGCTATAAGCGAGAAGTTCAACACATCCCGGCCATGTCCATCAAAGCCGTTGATACCACGGGAGCCGGTGACGCTTTTAACGGTGGCTTCCTGCACGGACTTTGCACCGAGGAAAGCCTGCTTAACTGCGCCAAGCTGGGCATTACCACCGCCAGCCTCAAGGTCCTCAACCGAGGCTCGGCCATTGCCATGCCCTCCAAAGAGGCGGTTTACAGTCGGGCCTTCAGCTATTAAAAGCCTGTAAAACCTGTTGTGGGCTGGCCTGCTTTTGGGCGAACACAATTTTTTTGCGGGCATCCAGCCCATACACCGCTCGGCCAGTTACGAATTTAGGCACCCACGCCGCTTTATAAAAGGTAGATTGCCGACAACACTGGTCAAACAACAACGGGAAAGAGACGTTCAGCCGTTGCCCCAAGTGAAACAGCTTTTCCCAATTGAGGCTACAAAGCGCCAAAACCTGCACATTGGCATCCAAAAATTGCGAATGAGCGTCCCGGTAGGATTGCAGCAAAGCCAAGTCTTCTTTCAGCCAGTCGGAAGCAAAAAACAGCAGCACGGTCCCTTTTTGATTCGCAAAATCGCCAAGCCCCACACTGTGAGCTTGATGATCCAGCAGCCGAAAATCAGGCACCATGGCCCCAATAGGCAGCAAAGTAGTGGGTAAAAACATGCCAGCAAGCCATCCAAATCAACAGGCGTCATCACAAAACGCTTTCAAACTCTAACATAGTCTTGAGGGGCCACGGTCGTCAACTCAGTCCAGCAATTTTCTCAACCCAAGCTAAATTTTCAAAGATGCCATTCTCAAATGATCAGTCGCATCTGAATTCAGCCAACACCCTTTAAAAGAAGCCGAGCATACCCATTGAGAACCTTCATGCCCTTAAAATCCAGCAAGGTGGCACTTTAAAGTATGAAGCCTTAAAAGTGCGGCTTGAAAACAGAGGGCTTCAGGCATACAATAAGGCCATTGTTATTGTCTGGTTTATCATCATAGGAGATTGTACAAATGGTTGCACAAATTGGCAAACAAGCGCCTGAATTTACAGCCGCCGCTTTCCACGAAGGCAAAATCACCGAAGTTTCTTTGAAACAGTACAGCGGCAAATGGGTCGTCCTGTTTTTCTGGCCCTTGGACTTTACCTTTGTCTGCCCAACTGAAATTCAGGGCTTCAACGACAAAAAAGCCGAGTTCGACAAGCTGAACGCCCAAATCATCGGCGCCAGCGTAGACAGCGTTCACTCCCACAAAGCCTGGAGCGAAGGCGCGCTGGGTCAAATGAACTACCCCATGGTTTCCGATATCAACCACCGCATCAGCCGTGACTATGGCGTGTTGCTGGAAGATAAAGGCATCAGCCTGCGTGGCTTGTTCCTGATTGACCCCGATGGCGTTCTGCGTAGCTACCTGGTCAACGATTTGGCCGTAGGCCGTAACGTGGATGAAGTCATCCGCTTGTTGCAAGCCTTCCAGTCTGGCGAATTGTGTCCAGTAGGCTGGAAACCCGGCGCTCAAACCCTCGGCAAAGCCTAGGTTTTACACTTAAAAAATAGTTTAAAGGCTCGATAGCGTCCGTTATCGGGCCTTTATTCTGTTCTTCATTTTTCCTTCACTCACACAGACCATTAGCCGTTCTCTTTTAACAGTAAGCCATCCAGACTACTCAACCTCCCAAACACAAAGAAGCCTCTTCTTAATGCGGAAGAGGCTTCTTTCAGTTGAAAAATTATTAAGATTTAGTTGGCCAGATAATCCCGAATCTCGACACTCAGCTTGGAAGGATCCAGCTTGATGCTAGGCCCCATGGTGGAGGTCAGATAAATGGATTTCACATAGGTGCCTTTAGCGGCGGCAGGCTTGGCGCGCAAAATGGCATCGTACAAGGTGGAGAAGTTCTTCAGGATTTGCTCTTCGGAGAACTTTTTGCCTTTACCAATGGCGGTGTGCACAATCCCTTGCTTATCAGCCCGGAATTCCACTTTACCGGCTTTCACTTCTTTAATGGCCTGAGCCACATCGAAGGTAACGGTGCCAGTTTTGGGGTTGGGCATCAGGCCCTTGGGACCCAACACTTTACCCAATTTACCCAACAATGCCATGGCATCGGGGGTGGCAATCAAGACATCAAAATCCAACCAGTTTTCTTTTTCCATTTTTTCTACCAAATCTTCGCTACCCGCGAAGTCGGCGCCTGCGTTTCTGGCTTCGTTTACTTTTTCGCCTTTGGCGATAACAGCAACACGAACCGTTTTGCCGGTGCCTTCTGGCAGAACAACGGTACTACGAACCTGTTGATCGGCGTGTTTAACGTTAATCCCCAAACGAATGTGGGTTTCAACGGTTTCATCAAATTTAGCATGCTCCAGCGCTTGCTTTAAGAGGGAAACACCTTCTTTAATACCAACAGGCTGGGTGGCGGCACCCATAATTTCCTGAAAGTGCTTTTGGCGTTTGGATAATTTGGCCATTTTTTCAACTCCTTGTGGTCAGGCAATTGCCGAGGGCAATCTTCCACATTGATGACTAACAAATAACGAAAGGGGATTAAGCTTCGCAGGTAACGCCCATGCTGCGGGCAGTACCGCGTACCATTTGCTCGGCAGATTCGGTGGTGTGAGAGTTCATATCGGCCAGCTTGATGTTGGCGATTTTGGTCACTTGTTCAGCGCTCAACGTGCCTTTTTTCTCGGTGTTGGGCTTGCCTGATCCTTTGGGGATACCGGCTTCCTGAGTAATCAAAAACGCGGTAGGGGGCGTTTTCAATACAAATGTGAATGAACGGTCTTCATAAACGGAAATCTCAACCGGAATAATTTGACCGGTTTTGTCAGCAGTTTGCGCGTTGTACTGCTTAACGAATTCCATAATGTTAACGCCGTGCTGACCGAGCGCTGGACCCACCGGGGGAGATGGGTTGGCTTTGCCTGCGGGCAGTTGCAGTTTAATTTTACCGGTTACCTTTTTAGCCACTGGAACATATACCTCCAAAGATATTTAGGGAAAGTTGAATATGAATGTAGATCAAAAAAGAATTTTGATCCACTGTTTGTGGTTTCGCCGAAGGGCTTATTTACCAAAGACTTTGAAAAAGTCTCAAGCAACCCGACTTAGTGAGATTTTTGAACCTGGTTGAAAGCCAGTTCCACCGGGGTTTCTCGGCCAAAAATAGAAACGGAGGCTTTCAAGCGTTCTTTTTCCGGGTTGATTTCGGTGACAGTCCCTTCGAAATCAGCAAACGGACCGCTGACAATCTTGACCACTTCGCCGACCTTGAGATCGATTTCGATTTTGGCCACCGTGGCGCCAGGCCGTTGATCTTTCAGCAAAATGCGCTTGATTTCAACGTCTTTAGCGGGAATGGGTTTTTTCTGAGAGCCGACAAACTTGGTAACACCCGGCGTATGCCGAACCACATACCAGGAATCGTCATCCATTAACATTTCTACCAGCACATAGCCTGGGAAAATGCGCTCTTCTTTTTCAGTACGCTTGCCATCTTTAATTTTGGTGACGGACTTTTGAGGCACTTCTACCCGAAAAATTTTGTCGCCCATGTTCATAGACTCAATTCGGCGTTCCAGGTTTACCTTAACCTTGTTTTCATGCCCCGAATAGGTGTGCACAATGTACCAGCGACGCTTTGGCGGGCGCTTGGCAGTAGTGGCCGAATCTGCGCTAACGCTGATGGACTTGTCCGAATTTTTCTCAGACAACACCTTCACCCGGTGGTCTACGGAGCTGGGCTGCGGCTCATCCTCGTCGTCCAGGTCGCTGGCATCAAGCTGGTCGGCTTCCAATGCGTCAGAGGGAATTTGATATTCTTCTAAAAGGTCCATGTCAGTTTCCTGTAGTTCACTTTTAACTGCGATGGGGCGTAATGGCGTTAACAATAAAGTGGAATGTAAAATCCATCACAAACAAGATCAGGGTCATTATACTTACAACCGCCAACACCACGATAATTTGCCCGATAATTTGCTGGGTGGTGGGCCAACTGATTTTGGTCCACTCGGTGCGGACGCCCTTGAGATAAGTGGTCAATTGTTCCATAGGTGAGCCTGTCGCCTGTTGCGGGTGGGACTTTTTCCCGGAGGAGCCGGGCGTTTTTGAGGTGCTGGCCGATTGTAAACTCGTCATCTGAAGGATTTTAGACTCCTGGATAGACTGATGGGCCCGCTATGGTTGTCCCTCTGAAAGAAAGGAACTAAAAATCGCGCCCTGGAGGACTCGAACCCCCGACATTCGGTTTTGGAGACCGACGTTCTACCAACTGAACTAAGGACGCATATCATGGAATAAGGTTGCCTTGACTTGTGGACAAGACCCATCAATGAAACCAAACGCTAGAGGCATTGTATTTTAAGAACACTCTGAGTCTGATTTCCCTGACGAGACGTGGAACATTGTAGTCTGAAAGTACAAAGAAAAGAAGGCCCTGCCAAATTTGAAACATGATTGCTAGCCAAATTTACAGGATGCCACTCAATCAAAACAAAAAGTCATTGAATAAAAAGAGGCTCTGCATTGAAATTGGCCTGAAGTGCTAGCGTGTTTCTCTGTGGACAGTGTGACTGGTGCAGCGAGGGCAGTATTTTTTAAGTTCTAACCGCTCATTGACCTGATTCAGCCCTTTTTCTGTAGAGTAGTTCCTTTCGGAACAGTCTGCACAGGCTAAAATGATTTTCTTTTTTTTCTTTGCGTTGCCCATTTTTTAATAACCAATGGTTCTTTTGTGGATCGAGATGATAGCCCTAACCCATTCCAATGTCAACGCAAAGAACCCAGGATGCGGGAACTTTTCTTTACTTTTATCTTCTTCCGTATCTAAATCTTAAGTTATCTTAAGTTACCTTAAGAACATCAGCAACGAAGCAGATCACAGCCAAGCGATCTCGCTGAGAGCCTCTCAAACCTTTTGCTTTGCTGGATCAGTCGTAAACTTTTCTTACAAATGTACTCAACTCGTTGTTTATTAACTTTTCCATATAGTAAACTAACTCTTGTCTACAGAGAGCTTGCCCCAGATTTCCAGAGGGACAAGACCTTCCCAGGAGAGTTTTGAGGCAGTGACCATCGCGGTTTATCCAGGCAGTTTTGACCCCATTACATTGGGGCACGTGGATATTGTGACACGGGCCAGCCAAATGTTTGAGCGCGTGATTATGGCCGTGGTTAAAAATCCTCAAAAAAAGCCCAACATAGAAATTCAAGCGCGGGTACTGTTAGTAGAGCAAAGCCTGCAACACTTACCCAATATACAAGTTGAATCTTTCGAGGGATTGACGGTGGATCTGGCCAAGGCTCACAATGCAAAAATCATTATTCGAGGCCTTCGTGCCGTTTCAGATTTTGAAAATGAGTTTGCCATGTCTCAAATGAACAAACGACTTTGCCCCAGCGTGGAAACCCTCTTTATGATGGCCGGACTGGAATACCAGTTTCTGTCTTCCAGTATGACCAATGAAGTGGCTCGGCTGGGCGGCAGCATTGAAGGACTGGTACCGGAGAACGTTCGCGCGTATTATAAGTCTCAGCGTCCTATTGAAAAGGCGGGCGGCTGATGATTGAGCGCAGCGACGCCATGAAAATCATGGATCAACTTGAAGCTCAGATGATGAAAAAGGGCTGGCCGGTGCCGTTAACCCCTTTTTATCTGGTGGATCAGGAGAAAGTGGTCATGCTGCTCGATCAACTGCGGGTTTGCCTGCAAGATGAAATGGATGCCCGCTTTATCAAAGCCTTTTCAAGCGCCAGCGAGGCGGAAGCATTACTTTATCAGAAGAAGCCAAAAAACCAAGGAAAGGAGAGAAGCCATTAATACTTTTGCCAGAATGATTGAGCGCATGGAAGACTTCATTCTCACAGGAATGGGGATTCCGTTTACGCCTTTTACCATTGTTAACGGTGAAAAACTGGTGCCTCTCCTGGATCGCATCCGGGAAAACCTGCCTGCCGAAGTGCAACAGGCCCAGCGGGTCCTTGATCGCCGGGATGAAATTGTGATTGAGGCCCAAGCCAAAGCCAACCAGATTCTTCAGGATGCCAAAAAGCAATCTGAGTTTATGCTCAGCGAATCTGAATTGCTGCGGGCCGTTCATGAAGAGGCAAACCGCATTCGCCAGCAAATTACCATGGAGCTGGAAGCCATGCGTAAAAAGGCATTTGAAGAAGCAGAAGCCGCACGGGCTCAGGCTTACGAAGAAGCTGCCTCCGTTCGGGGTGGGGCAGATCAGTATGCCGAAGCCATTTTGGGCAGCCTGGACAAAAGTCTGGTGGAATTCCAGTCGGTGGTTCGCAATGGACAACGCCACCTCAAAAAAGTTCGCATGGATGCCGCCCAGCAAATGCCGCCCGCTTTGGCTCCCAATTACGGTGCTTATCGCCAGGAGCCAGCCCATTCGGCCAATGAAACTGCCGCCAGTGGCACCTATGCTCAGGAATTTTTGAAACAAACCACGCTAAGTAACACCTAACAGGCAAACGGCCTGTCAGGCAATACACTTTTCTTCTTACATCGTTTCTGCGCACTTTGATGAAAATCAAAGTGCTTTTTATTGAGAATTAACCCGCAAAAAAGCCGCTAGGGCGAGCCTGCTCTGCTTTCTGGCAGTCTAACGAATCAGCACTTCACTGCTCAGAACCACTTTACGCAGCAAATTTACCAATTGATTGTCATACAGCGTCATGCGGCCTTGCCCAATGACGGGCAGCGCATCCATTGGCTCGTGGGCGTGGGTGCGGTAAGGGCGATGCGAGGTCAGGGCGTCAAATACATCGGCCAAGGCCAAAATACGGCCACCAATGGAAATTTCAAAACCCTTACGGTTGGCCGGATACCCTTTTCCATTCATACGCTCGTGATGCTCACTGACCCACAGGGCAATGTTATCAAAGCCAGGCACCGACTTTAAAACCTCTTGGCCTGCCACGGGATGATCCCGGATGATGGAGCGCTCATCGGCCGTAAGCGGGCCATTTTTCATGAGCAAATGAATGGGCGTTCCCAAATGTCCAATATCAATCAGCATACCCGCCATGGCCAGCTCACCGCATTGTTCACGATGAATGCCCAGAGATTCGGCCAACGAGGTGGCGAAATCGGCAATTCGACGAGAGCGGCCCCCTTTATACAGCGGCATTAACGAATCGGACAAAGCGCCCATAGCCCCTACAATGCTCAGCAAGGTGGAGCCGCCCATCAACATGGTGCGCTCGGGAAGCAGGCTACGAACCATGGTCTCCACTTCCAGAGAGGCGATCATCCGCAAAAAGTCTTCATTCACCGTAATCATTTCCCGAAACACCTGAACCACGGATTGATCAAAGCGACCTGGGGTTTTAATTTCCATAAAATTTTCCAGGGCCAGCCGACGAGAGGTGAGTCCGGAGACTTCTTTTGTACAGTTTTCCAGAACCCCTTCCACCACATCGGCAAACGCCAAAATACGGCCCCCAATGGGGATTTGCTCTTCAGTGAGGCCGAAAGGATAGCCCGATCCATCGCAAAGCTCGTGATGGGTAGCAATCACGTCCGCCACATCGTCTGAAAGGTGAACCTTGGCAATAAATTCCCGAGCGGCCAAAGGATGCTGATGGAAAATATTGTACAAATCCCCCGAAAACGGGCGCTCGTGAGGAGAGCCAATAATGCGGGCGTTCACCAGCTGATGGCTCTGGAACAGTTGTTTTTCAGTCATTCCGGGAGGCAAGTGGGGGTAAATGTCCGATACCATACGGGCAAGGCCAATATCGTGCAGCAGGGCCGCATAAACAATGGAGGCCACTTCCCGACCGGGCAAAGCCATCAGCTTGGCGATAGAGCCCGCAATGACCGCCACCTTCAGTCCCGTCCGCATGGGGCGGCCTTCCAGCAAATCCATGGCCTTAGAAGTTGCCACCATTAAATCATTAATGCTGGGGAGTTTTCCCTGATTATGCCGCACCCGCTGCGGGGTTTCCGGGCCACGAAAACGCTCGGCCACTTCCGAAAAAACACCCAAGGCGTATTTCCTTTTCCACGCTGACAGTTCTTTCTATTCTAGTACATGGAAGGCCCATGCAAAAGCGGCAAGCGCAAATTCATTGAAAAAGCATGCGACTCAGCGCAAAATCAAGCGGATCGCTCAGCCTCTTTTTTAGCCTTTTTTTCGTCTTCCTTAATCCACTTTTTATACATCTTGTCAATACTCTTCCCCTTGGGATCTTGAACCATTTTTGCAGCCAGCAGCGCCAACCGGATACCCCCAATCACCATCATGGTGGTCGGAATGGTTACCGCCATCACTGGCGATCCAATGGCGAAAATGGCACCCACTACAGCACTAATGCCCATATCCCACCAAACCTGGTTGCTGCCCAAATATTCCTTGGTAGTATCCCAACCCACCTTCAAGCGAGTACGTTCCGAGAAGGGTGTGTATTTAGAAGCAGGCTGCGGCGCAGGGCTATTCGCCTCCGCCTGCGGCTTAGCAACGGCCTGCTCTTCAGAAAGAGCGCCGACTTCTCCCACAGAAGCAGGAGCGGCAGGGGCGGTCACACCCCCAGTTGCCGGGGGAGACTGGGCATTGGCATCACTGGGCGACTCACCCAAAATCTCCTTAGCCAAGCTTTGATACAGATCAGCATGTAACTTAAATTGCTCAATTTTTTGTTTCAAAATATCAGTATTTTGCTTTAATAAAGCAGCCAATGGGTCTTGGACGGTAGGCGTTTCGTGGGTTTTAGGGACTTCTAAGGGCGTTTCGCCTTCACCCACCACAAATTTGGGTTGCGCTGGCTGGGGCGGACGACTGGGTAAAGTGGGATTGGGGCGCTGGGGATTGATGGACATGGCAAGGCTCCTTATAAAAGAGATCGATCTGGGCAGATTAAAACGAAACCCATCCAAAAGTTGCACATTCAATAATAATTCTCAGGCCACTTCTGATCCTAAACAGAGCAAAGCCGAACATCCAGAGGGACATTCGGCTTTCCATTAAAATAAAACGCTTAGACCGAGGCCACGCTCATTTCCAACGCTTCCAGATACTTTTCAGCGTCCATGGCAGCCATACAACCCGTACCCGCCGCCGTAATGGCTTGCCGGTAATGGTGATCAATCACATCGCCGCAGGCAAACACGCCTTCTACGTTGGTGCCTGCCGTTCCGGGCTTCACCTTCATGTATCCATTGGCATGCAAATCCAGCTTGCCCTCAAAAATGGACGTGTTGGGCTGGTGACCAATGGCCACAAACACCCCCTGGGTAGGGAATGACTTCACTTCATCGGTTTTCAGGTTTTTCAGGGTCACAGAAGTAACCCCGGTTTCTTTGCTGCCTATAATTTCTTCCACGGCCGTATCCCAAATGAATTCGATTTTGGGGTTGGCAAAGGCCCGTTCCTGCATGATTTTGCTGGCCCGCAAGCTGTCCCGGCGGTGAACCACCACCACTTTGGAGCAAAAGCGGGTCAGGAAGTTGGCTTCTTCCATGGCCGTATCGCCGCCGCCTACTACCAGTACTTCTTTATTGCGGAAAAAGGCCCCATCGCAAGTAGCGCAAGAGGAAACCCCATGCCCCAGCAACTTTTGCTCGGATTCCAGGCCAATCCACTTGGCGGAAGCCCCGGTGGCCACAATCAGGGTATCGGCGGTGTAGGTGCCATCATCGGCCACCACTTTAAAGGGGCGCTTGCTCACATCCACTTCGGTGACGGTGTCGTAAATCACCTGGGTGCCAAAGCGCTCGGCCTGAGCCTGAAATTTTTCCATCAGCTCCGGGCCCATAATGCCTTCGGGAAAGCCGGGGAAGTTTTCCACATCGGTGGTAATAGTCAGCTGGCCACCGGGTTGCGTTCCTTGCAAAACCAGCGGGGCCAGATTGGCGCGGGCCGCATAAATAGCAGCGGTCCAACCAGCGGGGCCAGACCCGATAATAACAACCTTATGATGATTCTCAGCCATAATAATAATGCTCCATGGGGGGATAAAAGCTTTCAACAAAGGGATCTTATCACAATGCCCTGGCTTGCCGCTTGCCTGAACCCGCCCCCGCATTCTTCATCCATTGCGTTGATGAAGTTATCTTAAACTCAGCCAGAGCAAAGCCCGCCTGTCAGGGTGTTCCCCAAAGCCCCTATAAATAGAGGATTTGAGGAGATGTAAAGCCTTTGTATATTAAGATGTGTTACCCAAAGCCCACCCATAGGTTTAAACCATTGGATGGATTGGCATTATATCCGTGTAGAGGGCAGTGACCCATCTGCAACCAGGAAAGTCAGTTGAGCTAGTGCAGATTATTTTGGCAAACAAGGAGACATCAATGAAAGCATTCCTGAGCAACAAAAAAGCCCGTAAAGGCCAAGGCGTTATTGAGTACGCAGGCGCTCTGGTTATTGCAGCAGCCATTGTTGCTGGCGTTCTTTTAATTGGACCACAAGGTATAGAAACGCTGTTTACCGAAATTTTAACATCGGTAACCGCAACCTTTACCGACGCCTTGTAAATGTTGGCTTAGTGACAATAAAACTTTATGGAGCAAGGCTTAACGTCTTGCTCCATAGTCACTTATTAGCGTTTAACCCTGGTAAAAGCGCTTGTTGAGGTGTAGTCGTGGTGTGCAAACCGTGTGGAAAACCCGATAGAAAAAATCGCGCCCAGTCTGGTCAGGCTGTGATTGAGATGGTTGCGGGCATCGTGATGTTTACAATCATGCTGGCGCTGGTCATGAGCATTTCCATGTACCTGTATTTTCAGCAGGCCTTGGTAACTGCTGCCCGAGAAGGGGCCAGACAGGCTTCTTTAAGCAGCGAGCTTGGGAACGATGGCAGCGAACAAGCGGGCATTAACGCCGTTCAGGCTTATGTCATTACCTCCATTCGAAATTTAACCGGCCAGCAAGCCAGTCCCGCAGTGGCAACCATTACGGTGGTTCCGCCTTCGGCCTCACTGGTGCAAAACCCCGGAGAACGAACCGTCACCGTGAACATCGAATGGCAAATGAACAATCCGGTCGGTATTTCCAGATTTCTGAACGCATTGGGCGCAGATGGCAGAAAGTTCCAGACCTTTCCAGTTTTTGCCACCGCCACCATGCGGTACGAGGAATAAGGTCGATAGAGTGGACAGAAAAAGTTGAACATTCACCGTTGATTGGTGGGGAAATGCGTTCAACAACGGTGGCGACGCCATTTTAGGGAACGCAACCCAAAGCTCAGCCATGGGAACAGACGTTTGAAGCTCCGCTATGAGAGAAAATACGGCAAGAATAGTCTGTCCAGAGGATCTGTTTTCGGTGGAAAATCCGCATATTAATAGAGTGAGTAGGTCAGGTTCGCCTTTAAACATACTGAGCAGACAACCATTCAAAAGGAAGAGGAAAATAGTCATGCCAACGCCCAATTTGCCCATTAAAACGGGACACGTGTTTATCGGGTTGGCTGTGGTTATGGGTATTACCACGGTAAGTCTTTTCAGTGGTGGCAAACCAGCTCCCAAAGTGCAGGCCCAGCAAAAAATTGAAACGGTTGAAGTGGTAGTGCCGCTGGTTCAGATCAACCAGGGCCAAACACTGTCTTTAAACGACCTGACACGGGTGCAATGGCCAGCGGCTTTTTTACCCAGAGGGGAAACCTTTGACAAGCCCTATATGGTATCGGGACGGGTGGCCAAGCAAACCCTGTTTCCGGGAGAACCGATTTTTATTCAAAAAGTTTCCGGCAGCAATTCGGCAGGTGGTTTAACCGCTTTAATTCCAGTGGGCAAGCGGGCTGTTACCATTGCCGTTAGCGAAATTAAGGGTGTGGCCGGTTTTGTAAAACCCGGCGATCATGTTGATATTTTGTCCACCTTTGAAATAGAGCGCAATGACGAAAAAAGCCTGAAAAAAACCACCACCGTTTTACAAAACATATTGGTGCTGGCTTCCGCTCAAACCATGGTTAAAGATGACGACTACAACATTGAAACACCCGAGGGGGTTGAAAAAGGAACAGCCCTGAAAACATCAAAAACAGAGCTCGCCAAAAAGAACGACAAAGCGAACCCCGAAAACGAAAAGGCGAAAAAGCCCGAAGAGATTGAAAAACGCCTGAAAGAAAAGCGTAAAGCCCAAAAAGAAGCGGCCAAGGAAGCCAAGCTGGTATCTTCGGTCACACTGGCGGTCAATCCCGATCAGGTGGAATTGCTGGCTTTGGCGGAAGAAAGCGGAGAACTTCGCCTGTCTCTTCGTTCCGAGGCGGATAATAGCATTGCCGATTTATCGGGACAAAACAGCGATCAGTTGCACGGCAAACCCATGTTTGTGGCCCGTCAAACCCCAGAGTACAACCCACCACCCCCACCGCCTCCTAGCGCCATGCCGCCCTCGGCTCCCCCCATGCCAGCCCCTTTTCTGGGCGCTCAGGTTGAATTCATTCAGGGTGATGACAAAACACTGTACAACTTTAATCCATAAACCAGAAACCAGCATTTTTAACGCGTTGAACCGTTGAAGACGGATAGAGAGAGACGCATTGCGCCCCTACTTTCGCACTGGTATCGCTAGCCAGCAAGAACCCCTACTTTTTTATCGAATCGCATTTGCATTGAAAGACAAAAAACATTTTTGAGCATTCAACCTGACGGTGAGGAGAGAGACCCTGTGATGACGTTCAGACAATCGGCCGCAATGGGACTTAGCGCCCTGATTTTAAGCAGCAACCTGCTCCTGCCTTCAGCGGAAGCCGTTTCCATGACAGCCAGCGCCAAGTTAAGGGCCAACCAGCAACTGGATACCCTGATTCATGGACCTCTTTACCAAAGCCTGTCCCAGCAAAACGTGTTGCATCCCATTCAAAAACAGGGACTTTGGGAACGATTGAACCCGCTGAGTCTGCTGGCTTTGAATCAACGCCCAGCCACCGCAAAAAGCGCGCCGCTTAACACGTTCAAACCAGTGGCCGTCCCACTGCCAATTTCAAATCATGCCGCACCCGCAAAGCCCATTCAAAAATTGAAGGTGGTTCGCTCGACACCTAACCCCAAGCTAAAGCCTTTACTGCCCGCAACCCTGCCGCTAGAACCGGCCAGCAGCCTCAACCCCAAACTAAAGCCAGCGCAAAGTGTTCCCACCCCCGCATTGCGTATTGAACCCACCGATATTCCCCTATCCTCTCAACCTGCTCCCGCTACAAAGGCCACCTATACCCAAATTTTCTTGCCGCAAGCACAGTCTAAACCCAAAGCCCCTGTCTCCAGCCCTAAAAATGTGGCTGCTCCACCCAACCCAACCTTTCACGCCATTTACCAAACCCACAGCCCCCAAACCAGCAGGATGGCAAGCGCCCAAAAGCCCAAAGCGGATGAAGCCTTTCATATGCTGGCCACCAGCGCGCTGGATCGACTGGTGATGGAAACCAAAACCAGCAACCTTTTGTATTCTCCCAAAATGGATACCAATACGGACGACCTAGACACCTACAACAACAACAGCAATTTAAAAGTGCTGAAGTCCGGTATCAGCCAGAAAATGACCAGTGTGGATTTGACCATTGGCAAAGCCGAAGTCATCTACCTCAGCCGCCCAGCCTCTCGGGTTTCTGTCAGCAACCCGGATGTGGCCAGCGCGGTAATCATTAGCCCAACCCAGATTCAACTGGTGGGAAAAGCAGTAGGCGTATCCAACCTGCTGGTGTGGGGCGATATGGTTTCCCCGGATCATACGGTGGTGGATATCAACGTTCACAAAGATGTCTCTGTACTGGCCAACCAGCTCAGATATGTCGATCCCGGCATTGAAATTGTACCTCTCGCCGCAGAAGATACCGTGATTCTGACCGGGCAGGCAGAAAGTCGTGAAACCGCTCAACTGGCTGTTGAAATGGCCAAGGCGTTTTTTGGCAAAAATAGTAATATGGGCGTGCCCGGCAGCAACAGTGGCCCTAACTCTCAGGCTCCCGGCTCAGCCATACCCGGCTTAAACACCAATGTCATCAACCTGCTCAAGGTCAAAGGCGAGCCTTCCACCAAAATTGAGCTGGTTCGGCAGCGGCTGGGAGAAATTGATCCCAATATCCACATTGAAGTGGTACCGGGTCCCGATGGCAATGAAAAAGTGATACTCACCGGACGGGTGGGCACGGCCAGCATTGCTTCCAAGGCCCTGAACATGGCCAGCGTGTTTTATGGTCAACCCGGCATGAAAATGATTACCGCCCAAGGGGGTAACGATTTTACCCGCATGTCTGTCAACGGAGATTCCGCCAACTCGGGCGGCGGTGGCGGACAATCCAATTCCGCCAGCGGAGGCAGTGCAGCCACTGGCGGAAACCTCCTGCAAGGCTCTGTGGTTACAGACGCCACAGGTAACGTGATCAGCATGCTGGAAATTGCCCAAAAACCTCAAATCCGTTGCAGCATCAAATTTCTGGAACTGAATAAAACCTCTATGAACGCCTTGGGTGGCACCATTAACGGGGTTACTGGCAACACCGGACTCGCCAGCTGGAGTGGCGTTCAATCGGCAGCACCGGGCAAGCCTATTTCGGCTTTAAGTAGTCAGGATATGTCCGGGGCAGCCTTTAGCAACCTGGCCAGTCGCGCTGCCGGAGGGTCAACCGGAAGCAACCTCATACAAAGCCGGTTTAACGAAGTGTATCAAAGCGGCATTACACAGGTGCTAACCATTAACAACCAAGTGGCCACAGCCATTCAGGCCCTACAGGAAAGACGGCAGGTTCGCACCTTGGCTGAGCCCACACTGACCCTACTCAGTGGCGAGCAAGGCAGCTTTCTGGCCGGTGGTGAAATTCCGATTGCCTTTGTGGGCGGTCAAGGCCAGGTGACGATCGAATACAAGGAATTCGGCATCCGCCTGAACATATTACCCACCGTAACCGATGATGGCAAAATTCAGATGCAAGTGGCACCAGAAGTCAGCTCACTGGATCAGGCCAACGGGGTTTCCACCAACTCGGTGAGTGTGCCTGCTTTTATTAGCCGACGCATGAATACCACCCTATTGGTTGAACCCGGCCAAAGCTTTATTCTGGCCGGACTTTACAACCAGCAGGATACCGATTCGATGAGTCGCTTTCCGGGCTTAGGCTCTATCCCCATTTTGGGGGCATTTTTCCGCAACACCTGGGACAGCAGAACCAAAAGCGAGATGGTAGTGGTCATTCGCCCCGAAATCATCTACAGCAATACCGGAACTTCTGGCCCAGGCACCAGCGCTTTGCCCAGCGACACGGAAACATCGGCCCTGTCTAAAAAATAAATTCAAGTCGCCCTGTTTCCAGACGATACCCAAGTTAATTCCCGTTAGCTGCTTTGATTGGTCGTAACGCTTTGAGTGACCAGTGGAAGCAGCGTTCCTGCCCACCAGCGGTTAAGGATGAATCCACGTTAAAACACGAATAATGGAATGAGTTAGCCAAATTATGAACGCCCTGAGAGTTGTTGCGGTCGCCAGTTCCGAGGAAACTCGGTTAAGTCTGTATAACCAGCTTCAAGCATTGGACTTTGTAGAGTTCAATGGCGTTTACATTGAGTTGTCTGACGCGGTTCGGGAATGCCAGGAGGTAGGACCCGATGTGATTCTGGTGGACACAACCGGTCGAGAGCTTGATGCGGGCCTGTTTATACAAGCCATTGGCATGAACCCGGAAACCCCTTGCGTCATATTCGCCATGCACCGGGAAATGGATATTACGGTGTTTAAAGAAACCATCCGTCAGGGGGCCAAAGAATTTATCCAATATCCGGAAGACAAGGAAAGTTTAGAGCTGGCCCTGAAAAAACATTTTAACTACATGAGCCGCATGTCTTCCCGACACCATAAAACGGCTGCCCACAACCCGGCGGGAGAAGTGGCGGCCAACGGAAAAATTATAGCCTGCTTTGCCAGCAAAGGCGGTGTCGGTTGCTCCACCATTGCCGTCAACCTGGCCCACGAATTACATGTCCTCAAAAATTTATCCGTGGTGTTTGTGGATTTAGATCAGGTTTTCTGCAACAGCGCCATTATGCTTAACCACAAGCCCAGCTACTCTTTGGGGGATATCGCCGACAGCGATCCGAAAGACGTGGATGAATCCCTGCTCAACAAAATTATTATCAAGCACGAATCCGGGTTGCACATTGTGGTGGGCAGTAAAAGCGTGCTGGACGATAACGAGATGATTTCCGCCGAATTGCTGGAAAAAGCCATGGATTATCTGGCAACCAAATACGACTATGTGATTGTGGATTTACCCACCCACGTTCTGGACCCTTACCATCAATACATGGTGGAACGGGCGGATGAACTATTGTTAGTCTCTTCCCCCGATATTCCCAGCCTGTACCGCACCCGGCAATATCTGGATCTGGCCCAGAAATATCTGGATATGCGAAAAGTCAAAATGGTGCTGAACCGCTACAACCTGAAAGCCGCCTATCGCATGAGCAATCAGGATGTGGAAGAAGAGTTTCGTTACGAGATTTACGCCCGAATACCCAACGACTGGGAACTGAATGTAGAGGCCAACAGCTTTGGCTCGGCGCTCAGCAAGGTCAACCCAAAATCTGAAACCGTAAAAGCGTTGCAAAAAATGACTTTGCAACTCGCCGGAGAAGAGGCGGAAGCCGCTGACTCAGACAAAAAGGCGCCTGCGAACAATGGATTGCTGAGTAAACTATTCTCTTCCAAAAACGCCGCAAGCTAAACTCAGCCACTCTCAATGCCGCTTCAAACAGATTCACAAAACAGGATTAATTTTAAAAACCGGGCATAAAGCAGATAACGAGGATTTTTTCATATGTCTTTATCCAGGCAAAACCGATGGGGCTTTGGAAAAAAAGAAAACCCTGCCACGCCCGAACCAGAGGGGATTCAGGCTGGCATGATTCCAGAGCCGCTCGGCGCTGCTGCTGCCATGCCCAAGTTCAATCCACCCACCCCCTCCCCAACGGCCGCTAAGCCTAAAAAAGAAGTAAGCCCGGAAGATCCGCATTACGAGTTGAAGTCCAACATCCACCGCCGCCTGATTGAGGAAATTGACCTCAAGCAACTAAGCGAAAAAGGCAGCACCGGTCTACGAGATCAAATTAAAGATGCCATTAGCCACCTGCTGATGGAAGAAAGCACGTTGCTTACGCTTTCTGAGCGAGATCGCCTGATTGACGATATTGTGAATGAGGCCATGGGCCTTGGCCCATTAGAGCAATTGCTACGCGATCAATCCATCAGCGAGATTATGATTTTAGGGCCGCATCTGGTTTATGTGGAACGCAATGGAAAACTGACCGAATCCAAAGTGCGTTTTAAAGACGACACCCACCTGTTGCAAATTATTGACCGCATTGTTTCCGCCGTGGGTCGCCGGGTGGATGAAACCCAGCCGCTTTGCGATGCTCGCTTAAAAGACGGCTCCCGGTTCAACTGCGTAATTCCGCCCCTGGCCCTGGATGGCCCCTTGGTCACCATTCGGAAATTCTCCAAAGATCCGCTGAAAGTTCAGGATTTAATCAACTTTGGTTCCTTAACCGCAGAAGCCGCCGAACTATTGCGGGGCTTTGTGCAAGGCCGCATGAACATTGTTATTTCCGGCGGTACCGGCTCTGGTAAAACCACGCTGCTCAATGTGCTATCCAGCTTTATTCCCGATGATGAACGCATTGTGACCATTGAGGATACCGCCGAACTTCAGCTACAACAACGGCATGTGGCCCGCATGGAAACCCGTCCCGCCAACCTGGAAGGCCGGGGAGAAATCACCATGAGGGATTTGGTTAAAAACTCCCTGCGGATGCGGCCAGAACGCATTGTGGTGGGGGAATGCCGTTCGGGCGAAACGCTGGATATGTTACAGGCCATGAATACCGGTCACGATGGCTCCCTAACCACCTTACACGCCAACACCCCCCGCGATGCCATTCGGCGGATGGAAACCATGGTCATGATGGCCGGTTACGACTTGCCTCAAAAAGCCATTCGGGAACAAATCGCCTCAGCGGTGCATGTCATCATTCAGGCCAGCCGTTTAAGTGATGGCAGCCGTCGGGTGATGAATATTACCGAGGTGGTGGGCATGGAAGGCGAAGTGGTGCTGCTTCAGGATATTTTCCACTTTGTGCAACGTGGCATGGATGAAAACCATAAAATTATTGGCGAGTTCCGCCCCACTGGCATCCGTCCCAAATTTATGGACGTATTAAAAGCCGAAGGCATTGAAATCGACGAATCGCTTTTTGCGATATAAGCGCTTACCTTTTTTGAGGATTAAGGTGTATGGAAAACAGTTTGCTGATGAGCCTAATACCGGCCACCGGGGTGGTGTTGCTTATTATTGGCTTCTACAAAACATGGTTTGAAAAGCAGGTTCAGGCTCAGGAACACATCCAGGATTTGCTGGGCAATGTTAGCAACCGTAATCGACCGGCCAAGGATCAGGACAATATCCTGAAGCGGCGTAAAAAAAACAAGGACGGCACCGCCAGCAAAAGGGAGCAACTGGAAATCAAGCTGGAACGGGCCAATATGCTGATTACACCCAACGAATTTTATATGATTTCCATCGGCTCGGCCCTGCTGGGTGGGCTGGTAATCTGGTTTTTATCCGGGCAAAACATGTTGATTACCATTCCCTTGGGAGCCGCCTGTATTGCATTGCCTTATGCCTTTATGAGCCTGAAAACCATGTTGCGCATGAAAAAAGCCGCCGCTCAATTTTCGGATGTACTCAACAGCATGGTAAACGCCTTTAAAACCGGCTTTGGTTTCAGCAGAGCGGTACAAATGGTGGCGGATAACTATGATGACCCCTGGGGAACCGAGTTCGGCAAAATGGCCGCCGAAATGAATTTAGGGGCCAGTATGGAAGATGCCTTGTACAGCCTTTCCAGCCGGGTACCATCGCCCGATGTGGATTTATTTGTAACCGCCCTGTTAATTCAAAAAGAAACCGGCGGCAGCCTTGCGGAATTGCTGGGTAACTTGTCCCACACCATTCGGGATCGCTATAAACTGTTTCAGAAGGTGGGGGCCATTTCCGCTCAGGGTAAATTATCGGCGGGCATTGTTTGTTGTGTGCCATTTTTATTGTGCGGCATTATGTATCTGTTTTTACCCGATGCCATGATTCAGTTTGTCACCAATCCCATTGGCATTGCCCTATTGATTCTGGCGGGTTTTTGGATGTGCTGCGGTGTGGGCGTTTTGTACAAAATTGTGCAAATCGAGGTATAGCCTATGCAACTGATTTTGATTTTATTATGCCTGCTTGGCACGATTGCCTTTTTGCTAATGGGCATCAAAGCCAATCAGGAGGATGAGCAGGTACAGGCCCGCATTAGCGCATTAAGCCGTAGAGAAACCAAGAAACATACCAGCCGCCAAAAACAACTGGAAAACAGCTTTTCACATCGGGTTCTGTTTCCTTTTGCCCAAATGATTTTCGATAAAACACAGTCCATCATTCCTTTAAGCAGCAAGTCCTGGGTTAAGTCCAAGTTAATTCAGGCCGGCTATCAAAAGGCACGCTATCAAAAAGTGTTTTTAGGCATTCAGTTACTTTGCACCGTGGTGCTTTTTGGGGTGTTCTTCAGCCTGATATCCATGGTGGGTAAGTTTAGTGGCGGGGTGGGCGTTGCCGTGGCCATTGCCTTCGGGTTGGCCGGTTACGGAATTCCCATGCTTTGGCTCACCCAACAGGCCCAAAAACGGCAGAATGGCATTCAAAAATCGCTGGCTGACTTTTTGGATTTACTGGTAATCTGCATGGAGGCCGGACTGGGATTGGACGTGGCAATTAATAAAATTACCAGCCTTAAATCCGTCAAAACATCGGCCTATTTGCAGGAAGAACTCAACCGCTACACCCGCGATGTGGGGCTTGGGCGAAGCCGAAAAGATGCCTTGCTGGACATGGCCGAGCGTACCGGTGTTGATGATTTTAACGCCATTATTAACGCCATTATCCAGTCTTACGAAATGGGAACCAGTGTGGCCCATACCTTAAGGGTGCAATCCGATTCTTTACGAGTGAAACGGCTGACCCAAGCGGAAGAAACTGCCAATAAAATTCCGGTCAAAATGGTCATTCCCATTTATATTTTTCTGTTTCCCGCCATTTTTGTCTGTATTTTTGGTCCCATCGGCATGGTCATGCTGGAAGCCGTCAAACAGATTTTGAGCAGCAGAGGCGCATAAACGCTTGACATTGGCCTGGGTTCTAAATTTAAGCCCATGCCAACTCGGTATTGAGCAGGCATTAATCCCCCTAAAAGAGTGTACAAATAACACTTTCCACCGACTGTGCCTGAAAAGTTTTCCTTTACAATTTGGATGAATTTAATTATCATAATAAGAAAGTAATCTCATCTTTGCGATGACACCTTGCAAGATTAAGTGAAACAAGCCAGATTACTTTTAAACCAGGATTTGCTCCGCCTTATGTTCTCTAAAGCGGTTTGAAAAAAATTCAGAAGAGAAAAGCTCAAAAGAGATTGTGACTCCATATTTAAATGCTATTGGATATGAGTTCAATCGTCTTTTCAATAATTTTATCAGCTATCCATTCCCATCAGCCTTCGGGTTGATGTACTGGAACAATTGGTGACGAGTGAGGTAAAAACAAGGCGGGACTTAAAATCCCGCTTTTTCTTTTTGCTTTTCTTCGGCAAAATCGCACGCATTGAAACCAAAAGAATGGGGAACCAGCCCATCCCCAAAAAACTTCAGGCTGGCTGCGGAAAGGCTTGTCTCCGTTCGCGCAGTCTGTTTGTGGACAAGGGGCCGGTGCTTTTGTTTTAATGGTTGGTGTTAAACACTGTATGATGTTGACTCTAATAGAGGTGTCATCTTGGCCGGTTTTCTAAACCTAATGGAAAAAATGCCCGCTCTGGCACAGCCAAAGCAAGCCAATGCCAAATCCGGGGCTTCCAAAGCGGCGGATCCTCTGGGTGGTTTTATCCACCAGCTCAAAAACAGAGAAATTCAGCCCAATTTAAACAGACCCGCATTGCCTTACACCGCAACCAGAAGCTGGAACGCGTAAGCAATCGGATATCAATATTTTCACAAATTGAATGGGCGGCCCGCATATCCGCCCATTTTTGTGCCTGCCTGCCCGCTTCCTCAAAAATCCCCGAGCAAGCAAGGCCTGAAAAAGCGGCACATGTTACAAAATTGTTAACATTAGCCTGCCACCCCTCAATTTTAAGCCTCAGCTTGTTTTTATTTAGATACTAGACTTCTATTTAAGAGATGAGGGTTTTTACCCATGCTTAACGCTCAAAACTTTAATCCGTTTTCAAGCCTTTCCGCCAAAGCTGGCTCAGCCTCAGGTGGTGCCAAAGGGGCCTCTGCGGGCAGCAGTAAAGCAGCCGGTTCAGGCGATGACTTGGCCACTTTTCAGTCGGCTTTAAAGCAAGGTGCCATCGCCCCTAACCTCAATCAGCCTTTACCCGCCACAGGGCAAGGTCAACGGCTATTCGCAATGGGCTAATAACCTAGCCGTGATAAGATACACCAAGGGGAGACTCATCGTAGCCTCCCTTTTTGGTTGTAAAGACGGTGGAAGCATGCCATGTCCAAAGAACTCGCCATTATTGACCTGATTACCGCGCTATCCGGGCAAACCGAGGCCATGGCCGATGACGCCTACTGGGATGAGGCCACCCGTTCTGTGTACACCACAGACATGCTGGTGGAAAACCGGCATTTTAGCCTGAATTATTTCACCCCGCAGGATTTGGGCTGGAAAGCAGCGGCAGCCAATATTAGCGATTTGGCTGGCATGGGCGCTCAGTTAAAATGCCTGCTAATTTCCCTGGGATTACCCGAGGCTTTGGGGCTGGATTTTGTGGCGGCCCTTTATCAGGGCTTTCAGGAGGCCTGCCAAACCTTTGACGGGTTTATCGCTGGAGGCGACACCGTGAGCAGCCCGGTTTTAACCATCAACGTCACCGCAATCGGAGAATGCCCGCAAGGCACCCATCCCGGCAGACGCTATCAGGCTCAGGCTGGAGACTGGATTATTGCCAGTGGATTTCATGGCTTAAGCAAAGTGGGACTGGATGCACTACGGCATCAATGGCCGGCCTTTCAAACCAGCAAAGCGGCTCACCTCAAACCCATTCCCCGAATTTCTGCCGGACAGGTTTTAGCCCGTAAGTTTAAACGCTACGCCTTAATGGATAGCAGCGATGGGCTGGCGGATGCCCTGATTAAAATAGCCCACAGTAGCAAACAAAATCTGGTGGTGGAACAGCGCAAACTGGCCATGCACCCCGAAATTATGGCCTACGCCCAACAGTTAATCACCACTCAACCCACTGCCGCCTTGGAGCAAACCGCACTGGACACAGTCCTTTACGGTGGTGAAGATTTTGAACTGGTGGCCACCGTGCCTGAACTGGATGCGGACATACTGGCCCATTTTCACGTGATTGGCCGGGTGCAGGCGCTGGAGGGAACGCCTCCGGCAGCTTACCTGCAAAGCCCCCACACAGAAACGCTTCAGCCCTTAAGCCTCCAGAAAACGTATCAACACTTTGGAAGCGCGACCTCCCATGAGTAAATCCGCCTGTTGGGCCATCGTTCCCGCCGGGGGTGGGGGCAGTCGTTTTTCTGACAAGCAGGACAAGCTTTTGGTCTCTCTGGCAGGCAAGCCCGTTTTGTTACGAACGGTTTCCGCCTTACTGGCATGTCCCGGCATTGATGGGGTGGTGATTGCGGCCAGTGAAAGTAATTTGAGCCGTTATCAAGCACTGCTAAACCCGCATTTTTCACCGCAAAAACTGATTTTCACAGTGGGCGGCCCCTCCCGGAGGGCCTCGGTATGGCAAGGCCTATTGGCGTTACCCGCCGGGGTGCGAACGGTGGTGGTTCATGACGCGGCACGGCCTTTAATCCAGTCAGCGTTGATTGGGCAAGCCCTTCAGGCCGTGGCACAAGGGGCCAAAGGCAGTGTGGTGGCCATTCCCGTGGTGGATACCATCAAACAAATTGACCCGCACACAGGCACTATTCACCAAACGCTGGATCGAACCACCTTATGGAGAGCCCAAACCCCTCAGGTTTTTGAGTTTTCAGCCCTGCAATCCGCTCACCAACAAGTACCACAAGCAACGCCCGTCACCGATGATGCTCAACTCCTTGAACTGGCCGGAATAGGCCCCATCCAGATCATTCAGGGCGCTGAAAGCAACCTTAAAATTACCACTCAGGAGGATATTCCCTTGGCGGAGTCCTTTTTACGGCAAGCTGAAAGTGGCGTGGGGCTTTTTACCCAGCCCTGAAGGCTCTATAATAAGCAGGCAGTCAGGCAGGGGTTATTGAAATGCTTTCTTTTCTAAAAGGTCTTTTGGTCAGCAAGGCGTATGAATCGCCCAAAGGCGCCTATTTTCTGGTGGATATGCACGGCATGGGCTTTGAAGTGCTGACCAGCCATCGGGCCATTGAAAGCAGTCCCATGCCAGGAGAGCAGATTCAACTGTTTACCGCCCTCATTGTTCGGGAAGACGCACTGTTTCTGGTGGGCTTCAACACCAAAGAAGAGCGTGATCTCTTCAATATCCTTCAAAGCGCCTCTGGCATCGGCACCAAAGTAGCTCTATCCCTGCTTTCTGCTCTCTCGGTTTCTGAAATCGCCCAAGCGGTGGTTTCCAACAACTTTAACTTACTCACCAAAGCCAAGGGCGTTGGCAACAAGCTGGCTCAAAAAATGACTCTGGAATTAAAAGAAAAAATGATGAGCTGGCGATCGGCTGATTTTGTAAGCGGGCTGGAGTCCTCTGGACTGCTCAACCCCTCCGAAGCGTTTTTGGAGGCAGAATCCGTGCTGTTATCACTGGGGTATCAACCGGAAGAAATCCAGCGCAGCTTTAAAGCCATTGAAGGGGATGTAGAGAAAGACGCTTCAGAAATTGTACTGCGGGAATCCTTGCGCTGGTTGGCGCAATCGGTTTAATGCACAGGGCAGCCAAAAAAACACCCTGTTGCAGTGGGCGCAAGCAGGGTGGGGAGATGATGAGTATCGTGACCGGAAGCCTCAGCATCTCCGGCAGAGAGAGTTTAAGCTTTTGAAGGGGTCTATTGCCTTCCACCTGCATAAAAACCAGCGATTTGAGGAGCGTACTAGGGCAACGCACCCAACTTTGGCCCTTTAAATAGGAAAAATCACCCCTTGCTTTTTGGATAAAAACAGGTGAAACCTCCTCTCCTGAAAAATAATGGGCGATTTCTCAGGCGTTGCTCTAAACTTTTCAGTGCTTTGGCCGATACATCCGGTACACCCCTGGAGATCGATCCGGTTATGCCCAAGAATAACGCCCGCAAAATAGAAGCCCACCTTGGTGCCCCCCCCGAAAATGGGCCAGAATCAGCGCTGCCAGAATCCAAAGAGAGTTGGGAGCAAGAACAGTACGCCTGTTACTATAATTATTTTTTTTCGCTCATCAACAACGAAAAACTCTACTACGATAAAGTAGGCAAGCGCTCCGGCTTAAAAGAAGGGCGTATTGAAGAGGTCCTTACTTATCGGCTCAAACCATCTCGTCGAAACACCCAACTGATTGGTTACCGGGAAGGCAGTTGCTATGTTTGCAAAAGTAAAATGCAAAACAATGGCCCGGTGGAGCCTCTCTGTCTCAAATGCCTTAAACTCATTGAAATTGCCTGTTTGGAAATAGAAGAAGATACGGCCATTTTGATGGCAGCTGCCAAACCAGCGCAGGAACAAGCTGGCGAGGAACCTATAGCCCCACCAGCTCAAGTGGCTGATGCACACCCAGCCTCAGAAACGCCGATGATGGTTGAAGCATCCCTTTTAGAGGTGACCCAGGCAGAGTTGGCCTGCTATAAAAAACATTTTGGAGAGCTGCCACCCGAAGCCCAGCCCCAAGTCAGCGCCCCGGCCATTTCCCCTCAGGCCCCGGAAGCCAAGCATGCCCTTAGTCTGGAGCCACCTACCGAATCAAGTACGGCCCCCAAGGTGCCAGATCCAGAGGCCATGAATGAAACGGAGCAACTTTTACAAATTCTGGCCGTGAATGATCAGGATTTAGCATACGAAGCCGCCGATTTAACCGATTTATTAAAAATCATTTTGCCCACTCACAATGCGCCCCTGCGGCATTTTGGCTTTCAACGCAGCAAGTCCTGCAAGGCACCCTCGTAAAACACCCAGCGCCAACAAAAAACCCGTAACCAAATGGCACGGGTTTTTCAGTTTTAAAAGTGGGTGTTTGTTTAGGAAAGCGCCGGAACGATGCTTACTTTCTGAGAAGTTTTGCGGTGACGCTCAAACTTCACAGCGCCAGCAACCAGGGCGAATAAAGTGTCATCTCCACCACGGCCCACGTTGGTGCCAGGGTGAAATTTAGTGCCACGCTGACGTACCAGAATTTCTCCGGCATTGACCGCTTGACCACCAAAACGCTTGACGCCCAGACGTTTAGACTCGCTATCGCGTCCGTTCTTTGTCGATCCTACACCTTTTTTTGATGCCATTGCTTGTTTTCTCCAGTTTTAAATTCGCTGCGACGACGCCCGCCAAAAAGCGGGCAATCTGGTTAATTGGGCAGGTTTAACCCTTCAATTTGAATTTGGGTGTAATCCTGACGATGGCCGTTTTTACGGCGATAGCCTTTTTTGCAGCGCATTTTGTAAACCAGCACCTTAGGGCCACGGAAGTGACGAAGCACTTTTGCCTTAACAGTAGCGCCGCTTACATAGGGAGCGCCCACCAAAGACTTTTCGCCGTCCATTACCATCAAGACATTGCCGATCTCAAAAGTCTCATCAATATCCCGAGGCAGCAGATCCACGTCAATATAACGTCCTTCTTGAACCTGGTATTGTTTTCCGTTCAAATCCACGATAGCTAACATTTGCTTAAATACCTTTATTGAGGGGTCTAACCGTACAATTGCGGGACATAGATCACGAGGGTGACGGTCGAAGTGAGAAATTAATATACCAACACCAAAAACCCGTGTCAAATTCCCGTTCAGGCCCAGAGGCCCAAGGGCTGCCTTATTGGGCAGCGCCTTGGTATTCTAGGGTAATTTTGCGTTCGCCCGCAAAAATGGACACAATGCGGAAACAATAGGTTTCAGTCAGGTAATACTGACGTCCGCTATTATCATAAGCGCAATAAGCCTCAATACCGGGGGCCAACTCAGCCAGCACACCGGAATTCAGCAACTTGGAAATGCGCCCGTTCAGCACTTCGCCCACTTTAAAGTGGTCGTTCACCGTCATCCAGGGATCGGGCTGCAAGCGCTTCAAGCTCAAGCTAATCCGCTGTAAATCACGATCGACGGTTAACACACGCACCGTCAGGCGCTCGCCCAAAGTCAACACTTCTGAGGGGTGCTGAATCCGGCGCCAGGTGATTTCAGACAAGGGCAACAAGCCGTCAATGCCGTTGATGTCCACAAACACGCCGAAGTCGGTGATTTTAACAATCTCGCCTTCCACAATGTCGGCTTCATTCAACTTGCCAATGGTTTCAGCCCGCATTTTGGCTTTTTGCTCAAATACGGCTTCACGGTGACTGAGGATTAACTTGTTTTTATGCTTATCCACTTCCAGAATTTTAGCGGGCAGAACATCTCCGACCAAGTCGTGCAGGGTTTTGGCAACCCGCAACTGGCTGGCCGGAATGAAGCCTTTAAAGCCCAGAATATTAACAATAACGCCACCTTTAGTGGTGCCGCTAACGGTGGTTTCCACAATTTCACGGGAATCACGCAATTCCATCAGGCGATCCCAGTTTTTCCACATAGCCACCCGACGAACGGACAAGGTGTAGTGGGGACGGGTTTCATCAACGCCATCGTGTTGGTTCAACAGGAATAATTCCAGAACCTGACCCGGCTTGTATTGGGCTCTCAGGTCATCCAGCCCATAGCAACCCGGAATTTCCTTCATGGGAACGGCACCCTCGGACTTACCGCCGATATCAACGCTCATGCCGTCTTTTTCAAGCTTTAACACTTCGCCCACCACAATGGTGCCGGGTTTTAGTGTGGTTTCAAAGCTTTTTTCCAGCAAGTCTGCGAAACTCTGGCGCATTTCTTCGGATGTTTCTACTAATAAAGTGGTCATTCCCATTAATCAAAATTCCTCTTTTGATTGCTAACTGTAACGATTTTTGGTTCTAAAGCGCCTTCAGGTACTCTAAAACCTCCTGTATTAACCAGTCTGGCGTGGAAGCACCAGCGGTTACTCCAATGATGTCAGCCTTTTCAAGGGCCTCGCATCCTTCAAGTTCTTTGTAAGTCTCAATATGAATGGTGTCTGTGCCTTCGGTGCGGCAAATTTCTGCCAAATGAGTGGTGTTGGCACTGTTTTTGCCCCCGATAACCACCATAAATTGCACCTTGCCGGTTAACTCCAACGCGGAATTTTGTCGAAAATACGTGGCGGGGCAAATGGTGTTAAACACCTTCAGCTCTTTGGCCACTTTAGACAGTTCTTTCACCATCTCAAAAAAGTTTTCTTCCATCTGGGTGGTTTGAGAAACCACGCCAATGCGGCGACGAGGCACGTCTTTCAGCTTTTCAGCGATTTCTTCCACCTTGTTAATGGCCACAATAATGGAACCAGGTACTCGCGCCGAATAAGCCTTAATGCCAATGATTTCCGGGTGTTCTTCCTTACCCACAATCACCACGGTGTAACCTTCTTCGGCCAACTGAATGGCCTTGTTCTGCACCAGCCGAACATCCGGGCAGGTGGCGTCAGAAACATCCACCCCTTTGGCCAATGCCTGCTCCACCATTTCGGGAGGGGCGCCATGAGTGCGAATCACGCAAACGCTGCCTTGCGGCACTTCATCCAGAGAAGACACCGTTTTAATGTGCTTGGCATCCAGCTGATCAATCACTTGTTGATTGTGAATAAGCTGCCCCAATACATAAACAGGCTTGTCGCTGCTTTCCCCAACAGCCAATGTTTTGTCCACAGCCTTTTGTACGCCGTGGCAAAAACCGGAATGTTCAGCCACCAAAATGGTTTTTGGCTTTTTAGACTGAGTGACGGATGAAGCGTGATCCAAGTTGGATTCAGACCTTTCGTTGAAGATTTCCCGTTCAATCGGCGGAGGCGTAAGTGAAAAGCCAGATTCGAGTGGGATTTGCATTTCTGCTCCTTAATTTGTATTACAATCTGCCCCAAAAGATCAACCATTTTCAGGAAAGGGGCGAAGAGGCCCCGATGTTATAATACTGATAAGATCATGAGTGGTACTCATTCATTGTACCCTTGAGTGTTTTAAGCTTGATGGCATTATAAAGCGCCCGGTTTGGGAGCGCTACCAGATTTCAGCAACGCCTGAGTGAGTTAGAGGAATTTTATTTCGTGAGCGGCCCGCCAACCAGAACCTCGTCTGAGGATATTTTTTCCAGTGTATTGGAAGAAATGCTGCATAACTACCTGATTTCCGATCTGGACGCCCAAAGTAAAGAAAAATTGCGCGATCAAATTGTGGCCAGAGTCATGCCTTACGTCAAAAAAATCGCGCATGGCCTGGCCCGTCGAAGCAGCGACCCGGTTGAAGATTTAATGCAGGTTGGCAATATTGGACTGCTCAAAGCCATTGATAAGTTTAATCCACTGGTGGGCAGCAGCTTTAAAACGTATGCCACCTATTTTATTACCGGGGAAATTCGCCATTACCTGCGGGACAAAACGGCCATGATTAAAGCGCCCCGTCAAATGTATGAGCTTTACTACCGCATTAACCAGATTATCCAAAAACTGACCGAGCATTTAGGGCGCACCCCCACCGATATTGAAATTGCGGAAGAATTACAATGCCCGGTTACCAAAGTTACACAGGCCCAGGATATTGAACGGCGCCGTTTGCCGGTTTCGCTCGATCAATTTATGGTGAACGACAACGGCGGCAGTGAAACCGTTTACCTGGAACGACTGGTGGACCACACCCAAACCGAATTAACCGAAACGCATGAAAACCGCATGCTGTTAGAACAAGCCATGTTTACCCTGAAAGAAGATCTTCAGGACGTGGTTAAAATGACTTATTACGAAGATTTGAGCCAAACCGAAATTGCCGAGCGGCTGGGTATTTCACAAATGCAAGTCAGTCGCAGGCTTCGTAAAGCCCTGGAACTGCTTTCCAAAAACCTGAAAACGGACAAGCCTGCCTAAGGCAGCAAAAACACAGCGGCGTTCCCTTATTAAAAAGGCCCTGGAGAAACTTTAAGCGTGTCAGACCCTACCCTGCAAGCATTTTGGATGGTTTTTCTATTTGTTATCGGTCTGTGCGTTGGTAGTTTTCTCAATGTCATGGCCCTGCGCTTTCTGGCCGATGAACCTATTGTCCTGCCTCCCTCTCACTGCCCGCAATGCAACTCCCCACTGCGGGCCATCGATAATATTCCGGTGATCAGCTACTTATTGCTGGGTGGTCAGTGTCATTACTGCAAAACCCCCATCAGCATTCAGTACCCGCTGGTTGAACTGGCCACTGCCATGCTGTTTTGCGGAACCGTGTGGTTCTTTGGCCTGACTTGGCAAAGCGCCTTTTTGCTGTTCATGATTTCCAATTTGATCGTTATTTTTATTACCGATCTCCGGGAAAGCCTTATTTTTAACTTCAATTCCATTTACATGCTCATTCCCGCCGGGTTGCTTTACAGCGTATTGAACCTTGGAAATACCGCCGGTACGGCTTTTACGCTGGATTTAGGGGCGCTGGTTCTACATGTACCAGAGGCCCTGATTTCCGCATTGATGGCCATGCTGATTTCGGTGGTGTTTTTTGAGGGCATGATTTTGTTCTCCCGCTTATGCTTTGGGACCGATGGATTTGGGCATGGCGATACCTTTTTAATGATGGGGGCCGGTGCTTTTTTAGGCTGGCCATTAACCGTACTGGCCTTATTGCTCGGGTTTGTGGTTCAAACCATTCCCGCTATCCCCATGCTGGTGATTCAATGGATTAAAAACAAGCAGTACACCTCCCTTATTTCAGGAGCTGTGGCTCTGGCCGGTGGCGGCAGCCCGCTCATCCTGATGAACACCCCCTTTTCCCCGGAGTCCAAAACGCTGATCAGCCTGATTTGCCTGGTGATTTCGGTGATTGCCCTGATTGTATTTTTAAAACAGGTTCGCACCGCCCAAACCTTTACCTACTTGCCCTTGGGGCCTGCGTTGGTGTTGGGCATTCTGGTATCGCTGTTTTTTGGGCAGGATATCATCAGCCTGTATCAAGGCTATTTATTGCGCAACTAGGCCCTCAGCTTTTTGGGGATAAACGCTGACCAATGGCCCTGACCACTGGCAAAACCCGCATCTTTATGCTAGCTTAATTGAGATTCATCAGTTTCAAAACGCCTTTCACCCACCACAAGGCACTGCGGAGTTAATCATGCTGGCATTTCATTTGCTGAACCACCGGATTTTAGTGGATCCCGCTTACGGGCTGGACGTGCTAAACCACATGTGGGCCACCGAACCCGTTGGCACTACCAGCATCTTGCTGACCAGCATTGGCCTGTTGCTCACCCTGTCTTTTAAACTCATGGACTTTTTGTGGGATGTTTACAAGGAACAGGCCCGACAAGGCCGCCTGAAAGTGGAACTACTGGGGGAACAAACCAGTACCGGGGCATCATCACTGTGTAGCGTCATTTCCAATATTGGACGCGAACCCATTGTGGTTCGGGATATCGGCTACGCCAAGCCTCGCCTGATTGGCACCGAATTTGTTCGCCTGCAAGCCCAGAACTCACCGTTACCCCACGCCCTGAACGCCCGAGAGTTATTGCGGATTCACATCACAGAAGATGAGGCGGACCTGAGCAAGCTGGCCGGACAGTTCCGAGTCAAGGACTCTTTAGGGAAACTGTGGGAAGCGCCCGATGGGGAAATAAAAAAGGCCCGCCGACAGTTAAAAGTACTGAAAGCCGCCATGGCCAAAATGCCAGCCCCAAGCCCGGACAACCAGCCGTTGCCCAACCCCCGCCATGCACTGCTGGAGCATTTGCAATCCAGCGCGCCCATTTCCACCCAAAATTAGGCGGCGTCCCCACTTGGGGTGATCCTCTAATGGCTTGGCAATGACAGTTGCGCCCAGTTCCCCTATAATAAGGGGCATTATGACTGATATTTTCGCTTCCCCCTCCGCCACGGACATTTTAAACCTGAAAGAAATTGAAAAACTGCCCGCATCAGCCAAGGTGGTCATGTCTGGTATGCGACCCACCGGCAAGTTGCATCTGGGGCATTACATGGGTGTGCTTAAAAACTGGATCGCCCTGCAAGAGCAATACCCGTGCTTCTTTTCCATCGCCGATTGGCATGCCCTGACCACCAAATACGATGACACCACCAGCTTGCGGGATAACATTCTGGAAATGGGCCTGGACTGGCTTGCGGCGGGGATTGATCCCCAAAAAGCCACCATGTTTGTACAATCTTCCATTCCTGAAATCGCCGAACTTCATTTGCTGCTGAGCATGATCACCCCTGCCAAGTGGGTACAAACCGATCCCACCCTGAAAGATATGGTGGCCATGCTGCACGAAGATCTTTCTTACGGGCTTTTGGGCTACCCGGTATTGCAAACGGTTGATATTCTCTCAGTTCGGGCCGGTTTAGTGCCTGTGGGCAAGGATCAACTGGCTCATCTGGAAATCTCTCGTGACATTGCCCGCCGGTTTAACCACGTTTATCAAACGGCATTATTTGCCGAACCACGCCCCCTGTTAACCGAAACCCCTATGCTATTAGGTCTGGACGGGCGAAAAATGGGGAAATCTTACAACAACGCTATTTTCCTGAGTGATTCAGCCGATGAAACCTGGGCCAAGGTTAAAACGGCCATTACCGATCCGGCCCGAATCAAACGCACCGATCCGGGAAACCCCGAACATTGCGAAGTGGTGTACAAGTATTATCAGGTTTTCGCTTCAGAAAACGCTCAAAATCTGGCCGCTGAAGAGTGCCGCACAGCCAGTCGGGGTTGTATGGATTGCAAAAAGCTGCTGGGCGAGATGATCAACGAGCAAATGGCCCCCATCAGAGAGCGACGCGCTTTATACGCCTCGGACAAATCTCAGGTTGAGCAATTGCTAAAAACAGGCTCCGAAAAAGCACGGGCCGAATGCCAGGAAACATTACGCCAAGTAAAAGCCCTGATGAAGCTTTTTTAGGGGAAGAAAAAAGGAAACAGCGAATGTTACATTAACAAGCGCTGTCATAAGGGGACAATAAGGGACATTTTGTCTGTTGACGAATTCTTGTAAGGGCCACGCCAGCCTTCAACGTAAGCTGATGACATGACCCGGTATATCCTGTAGGAATCAATTCCAGGTGAATTACGCACCCAGGAATAAATTGGTGCCTGAACCCGGGAATTGCGTAAACGGTTGCAGCGGCGCGTCAAAGAAACTTTGAAACGACGTATTAAACGAAAACGGGTTAAATTGCGGGTAAAAAGCGGTGTTTAAAGGCTGACCGCTTGAGAAAAAAATCAGTGCCCCAATATCTTGAGAAAAGGCGGCCCGTTGCCCGCTGGGCAAATTCGGAAATACGCCTTGAGTCAGAAAAGGGTTAGGAAACGAAAAACCGCCAGGTACAGACATTACTGTCCTCCATTCTTTTATATTGATAACGGATGAACCGTTAACTTCTCGCAAGAAAAATCGCTTCGATTATTTCTATGTAAGAATAGCTGCTCTCTTCTATAGAATAATAAAAACAATCCAACCTTGCTGATTGCGCTGATTCCATTTTTTGTAACAGTTTGATCACGAAACAGCACCATCAAGAGGCTTGCTTAGGCAAGGCCTCTGGGCTTTTTCAAGCGGTTACCGGTAATCTCCCCACAAAAAAAGTGGGCTTAAAATGTTCTCCCGGGCTTGGAATTAAACAACTTGAACAATTCTTGCTGACTGCCTGCTGTTCCAAACAACCCGATAGACTGGTAATGATAGTTTTGGGCCAAGCCATTGGCCAGCAGCACTTCCAGCACATTTTGAGAAAAAACCACATCGTTTGGCCCTGCGGAACTAACCAGAATACGGGTTTGATAACAGGCATCCGACGTGGGTAAATTAGCATCCAGCGCATGAAGCCCAATGCGAAAAGGCGGTTGAGCGTCCATGGGGCGCAAAGTTGCGTAATAACGCAGTAAAGCCTGACCCGACTCCATGCAATATTGAATGGACTGGGACAAAGAGGGAAACTCCAACGTCATATAAGCAGGCGATTGCTCCAGGGTGCTGCCCAATTGGCGGGTAAAGGCCTTGGCCAACAACTCCCCACCTGCGGGGCAAAGGGCAAACTCATAACTGACATGAACCAGATAACGCCGGTTGGTGGCCACTTTTTTTTGATGACGGTTCTGAGCGTCCTGCAACTTCTTTAACCGTTCTCTCTGCAAACCGGCATGTAATTGAATCTCTTGCTGCTGTTCGGTGGTTTTCAGATATTCGGAAATAAAATTCAACAGGAAAAAAGCCAGCGTGAAGGCAAAGGCCAACACCCCCTGTGTCATCGAAATTCGTTGCCCATTATAAAGAATGGGGGGCAGGTGAAACAGAGCGTCCAACGCCAGATTCATGGGGTTTAAAAATTGGCTGATGTGGACCAGATGGGGATTGAGCAGCGGCACATTCACAATTAAAAGCAACCAGTGAAAAATAATCACGGGAGAAATGACCGCGCATAGGGCGGCTAAAACATCGCAGGCAATATACAAAATTCGCAGCATAGGGTGGAAAATCAAACACTCGCTGGGCGCTGCCTGCTCACAGAAGACACGGCCCACTCAGTACTCATTGGGAAATGACCTTACAAACTGCCCAAAACGCAGATTGTAATCAGCATACCCTGAAACCCCAAATAGAGGCGTCCTCTCAATGGGGGAGTATACGCCAGGCGGCGCTCAGCGTTCCAATCAGTTTTGGCGGGGGTATTCCTGCACAATATTGTAGGCGGTATCCCTTTGGGCGGCATCAAACCCGCCTTGGTGAATCACCTTGAGCATTTCCGCAACGCTTTTGCGAGTGGGATTAATGCCGCATTGGGTTACCACGTTTTCTTCCAACAACAGGCCGCCCATATCATTGGCGCCCATTCTTAAAGCGGTTTGCCCGATTTTTAACCCTTGTGTAATCCAGGAGGCCCCAATATTGGGAATATTATCCAGCACAATACGGGCCAAAGCGCTCACCTTCAGGTATTCAACCCCGGTGGCCGGGAGGTTGGGCAGTTTTTCCAGCTTGGTATTGGGCTTTTGAAAAGTCCAGGGAATAAAACTGAGGAAACCGCCGGTTTTATCCTGCAAATTACGAATCTGGAACAGGTGATCCACAATATGCCAGTCTTCTTCCATCATGCCAAACATCATGGTAGCCGAAGTTTTAAGGCCCAGCCCGTGGGCCACTTCCATAACTTCCAGCCAGTCGTGGGTATTTACCTTTTTATGGCTCACTTTGCGCCGAATCTCATCGTGCAAAATTTCACCGCCCGCACCGGGAATCGAAGAAATACCCGCCTCGATTAACTGCTGAATGACCCATTCCAGACTTTTGCCGGTAATCACGGTCATATAAGCAATTTCGGTGGGGGAAAAAGAGTGAATGGTGAGGGTGGGGAAATCTTTGCGCAGATTCCGCACGATATCCAGATAATACTCAAAGGGCAAGTCCGGGTTTACGCCGCCTTGCAGGAGTAGTTGGGTGCCTCCGGCTTCCACCAGTTCCCGGGTTTTCTCCTGAATCTGGGGATAATTCAAGGTGTAGGCGTCCGCATCCTCTTTATGCCGGTAAAAGCCACAGAACAGACAATCCACATTGCAAACGTTGGTATAGTTCACGTTGCGGTCAATGACAAAGGTAACCGGCTGGCCTTCGGGGTGAAACCGGCGTTTCACTTCTTCCGCCATAATGCCCAGCTCAAACAGGCTGGCTTCCCGAAGCAGGCGTAACGCCTCGTTTTCATCAATGCGGTTAGCGGGAGGCAGAATCGGAGAGGAGGAACTTTGGGCAATCGTTGACATCTGTCTGTGTTAGTATCCTATATGATTGCGGGCCTTATTTACGCATACCATAGCAGAAAAGCGCCCCATCCTGAATAAGCCACCTCATACAACCCCAATCAATTCTTACCCGCATTCTAATACTCTCGCACCACTCACCCAACTCAGGGAGCCTTCAGCCCATTTATGGCCACCGATTTTAAAAAAACCGACAGCCGACCTTCCTACCGGCAAGATGAACATCAGGAAACCTATTTATATACGCCCGTAGCCCCCAACCCCGATGCGCTGCGGGTGGCTATGGTGTATCCGGCCCCTTATCAAATTGCCATGTCCTCCTTGGGGTACATGATTTTGTTCAAACAACTAGACACCAACCCCGATATTGACGCTCGGCGCATTTACGCGGACACCTTGCAGGAGCACAATCCCAAAGAGCTGGAGCTGATGGGCCTTTCCTTCGCCTTTGAGCTGGATATTGTGAAGGTTTTAGACATTTACGCCGAGTACCAGATTCCCATGTTCGCCAAAGACCGGGATCGCTCGCACCCCTTAATTTTTGCCGGTGGGCCGGTGCCCATGAGCAACCCGGAACCGTTCGCCGAGTTCTTTGACTTTTTCCTGATTGGAGAAGGCGAAGAGGTGATGGACACTTTGATGCACGTCTATCGCAAGTACCGGCACCTTTCGGATCGGGAAGAATTGATTCACCGTCTGGCGGTAGAAGTACCGGGCTTGTACGCCCCCGGCATGTATGACATTCACTATGAAAGCCCGGATGGCCCCATTAGCGCCATCGTACCCAAGTACGAAGACATCCCGGCTCAGGTGGACAAACAACTGATTGCCAACATGGATGACTTTATTGCCCACACCCCCATTATTAGCGATAAGGCCATCTTCGCCAACACGCTGTTGGTGGAAGTAATGCGGGGCTGCGCCCACCGCTGCCGGTTCTGTCTGGCCAGCTACAGTATGCTGGGGCCAATGGGTTCCGGCTTGCCTGCCGCACGGGGCGGCACCATTGAAAAAATTATTAAAATCATTGAAAACGGCATTCAATACACCGATAAAGTGGGCCTGCTGGGCGCGCTGGTGTCCGATCACCCGGAATTTCCAGCGCTGTGCGATTATCTGGATAGCAAGGAAGGACTGACCATTTCCTCTTCTTCCTTAAGGGTGGATACCATTACCGAGCAAATCGCCAATACCTTTAAAAAGGGCGGTCAAAAGCAACTGACCCTGGCCATTGAAACCGGCTCTGAGCGCATGCGCCGCCGGGTGAACAAGAATTTACGGCACGAGCAAATTCTGGAAGCCTCTGCCACTTTGGCCAAAGCAGGGCTGGAAGGCGTGAAGTTTTACGGCATGGTAGGCTTGCCCGATGAAACCGACAACGATGTTGAACTGTTGGCCGAGTTGCTGAAAGAAGTTCGCAAAGAGAATCCTAAGCTGAAAATCCATTTGGGCTGCAGCTCCTTTGTCCCCAAGGCGGGAACCCCCTTCCAGTGGCAACCAAAACTGGACAACAAAGCGGTGGATCACCGTTTTGAAATTTTGCGTAAAAAGCTTTTAAAAGTGGCTGATGTACGAGCCTCCAGCGCCAAATGGGATTACTTTCAGGCATTCCTCTCCCGAGGCGATCGCCGCCTCACCAAGCTGATTGTTCGGTTTTACGAGCTGGGCGGCAGTCTGGGCTCAGTGAACCGGGCTTATAAAGAGCTGAAAAAAGAAGGTCAGGTGGATTTCCCGGACTTAGACTGGTACGCTCTTCGTGAGCGTCCCGAACACGAGATTTTGCCGTGGGAAATCATCAGCCTGGGTGTACCCAAGACCATTCTTTATAAAGAAGGCTTACCCCCTCCCGGATTTGAAAACGCTGTTTTCAAGAACTAATAAGCCCATTCAAACCAAACTACGCCTTCACACGGGCTTAATTTCCAATGGTTTAGCCGGGATGGCTCCCCTGAATTGCTTCTAATGCGTTGCTTCAGGGCCTTTGTTCTTCTGCATTTTTTCGGCAGCCCAGTTAAAGGGCAGCAAAGAATCATCCAGCAAGCCCAGTACAAACATGCCGAATTGCCGGTAGTCCATTTTTTCGTGACCCGAGGCCTTGTGCGTTAAACCCTGCCAAACTTGGTAGGGTTTTCTGAGTATCACATTTTGAGGGACGCTGGACAGTTTGGCGGATTCCACACCGGCCTTATACCCTGCGGATAACCCCTTTTGAATGCCTTCCACCCCCACCAGAGTTAGCAAGAAAGCGGTCAGGTTCTCCCCGCTTTTTTGATAATAGCGCACCTTCTCCGAATCCGATTGCGGGTGATTCAACGCTTTGACCTCATTAACCACCGATGTCGCCGCTGAAATCCCCATAATGGCCGCCCCGGAAGCCGCCCCCACCACGGGTTTAAAATGACCCAACGCCGTGACCCCCGCCATGGCCGTTAAGCTGATGGCCGGGTGATTCTTAATGACATGCCCAAAATGCTCCAGTGCTCCCCACATGCCCCGCAGCCGGTAATCCCAAGGCTTGGCCCGGTAACTGAGCTGCCCTTGCCGCCACAGGTCCTGACATTCGGTTAACGGGGCTTTTAAAAAAACCTTTTTAAAAGCGTTGCCCGCCAGCTCCTGCTGCAGAATATCCTCTACACCGGTTACTGCTTTGCCTTGGGCGTGGGCCAGCTGAAGCACGGCCTGTTCAAACTCAAGCTGGCGGCCTTGTTGATACACCGCCGTCAACGCTTTTTTTGCCGCCTGCTCATCCATGCCTCGCTTCCCCAAAGTGGCCTTATAAAAAGCATCGGCCAAACCCGCCACGGAGGTTTCCCCTGAATCGGCCAACGGAGCGATTGAAACACTTGAAAACCCCTTGGGATTGGCCGCAGGAAAAGTAGAGACAGAAGGCAAAGCAGAATACATAGACAGTGGCGCTGTTGCCATCGGTAACAGCGGTCTATTATTGGTGGCAAAACCATAATTCAGGGTTGGCGGGAAGGACATGGACTGGCAACCTTTTTCGCTTTCACGTTCAAATTTTTTGTTTGCATCAGGCGATGAGCAAATGAACCGACCAATATTGATTTAAAAACAGAAAGTATCTATTTTTGTTCTGATTTTATTTTGACCCAATATATGCCGGAAACATTGTGGCATAAACCATTACCCCAGAAAAAACCGGATAAGAGGTCATGACTATCAAGCCCGGCCCGACCGGAGTAAAATACGAACAGTCACACAATCAAAGCAGGGCTGGATGATGGACATTCAAAGACGTGTATCCCGTAAAATCCGGGTGGGAAATGTGGAAATTGGCGGAGATGCCCCTATTTCGGTGCAATCCATGTTAACCAACGATACCCGAGATATTCAGGAAAGCGTTTACCAGATTCAGCGGCTGGCGGATGCCGGATGCGAAATTATTCGTCTGGCCGTGCCGGACAAAGAGGCGGCTGAAGCCTTAAAGTCCATTGTCCCCAAGTCGCCCATCCCGGTGGTGGCCGATATTCACTTTGATTACCGTCTGGCCTTGGCCGCCGCCGATAACGGGGTGCATTGCATCCGCATTAATCCGGGCAACCAGCCCCGCAAGGAATTTATACGGGCCGTGGTTTCCAAGTGCAAGGAACGAGAAATCCCCATTCGCATCGGGGTGAATAGCGGCTCGGTGGAAAAACCCATTAAAGAGGCCTACCCAGATGATTTGGTGACCCAATTGGTGGAAAGCGCCCTGCTGAATGCCCGCATTCTGGAAGAGGAAGACTTTTTTGAGTTTAAAATTTCGGTTAAAGCCAGCGATCCGCTCAAAATGGTGGAAGCTTACCGAAAACTGGCCACACGGGTCGATTACCCGCTGCATTTGGGCGTGACAGAAGCAGGCACCCTGAAACGGGGACTGATTAAAACCTCCATGGCCTTTGGCATGCTGCTTTCCGAAGGAATTGGCGATACCATCCGGGTATCTCTCACCGCCGATTCCATTGAGGAAGTGTTTGCGGGCCATGAAATCCTGCGGGGCATGGGCTTAAGGCAGTCGGGATCGAACCTGATCAGCTGCCCCTCTTGCGGTCGGTGTGAAGTGGATTTACACGGGCTGGCCAATCAGGTGGAAGCCTTAATGGCTGATATGGACAAGCAAAATCCGGGCAAACCGCTGGATGTAGCCGTAATGGGCTGCTTTGTGAACGGCCCCGGCGAAGCGGGCCACGCCGATATTGGCATTGCAGGCGGCGTAGGGCAATACTATATTTTTAAAGGCGAAGAAAAAGTAATGCGGGTACCAGAGCAAGACGCACTGGAACAATTCAAGGCCGAATTGCAAAAAACCTACGCCGAATACAGCCCGGACGCCAAAAAGCACCAGCCCAAAAAAGAAGCCAATTGGCAAACCGCCAATAAAGACGCCGAAACGCTGGCCGTGGAAGCACATCTTTCTGAGCTGGAGAGCGTTTAGCTTTTAAGAGAACGCTGTAAACGGGCCGTTAATGGAAAACGTTAATAAGCGCCCATTGAGCGCTTATTAAGTGTGATTCAATGCGTTTTACCGGCCAAACAGGAAGCGTATGACCGAAATTACGCCCAGCAAACTAAAGAAGCCAATGGCAATCCAGCCCCAGCTAGGCATTTGAAAGCCAGTGCGCTGATCCTGAGCGTAAAAGAAACGGGCTTCGCCTTTACTGAGCAAAATGGCGCTTTTGGGGCCGGTGTCGTTCACCACTGTTAAATTACCCTGATTGATGGCTTTGAACCAGACATCTTTCTCAAACAACTGGGCATCCCGCACCAGGGCAGTGTCATTTTCGCCCGTCAGCAATAAAGCCACCCGGTTTTCATTCCAGGGAGACAGCAGTTCTTCCACAATGCCTTGTCCCGGCGTATAGCTGAGTTGGGCCATGCGGTTTTTCTGGTCTTCCTGCAAGGTATTCCAGGTGCCTTCAGTTAACAAGGCCGCTTTGTATTTTAACTCATCAAACAACTTGTTTTGGCTGCGTTGGCCAATAATAACCAGGTTGCGATCTTTTTTAACCTCATCCGGCAGCTTGGAGGCGTGATAGGCCGCCAGCTCAATGCCTTTTCGAGAAGCGGACTCCCGCCCCATGCGGGTTACAAACTGAAGCATGGCTTCCAGATCCGTGCGCTTAATGGTGTCCGGCATCACAATGGCGGTGCGAGACATATCCTGATAGGCGGTAAAGGGATAACCACCATCGTTAATCAGGCCCACATCGGGCAAAGGCGCTTTAATTTCACCGGGAAACTCCACATAGGAGGTGTTATGCACGGTACCCCAAATATGAACATCGGTCACAAAGCGGCACAAATCATATTTTTCCGGGTAAACGTGGAAGCGATATTCCAAATCGTTAAAAGTATGGAACTCCTCGGTGGGGATTTCAATGGTTAAATCCGCCAGACTTTTGCCGTTTTTATCATCCAGCGGCACACTTTTAATGGCCTTGCCATTCAGCAGCACTTCCAGCTTGGATTGGGTGGAATCCAGCTGCGAGGCGTAACTGTAAACGGTATGCAACTTCACTTTTTGCTTACCCGGCAAAGAAATATCGGGCATCAGCTTGAGTTGATAAAAAATGGGCAGCGCGGTGATGCCACGGGCAGTCTGGGTTTTCAGGCCCAGGTTGTCAAAATTGTCACCGGTTTGCAAAATAAAGCCGTCCCAGGCCCGGAAGGGATAGTCGGCGCCTTTTTGATAGTCCTTCACAATGGCCGAGCGACCCACCAGAATTTTGTTCAAGCTACCCTGAGCCAGAAGGTGGGCGGCTTTTTTCACCCCGGCAGGGCCGTTGCCACTCACAATTAAAATGGAGCGGGTGCGGTTATAGGGGTTGGGAATGAGTTGTAACACCCCATAGTCATCGGGCAAGGTGGTGCCGCTTTTGTCGGCAAACTTTCCGCCCGATAAGGGCAAATCCAACCCGCCGCCCAAAGAGGCAATGGCATCGTTTTCCGAGGGTGAACCCACCAGAATCAGGTTTTCATTGGATTGCAAAGATCCCGCATCCCCAATGGAAGGCTTTAAATCACGCCATTTGGCTTGCTGCCCCAAATGGGCGGCCACTACTCCAAAGGCTTCCAGCGCTTCATCGGAAGGAGCACTGGGCAACACATAGGTCATGGTGGTGGGGGTGTAGTTATTCAATTCATCCAGCAGGGGAAACGGATATTGGGCCAGATCCGGGTGTACCTGATCCCAACTGTAATTGAGGGTCAAAGCGGTATCCGGCAATACTTCCGTCCATAACTCCTCGCTGAAAGGATCTTCGCACTTATAGGTATAGTGCTGATCCACTTGATACGACAAAATATTGTTGTCTTTCAACAGCTCTGGCGGTACAGGTATGGTCACCGTGGTGGGCATAATGTTGTTTTTGCCCAGGGGAATCGATTTTAAGATGCGGTTATTCACCAGCACGTTCAGGCTGGAGCGTTCTGGCAGAAGGTTACTGCCATGCTGAAAGCTCAAACGAATGTTAGAGGCTGAGGAAACCTTCCAGCCTTTGGGGCGGGTAAAGGGATAATCCCGTTGGGTGCGAACCGTTTTTAACCGGTAGCCTTGGGGATCGCCCAGTTCTTTCATGCCAACCCGCAGGGAGTTACCGGCAGCCGGTTTAACCACCACCGGAGCAGGGGTTGGCTGAGCCAAAGCAATGGGGAACAAACTGGCCGATGACGAGAGAATCACCCCCAGCAAGGCCAGAAAAGTTGTCCATTGAAGCAGATGGGATTTATGATTCATTCCTTGTGTTCCTTATCGCTCAAAGCTTTCAAATCTATTGGGAATCGGGCGAATTGCCCCAAAACATACTGCATAACCTAGCGCCTAAACAGGGCGCGAATCAGGATGGGTACAATCACCAGCAGGACAAACAGGCACAGCAACACCCCGATAATCAGGCCCCAGGACAAGCTTTTCAGCCAACTCAGGGTGCTTTCCCACCAATTGCCCGGCCCGTTGTTTTTTGCTTCGGTATGAAAACGGGTTTGGGTCACCGGGTTCAAAGCGGGATTCATCAACGAAGCCTGTTGCAGAAAGCCGCTGTTCAGGGTGTCAAACTGCTTATCGGTTTCCAGCAAGTCGCCCAGTTTTAAAAAGCCGGGACCATTACTGGCCGTAAACACACTCATAACCCGATCAGCGCCCAAAGCGTATTGCTCCAGATAAGCCCCATGGCCCAGCTCCAGGTTTTGGCTGGACATTTGACCGTCATTAGGCTCGGCCAAAGTCAGCATTTGCATCAGGGCGCTGCCGCCCGTTTGCCATACTAATTTGGCCCCATCCGGCAAGGTCATGCTATCGGCAGCAGTGCGAAAAACAGCCCCATTTCTATCGCCAGGAATGGTGATGTTTCCCTTGCTCAAACTAAGCCGCAAATCGGTATCCGCCAAAGTGGCCCGGCCCAAACGGGTGGTGAAACCCAGCATGGCGTCCAGCAATTCAGCACTGGGGTTGGCAGGCACCGCCAGGTGTACGTTCTCTAAATTATCCGTTTTGGAATAAGGGTACATGGTATTGTTCAGCAGCCCCGCATCCGGCAAATAGGAGTTGGGCGAGCCTTCTACCCGCAACTGGGAATCATCCATAATTTTGCCCCAGGCGTTGTCCATATAATTGTCCACGCACCAGCCGTATTTATCCGGCATCAGGTGGAACTGGGCCACCAACTGGTTACGGGGATGAATCAACTCGTTAGAAATGGGCACACTGGCCCGCACCATTTGCTCACCCGCCGGATTGAGCAGGGGCAGGTTGGCGATGGAAACATCGTTCATCCGCAATTCCAGAGAGGAAAATTCGGGGTTGAGCTGGGGACTGTAACTATAATTGAGATCCAGCCACAGTTTGCCACCGCTTTGATGGAATTTGCCCACAATAGGCACTTCATAAGTAATGGGCGGGGCGTTGATTTTATGCACTTCCTGAATTTCAAAGCCCAGCTGCTGAAAAGTACGGGTTTGGCCTTCCACAAAGCGAGGCACCTTGGACGTGCGGGTACCCGGTGTATTCCAGCCAGAAGGCACTTCCTGAGCCATGCCCGTTAGCGTACTCTCTTTGGGGCGCAAGGTTAGATATTCAGCGGCTTTCATCACCGCTTCATCACTATTGCCTGTGACCACTAACACCGTATGTTCCTTGGAACCGGGGGCCTGAAAGAATAAAATCAGTCCTTGATCGCTGGCCAGAGTTTGCCCGGTTTGCCGGTTGATCCACTGGCCACCCTGCAACGCGTAATTACCAAACGCCCCCGCAAACTGGGCCGCCGAAGGAATGCTATCCCCCTTGCCCACAAACACCAAATGTTCGGTATCCGGGCCGCTGGTATTATCAAAGGTCACCCGGCTTTTCAGTTCATGATCCTGAGCCTGCTGAGCCAAGTGGACATTCACATAGGCCAGCGCCTGCAATTCCTTTTCCGAGGCTGTTTTGCCGGTAATATAATGCACCTTGGCGGGGCTATAGGTTAAAGCATCAATAATGGGATAGGGAAACATGCCCAAATCGACTTTGGGAACCACTGGCTGGTAATCAAACACCAGTCGGGTGGCAGGCAAAATCTGGGTCCATAACGACTTATCCAGCGGATCTTCGCATTGATCGGTGTAGTGCTGCTGCACCCGGAAATTCAGGGTGTTAAAGTCCTTCAGCAAGCCCACCGGCAGCGGAATGGTCATTTTGGTGCCTTCCGCATTCTCTTTGGTGAGCGGAATATGCTGAATGACCTTATCGTTGACGCTGATTTGCAACCAGGAGCGATGCGGTTGCAGCTCTATGGAATGCTGAAACTCCAGATAAAGCGCACTCTTCGGGGAAACCTGCCAGGTTGGGGGCTTGGTAAACTTGGCCTCGTACTGGGAACTGACCGTGGGCAGCAGAATGACATCAAAAATTTTGAGGCGCTCTAAAGGCACCACTTCCGTGGCCGCCATGGCCAAGGGTACGCTTAAGCCGATGCCTAAACTTAAAGCCAGCATCCAGCATGCCAAACCGTTTTTGAAAGCCGTATTCCTCACCATCACTCCTTGGTTCGAGAGGTTGTTCCCAATCTTCACGCAAAATGGATATAGTTCTGATTATAATATGCATCCCCATTTAACGGGTGTTTTAATTTTCGTACCAAGCAATTGGCATTTTTTAAAACTCAGCGGCTTTTATGCGGGAGCATTCACGGTTTCTAAATTTGCTTTCACAATCAGGAAACATGAAGCCCTCAAAAACGACTGAATGATCACCTGCAACCTCGTGAACACTAGAGACTTAGAGGAGTTTCCCCCATGCCCATTTCCCTTCAGGAACTGCGTAAAGCCAACGAAAAACAGCGCCAGCAAGAACAAAAACAGCAACAAGGCCGTTCTGCCAACCGCTTTCCATGGCAAACAGAGCCTGCGGCCAAAAAAGGGGTATTAAAATTCGCCCAATATCTTTACGGCAGCTAAAACGACCGGGGCCAGCGCTCTAAGCGAAGTTCAGCCGCAAAAACTTGCGCTTGCCAACTTGCAGCACCACCGAACTGCCGGGGGGCAGGTTCAGTTGTCCGTCCACGTCCATTATTTTTTCGCCATCCAGCTTTACGCCGCCACCCTGAATTAAACGGCGGGCCTCGTTACGGCTGGGAGCCAAGGCCTGCTCGGTCAGCAAAGTGGTTAAAACGTAATCAAGGCCACCTTGTAAAGCCAGCTCGGGAATGTCCTCGGGGATGTCCCGCTTCTGGAACTTGGTGATAAACGCTTGCTCGGCCTGCTCTGCGGCTTCCGGGCCGTGGTACTGGCCAACCATGTATTTGGCCAAATGCATTTTAATATCTCGGGGATTTAACTCCCCTGCTTTAAATAGCTGGGTTTGCTCTTCAAGCTGCTCTTCATTTAAAAGGCCCAGCAAAAACTCATAACGACCCAGTAACGGATCGGGAATGGACATGAGCTTGCCGTAGAAGTCTTCCGGGGTATCGGTGAGGTTAATGCAATGCTCCGGGTAAGATTTCGACATTTTAATCTTGCCATCCGTACCTTCCAGCAAAGGCATCAGCAATACCATCTGTGGATCTTTCTCTCGCCCGTAGGCAATTTGGAGTTCCCGGCCCATCAGGTTATTAAAGCGTTGATCGGTGCCGCCCAGCTCAATGTCGGCATCCACCACCACCGAGTCATAGCCCTGCATTAAAGGGTAAAACAGCTCGTGCAGGGAAATGGGGCGATTTTCTTTTAAGCGATTGGCAAAATCCTCACGGGCGATAATTTGCGCCACGGTGGTTTTGGCAGCCAGTTTCAAAAAATCTTCCAGCTTCATGCCGCTCAACCACTCGCTGTTGCGAACCACCTGAGCCTTGCGCACATCAATCACTTTGCCCGCCTGATCCAGATAGGTTTGGGCGTTCACCTTAATTTCCGCTTCCGTCAAGGGGGGGCGGGTTGCGCTTCGGCCCGACGGATCGCCAATCATGGCGGTGGCGTCCCCGATAATTAAAATGGCCTGATGCCCCAAATCCTGAAAAGCGCGCAGCTTGCGAAGCACCACGGTGTGGCCCAAATGCAAGTCGGGCCGGGTAGGATCCAGACCGAGCTTCACCCTTAAGGGCGTGGAGCTTTCCGCCGCCTTTTGCAACTTGCGAGCCAGTTCCATCACCCCGGCAGGCAGCAATTCACCACCCCGACAAAGGTTCTGGGCCTGTTCTAAAAAAATTTCATTAATCACAATGGGGGAAACAGAGGTCATAGGCTTATGCTACCACATACCAAGGCAGGAAAAAGAAGCTGCCAAGGCCAAAAACAGAACGGGATTTCAGAGAACGCTTGATGCTGAGCTTTTTAAACATAGCAAAAAAGTGCCTCTTGCCGCTAGTTTTTCAAATAAGCGCCTTCGCACCAAAAGGGCTGTCCGGGCTCCTCTTCCGCAATGCGGACAATGGCCCAGCGCAGCAAGCGCCGGGGTGCTTCCAGTTGGCTTAAAATTAAACGTTCCACGGTTTCCACCGGGGCCTCCGTTTGCAGCATGGCTTGCCAGCCTTCCAGCCGAACCTGAAAGCTTTCCACAGTGGGTAGGGATTGAACCGCGCCCATGCCCGCTATTCCACCGTAACGCTTTTGGCCAGGTTACGGGGCTGATCCACGTCCTTGCCCAAAAACTCGGCCATGTAATACGCCAGTAATTGCAGGGGAATGGTGGTCAGCAACGGCGAAAACGGCTCGGGACACTCCGGTATCTCCAGAATATCCTCAAACGTGTTTTGCAGCTCCTTGGGAATGGGGGTGTTGGTAATCCCAATCATGCGGGCTTCACGGGCTTTGGCTTCCTGACAATTGGAAATCATTTTTTCAAAAATAGGCCCTTTGGTCAGCACCGCCACCACCGGCATATTGCTATCCAGCATGGCGATGGGGCCATGCTTCAGCTCACTGCCCGAATACCCTTCGGCATGGATGTAGCTAATTTCCTTCAGCTTTAAAGCGCCTTCCAGCGCCACCGGGAAATTGACGCCACGGGCAATAAACAGCATATCTCGGGCCTGACCGTACTTGCGGGCCAAGGCTTGCAAAGGCTCTGTATTGTTCAGCACCGACTCAATGCGGGCCGGTATTTTCAACAACTCGCTCTTCAGTGTTTCCAGCAGCTCCGGCTCAATGCGATTCCGCTTTTCGGCCAGGGACAAGCCCAGCAAATACAAGGCCGTGACCTGAGCGGTGAAGCTTTTGGTGGCGGCCACGCTAACTTCCACCCCAGCCCGTACCGGCATTACAAAATCGGCCTCACGGGCCATGCTGGAATCTTCCCGGTTGGTTAAGGTTAACACCTTGGCCCCTTTTTGATGGGACAAGCGCAAGGCGGCCAGTGTGTCGGCTGTTTCTCCCGACTGGGACATGGTAATCACCAAATCCCGCTCGTTAATAAACGGGTTCCGGTACCGGAATTCGCCCGCCGCTTCCACTTCCACCGGAATTTGCACCAAATCTTCAATAAAGTACTTGCCCACCAAACCGGCATTATAAGAGGTGCCGCAACCAATCAGCACAATGCGGCTGATGGTTTGCAAATGGGCCTCAAAGGCCTGCTCGGCTTGCGGGGTGTTCCCCAAAATCCAGATGGGCTGATGAACGCTTTGCAAACGACCGGTTAAGGAATTGCGAACCACGTCGGGCTGCTCATAAATTTCCTTCAACATGAAGTGCTTATAGCCCTTCTTGTCGATGGTGAGCGGATCGGTGCTAATGGTTTCAATCACCGGCTCCACTTCCTCCCCCTGCAAATTCACAATGCGCAAACCGGCAGGGGAAATCTCCACGATTTCGCCATCTTTCAGGTAAATCAGTCGGTTGGTATGGTTTACGATGGCCACCGCGTCGCTGGCCACAATAAACTCATCATGACCATCCGCGTCTTTGCCCACCCCAACCACCAAGGGGGCCTGATTTCGAGCGGCATACAAGTGATTTGGGTGTTTTTTTGAAATGACCGTCAGGGCGTAAGCGCCCTGTAATTTGCCCAGCGCCTTTAAAATAACCTTACAAAAATCAGTTTCCCCTTCCGATAAATGCTCCAGAAGCTGAACCACGCTTTCCGTATCGGTTTCGGATAAAAACTGGTGACCCTTGGCCTGTAATTCCTGGCGCAGCTCGTAAAAATTCTCGATAATGCCGTTATGCACCAAGGCAATTTCGTGGCGAGAGCCGGTGTGGGGGTGCGCGTTTACATTGTTGGCCGCCCCATGGGTGGCCCAGCGGATATGCCCAATACCAATATGACGATGACCATTCATTTTGCCGTTACTATTTCCCCGAATTTGCAAACCGGGGGGCAAAATGTTTTCCAGATTCATCAATTTTCCAGAGGCCTTGTAGACTTGCAGCAAGTTATCATCATCCAGATAAGCCACACCCGCAGAGTCGTAGCCCCGATATTCCAGATGACGTAAACTGTCCACAATCAAGGGAACCGGAGACTTTTGGCCTAAATAACCGACGATACCACACATGCGCTGAGTCCTCTGGGTTAATTTTTGGATGCAAAAACAGGACCAATAAGGCTATGGCTACAACTAAACCAAATTGCTGGATTTAATTGATGACTCTCACCCTGCCTGCTGTCAGATTGATCATTGCCGAAAACCTGCCCTTGCGCAAGAGGCAAGGGCAGAAATCAGCCATCTGGGTATCTGGCCAACCCGCATCAACCGAGCGATCCTGCAAAGGCTGTGCTTGCCACACATCTATAAAACGGTAAAGGCAGTACGCACCAGGCGCTCGTTATCGGTAATCAGGTACACCAAATCTCTCTCTTCCAGAAAAACGGCATCCAGCTCCACAATGGGTCTTCCGGCCCGAATGACGCAAACCACCCGAGTACTTTCGGGCAAAGGTACATTGTTGAGTAACATGCCTTTGGCGAATGAAACCTGCGATATTTTGACTTCGACCAAAGACAATCCGTGGTGTTTTAAAATGGCAACATTATTCAGGTCACGAGGCGTTAAGCCCGCATTTTTAGTGGTTGTGGTCATCTCATTCTCCTTTCCCTTCCTGAATGGCTTTCCCTTACTGACATCAATGGGCTGACATCAACGCGCAATACCACTTGAATTCGTTGCGCCCAGTCAACGTGTGCATTAATAACAAGCTTTTAACCAATTTTTAAACCCTCAATGGGCTTGAATTTAGCAGAAGCAAAAACACTTGTAAAAGAGATGTTGAGAAACACAAAGGCCATCCGCAACGCAGGCCTTAAAAAATGAATAGCACACCCTCAGGCAAACCGGCTTTTGGCTTGGGTTTTATTGCCTGAAGCAACCCTCTACCCGAGGCCGTATTTGCTAACCCCTTCGGTCTTCAGTACCATAAACAGTATCTTCCCGATGTAAGCATGAGTGTAAAATCCCCCTTATGAGCAGCAAGCCCTACCGTCCCTACAGCGAGTACCTGAAAACCAAGCTGGGATATCGAACCTATAAACTGACCCTGGACGCTGGCTTTACCTGCCCAAATCGGGATGGCACCAAAGCCTACGGGGGCTGCACCTTTTGCGATCAAACCGGCTCATCCTCCAGAGCGCAAGACAAACAGGACACCATTACCGAGCAACTGCTGAAAAACATGGAAAAGCAGCGCAAACGGTTCAAGGCGGATCGCTTTATCGCTTATTTTCAAAGTTTTACCAATACTTACGATTCCGTTTGCAGACTAAAGGCCCTGTACGATGAAGCCTGTGAGGCCCATCCCGATATTATCGGGCTGGCCATTTCCACCCGCCCCGATTGCGTAGATGAGGAAAAAATCGCCTTAATCGCCAGCTATAAAGAACGCATGCAATATGTTTCGGTGGAATATGGCCTGCAAACCATTCACAACCGAACCCTGGATTTGCTAAACCGGGCCGAAACCTTTGAAGACTTTTTAAGCGCCTACCAGTTAACCCTGAAATACAATCTGGATCATTGCATCCACGTTATTCTGGACTTACCGGGCGAGAGCTGGGAAGACCAGATGCAAACCGCGGATAAGCTGGCCGAGCTGCGGGTGAACGGGGTTAAAATCCATTTACTTTGCGCCATGGAAAAAACACCGCTGGCTGCTCAATACCTGCGGGGAGAGTGGCAGCCGCTGGATCAGGCCGCTTATGTCTCACTTATTTGCGATTTTATGGAACGCCTCCACCCGGATTGCGTGATTCATCGGGTGGCGGGCAATGGGCATCATCAACATGTGGTTGCCCCCTTATGGCTGCAAAAAAAGCTGGAACTGATGAACGAAATTGACGCTGAGTTCGCCCGCCGAGGCACCCGGCAAGGCGTAAAATGCCGTTTTCTGGACCCGGTGAGCGTTTAATATTTTTGCCAAAACATTGCATCGCCCCTCTCTTTTCGCTACTGTCAGGCGAATATATTTCAACGTGGGTTTGGCCAAATTGGCCTTTGGTTTTTTAAAGAAATAGACTTAAAGCAATCTTAAAGCAATAAAGATGAAGGGGTTTCATAATCATGGGCATTTTCGCGCATGGCGTGTCTGGCGCTCCTGTCACGCTTGGCAAGCCATTTCCAAACAACCGCTTAAAGCAAAAAACCGCTGTTCAACCCGCCAATGGGCCATTTTACGCAAAACCGGCCCAAGCCAGCCTTAAAACAGGAAAGGCTCAGGCCAGCCCTAAAGCCGAAACAGACCGTCAGGCCAAGCCCTACCCACCCAAAGCAGGCCCACTATTGGCCATTATTGATGATTACCAAACCGGCCTCATTCCTGCCTTTGTTAAAAAGCCCACCCCCTCCAGCAAACTGTTGCTGGAAGCACCCACCAACGGCTTGGCATCGCACGGCCATGTGGTAGAAGCCCATGCCAAAATAACCAGCCCCAACATCCGTATCGAACGGATTCAAGCCCCACTGAAAAAAAACTGGGGAAAGCAGGAGACCGACATTGTGGAGGCACTGCAAATTTTGAACCGAAGACTGGAAACCGACAAATCCATTGACGCCATCAACCTGTCTTTTGGATTGGCCTTACCCATAGAGCGCATTCAACAGGATTTAAACCTGCCGGAGTTAAACGCCCAAAACATTCATCGTCATCGGGAGCGTATTTTAAAGGAGTTTGATCAAATTCAGTTTTCACCCCCCTTGCTGGGCATCAAAGGCTTGCATTTATGGGGCGAGGGGCAAAAAAAGTACATTCAAAAAGCCATGGCCTTACTAAGCGAAATCGCCCGGAAAAAACCCGTGTTTGTTTCAGCGGGCAATGCTGGCAAAGATAACATTAACGTTCTGTCGCTGGTTAAAGGAGTTCACAGCGTGGGGGCAGGCGGTATAAAACCGGGTTTGGCTGATTATAGCGCCGACAACAGCCTGATTCGACACTGGGCCAAAGCCACCAAGCGCTTCATTCCTATTAAAAACGAGCAAGGGCAACTCATGGGCCTGACCTTAGACGACATCAACCACCCTAAAAAAGGGAGTCGCAATCACGGTCAAGAGGTTTTAATCCCGCTCAACGCCCTAAAAATGAGGCCCTGCGGGCAGGGGAAATGGGTAAACGGCCTGGAGCGGGCTGGTATTATGAACAGCGTTTTAAGCGGCACATCGTTCACCTCCTCTCAAGTGGCGGCCCAAAAAGCACAACAGATCCACAGGAATCGAAAACTGTTTGGGTTCACCCCTCAAAACAAGCCCGCCCAGTTGCCAGAGTGAGTCAAGAAACAGGGAATAACCTCCCATTTGGGCTGCCCTGAATACGAGCTGATTAAACCTTTTCGTAAACAAAAGTTACAAAAAGGCAATTTTAGGATTGAAAAGTATATACCAATGAAATAACATTTAGGTATCAGCAGTTCGTTCGCTCCCAAAGCGCAACCCGAATCCAATCTCCAAATGCCAAAGGGCAAAGGGCATAATCAGACAGCGCAAAAGATAGTTACTGGCCTCGTTACGGGATGGCCTGAGCGAGTGAATTCAAGCGCGTATGATCACAGGCCTGAAACCGCTTAAAGCAGCATTTATAAAACCACGAGACTGAACAGACTCCTGGATTAAACACGCACTCCTCTCTCAAAACAACATGCTAGAAGGGAAAGCCTTGCCTTAGGACAAGGCTCTTTTTTTTCGGACCAATTGCCCACCAAGCGGCCACGGTTCAGCCCCACCTAAAAAATACATGTATATAAAGTAGGAGGATCCGCCATGTCCACCTTAACGCCCCAGCCATACCTCTCCAGCGATTTCGACCTTGAGGCTGACACACAGGACTTTACCGAAGAAGCGGAACCCCTGACCCGGCTTGCGGTTTCAGCCATCGATTTTGGAGAAGACACGGCCTCCTGGTACTTAAGGGCCATTTCCGCCCAATCCGGTCTTTTAAGCAAAGAAGAAGAACTGACCTTGGCCCAAAAAATAGCGCAAGGCGACTTAAGCGCCAAACGCAAGCTGGCCAGAGCGAACCTTAGGCTGGTGATCAGCATCGCCAAGCGCTACACAGGGCGTGGGGCATCGTTTATGGATTTGGTGCAGGAAGGCAATTTAGGGCTGATGAAAGCCATCGACAAGTTTAACTACCGGCTGGGCTACCGGTTTTCCACGTATGCCACCTGGTGGATCAAGCAATCGGTGTTGCAGGCCTTTGCCGATCATGATCGCCCCATTCGCCTACCGGGACATGTGGTGGACAGCGTGATTAAACTCCGCAAAGCACGACAGGTATTAAAAGAGACTCTGGATCGCTCGGCAACTGATACGGAGCTGGCCAGTTTTTTAGGCGTTTCTATCCGCAAAATTGAACAATTGACCAGATCCTCGCAAAAAATGATGAGCCTGGAAGCCGAAATGACATTAAAGGATGGAAACACCCAAACTTTGGGAGAAACCATTGAAGATGATCGCCTCCCTGAACCGGATCAAAATCTGCATCGTGATAAATCTTTACAATTATTGAGAATGGCTTTACTGAGTCATCTGGATGAGCGTGAACGTGATATTCTATTGAAGCGCTATGGCATTCAGCCAGAGTGTAACGCCACCCAGATTGAAGAACCGGGCCGAATGACCCTTGAGGAAATTGGCAAACACTACGGCGTAACCAGGGAGTGTATTCGTCAGGCGGAAATACGGGCTATCCGCAAACTTCGTTCCTCGTCATTTATACAACAATTAATCGATTAGACAGTTCTGTTTCCCGTGATATTATTGATATAATTCATTGGTTGGACTATGCTATGCCATAGTCCGGCCCTTCTATTTTGTTTCTGTTGGAGGTATCTCACCCTATGTCCCCCCGTAAAATCAACCCCTACCTCGGGGATGAGGAAATTCAGACGCCTGAAAAGCTTGAATTCGAGAAGCTACTGCAACAATATGATTATGCTTTCAAGCGTGGCGAAATCGTTCGGGGGTCCATTATTGCTTTGGAGTCCAACGGCGCGCTGGTAGATATCGGCGCAAAAACTGCGGCTTTCCTTCCCAACAAAGAAGTAGCCTCTCCTTACGCAACGGCCCAATCGGTTGTAAAACCGGGCGAAGATTTTGATTTCTACATCCTGTTTGAAGAAGATGAGGATGGTCAGCTGACCCTGTCTCTGCGTCGGGTACAAACCGCCCAGAACTGGAATACGCTGGAAGAATTAATGAACAACGACACCGTGGTTCATTGCAAGGTGACCGCGGTTGTTAAAGGCGGCTTACTGGTGGATGTAATGGGCCTGCGTGGCTTCATTCCTTCCAGCCATCTGCGGGTTCGCCAGCAGCTGGAAGAGTTGGTTGGCAACGAACTGCCCGCCAAAATTATTAACCTGGATCGCCAGCGCAACAACATTATTCTGTCTCACCGTAAGATGATGGCCGAGCAAATGGCTGAACAGCGCAAGGATTTGTTCTCCAAGTTGCACGAAGGCGCATTGGTGCAGGGCGAAGTGGTTCGTCTCACCGATTTCGGCGCGTTTGTGGATCTGGGTGGCGTGGATGGCTTGTTGCCCCTGTCTCAAATGTCCTGGCGCTGGGTGGAGCATCCCTCCGATATCCTCAGCATCGGCGACAAAATTCAGGTGGAGGTCATTGGCATTGATCATGAAAAACAACGGGTCAGCCTTTCCATTAAAGGCCAGCATGCCGATCCCTGGAACGAAGTTACCAAGGAACTGGGCATGGGCGATGAAGTGGAAGGCACCATTACCCGCATGAAGCATTTCGGTGCTTTTGTGGAAGTGTACCCCGGTGTGGAAGCACTGCTGCCCAGCAAAGACATTGGCGAATACGAACATCGCAACAACGTCAAGCTGGATGTGGGCCAAACCATCAAAACCTACATCATCAAATTCAGCCCGGATGAGCGCCGCATTAGCTTGAGCTTCCACGCTCCCGCTACCGCCAACGCAGAATAACGCTCACCTTAATGCTTTCGAAAAAGACCTGTTAAAAAAACAGGTCTTTTTCTGTAGAGTTCTTTAAGTTATTTAAGAGTGTAACGATAATCATATTCAGGTTACGTCATTACAACCCATCAGAGTTAAAGTACAATGCTCCATCCATTCTCATTTAAAAAGGGCTTTACACTGGCCGAACTACTCATCGCCCTAGCTATTTTAGGGGTCATTGCCACTTTTACCATTCCCAAAATTCTATCGTCGCAGCAAAACGGGCAGTTTAACGCAGTGGCTAAAGAAGATATCGCCATGCTTTCTGGAGCCTATCAACTGGCTCAACTAGCGGGAACCGTTACCAGCAGCACCACGCCTAGCGATTTGACACCTTATATGAACTACATTGCTCTGGACACCACCTCGACCATTGATGCACTTCATGGCCTTGGGGTCGCTGTATCATGCTCCGGCGGGCAGCCGTGCTTGAGAATGCATAATGGTTCAATAATTCAACTATACCATCGCAGTTTTGGCGGCACCGCCACTAATAATGCAATTTTAGTACTCATCGACCCTGATGGCAGGCAAACGAGCAGTACAACCAATGGGGCAGGCAAAATGATGGAGGCCTTTATTTACTACGATGGGCGCATCGGAAGTCGAGGCACTCTGCACACCACAGCTATATCCAGCGATGGGCCAAGACCTGCCGACCCAAACCATGAGCCATCTTGGTTTAGCTGGTAACCTGAGAAGTTAGAAGCGAATAAAAGCCTCAAGCGCATTGCGATTGGCGGCCCAAACCTGATCCAGAGATTCCGCGGGGGGGAGTTCGGGGTCAAAGGGTTCATCCAAACCGGGGGGGAGCTCCAGCGTTACCACCGGAATTTGACGAATTTTGCCCGCATAAGTCCCAAAAGAACCGGGCGTGGGATAGCCAATACTTTCCACCACCTCATAGCCGGACGCCTCCGACATGGCATCCGCCACCGCTCGGGCGGGTCCGTCAAAGTTCAACACTTTGTAAGGGGAATGAACGGTTAAAATCTTTTGGGGCTGATACTGTTCAATCAGGGCCATCACCAAGCGGGTTTCTGGCTCACTGGCAGCCGCCTTGCCGGAATAATAGGGAGTGTTCAAGTTATCTTCCTGCCAATCCGGGGTGGGGTAATTGCGGTTGAGATCCACCTGATGGGCGTTCATCCGGGTGCCAGCAGCCAAGCCATCCGGGTTTAGCACCGGAATAATCAAGGTGGGCTGGTCATTAAAATCAATGGGGGCTTGGGCAAACTGCCCCGCTTGCAACTGGGCCACAAACCGGGTCAGCAACTGCCCGCTAATGGCCTCATCCCCGTGAAAAACCCCAATAATAAGGCTGTTGAGCTGCTCCGGCTGAGACGGGCCAAAAAATACGCCCTCAATCGGCCGGTTTTGCACCGAGTGAGACAAAATACAACGATGATGGGAAAGGGCAATGCTCATACATTTATTGTACGAGAGAAATTCAATTTTTAGAGCCGCTCCTGCTGATGAAATCCATAGCGGGCATCCGCATGCAAATTCACCCGCATCAACTCCGCCTCCAAATGGGCGCAATGGCTGCGGACTTGCTCCTCGCTCAGGTTCTCTGGCACATGCAGGGGTTTGCCATACACCAGTTGCATGCCCGTAAAGGGCAAGGGGGCATGGTAGTGATCCCAAGATTTCTCAAACTTGCTGAGCAACCATTGGGTGGAGGACCCTAAGGGCACAATGGGGCTTCCGGTCTGGCTAGCCAAACGAATAATACCCGGCTTTACCTTGTAGCGAGGCCCTCGTGGGCCATCCACCGTAAAGGCAATGGAATGATTTCGCTCCAGAAGCTCTTTTCGCAAACCTAAAATAGCCTGTGTTCCGCCTCGCTTGTGCGATCCTCGTACGAAATGCCGAAACCCAATGGTGCGGGCCAAGCGGGTAATAAATTCCCCATCATTACTGGGGCTGACCAGAATGGCCACACTGTCCAGCGGTACCGCCTTAAACAGACAATACATGCGTCCATGCCACAGGGCATAAATCACAGGCTTGCCCGAGTTTAACAGGGTCTGGGCCTCAGGATCGTATTCGGTTCCATCCACCCGCCAGGAGGCCCGAATCAACCGCAATGGCTGTCCGGCCAGTTGAGATAAAAAAACCTTTAGAAACCTGTTATTCTTGATTTTAATGCCCATGGGTCCGCTTCACCTGATTGGATGGGTTCCATCATAGCCTATTTGTGATTATATGAGAAAGTTGGCTGTGTTTTCCCCAAGGAGTGAATCCCCCATGAGTTCTTTCGCCCCGGTGTATGACCCCACGCAAGTGCTGATTGCGCCTTCCATCCTGTCGGCTGACTTTGCCAAACTGGGAGAAGCCCTGCAATGCCTGGAGGCCAGCGGCGCGGATTGGGTGCATGTGGATGTGATGGACGGCATGTTCGTACCCAACCTGACCCTTGGGCCACCCATTATTGAGGCGCTGCGCAAGCACAGCAAGCTGCCCTTTGACGTGCATTTGATGATTGAACAGCCAGATCGCTATTTGTCCCACTTTCGGGATGCCGGGGCCGACGTGCTGACCGTGCATGCTGAAGCCTGTCCGCACCTGCACAGAACCCTCACCGAAATTCGCAGGCTGGGTTGTAAGGCTGGGGTGTCTCTCAACCCTGCCACCCCGGTGTCCGTGCTGGAAAACGTACTGGATGAGCTGGATTTAATTTTAGTCATGTCCGTCAATCCCGGCTTTGGGGGCCAAAGCTTTATTCCCAATAGCCTGAAAAAACTGGCCCAAGTTAAAGCGCTCATTGCCGATCGGCCTATTTTTCTGGAAGTGGATGGCGGTGTATCGCCCCAAAATAGCGGGGCCGTCAAAGCGGCGGGGGCCAATGTGATTGTGGCGGGTTCCGCCGTGTTTAAATCCAAAGATATTCCGGCCACCATTCGGGCGCTAAAAAACGCCTAAGACATGCTCATTGGCCTGCCAACCACAAAACAAGATTGCCGATCCGGCCCAGCCTGCGCTCGTTTTTTTCAAAGGTTTTGGAAAAACAGACCGATACGGTTTACAACAGTTGAAGTCCCTGCGGCAACGGAGCAATCTTTTATGAAGCGCCTATTGGCCATTGCCTTTTTAAGCGTAGCCCTCACCCTGATAAATCCTGCGAGGGGCTGGGCTTGGGATGGAAAGTGGACCAAAGCCAAGTCGGGCAATGCCGAAGATTTGTTTGATGATCCCGGCCGCAGCCAGGGAAAAGCCGGGACCGATCCGCCTCAAAAATTCTGGATGGCTGGCCCCAGAGACTATGTGGACGTAGATCCCGAGGAGTTGAGTGACTATTTTGATCGCAAAAACAAGGATTACACCCCTTACGCTCTGGTCCGTGTTGAGCAAACCCTGCATTACCAAAATCTTCACCTGCCTAAAGGCTATTACCTGATTAAACCCGGCGATGGCATGGATGGCTCTATCAAAGCCAATATAGAAACACTGGACGACTACGGTCCAAAACCGCCACAAGCAGTGCCACCGGTAACAACCTCACCCTTGCCCCCTCTGGAAACGGAGGTGGAAACCGAGATAGAAAATACCGAAAACCCACCGGCAGCCCTACCCCCAACATCCTTACCCACCCGCAGCAGGCCACAGGGCTTAAGCGCCAGGGTACCTGTTTACCAAACCCTGGTCATTATTCGCCAAGGCAGAGTGGTGGGCGTGGTACCGGTGCATCGTATGAGCACATACCGCCCCACTCAAAAACAAAAAATACCCCGACATGCACTGGCCTGGGTAGAATGGGAAGAACGGCGCCCCATATTGAAGTTCTACGATAAGAAATGGGTGTATGAAACCGAGTTTCAGTAAGCGCACGGTGTCAATCCGGTAAATCGGTGGGGTCAAGCACGCATAATATTTGATAGAATGGGGAGATACTTTATCCGAGAGAAGTCCCTGAAAGGATATTTCCCCTTGATTCTGGAAGCGTTCAGCACCCACCTGAAAGCGCATACCAAGCCAAATTACCCGCCTGAGCGGGTTTTAATGGAGTGGTTAACCAGCATTTTGTTACTGCCGCCCAAGCCGGGTGATCTGATTGGCAAAATTGTGCATACGGAAATCAGTCGGGTAGAAGGTCAGGGGCATTACTGGTTTGAGGGAAAAAGCAATACCGGGCGGGAACTTTTGACAACCCTGACCCAATACTGCCGCAGTTATGATCATTGGCAATTCAGTCGCTGGGTGCACGAAGTGCGAGCCTCCGATTTCCAGCGCAAATACGGCTCCTGATTCAAACTCAACCCGCTTGGCGCTGCTGTAAACGTTTTTGCTCCAGGCTGGCCAGGGTTAAAATGCCGATGGGCTGATTGTTTTCCATAACGGCCATAAAATCCAGCCCGCTGCGGATTAACTGCCGTTTGGCTTCCTCTATTGATACATCACTACTCACGGTGAGCGGAAAGGGGCGCAAATACTCGCGAACGTCTAGGTCGTTCAAGGTGGCTGGTGGTAATGCACCCAGTTCTTGAGCAAACACCACCCCAATCATTTGCAACCCTTCCAGCACCACAATCCAGCCGGACTGTTGCTGAGCCATCAGCCGCTGGGCTTCCATGGCGTAATCGTTGACGGAAATAGTGAGCATCACCGGCTCTGTTAGCTCTAAAAGTCTCATCTATCAATGCTTTCTGTGTCTTGTGTTAAAAAATTTTTAGCCTGCAATGGCAATCTATGGCCTAAATAGCCTCCGGCTGGGCCTGTGCTTTTATCAATGGTTAAAACAAACGGAAGGTTAAGCCAATAGCCTCTATTCTAGCCTTATTTTAAGGTATCGTATATTCCACAACCGGACCAATACAGGCTGTGGAAAATAGAAACCCGTAAAAACACGGAAAACGCTTCTTTTAGAAAGCGTTCCAAAGAAAAAAGCACAGCCTAAAGTAAGCTGTGCGCGCTATGAGGAGTTAACTGTAAGTGCAAGTTGAAGTGAAGCTTGAAAAGTCAGTGTTGAGTCGTTGAAATGGCAGGTGAGGAGCGAGTGAAATCTTATATATATAATATAGACCACATGCCAAAAAACTTTAATTCTGGCCCTCAAGCCTTACCCTGATTGACTTTCAGCATGACAGAACAAGGGTTTTTCCCCGATCTTTTCAACCCCTTTAAAAGTATATAAAACCCCAGCACCATCCGCATGTCCGACCCAATCGATGCGAAAAACCCCTAACCCTAAACATCAGAACGCTGGTTCAAATCAATGGCAAAGCCTATTCATCTGGCGAACGGCGGACCAGAATGGCGGGTGGAAAGGATACGTACTGATTACGCCTGAAAATGCGGCTAAGTTCAGCGGCCAGCCCGCTCTGATCGGTCTGTTTGGTTTGCCGTTCCGGCATCACGCTCCCATCGCTTTTCAAAAACTGCAACAAGCATTCTTCATTCAGGTTCATAACGGCACCACAATTAACTTGAAGCCGCCTGCAAGGGAAGCCTTCTACACACTCTTATGGTACCTAACGGAGATGGGTCCCATCATCGGCCAAGCGATTTAACTTGTCCCTAGCCCGAAGATCTACAATAAATAGGGGACCATAGATTCAAAGCACTAGATGTGGCTATCCAGCTGATAACCAAGCATGGCACCCACTACCGGCCCAATAACCCAGCCGATTACAGGCAAGTCCCGGCCGACCGCCAAGCCCAGGGAAGCCCCAGCAAGGGTACCATCCCAGTTAGGGTCCTCAAGCCCCGCGTTTTCGGGGGAGGTGGTTTCCCGCGCAGAAAGCACTCGCCCTTTTTCAACCTTGGCAAAATCAGAATAATTAAAAGCAAAAGCCTGAAGCTGTAAAGCCTGCTCGGGTTGCTTGAGCAACTGTGTAAACATTATGGACATTACACAAAATAACCCACCCATTAACAAAATCCCCGCCAATAAACGATTGCCCAATTTCACCAGCAAAGCGATTCGAGCCTGAGCCGTTTCCAGCAGGTTAAAACAGCGGTCACTCATGGGCGACTCCTTGTTTAATTCAAATTGCGGACGACGAAGCGGGCGCAGGGTGCTACATTAAAATAAAAACAATCAATAGAGCAGGATTGCCTGACTCGGCTTGCAACTTCTGGAACCCTTCGGCCAAAAAGCGCCCAATTCCCTGGCAAGCGGCTAAAATACAATCAGTAATGAACGATTCCGTGCGTGGACTGATGGGTGGACTGAAATGATGAACAAGCGGTTTTTATATCAATGGATTGCCCTCAGTATAACGGCAGCGGTTGGGTTTTGCCTATTCTCCGAATGGGGAGTAGCGGAAAAAACCGTTCAGGCCGAAGCCCGTTATCAAAACCCGACTGATCTGGAAATACTAAAGAACGATTTAAACAAACTGGACAATTTGGCCAGTGACGGCTTATGGGGAGAAGCTTCTGTTATTGTGGGCCAGGATATTCGCGCCAGAGACATTTATACCCGCTATGTGGAGAAAGCCGCTAAAATTAGTGGCGAACTTTTAAAAGTAGGTAAACGACTGTCTGAGGAAGATGCAACCGTCTCCTTACAGCAGCTAGGCGCCATTTGCCAAAAAGTAAGCCTGACCAATACCCGCTTTAAAAACACCTTTCAGCACGGAGAAGAACAATTTCAGACCTATCAACTGATTCAAAAAGCCATTGGCAATCTGGAATCAGCCATCAGCTATTGGCGGGTTTCCAACCGGTATCGTAAAATTTATCGGGGCGGAGCCAGAGAGCGACTGGAAGACGATGAAATTTTAAAAACCAAACTCCTGACAGCCACCAACGCCATTGACGAGCTAAAAACCATTATGACCACTCAAGAAGCCTTATCTCGTAATCTGGAAGAAGAATAAATCAGTGCAAATCCAGCACCTGTGGGCTTGCGGCGTGAACACCCATTCAGCCTGCCAGCTTGCCATGCCAAACCACCCTTTAAAAGTCGCAAACCCAAAGTAATATGTCGACTTGGCTTGACATTGCTTCTTTGGTAAAGTAAGCCAAGGCGTCGCCTATGCAGAGCGTCGACCTGATTAAATTTTAGGAGTTCGATATGCCCGTGATGACAGCGATTCCCAACGAAATCAAAGATCCTTCCCTGGCCCCTCAGGGCAAAAAGCAAATTGAGTGGGCTAATCGGGATATGCCCGTATTGGCGCAAATTCGTGAGCGGTTTGCCAAAGAAAAGCCGTTTGCGGGCATTCGTATCGCCGCTTGCTGCCATATCACCAAGGAAACCGCCAATCTGGCCCGCACCTTGCAAGCTGGTGGCGCTGAAACCGTGCTAATCGCCTCCAACCCGCTCAGCACCCAGGATGACGTGGCCGCCTCTCTGGTTCAGGATTACAACGTTTCCGTCTACGCCCTGAAAGGCGAATCGGTGGAAACCTACACCAAGCACGTGAATATCGCCCTGGATCACAAGCCACAAATTATTATTGATGATGGCTCCGATGTGGTCGCCACCCTGGTGAAAGAGCGCCCCGACCTGATTACCGATATGATCGGCAGTACTGAGGAAACCACCACCGGCATTGTGCGTTTGCAAGCCATGGAAAAAGACGGCAAACTGCCCTGGCCTGCCATTGCCGTAAACGACGCGCAAACCAAACACTTTTTTGACAACCGCTACGGCACCGGCCAAAGCACCATGGATGGTATCATCCGGGCCACCAACATTCTGTTGGCAGGCAAAAATGTAGTGGTCGTTGGCTACGGCTGGTGTGGCAAAGGCTGCGCCATGCGGGCTCGTGGCTTGGGCGCCAATGTAATCGTGACCGAAATCAACCCCATTCGGGCCATTGAAGCGGTTATGGATGGTTTCCGGGTAATGCCCATGACCGAAGCCGCCAAAGAGGGCGATGTGTTTGTCACCGTGACCGGCAACCGCCACGTAATCGACAAAAAGCACTTTGAAGCAATGAAAGACGGCGCCATTGTCTGCAACTCCGGTCACTTCGATTTAGAATTGAACCTGGAAGCCTTGGCCGCTATGTCCAAAGGCCGCCAGCAAATTCGTGAGTTCATGGAAGAGTTCACCATGAGCAACGGACGCCGGGTACTGGTACTGGGCGAAGGCCGCTTGATCAACCTGGCCGCTGCCGAAGGCCACCCTGCCAGCGTCATGGACATGAGCTTTGCCAACCAGGCATTGGCTGTGGAATATCTGGTGAAGAACAAAGGCAAGTTGTCCAATAACGTTCACGTTCTGCCTGCCAGCTTCGATCACGACATTGCTACCCTGAAACTTCAGGCAATGGGTGTGTCTATCGATGTTCTGACCTCTGAAATGACTGAGTACATGAACTCCTGGACCGTTGGGACTTAATAAACCCAGCGTAACCAACCCTTTTTTATAACGCTAAAAGCCCCTTTTCCCAGCGGATAAGGGGCTTTTAGTATTGATACTATCCAGACGGTAACAACGCCCCGTTTTAGCAAAACTATTGATCAATGCCGCAAATGGTTCGATAGGAGCAAAACTTATCCGGGCATTGCAGGCTCTCGGGCAAGGCGTACTCTTCCTCCACCGCCATGGCCGACACAATGGCCTGCAAGGTTTGTCGGGTGGCCTCATGCTTGGCCGAATTATAGGGCAAAACCACTTCTCTCACCGGGGTGTGGGTATCGGCCTTTACTTCCACATACACAAATTGAACCTGCTCGGGCTGAAGCGGCCCATGGGGGTTCAGCCCCAAATCTTCCGCCGATGGGGTGTGCGCCACTTCCAACAAGGCGTATAAATAAAGGCGGGTTTGCCAGTCCAGCTCCGGGTTGCGAGGAACACCCGTGCCGGTTTTCCAGTCAATCACCAAAACCATATCCTGCCTACGGGCCACCCGATCGATTCGACCTGTCAGCCAGTCGGTATAACCCTCTTCGGTAGAAATTGGGGTATGAAAGGCCCACTCATTAGCAATCACCGGCAAATGGGCAATGGGGTGATTGAGAAGTTTTTGCCAACTCACCCTCACATCCATAGGGGCGTTGGCCAGTAGCAACCCGCAATCCAGCCCACGGGCCTGATAATCCAGCAATTTATGCACATCCCGCCCCAGCCGAAAATGCTGAATATCAGCGGGCCACTGCATTTTTTTAACGTGCTTGTAAAAAAACTGTCGCTTGCACCGACTCCAGGATTTAAAGGCATCCGAAGAAATTTGGGTAAATTCAAGTGGCCTGGGCATTTTGAGCCTCCCGAATGGCAACCACGTTATCGGTCATTGGGTGCAACTGGGCTTTAATCACCTGAAACGCCATCGCAGGCTCCATTTTTCGCAATTTATGATACCGGGTCATAGCTTGCGTATGCGCCGATAAATACAAAGCGCGTTTGGCACGGGTCAGCCCCACATAAACCAATCGGGCCTCCTCCTCAATTTTTTCCCGCTTTTTATCCAGCTGATAAGTGTCGGACAAGCTTTGCCCAGCGGCTTTAAGATCAATGCGATCCAGCTCCTGAAGCAATTTATCCGCCTCATCAAAACGAATGCTATCGGCGGCATGGGGAAAGGTTTCCGCTTGCAGAAAAGGCATAAATACCACGTCAAACTCCTGCCCCTTGGACTTATGCATGCTCATCACCTGCACCACCTGATGAGCGTTCTGGGACAAGACATCCCCAAAACTTTTTTTGCCTCGCCAGGATTTTTGAAAGGCATCAAACTGCTGAATCACAATTTCCAGCGGCGATAAATGAACCAGATGCTGGAAACTATTTAAAATATCCTGCGCCATTAACGCGCACAAATAGCCGTTGCTGCGATCCGCCACCGACAGGCAAAACCGATCCGCCATGCGGGCAACCAGCCCGTTAATATTGCTGCCTGCCGCCTGCCTGCCAAAATCCAGAAAATCGTAATGCCATTGCTTAACAATTTCATCCGTGAGGGTTAGAGGAGATTGATAAATCAGCGGCTGGCTTTCCATCCAGGCCTTGCGGGCCTGGTTTTCGGGGATGAGTTGAGCATCTACCTGAAGTTGATACCAGCGACTTTGCAGGGCTAAATCGCTGGGGGTGGCCAACAGCTTGAGGGTGGTGACAATCAGGGAAAAAATGGGATTCACATTCAGTTGATCGCTCAAACTAACCGCCGGAATTTTGGCCTGATGCAACAACCCGGTCAGCCGGTTTACCTGAGAGTTGGTACGCACCAGAATGGCAATGGCGGTTTCCGGCTGATCGGCGCGAATTTGCAGAATACGCTCCACCAGCCACGACTCTTCCATCTTGTCCAGCTCAAATAATTGAGCGCTAGGCGAATACAACAATTCAGGATTTTGACCTTGCACCGGCAACATCTTCACCGGCTGAAAGGCCTGCTCCAGTCCGGGCAAGCCACTGGCGGATTCCATCCAGAAGTTGGCCAGATCAATAATTTCAGGGGCGCAACGGCCACTATGGGTCATATGAACCGGTAGGGCCGCGTTTTTCACAAATTCCCGAAACACGGAAGTATCCGCCGAACTGAAGGTGGTGGTAATGGATTGATTGGTGTCACCAGTGCGAATCAGGTTGGGCGTTTCCCCGCCCAGCAAGGCGATAAAGTCTTGCAACAGGCGAGATGAATCCTGAGCCTCATCCTCAATAATATAAGTAAATTGTTGCTGATATTTCTCTCGAATATCGGGGAAACAACGTAAAATTTCCACGGCCTTAATGATGAGATCCGTAAAATCTAGCGAGCCACTGTGATGCAACTCGTGGTTGTAAAGCTGGAAAGCGGGCAAAAACTCACTTAAGCGAAAGTTGCCCGGCATGGCCTGAATTTGGGTTTGAATGGCTGATTCTGTCACCCCAAACATTTTGCAGTGACTCATGCCCCGATCAATGGCCCGTTGCCAATCCGATAAATTTTTAGTGGATTCAGGCTGAGTCAAAGTGGCCACTTTTAATAGAATGTCTCCCCGGCCATAATCATCCAAAATAGTCATATCATCCGGGAGAAACCCGGCCAGAATGGCGTGATCGTTTTCCGTTAAAATACGCAAGGCCAAACTGTGAATGGTAGACACCACCGGCAACTTACTGGAAATACCAAATAACTTCTTTTTTAAGCGCCCTAGCAGAGTTTTGGCGGCACTATCCATATAAGTCAGCACCAAAATACGATCGGGCTCAATTCCTCGCTGAATGAGTTCCAGCAACATTTCCACGTTTACAAAGGTTTTACCCGCCCCCGGCACGGCGCTAATGGCCATGGTGCCTTGCCGATAATCCAGCACAGGGGCCTGATCGGGGCGTAAAGTGGCTCGCTCCAAATTGTGCAAATCCTTCACCGCCTCAGGTTTATTCAACAGCCGACACTTCAATAAGCCCACCTGAGCGCCGCCCAAATCATCCAGCTCACTGGCATAAGCCTTTACCCGCTCCTGAGCCAGCAACAGCAGGGAGCGGGTGATGTGTCCGGCTCGGGTGCGAATCACCGCCTCGTTAAAGCCCTCGCCAAAGGCGGTGGTTGAACCATCCCATACGGCGGAATGCACCCAGGCGTTGTATAGCGGGGCATTGTCACTGCGAGCCCACTCACGAGATCCCACATCCAGCCACAACTGGATTTTGCGGTAAATTTCCAAATCAATCATTTTTTGAGGGGTGCCAATAATCACCGACTCCGGGTGAATGGCCTCTGGCATTTCCGGCGTGTCAGCCATGGTACCGCTTTTCACCTGCTCCAGCCACCGGCGATTAAAATCATCGCCCGCCACCACACCCTGATGCCCGGTGATCTCCGTGAGTCCCTCATAAATGGCCCGCTGGCGCAGATAACTTTGAATAATGCGGTTCAAATCCGAATACCCGTCTCGGGGGGTGGAATGCTGGGCTAAAATCTCTTTGAAAGCCGAATACAACTGTTGATCAAAGCCCAGTGTGGCAGCCTTTTGCAACCACTGAGCCAATAAATGGTAGCGCTGCTGGGCAAAGACTGAAAGCGCAAAAGGCAGCGTTTCGGTGGGAGGCAAGGGGTAAAACCCTTCCGACGATTGCCCCAGCCAGTCATGCACACTCTGAGACAATTGATCCAGCATTTCACCGCTGATTTCCGGCAATTGGTGGAAATTCAGCACATGGGTTAAAACGGTCTTAATTTCCCAGCGGGTGGGGTAAATTTTCCATTGTGCGGCGTTGGCCCATTGAATAAGGGAAATAAAGCCTTTGCACTTAGGATTATCGCTAGGCCGTTTGGTTCCCGACAACAATTGCACCGGAATGCCCCGCTGGCTGAGCCGACTTTGCAAATGGTAAAAACTGATGAAATCGGTTTTAGGCAACACCACACAAAAATCCCCGGCCCCATAACCGGACTCCAGCAGGGCCAAAATGTCTTCCACCACCTGCTCCAGCATTTCCACGCGGGTAATAAAGCGATCATCCAGGCTTACCAAAGCGGGCATTGGCTGAAAGTCCCGCTCGCTTTTCCAGTTGGTCAGCAGCGTTTGGCCAGCCTGATACACGGCATCCTCTCGGGCAAGCGCCACGGTTTGACCCGGGCGCAACGCTTTTAAAGCGCTCCAGTCATAAGGATAAGCGTTCAAATACCCCCGACGAGAGCCTCCATCCACATCCGCCGCTAAAATCAAAGTCTCCAAAGTGGGCGACAGGTACTCAATCAAGCGTTGTTGAGCCACGATGGTTTCATCCACATCATCCACCACCAGGTGCTTTACATCCGCTTTCAACCATTGAGACATGGCGTTATCTTTTTTCAGCAAACTGCTAAAAATATCCAGCTGCTTATTGGGGTCTAATACCCGCAGCGTATAGCTTTCCACGTCAAACTGCTTTTCCAGCCAGCTCACTTCCGGGCGACACATTTCATCCAGCAAAATAGAGCGCTCCAGCATATCCTTGCGGGTCAGCTGATTTTCGGAGCGCAACCGCAAACGCCGTACAATTTGTTTGAGGATATGTTGATCGGAACCTGGAAAATTCTCAAAAACGCTTTGGCCCTTTTGCTCCGCCTCTTTTCGCAAACGGGCTAACAACCACTTTAAAATCAGTTCCGTATCTTCCAAACCCGACAACTCAGGCCGAATGGCGGCAGCGCCTTTTTTCAGAACCCCCGCCATCTCCTGCTCAACCAACGGCCAGTAATTAAACAAAGTGTTTCTGGCAAAGCCCGCATAGGTATAAATAGGCAACTGGGCCACCGCATGTTGCCGCCCCCCCAGCAAACGTGCCATAAATGCCTGCTGACGGGCGTGATTGCTACACAGCACCAACACCGAAGAGGCTGGGCGGGTTTCCAGCAAGTGTGCCGTTTCTTGAATTAAACGCGTGGTTTTTCCAGAACCCAACGGGCCTTCCACATACAACATCGTTTCAAAACGCCTCTTCAGCCCGACAAAACAGGCCAGCTAAAAGCCAGTTCATCTACTATACCGGATGTGTTGTCAGACCCAAAGCAGTAAATCTTCGGTTTTTTGAAATTAAAAAACAGGAACTTTACCCCCAGAAAACAGCCTCACTCATCCTGCTTTCTATGGAAAGTGCTTAATTAACGCCTTCGCTGGGCATGAATTCTTTTAAAATGGCATCCCGGTTTTGACGAAATTGCAGATAGGTATCCCAATCATTGGCAATCTGCTCCGATTCCTTCAAAAGCCGCTCCAAATCCTGTTGCGTGATGCTTATCATTTTGCGATCCCAATCATCCCTCAAGTGTCCTTTTGGTGAAATATTGTCCCTCTGTCATCGAACGAACCTGCAAAAAGTTTAGAAAAACTGGCCCATTTATGACTTTTTCTTTAAAATGGTTTAGGTATCGTTACATCTTATACATCCCTGAGACGATATTATACAAGAATGAAATAAAAAGTAAAAAGTTGGTGAGAATGGGAACCCCAAATGGCTAACAAAACAATTCAAACCGCGCGATTTGGAGAAGTCTCGGTCGATGATGATCGCGTCATCCATTTCATTGAGCCGATTTTGGGTTTCAGTGATTCTGGACGTTATGTCATCCTGGATCATGCAGAGGATTCACCGTTTAAGTGGCTTCAATCGGCCGATGACGCTGAGCTGGCCTTTGTGGTAACCAATCCCAAATTATTTGGTATTGATTATGAGTTTGTTCTATCGGATGAAACCGCCGAACAATTACTGATTCAAAACGCCGAAGACGCGCTGGTGATGACCATTGTCAATATTCCCCAGGAAGATCCCAGCAAAATGACCACCAACCTGCTAGGCCCCATTGTGGTCAATCAGGCCAGTCGCAAAGCGCTTCAGGTTGTTTTGCACGAAAGTGGCTACAACACCAAAACCCGGCTCCTGCCTGACGATGTGCTACAACAGCAAGCCAAAGGAGCGCCTCCGGTTTCATCCCCGGCATCCGCTGACAAGGGGGAATAGGCATGCTGGTACTGACCCGGAAAACCGGCCAGAAGATCATCATTGCCAACGAAATTGAAATTACAATTTTGGAAACCAAAGGCGATGCGGTCAAAATTGGCATAGAAGCCCCCAAACAAATCACCATTTACCGGGAAGAGATTTTCGAGGAAATCAAAAAAAGTAACCGTCAAGCCACTGAACAGGCTCAGGCAATTCGATTGAACGAGGCCATTGAGGCCGTCAACCTGATCAAACCGAGCTCGCCCAAGCGGGAAGGATAACGACGTGGCTTTCTTGTCCTACATTCAGGAAGCCAGGGATTTTATGTTCCGGGATAAAGACCCGGCCAAGGCGGAAGCAGCTTTGCGTCCCTTCCTGTCTCAACCGGAAAGCGCTGAAGAACAAAGAGCGGTTTACGAGTTGATGGGAATCATTCTTCGAGCTCAATCCCAATATAGCGAGGCCGCCAAGCTGTACCAACAGCTGGGGGATCACTATCAGGTAGGCTATTGTGCCATGTTGCAAGGAAAAACACAGCCTATGCAACAGGCTTGGGGCAAAATGCTGGCGGTCAGGCAAAACCATTGGTGCATTGCGCTGTATGGGCTGATTCATCGTCAACTGCGAAGCTACCCCACTATTTTTCAGATCAGGAACCATATGGAAAGCGATTTGGCCAACCTGATCGCCGCCCAGCAAACAGACTATCTGGAAAGCTTTTTAAGCCATGTGGATCTTTTAACCCAAATCAATCTGGAAACCCCCAAATTCGCGGGGCGGGCCCTGATGAACGCCGGTTGGCTGAACCGGGCCGGGAAATACCTGTTACAGGGCCAGAAAACCTTGCCCAACGATCCCGAAATTTACTTTCACCTAGGCCAATATAGCGCCGCTTTGGATCATATCAAAGAAGCCCGACTGATGCTGAAACAATGCCTGATGATTAGCCCGACCTATCGTCCGGCCAGCGAATTACTGGCCAGTCTACCAGAGCATACCCCATGATGATGAAGAAGCCTCAAACCATCAGTATTTTAATTCCTGTTTATAATGAAGTGAGCTTTTTAGTGGCGCTGCTGGATAAAGTGGAAGCTGTTAATTTTTGCGATTTGCAAAAAGAAATTATTATGGTGGACGATGGCTCTACCGATGGCACCCGAGATATTCTGAAGCGCTACGAAGGCAAAAGCCCTTACCAGGTGATTTTTCACGAAAAAAATAAGGGCAAAGGGGCGGCCCTACGAACTGCGCTTCAATACGCCTCGGGCGATATTATCGTGATTCAGGACGCGGATTTGGAATACGATCCTAAAGATTACCCCGAACTCATTCAATTAATTCTGGATGGCAAGGCCGATGTGGTTTACGGCAGTCGGCTTACTGCGGGAAAGCCGGTCAGGGCCTTTAACGTGCTGCATTATTTTGGCAACAAGTTTTTAACGCTGGTTACCAACATCCTGTACAACACCACCCTTACCGATATGGAAACCTGCTATAAGGCCTTTAAAGCCGACTATGTCAAAAACGTGGTGATTCACGCCAATCGCTTTGACTTTGAGCCGGAAATTACGGCCAAAGTACTCAAACAAGGCGCAAGACTGTATGAGGCGCCCATTTCCTATTGCGGACGAAATTTTGATGAAGGCAAGAAAATAACCTGGAAAGACGGCATTTCCGCCTTATGGACACTGCTTAAATATCGCTTTGTGGATTAATACTTAGCTCGCCGGGGCATCCAAGTCCAGCCCAATATCAATGGCAGGAACGCCCAAAGTAATTTTACTGGTGGAAATAATATCCACCCCCGTTTCCGCAAAAGCCCGAATGGTTTCCAGAGAAATGCCCCCACTGGCCTCAGAAATAGCCCGTTTCTGAATAATGGCCAAGGCTTCCCGAATCATGGGCGGGGCCATATTATCCAGCAAAATGATATCAGCGCCCCCGGCCACCGCCTGCTGAACCTGCTCCAGCCGATCGGCCTCCACCTCAATTTTGGTGGTATGGGAAATGCGGGCTCTTAAAAGCCGAATGGCTTCAGCGATGGGATTATCCGTGGTCTCAGCCAGCGCTTGTAAATGGTTATCCTTTAGCATCACGCAACTACCCAAATTAAAGCGATGGGGCAAGCCACCGCCATGCAACACCGCTTGCTGCTCCAGCAATCGTAAACCGGGGGTGGTTTTTCGGGTATGGGCAATGCGAGTTTGAGTTCCCGCCACCGCTTCCACATAACGACGGGTTTCGGTGGCAATGCCGCTGAGGTGCTGCAAAAAATTCAGCGCGGTTCGCTCCGCCTTCAAAATAGAGGCCATGGAACCTTGCACCGTGCCAATAATGGATCCGGCTTTGGCAAAGCAACCATTTTGGGCCACAGGCTGAAATAAAAGCGTGGAATCGACCGATTGAAAGACCAGAGCGGCTACTGATAAGCCAGACACCACGCAATCCTGACGCACCCGAATCACGGCTTCCCGCTGAAGGTGAGCCAATGCTGGCAGGTGATCAGTGGTCACATCGCCCTGACCCAAATCTTCCAGCAGGGCGGCATCCACAATCAGCCGAATGGCTTGTGAATGCGCCGATAGGGCATGTTGAGCAGATATTACAGGGGCAGGAAACAATGAAGCATCGCACACAGATGGCATTAAGAGCAAACCCCGCCCAACGCCACAGCAACCGACGGCAGGGCCAACAGTTCCGCATCCGGGAAATCCAGTCGGGTATGAGCCCCACGACTTTCCTGACGGGTCAGGGCCGCTTGTGTAATTAAGCGGGCTACATTTAATTGGTTGGCCAATTCAAAGCCGGTGGGAATGACCTTTTGCCATTGCCCGGTTTGAACCTGAGCCAGCAAGGCATCAATGCTGGCCAACGCCTGTTTTAACCCAACGCCGCTGCGAAGAATCCCCACCTGCTCCCACATTAGCTGGTGCAGTTGAGACAAAGCTGCCAACATGGCAGGTTCAGCCTCAAACCCGTACTGCTGAGGCATTTGCAAAGGTCGTTCCACCGGTGCAACTTCAGAACATTGGGCAATATACAGGGCCACTCTGCGGGCCAAAACCACGCATTCCAGCAGGGAGTTACTGGCCAGGCGATTGGCTCCGTGCAACCCGGTATAGGCCGTTTCTCCCACCGCATATAAGCCGGGAACTGTGGTTTTGCCTTCTACATCCACCGTAATGCCGCCCATTAAATAATGAGCCGCCGGAGCAACCGGAATCCAGTCCTTGCGAATATCCACCCCAAACTTCAGGCAGCTGGTCAAGATGGTGGGGAACCGCTTTTCAATGGTTTCAGCAGGAAGATGGGTAATGTCCAGATAGACATAAGGCATACTGACCGCGCGCATTTCAGCGTAAATGGCACGGGTTACAATATCTCGGGGGGCCAGTTCTCCATCCGGGTGATATTTTTGGGCGAAGGGCAATCCATCACGATCGCGCAGAATGCCCCCTTCCCCTCGTAGGGCTTCTGACACCAAAAAGTGCAGCTGCTCGTTGTGGTAAAAAGCAGTGGGGTGGAATTGTATAAATTCCATGTTCTCAATATCCGCCCCGGCGCTGTGGGCCAACGAAATACCATCGCCGGTAGCAATGGCCGGGTTGGTGGTATGGCTATAAATACGCCCCAGCCCCCCGGTGGCCAATACCGTGTGAGGACTGTAAACCAAAACCTCACGCTGGTTTTGATAATCCACCGCCCGACACCCCTGACAGCGACCATCCACCATCAACAGCTCAACCACCTGGGCGTACTCAATCACCTCAACCCGTGGATCGTTGCGAATTTTATCGATCAGGGCCATCTCTACAGAATGTCCGGTGGCATCGCCCCCGGCATGTAGAATGCGCTGGACGCTATGGGCCGCTTCTCGGGTGACGGCAAGGGCATTGTCCGGGTTTCGGTCAAAGGGAACCCCGTAAAATAACAAATCCTCAATGGAAGCATACCCTTCCGACAGCAGAGAGCGGGCGGCCTCTTCATTACAAAGCCCTGCCCCGGCTCGAATGGTATCCTGCAAGTGTAAAGCAAGTGAATCATCCGGGTTAGTGGGCAAAACAGCGGCAATTCCCCCTTGGGCGTACCGAGAGTTGCTTTCATCCAAAGCGGACTTAGTGAGCAACAAGGTTTTAATGCCTGCCGCAGAAAGCTTTAAGGCTGTAAAAAGCCCTGAAATACCAGTCCCGACCACAAGCGCCGAAACTTGTCTAACTGAAAAGACGTCATTTTTCATGAAAGCGGAGCCAAGTAAGAACATCCATCTATGACTATGCGGCCATTATAACCCAAAGCCTCTATTTTTAAGCGGCCATTCCTCATCACCCTTGGGCTAAAACCACAAACCCTAGAATGTCAGGACTTTTTCCCGAAAAAATCACCGGAAAACATCTCACTAAAACTGTTACACTAATATAAGAATAGTTATTGGGTTCAGGGTTTATGCTGTCAGGTTTAAGTGCCGATACGGCAGAGTCCTCTGTCTTGATCATTCTGGCCCTCATTTTTTCAATAGGGGCCATACTGGCCTATGTGCTGCAGCGCTTTCACTTGCCCACGTTTCTGGCATTCATTCTCACCGGCATACTGCTGGGGCCAAACGCGCTTAATTTGGTGCGAATGGATGAAATCCAGACCATGGCCCAAATCGGAATTATTTTTTTATTATTTATTGTGGGCCTGGATTTATCGGTGGATAAATTACGGCAGCTCCGCTATCAGGCCCCATTGGCCGGTATTTTACAACTCGGTTTCACCACCCTGATTCTCACCTTCGCCTTGCGCTATCTAGCCGCCTTTCCTTGGCAATTGGCCTTTCTGCTGGGATCAATTCTGTCGCTCAGCAGCACCGCCATCGTACTCAAAAGCCTGGAAGAACACCGGGAAATTGATTCCGATCATGGCCGTCTGATTCTGGGCATCCTCATTATTCAGGACTTGTCTATTATCCCGCTCATGGCGCTGGTACCATCCTTAACCCAGCCCTTTCACCCCAGTACCGCATCGGAGCTTGGGTGGGTGCTGGGCAAGGCATTGTTATTTGGAGCTATTGCGGTCGCTATCAGCTTAAAACTGGTGCCTGTTTTTCTGGATCGACTGGCCTCCACCAACAAAAAAGAAGTATTTACACTGGCGCTGGTCTGTACCGGATTGGGCATGGCCCTCATTACCCACCTGCTTGGGCTTTCTTATGAGGCCGGAGCCTTTGTGGCGGGCCTTTCTCTGAGCAGAAGCCTGTTTTGCCGTCAAATCATCTCTGATAGCAAGGCATTTCGAGACGTTTTTATCACCCTGTTTTTTGTTTCCATGGGCCTATTGTTTGATATCAGATTCCTGATCCAGCATATCTGGCTGGTGGCTGGGGTCACCCTATTTTTAATTTTGCTAAAGGCGGCTTGTGCCTATGCTGCGGTGCGGGTTCTAAAATTTCCAAACCGCACCGCCCTGTGGGCAGGGCTGTCTTTGTTTCAGGTAGGAGAGTTCTCCTTTGTATTGCTGGGCCGAACACTGGATACGGTGAGCCATGTACCAGACTGGGAGAAACTGCTCAGCTTCTGGAATCCGCTTTTGATTAACGCCATTATTATTTCCATGTTCCTCACCCCGCTAGTGCTACGGGCATTGCACCGCATGACCGCCCCTTACCTAAGGGCCAGACTGAAAAAGGCCGAGGGAACACTGGCCGCCCTGGAAGAGTTGGAAAGCCCGACCAATCGGGTGATCATTGCGGGCTATGGACCCATTGCACGCAATTTAGCCACCGCCCTGGCCGAAAAAGATATTCCCTACACTATTGTGGAGATGAACCTGAAAACCATTCGAAAATTAAAGGCCAAAGGGGTTTCCTGCCTCTATGGCGATATTTCTCGCCCCGAGATACTGGAAGACGCCGGAATCGCCAAAAGCAACATTCTGGTCATTACATTCCCGGACACCCGAACCGCTGAAGCCACCATACAACTGGCCAAGCAACTCAATCCTGGCATCCACGCCATGGTGCGCTCCCGCTACCGGGTGGATGTGGATCGCCTGCATCGCATCGGGGTAGACAGCGTCATTCATGAAGAGTTTGAAACCAGTGTCAGCTTTATTTTCAACATTATGAATCACATGAAATACCCGGTTTTAGAAACGGATCGACTCATCGCAAAGGTTCGAAGTCTTGAAAGTAAGCTCCATCCAGAAGCGGTCAGCAGCAAACATCCCATGTTTGGTCGGTTTAGCCTGTTGGAAGGCACTCAGATAGAATGGCTGGAAGTGGGCGCAGCGTGTACGTTGATTGGTAAAAGCCTTAAGGATGCCAAAATCCGGGAAAAAACAGGCGTCAATATTATTGCAGTAGTACAAGCCGCCGATCAATCCCAAGTGGCCGCCGATCCAGACTTAATGCTGTCGGCGCAGGATGTACTGGTGGCTTTGGGCAACCTGTCACAGCTCCAGGCGCTGGAAAGCCTGCTATATAAGTAGCGATTGAGCGGCTTGCCATAATTTTGTTTATGCTAAAATCACAAATACTTCTTGATGATGGTCAGAAGTGGGTCAATTTTTTCTGGACCCACTTCTTTTCTTAAGGAGGGAATTCGCTGAACGGTGAATGTCCAATCTCCTCATCAAGTGTTCATTAATCTCTCAGGAGTGCTTTATCCCAATATGAAAAACGCGCCGGTCAAACCGATCCAGTTCAAACCGGAACAGATTCAGGACATTCAGCAAGCGGTTTTCAGCTTGGCGGAAACACACCTGGACGAAAAATATTTTCTGGTTGATACCGTCTTTGAAAAAGAGATGGGTTACTGGTACCTGCGCTTATATGTGGATTTAAAAGAAGGCTCTATCTCCATTAGCGAGTGCGAGGCCATTAGCCGTTCGCTAGATACTCTGATTGAAGCCCTTCCTTCGCTTACCGATGCCGCCTACTTCCTTGAAGTCAGTTCTCCGGGGCTTTTTCGCCCCATTAAAACTGAGCGTGAGTTCGCCTTTTATCAGGGAGAACCAGTGCGCATCACCGGGACACCGGACATTAAGAACAAAAAGAAAGCCGCTAAAACCCTGGTATCAGACTTGCCAACGGTGGCCGAAGGCACGTTGCAAGGCTATGACGTAGCCAAACAGGCACTAAGCCTGAAAGACCCCAAAACGGGCAAGCTTTTTGAAGTATGTCTGGACCCCAGCCAATCCGTTTACCTGAACCCTGTCATTCGATTCCCGGAAGAAGAGGATTTAACCGCTTCAACCGAGAGTGACACCCTATAAATTTATCTGAATTATCAACCTATAAACAGGAGGTACGCCCTAACCATGATTAAAGTTGGCCCCGCGTTAATGGAACACGCTGAACAACTGGAACGGGAACGTGGCATCCCTAGGGACGTAGTCATTTCCTCTTTGAAAGAAGCCATGCTGGCTGCTTATAAACGGTATGCCAAGCTGGAAACCCTGACTGGCCACGAGTGCCGACTCAACGAGAAATCTGGCGAAATTGGTATTTATGAGTTGAAGCGGGTGGTCAAAGTCCTCAGCGATCCTGAGGATGTGGAATTTGACGAAGAAGGCGAAGAGATTCCCAAAGAGCCTGAAATCGAGCTGAAGGAAGCCCGCAAAATCAAGCCCGATGTGGAATTGAACGATATTTTGGAAATTGAGGTTACCCCCGATGAATTTGGCCGGATTGCCGCCCAGTCCGCCAAACAGGTCATTACCCAAAGAATTCGGGAAGCCGAGAAAAAACTGGTTCAAAAAGAATTTGAAGAAAAGCGTGGCTCCGTCACCACGGCTATTGTTCAGCGAATTGAAGGCCGCAACGTGATTGTGAACATCGGCAAATCCGAAGCCATTTTGCCGCCTAAAGAGCAGTTGCCTTCAGAATACTACCGGGTTGGCAACAAGCTACGGGTATATGTGCTGGACTTGAAAGATTCCGGCAGAGTGCCTCAAATTCTGGTTTCTCAAGCCCATGCCGCCATGGTAAAGGAAGTGTTTGAACTGGAAGTTCCTGAAATTGAGGACGGACTGGTTGAAATCAAAAGCATTGCCCGTGAAGCCGGTTTCAGAACCAAAGTGGCTGTTATTTCTCACGATCCTGACGTAGACGCCCAAGGCGCCTGCATTGGAACACGGGGAAGCCGGATTCAGGCCATTGTTAATGAATTGAAGAACGAAAAAATTGACATTATCCGCTGGTCACCGGATCCTATGGAGTTTATCGTGCATGCGCTTGCTCCTGCCAAAATCATCCGGGTTTTGATTATGCACGATCCCTGTCAAGCCCGTGGCTTGGTGATTGTTCCAGACGATCAACTGTCTCTAGCCATTGGCAGAGAAGGTCAAAACGTCCGCTTGGCCGCCAAACTCACTGGATTCAAGCTGGATATTAAAAGCATCAGCCAAATTGAACAAGAAGGCGGCCTTGCTTACTTTGAGCAGATGGCGGCCCCGCCTGCCGAATACATGCAGGATCCTGAAGGTATGGAAATGCAGATGGATGTTGACGGGCACCCCATTCCCGTTGCGGCCGGAGAGTTCTCGCCAGAAGCCGAAGATAGTTCAGCCCATTTGGAGCCTGCTGATGAGCTTTCAGCAGAAGCAACTGCGCCCGATGTAGAGGCAGTGGCTGAAGAAACAGAAAAAGAAGAGGCTTAAACACTTGCGGAGGCAGTTTTGCCGAATACTCCATACCGCCAATGTATAAATTGTCGTCAACTCCTTCCTAGAGAAGGGATGCTTCGCCTTACCAGCGATGGCAGTCACCACTTTTCAATTGATGGAAACCCGCCTTTACAAGGACGATCCGCCTACGCTTGCAGGGATAAAACCTGTCTGGCTGAGGCATTAAAGGCGAAGAAGTTTCAGCGGACGTTGAAAAGAGGGATCCCGGATGCTATATTGGAAGCCTTGAATGACCAACTGAAAGGAATCACCTCACTGTGACGTCCCCAAAAGTAAGAGTCCACGAAATATCTAAAATCCTGGGTGTCAGCAATGCCACAGTGATTGATTTACTTGCCCGTGACCATGGTGTCCAGGTCAAAAGCCACTCCAGCACTGTTGAACAACCGGTTGCCGATCGCTTGATCACAAAATTCAAATCAGCCGGTGCTAAACCACCGGAAGTAAAAAAAGAACCGGCCAAGCCACAGCCAATTGATAAAAACGTTGATAAAAAAGTGGCGCCGTCCGAAAAACAGCCCAACGAAACAGTGGCGCCTAAAGCCACTGAGGCAGCAATCGAAAAGCCAGCGGCCTCAGCGGCTCAGTTGCCCCCTCAGGCACCTCAACGGCAAGAGCCGCCCAACCAACCGGGACAAGGATATCAAGGCGGACAGCCTAGCCGTCCAGGACAAGGATATCAAGGTGGACAACCCGGCCAGCCGGGACAAGGGTATCAAGGCGGACAGCCTAGCCGTCCGGGACAAGGGTATCAGGGTGGACAGCCTAGCCGTCCGGGACAAGGATATCAAGGTGGGCAAAACCGTCCGGGGCAAACAGGACAAAGGCCACAGGGAGGTCAAGGACGCCCTCAAGGTCGTCCCTCAGGTCAGCAAACCCGTCGTCCCTCTCCTCATGAACTTCGTATCAACGCTCGCCAGAAAAAAGAAGAAGAGCAAGCCGCTATTGATGCGTTGCCGAAGGTCACCAGTATTGATGAGCCCATTGTGGTTCGTGATTTAGCGGTAAAACTGCGCTTGCGGGATACCGAGGTCATCAAGCATTTATTCATGAAAGGGATGATGGTTACTGTTAACCAGACTCTGGATGTGGATTTTGCCAAAGGGGTGGCCAAAGAATTCGGATTTGAAATTGAAGAAACCGCCAAAGTAAAACATGAAGGCGAATACAGCCACTTGGGCGCTGAAAGCAAAAAGCTGGACGAGACCAAGTTCCACAACCTGATAGGTCGGGGGCCGGTAGTTTCCATTATGGGTCACGTTGACCACGGAAAAACCACCTTGCTGGACTCCATTCGGGAAAGTCGCCACAAAGTAGTCGACAGCGAAGCAGGCGGCATCACCCAAAGCATCGGTGCTTACACCGTTGAAAAGGGCGAACAGAAAATTGTATTTTTAGACACGCCCGGCCACGAAGCGTTTACCTCCATGCGGATGAGAGGCGCGCAAGCGACCGATATCGCCATTTTGGTAGTCGCCGCCGATGATGGCGTCATGCCTCAGACCATTGAGGCCATTAACCACGCCAAAGCCGCCAAAATTCCCATTATTGTGGCCGTTAACAAAATTGACAAAGCCGATGCCGATCCCGACCGGGTGTTGGTGCAGTTGGCCGATTATGGACTCTCCTCTGAGAAATGGGGCGGTGATACGCTGACCGTAGAAGTAAGCGCCCTGCAAAAGCTGGGGCTGGATGATTTGCTGGATTCAATCCTGCTGGTGTCCGAGTTGTTAGAGCTAAAAGCCGATTCCACCGTGCCGGGAGAAGGCGTCATCATTGAAGCGCAGCTTGACAAGAGAATGGGACCAGTGGCCACAGCACTGGTACAAAACGGAAACCTGAAAGTTGGCGACAACGTTCTGATTGGTTCTGTTGGCGGACGAGTCCGCGCCTTGATTGATGATCATGGATTGCGCATTCAACAGGCAGGGCCTGCCACCCCGGTTGAAATTCTGGGACTGGACGGTGTGCCGAACGCGGGCGATGCGTTCCGGGTGGTACGAAACGACAAGGAATTCAAGCAAGCCCTGGCCACCGGCAAACAAAGAGACCGGGATCAGCGCATTGGGGTGAGTCGTTCGGTGGCAGCGGGCTTTAGTGGCCGTTCTGAAATCGAGAGCGATAACGCCGTCAAGGAAAATCAATTCAACCTGCTGGTTAAAGCAGACACCCAAGGCTCACTGGAAGCCGTGGTGGAAGTATTGCAACGGATGACCAGCGATGAAGTGAAAATTAACATTGTGCACAGCGCCACTGGCGATATTTCCGAAGCGGATGTGATGTTGGCGTCCACAGCCAACGCGCTGGTTATTGCCTTTAACGCCAAAATTGACGCCACCCCTCAACGTTTGGCCGAACAAGAAGGCGTTAATATCAAGCGCTACGAAGTGATTTATCACATCACCGAAGAGATTGAAAAATGGGTGCTTGGCCAATTGGAGCCGGAAACCGAAGAAGTGCATATGGGTTCTGCCGAAGTTCGCCAAATTTTCAAGGTGGGCAAAGCCAGTGTCATTGCAGGTTGTATGGTTACCACTGGTAAGCTGATTCGCAATGCCAAAGCAGTCGTTCAGCGCGGGGGCAAGGAAGTTTACTCCGGTACGCTCAACAACCTCAAGCGATTCAAGGACGATGTAAAAGAAGTGGCCACCGGGTATGAATGCGGCATTTCCTTTGACAAGTTTCATGACTTGCAAGAAGGCGATGTGGTTGATATCTTCACCACCAAAGCGCTGGAAAGAACCTCTCTTTAACTTTAAACCCATTGGTTGACGTGCTAAATGATGAAAAAATCGTCTATAATTTTGTGACGCAATCCAATCGGGAAGTTCGGTTTTAAAACAACAGAGATTAACTTCGGAGGATCTAGCCATGGCCAACCGCAACGACTTCAGCCGGGCTGATAAAGTCAGAAAAGCTGTCATTCGTGAATTCAGCGACATTCTGGCGCACGAAATTAAAGATCCGGCGTTGGTGAATCAACTGATTTCCGTAACCGATGTTGAAGTCAGCGGCGATCTGCGTCATGCCCGTGTTTTTGTGAGCATTATGGGCGACGAAGCCGTGCAAAACCAGGTGATGGATGTTCTGGAAGCGCAAACGCCCAAAATCCGCTCTGCGCTGGGCCAACGCATTCGGTTGCGCTACACCCCGGAAATTGATGTTCGGCTGGATAATTCTCTGGAGCGTGGATCGCGCGTCACCCAGCTGCTCAACCAGATTTCTCGCGGCGAAGTTTAAGCATTTTAGCCCACTGGGGCGTTTTAGGCTATCTTACACTGGAATGCCTGGGAGTTTTGCGTGTCTGAATCTATCCCAAAGCAGCGCTGGCATGACAATCGGGGAGACTTATCCCTGGCCATTGAGCTGCTGAAATCCATCCCAGCGAATCTTCGCCCCTACAGTGCGGCTGGATTGGGAGATCGGATGAATCAAGAATTTGAGGCCAGCGCCCTGCTGAGTGGCCTCAAATCGCTGGGAAAAGAGCGGATCATGGCGGTACACCAATCTCGAAAAAAGCGTCGCTGCTACGACCAAAACCCACACCTTCATCAAATTGTAAGCACATTGCTGGTATTGCCAGAAGCGGCTCAAGAATCGGTCGCCGCGGAATTCATCGACTTTATTGGCCTGATGGTAGACTACATGGCCACCTGTGACGCCTTTGGAGCCACGCCCAAAGCGGAAGACCTTGATCAGATGAGACTATGCTATGTAGAAACCGGCTCAACAGCAGTGAAAGCCTACATTGAAGCCATCCATCAAGCCTACAACCAGACTATTGAATCGCCAGAAAGCTTGCCGGAACCGGATTTGACCTTTACCGAAACGGGCGAGCCTCGCCTTCGATCGTAATGGCATCCCCCCCAACGGCTAGCAACTGAGTACGGGTTCGGGCTTTGAGGGTAAGGAATTACTAAGCTGAAAAGCGGCTTTGTACGCTTCAATCAGGCTACAGGGATCCGCAAGTCCTTGACCCACAATGTCGGGGGCCGTGCCGTGGCTAACCGAAGTGCGCAAAAAGGGCAAGCCAATGGTGATATTAACCGCGTTCAAGCCCGCCACCATTTTGAATGGAATCAGGCCCTGGTCGTGATAAGCCGCCACATAAGCATCATAATGCAGCCGGTTAATGTCAAAATGGCGAAAAGCGGCATCGGCGGCAACCGGGGGCTCAATGCCAAAGCCGTATCGTTCCGATACCAGCTTTAGGGCGGGCTTCAAAATCCGCTCTTCTTCCTCACCGTCAATCTCTCCGGCATGAGGGTTCACCCCAAGCACACACAAGCGGGGGCTTTGAATTTTACAGGCCGACTGAAAAAACTCGGCCAGATTGGCCAAAGACTGGTTCACTTCCCGAATACTCAAGGTTTCCGACACTTTGCGCAAGGAAACATGCCGAGTGAGCAACAGCATGCGGAAATGACGATACACAAACAGCATATCAGACTGATAGGGCTGCCCGTAGGCTTTGCGGGCCAAATGTTGCAGCATTTCGGTGTGCCCTGAATATGGCACACCGGCCAACTGAAGATTTTCCTTGGAAATGGGACCAGTGACCAAGGCGTGGGCCTTGCCAGCCTGAATTTCGGAAACACTGGCCTCGATACTCTCGTAAGCCACTTGGCCCGGTGTTTTCCGATCGCTGGAATAGCGGATGTACTGGGTATTCTCGTAATCAAAGCGAGTACCTTCCGGCAGTTCAATACCCAAAGCGTCCGCCGTTTGCACCAGATTGGCGATATCGCCAAAAATGCGTAAATTCACCCCATCCTCTGGCAAAGCCGCTTGATGGGCCAGAAAACGAGCCGTGATTTCAGGCCCAATGCCAGTGGGGTCACCGATGGTGAGGCAAAATGTGTCTGAAACTGAGCGCATATCAAGCATGAACAGAGGTAGACTCATGTTGTTTAATAAACTTGACCACGTTGGCCAGAGCCAAGGGAGTACCAAACCCACCGGATTTGGTAATAATCCAGCGCCCCAAATTGTCGATACTGAGCGGGATCGAATCATCGGCCTCCGCCAGAATTTCCAGCTGCGTGCTTTTCAGTTGATTACAAACCTGACAGGTGGTTTCGCCCCCTACCAGTACCAGCTTCACAGATTTTTGCTGTAAAACCTCATCCACCAGCTGAGACAGCACCTTTTGGGCCTGCTGAGAGGCACTGGCCTCTGGTAAATTATGCTCTTTGGCCAAGCTCACCGTGCGGGCATATGTTTCTTCTTTTAAGGCGCTGGAAAGCAGTACCGTATTTCGCTCGCCCAAAGCCGCTACTAATTTGTCTCGCAACTCATCCAGCGGACTCAAACCCAAAATTTGATCCGGGGTCAGCTCAAAAATTTCCAAATGGCTGCCTTGCCCGTAATAAGGGTAATTTTCCATCAATCGCAAGGCCTGTTGCCGACTGGTATCCGTGGTGCTGCCACTGACGATGAGAATGGGTGAAGGAGGCGCGGACAACCCTTTGTTTTGCTTGAAAGATAACGCTTTTTCTTCTGGCTGATTCGTCCACAAAGCAGCCAAGGCATTGGCCAAACCGGCAGAACCGCAGGGAATCACACGGGCGTATTTCTGGGCTTTTTCAATGGCCAGCGCAATTTGCTCCAGGTCTTCATTGCTGGTGGCATCAATCACCACCAGTTTTTTGCCCTCTTCAATCAGTTCCTTCAGCTTCACCAGCATGGGCCCAGCCCCGTGCAACACCATAGAAAGCGGAATATGTCCCACCAGCCCCGGCTTGGTAGCCTGCCCCAGTAAAGTAGGAACATGCGATTGCCGCACAGGAAACAAAGGATCTCGGGCCACCACCGTTTTTTCCACCGGAACGCCTCGTACCAGTTGATAGCCGCCCACCGTACGCCGCCCCTCCAGGGGATAGGCTGGCACAATCACGGCGCATTGGGCTTTTAACTCATCCAGCATGCCCAGGCACTCATGGGCAATATGTCCACGCAGGGTGGAATCAATTTTTTTGTAGAAATTTTCCACACCCAGCTTATCCCGGCAAAAAGCCACCGATCGCCGCACCAGTGCTTGCGCCTCCAAAGGATCCATGTGCCGGGAGCCGGTATTGATGGACCACACCTGATTCTCTTCATCCGATCCCAAAACCCCTTCGGCCTTGGCCAGTTTTTGAAAATCCAGCAGGATATGGGTTTGGGCTTGCGCCGAAAAGAATTGCAAAGCCGTATCACAGGCACCTGTCAAATCGTCTGCCACAATGCCAACGCTTAAACCGGGAATTTGCATAAAACTCCTTAAATGCAGACAGGAAGAGGGAAGATTATAGATTGGATACCAACATTTCGAGCCATCAAACCCGTTACAGGCTCAATGCGATTGGGTTTGGGCTTAAAAAGCAGCTCCAGCTTCCATAGGGGCTGCGTTATCGCGCTTGGTGCCCACAAAGCCCACATCGGTGGCCTTAATGTAGGGCCATTCCTTAGGATTGCCCGCTTGATCGTTGTAACGATTCACTTCCAGCTGGCCGGTAATGCTGACCAAAGCGCCTTTTTTAATCCATTCCCCTACAAATTCCGCTTTACGGCCCCACACTTCAATGGTGAACCAGTCGGTAATACGGTTTTCCTTGGAGTAGGTGCGATCAACGGCCACCGAAAAGCGGGCTTTCACGCTACCACTTTCAAAGTACTTGATTTCAGGATCCTGACCCAAACGGCCAACCACGGTAACAGAATTTGCCATGACGAAATTCTCCAAAGCATTTTAAAGATGAATGAGCCGTATTATACCGCAAGCATCCCACGCAGCCCAATGGCCCGAAGCCGGGGTGTTAAGCAGCCGAAACGTTTCACAACGAACCTCAGGCATCTTCGCCCAATAGGGCCTGAATTTCCTGATGCAGTCCGTTTCCGTTACTGCCCACCAGATGAATGCGCCGATCGCCATAAGGCACCGCGCCACCGGTTGGGTTGGTCACCAACCCACCGGCTTCTTCTACCAGCAAAATGCCTGCGGCGATATCCCACACCGAAAGCTTGAGTTCCCAAAAGGCATCCAATCGGCCACTGGCCACATAGGCCAAATCCAGCGCCGCCGCTCCGGGACGCCGAACCCCGTGGCACTTCGGGGCAATCCGCTGAAAGTGATCAATATTATTCATGGAGGAAGTGGCGATATCGTAAGGGAACCCCGTTGCCAGCAAGGCGTGATCCAGGGTATGAACCCGGTTTTTACTCACAAAAACAGGCTGATCGTTCAGAAAAGCCCCTCGGTTTTTCAGGGCGTAAAACATCTCTTTTTTTAAAGGGTCGTACACCACCCCGATTTGAGGCACCCCTTCAAAGAAATAAGCGATAGACACCGCAAAGTGCGGGAAACCATGGGCGTAATTGGTAGTGCCATCCAGCGGATCCACCACCCAGGTATTGGACAGATCGATGGACTGGCCTTCCTGAAAGGTTTCTTCAGTTACAAACAAGATATCGGGGCAGGCTTTACGCAACACATCCACAATGGCCGCGTCGCACTCTTTATCCACCGCCGTTACCAGATCAATGCTGGTGCCTTTGATATCCACCTGAATCACTTTACCAAAGGAGGCCATCTGGATTTTTCCGGCCACCAAAGCAGCCTGTTTGGCCGCTTTTAAACAGCGGTCCTCTTTCTCTGGAGTCATCGGATTGACCTTAGTGGCCTCATTGATTTCAGGGGTAATACCAAGCATTTTTAGACGCCTCCGGTTTTAGATATGATATATCTAACCATAGACGCATTTTCTGTACAGAAGTTGAGCCCCTTTCCCCATGATTGCAAATTCTCCAAACTCTGTTTTTTCCACGCCCCTGCAAATTGGGTCTGTTTCCGTGAACAGCCGGGTTATTTTGGCCCCCATGGCCGGTGTGACCGATGTGGTATTTCGGGGTCTGGTACGCCGTTGGGCGCCAGACTCGCTGATTTGCACCGAGATGATCAGCTCTAACGGGCTGGTGTACTCCAAGCGCTTTGACGCCCCCATTCTGGATAAAACGATTGTCGATCAACCCATTGCCTACCAATTGGCGGCCCATCGGGAAGAAGTGCTGCTAGAAGCGGCCCGTGCCATTATTCGAGACAAACAGCCCGATACGCTAGACATTAATATGGGCTGTCCGGTTAAAAAAATTACCGGCAACTTTGAAGGCTGCGCCCTGATGAAAGAGCCGGACCTGGCCTACAAGCTCATTTCCTCGCTGGTTAAAGCGCTGGAGCAAGATGGCACCCCCACCCCGGTTACCGTGAAGTTCCGTCTGGGCTGGGACAGTGAAACCATGAACTATCTGGAATTTGGCAAAATGTGTCAGGACGCCGGGGCCAGCATGGTCACTTTGCATGCCCGAACCCGCGCTCAGGGCTATAAACCGGGCTGCAAGTGGGAAGCCTTTGGCGAGCTGAAGGAAGCCCTCAGCATTCCTGTGATTGCCAATGGCGATATTGTGTCCATGGAAGACGCTTTGCATGTGATGAACACCTACGGGGTGGATGGGGTAATGATTGGCCGGGGCACTCAAGGCCAACCCTGGCTGATTGGCGGGATTGATGAAGCCCTGAAAACCGGCAAGCCGGTCGAAGCCCCCAATATCAAACTTCGATTGGAAAGCGCTTATGAGCATGCCCGCCTGCTGGTGGATTATCGGGGTGAAGTGACCGGTGTAAAAGAAATGCGCCGCCACCTGACCGATTACGTGAAGGGTTTCCCCGGTGCCAGCGGCTACCGTAGCCGCCTCACCAGTGTCAGCACCCTGCAAGAAGTCCACGCCATTCTGGATGAAATCGCCGCCTACGCCGCCTCTCTGGAGTTGGCCGTGGCGGTTTAAAAGCGAGCGCTCACAAACCATGCAGGCTCCTCCATCCTTCCGATGGCGGGAGGGGGGAAATTCTGTAAGCTGAAGGTATTTCCGGGAACTGGATAACCCACAGCAATCGGGATTCGTGAGTGCGCATGCAATATGGCCCTTTTCAAACCAGCGTTAGCCTAACGCTTAGCCTGTGGTTGGGTGTAGCCCTTCCGGGGGCAGTTTGGGCAGAAACCGACTGGTACACCCTGAAGGCCAATGGGCAAGTGATTGGCAAGGTGGGCATTCACAGCTACCCGGCGGTGGGCGATCAGGCTGGCACGGTCACCGAGGTCAGTCACGTCAATCACTTCACCCGGCAAGGCAGCCCGTTTGAGGTAAACTCCCTCAGCCGGTTTGTGGAAAGCCCCCAAGCCCACAAGGCGCTGCGCTTTAGTTATCGCTACGATTTGGGCGAACAACCCCTGATAGAGGCCCACGGCCAACTGAACAACAACGCCCTTGATATGCGCCTGCTGCGGGAAAACACCGAAACCACCGGGCAGGCCCCGGCCGGAGCGGACTTTTTGTTTCCCGGCGGAGAAGGCATCAAGCAGATTTACCGCCAGCACTACGGGGATAAACCGGGCGCTGCCTTCTCCTATCAAACCTTGCATCTGGGGGTTCAGCCCCAAGTGGTCAACACCGCCGTTAAAACCCTGCACCGGGAAAAACTGGCCTTGGCCACGGGAGAATCCAAGCCCGTCCGCAAGTTTGAGCTAAGTACGGCAGCGGATAACCCTCAAAAAATTTACGAGTGGCGAGACGCCCAAGGCAAGCTCTACAAGTCTCAAACCGTGGGGCTGGGCGGCATGGAAATGGTGTATGCCTCTCAGCGGCAAGTGCGCGAAATTGATCGTCAAACCATCGATTTGGTAAACGCCTCGGCGGTGATGAGCGCCACCATTCCCCAAGCCCGAATGACCCATGAGGCGTTGTATAAACTGTCGCCGCTGGCTGGGCAATCCATTCATTTGCAGGCTGAATTTCCGGAAAGCTTGATGCAAAAACAGGTTCCCGGCGTGAAAGGCGATGGCGCTAACACCCTGCATTTACAAGTGCGTAGCCAGCAACCGGCAGATGCCTTGGCCCCTTTTCCCATTCAGTTTGATCCCACTTTTTTAAAAGCCACGCCCTATTTACAGGTGAACGATCCCCAACTGGATCAAACCGCACTTACCATAACCGGCCAGGAAAAACGGGCCTATTACGCCGCCCAGCAGTTACGAGAATGGGTCTATCGCAATATTGCCTACAAGGATTTAACCCTGGGGTTTGCCTCCGCTCAGGAAACCCTGCAACGCCAACAAGGCGATTGCACCGAGCATGCCGTATTACTAGCGGCCCTGCTGCGGGCGGTGGGAATTCCGTCTCGAGTGGCCATTGGGCTGATTTATCTGCAGGAGCCGGGATCTGAGCTTGGGAAATTTGTGTTTCACATGTGGACGGAAGCCTATATTGGCAACCCGAATCAAGGAGACTGGGTGCCGCTGGATGCCACCAACCCGGAACCCTTAACCGATGCCACCCATATTAAACTGGCCGATAGCCCCCTTTCCGCACCCGGCGATTTAATTCATCTGACTGAGCGGGTGACCAACATCATGGGAAAAGTGCGGCTGGATGTGGTGAAAGCCCTATCGCCCACCCAAAGCGTATTAAGCATTCCCCAAAACAGCGGCGCCACCGCCCTGCACATTGCCAAACTGGACATTGAGCGCATGGATATACAGGCGCTTTCCAAACAGGCCATCCAGCATTTTCGGGTTGATTTGCCTCCCGCCGCCTTATCGCCGGATAGCGCTGAAGGCCTTTTTACCAGCGGCATGGAAGCCCAGAGCAAAGGGCTGTCAACACAAGCCAGACAGGCCTTCACCCAATCGCTTAGCAAAGTGCGGCATCCGGTTGCCTTGTATCAAATGGGGGAGCGCTTACTGGCTGTAGGACAATACCACTTGGCCAAACAGGCATTTACCCAAGCCCAAATACAGGATGAAACGCTGGCCCCCCTGGTGGCCAACTGGATGCGGGCGGGACTGCCAGAAACGGAACTGCCCCCCGCTTTGGCAGAGCGCTTTGAGCAGGCCATCGCCCAGCACTATCAAGGGGCTAGCGCCTCGGCTTGCCAGCAATTTCAGGCACTCACCCAGCAAAACATAGGAGCCTTCTTTCCGGCCTACCGGGGATTGGGAGAAAGCTGCTCGGGTTCGCCAGCCGTTCAGGCTTTCAAAACCGCTTTAAGCATCAACCCCAATGACTTTCAAAGCGCCGAAAGCCTGGGCGATTTTTTAATGGAAAATCCAAACCCAAAAAATCAAGGCGCTTATTATGAAGAAGCAGCGCAAGCTTATCAACGGGCCATCAAAAGCTTAAGCGGCCAACCGTTTGCCCGATCCAAGCCCTGGGTTTCCCATCTGGAAGGCAAACTGCACATGGCCACCGGCGCCGCCCGTATCAGCCGAAACCCCAAAGATCCCCAAGGCTGGCTGCATATTGGCAAAGGGCTGGCCCTTCAGCACCGCACCCAAGAGGCCCAGCAAGCCCTGGAAAACGCCCTCGCCCTTCAACCGGGCGAGCCGGAAGCCTTGATGTATCGCTATCAAACGGCGCTGGCGCAATTTGACTGGGCATATTTGAAAGCCCACCAAAATCAATTAACCACGCTGAGCAACCACCATCATTTGGCGGCCCACCTGCTGGCCCAGTATCAAATGCGGATACGTGCCTATGAACCGGCACTGGCCATGGCCCAAAAGGCCGTTGCCCTGAATCCGGCGAATGGCGATGGCTATGAAACGCTTTTTGAAATTTACCAACGCATGGCCGATCAGGCGCTGTGGCAAAAACCGCCTACAGGGCCTCAAAATGCCAATATTTTTCAACAAAAAGCTGAAAACGCCTTGAAAACAGGGATTCGTCAATCCACCGATTTTTCTGAAAACGAGACGCTCACCCTCACCCTGGGCCACGATTTGCTGGGGAAAAACCGGGCGGAGGAGGCCCTGAGCTATACCAATCAAGTGCTCAGCGAAAACCCGTTGAATGGCCCCGCCCACTGGCTAAGGGGAAAAGCCTTGTTTTACACAGGTCAATACCAGCCCGCCCAAGCCGCTTTGAAAACAGCCCTGATTTTACTGCCCAACGATCCAGACACGCTGACCACCTTGGGCCAATTGGCGGAAGAGCAGGGTCGAGAGGCTGAAGCCATGGACTATTACCAGCAAGCCTACAAAGCGGATGCCTCCAGTCACGCAGCCTCTCAAGCCCTACGCCGGTTGATGGAACAACGGCAAGTGGCTGGGAAAAAACCGCCCGCCACCCTGCAACTATCCCCGGATGCACACGATTATCTGGTGCAATTTGTGGCGCTAAACGCGCAAATTGAAAACAGCAACCGGGCCATCAACAACACCCGGCTGAACTTACACGCCAAAGGCAACCAATTTACCATCAGCCGCCTGGAAGCGCTGAAACAGTGCATTCACTTCATGCAAACCGCCGACCGGCAGCAGCGCCAGTTTTATCGTGAACTGGAAAATTTACCAACGCCCCCTCCATTTTCGACGCTGCGGTTTAATTACTTGCAAACCCTGCGCCAGTTGCTCGCTTTGCGCCATGAATCCTTGATTCAACAGGGCGTATTTTCAGAAACGCAGTATTCAAAAATCATGCAGGCCGCTCAACAAACCGATCTAAAAATTCTGGAAACCCAAAATCAATTGGGAGGCCTTTTGCAACAAGCGCTGGGCCAATTGCCCTTGCCACAGGCCAATGGCATTGCCTTGCAAGCGGGCTGGAACCCTCAGGCCCTCACGTTGGAATTAACCAAAGCCACCCAACGCCTCTCCGACTCTGCAACCCAAAGCGCCACGCAGCCCGCACCAGAGCCTTCCCAAAAACCCACCACCAAACAACCGCATTAACCGGGGGACTTAAACGGGAGAATGGAGCGCCCGCTTTAACTGCTGGCACCAATCCGTACACAGGGCCAGCAAAGCATGGGCCAGCAGGGTATCGGCATGCGTTTCATTTTTCCACGGTTTCCAGGCGCATTTTTCATACACAAACGATAAAGGCGTTTCAGGATAACTTTGGCACAGAGCGGGTCGTTTATCCGTGCCATAAACCGTACAGCGATTGTCTTCTCCCACATAAGGGCAATGGTAAAAAAAGATCGATTCCTCGCCTGAGGCCTCTTCCCCGGCCTCAGCCAAAGCGGCGGCCACAATCTCAGGAGCTTTTTCCCGTGCTTTTTGCCGAGAGGCGTATGGCAAAAACACAGAAGTAAACTGCCGAGCAAATTCATCCCCCGCCTCCGCCCGCGAACGCAAGGTGGGGTAATCCGCATCGGTACTGGCCATGCGGCAACAGGCACCGCACATATGGCAACTGAACGTGTTTTTGTAGGTTTCTATCTGTTGCAGTTTATTTAAAATTTCCAGCCCGATTTCCTGCTCCAGCACCCGCAGCACTTCCTGCTGCCAAGCCCGAAAGCCACAGCCTTGATGTGTGGGTCGCAGGGCCTCATTGAAGGTGGAGACTACGCCATCCTTACCACCGGGACAACCGGCGCATGCATAGTGCGCCTTTAGGCTCAACAATTGGGATTCCAGCGAAAGGGCCGCCTGACGCAACATTTCCCGGTATTGTTGTTTTGTATTGGCTAATAAACGATAATGGGGTTGCATCCAACTATTGTAATGGTTACTACCGTTATTGAGCGCAACCGGAAGCCACCCATCTCAATAAAACAAGCGACTCAGCCACCCCACCAGGCTCTGGAGTATGGCCGGTCGGGTTAGTGCCATCAAAAAAAATAAGGCCGAATTGATGTCTTTCAAACTTTGGATGACTCGCCAGCACTATCAGCCAGGAAAAATACCCAGCCCCTGGCTGTGGCCGCTGCTGCCATTCAGCCTGTTTTATGAACTGGCGGTCAGAATCCGGCTAACCGCCTATCAGTATGGATTGCTGAAATCCTACCAAGCCCCGGTACCGGTGATTAGTATTGGCAATTTAACCACGGGTGGTACCGGCAAAACCCCCATAGTGATTGCCATTGCCAAGGGGCTGGTACAGTCGGGAAAAACCGTGGTCATTCTATCTCGGGGTTATGGGGCGGAAGAGAAAATCGCCTACTCCCGTGCGCTGGATCCTCGTTACGGAGATGAAGCCTACCTGATTCAGGAGCAGGTGCCGGAAGCCATTGTGATTGTGGGCAAAAACCGGGTACAGAACTTACGGCGGGCCTTGCATGATTACCGCCCGGACTATGTCATTCTGGATGATGGCTATCAGCATGTTCAACTGGAGCGGGATATGAATATTCTGCTGATTGATGGCCAACGCCTGCTGGGCAATGGGTTTCCCTTGCCGGTAGGCCCCATTCGAGAACCACTGCGGGAAATTGCCAGAGCCAACCTCATCTTTGTCACCAAAGCCGTAAGCCAAACCAGCATGGAAACGGTGGAAAACTGGGTGCGGCAATATGGCCCCATTCCGCCCAAGGCGCCCATTCAGATTATGCCCATCCCCTTTCAGCCGGTGGGGTTAAGGCCCATGGCCGATTTCAAATCGTTGCAAAGCCATAACACCAGCTTAACGAAATTTATCAACCGCCCCACCATTGCGTTTTCGGCGTTGGCCCAATCGGGTCAGTTTGAAAAAGATTTGCGGGCGCTGGGCTTAAAAGTGCTAAAGCACTTCCAGTTTGAGGATCACCATGTTTATACCTCTGCTAATGTGGATGATATTTTGGCTTATTTAGCCCAACAACAGCCACAAAATCCCATACTGGTGACCACCGATAAAGATTTAACCAAATTACGCCGTCTGTTGCCGGAATCCGTTCAGGATAGGGTCTATACCCTGCAAATGGTTCCTATGCTGGACGGGCGATGGTTTTACGATGAGTTTATTACCCAGATACACGGTCATATTTATTCAGGAGCGGGGCATGTCCAGTCATCCAATCGGTAAAGCACGGCAGAAAATTTTAGTGATCCGGTATCGGTTTATCGGGGATACCATACTGACCATTCCCTTTTTGCGAAACCTGCGGGCCGCTTACCCCGATGCCCAAATTGATATGCTGGTGGCTCCCAATTCCGGAGAAGTATTACGAGATTGCCCCTATATTAACGAACTCATCTGGTTTGACACCACCCGTAAGCATCGCTATGAAAATGGGGCAGGCTCCAAAAAATCATTCTGGCACTATGTATCGCTGTTGCGAGAGCGGCAATACGATACCGCCTTTGTGCTGAAACGATCTTTTTCTTCTGCGGCGCTGGCCTTTTTGGCGGGTATCCCGGAACGCATTGGCTTTAACACCGAAGGCCGGGGCCTGCTGCTCACCCAACGGGTGCCTTATCGCAAAAACGAGCATGAAATTGACAGCTTTTTGTCCTTACTGAAAGTGGTTAATATTCCGGTTACCGATCGCCATTTGGAAAGTTGGTGGGGAGAGCCGGAAACAGCTGTCGCCACAGACATTCTTCGTAAAATCAAGGAAGAAGACCCTTCCGCCAGACGGCATGTGGTGGTTCACCTCACCAGCTCCAACACCGCCAAGCAATGGCCGGATAAGCATGCCAAACTGATGGTGGAATGGCTCCTGTCTCGAAAAGATTGCCATGTACATTTTTTAGGGGCTGCCTCAGACGCCACCCATTACGAGCGTCTGAAAGAAGAAATTTTATCGGCCTACCGCAAGAGGGCCCATATTCACTGCGGTCAACTGTCGTTGTTAGAGAGCATGGCCCTGTTGAAACAAATGCACTTGGCGGTGGGCGTGGATTCTGGCACCTTGCATATGGCAGCAGCGGTGGGGGTGCCTGTGGTGGCCCTATTTGGCCCCATGAACGACCGGAAATGGGGGCCGGTGGATGCCCGCATTGTACAAGAACCCTTGGCCTGTCGCCCTTGTGGACTGGAAAAACCGTGCCGCCATGATTTTGCTTGTATGAAGAACTTGCGGCCCGAGGCTGTCATTGAGACAATCAGGGTCTATGCAGGATTCGCTTGATTTACTGGAATGGCCAGCGCTGTTTGATCAGCTTCTCCATGAGTGCTTGACGCCTTATGGCATTCAGGAATGGGAAGCTCAGCCATTTTTGCCCAATGCCGAGGCCATCACCGCCCATCAGCAAGATGTGGATGGCTTAAAAACCCTGCTGATCCGTTACGGGGATGTGATTAGCGATACCGGCCTGCCCGATATTGGCTCTCCCATTAAACGATTGGCCAAGGAAGGGTACCTGAACCTACAGGAAGTCCGGGCCATTATGCGGGTACTGGAGCTGGGCGGGCGCTTACTGCGTCATTTCTCTCGCAGTTTGCGAAGTGAAAGCCAACTGGAGTTCTTGTCCGCCCTGCTGGATGAGTCCGTGATCCCGGATGAAGTACTGGATTACCTATCCACCTTTGTGGAAAGCGACGGCAATATCAAGGATTCCGCCAGCCCGGAACTGTTCAGCCTACGCCAGAAGCTGCGCCATCAGAAGCAGGCCATGCAGCAAAAAATTCAGCACTTTTTACAAAACCCCGACTATGCCCAAGCCCTGCAAAGCGCCACCTTAACCGAGCGGGATGGCCGCTCCGTGTTCCCGGTGAAGGCGGAATACAAAAACAAGCTGCCCGGTGTCATTCACGGGGCCTCCTCCACCGGCTCCACCGTGTATGTGGAACCGCAGGTGCTGGTGACCATTAACAACGCCTTACAAGGCATTCAAGCCGATTTACAAAAAGAAATCGAGCGCATTCTCAAGCAGCTGTCTCTTTATTTACAAGGACACTGGGAAGCGCTGCAAACCCTGATTGACGCCTTGGGCAAGCTGGATCGCCGGTTGGCGGGCGCAAGGCTCAGTCGTTTGCTAAGTGGCAACCCGGTCACCCTGGTTCAGAGTGAACAGCTTATTGATCTTAAACAGGCTCGGCACCCTTTGTTGGTGCTGCAAACCCGCAAGCAATCGCTGATTAAAGTGGTGGCTAACGATATTCAGCTGGGTCTGGATGGCCTGCGCACTATGGTGGTGACCGGTCCCAAGACCGGCGGCAAAACCGTGTTACTGAAAACCGTGGGACTGTTCGCCTGTATGTTGCGTGCAGGCTTGCACTTGCCGGTGGCCGAACACTCTCGCATGTCTGAATTCACAGAGGTGTTGGTGGATATTGGGGATCAACAAAGCATAGCCCAAAGCCTCTCCACCTTTTCAGCGCATATCCATCGCCTAAAAGCATTTTTGGCTGATGAAACAAATTTAAGCCAAGGCCTGGTGCTGATTGATGAAATTGCCGCTGGCACCGATCCCGCCGAAGGGGCCGCCCTGGCCAAAGCGGTGCTGGATGAGCTTTACCGCAAGGGCGCTTTAACCATTGTAACCACCCACTTGGGCGAACTAAAACTGGATGCCCACCAGCATACCGGCTTTGTGAACGCCAGCGTGGAATTTGACGCCGAAACCCTGAGCCCCACCTATCGCTTGATGATTGGGGTTCCCGGCGCCAGTAACGCCATTACCATTGCCGAAAAACTGGGACTGAAGGACACCGTCATTCGCAGGGCCCGAGCGGGGCTAAGCGCGCCGGTGCGAGAATCATCGGAACTGTTGCAAGAACTGGAAACCCGCAACCGACAATTGGAAGATGAACTTCAACGAGCCCGCTCCTACCGGCTGGAAGCCCAGGAAACCTATGAAAAACTGGAGTACGAGCGACAAAAGCTGGAAGCCGATAAACGTCAGGCGCTCAAACAATTTCAAACCAGCCTGAAAGGGCGCATTCACGATCTGGAAAACCAGCTGAAAGAAATGCGAAAAGCCTTTTTACAGGGGCAGGTCAAATATCCCGAAAAAATGGCTGGCAAATTGCGAGACATGGGCAAAAAAGCGGATGAAGCCTTTGCCGATAGCCGGGAAAGCATTGGGGACGTGGTGCGCCTGAAAGTGGCGGACTTAAAAATGGGAGAAACCGTCACCAGCCGCCAGATGGAAGTAACCGGGGAAATCATCGCCATTGCCGCAGAAGCCAAGGAAGTGACCCTGCAAGTGGGCATTTTGCGGATGACGGTGCCAGTCTCCGATTTGGAACGCCCTTACAAATCCCGATTGCCCCAAAAACAGCAGCCCAAAGCCAAAAATCTAGAGCGTAAACGGCGGGTGGATGAAGGGGCCTCCGTACTGGATGAGCCGCTGGACCCCAGCTTAAGTTGCGATGTTCGAGGCCAGCGGGCCGATGATGCCATGTTGCAGGTGGAAAAGTTTCTGGATGAGGCCATTTTAGCCGGGTATCAAGCGGTGGCCATTGTACACGGGCTAGGCACCGGCGCTCTCAAAAAACAGATTCGCCAGTACTTGGCCAGTTCCGGCTATGTAAAACGGCATTACCCGGCACAGGCCACCCAGGGCGGGGATGGCAAAACCATTATTGAGCTTTCCGGTTAATAATTAGCCAGCCCGTCATCAGCAACGCCTGTCACCCGGGCGGAAATCAACTCCCGCTTCCCATGCCACTTCCCGGCTTTACCGATTTAAGACGGGGCACCCGTTAACTGAGGGGTGTTGCTGGATTCAGCCTGTTTCAAAGTGTCATACAGTTCCCGAATGCTCAACCCCAATACCGGGTGAATGAAGGCGGGCGCCACATCCACCATGGGAGTCAGCGCAAAAAATCGCTGGTGCAAGCGAGGGTGAGGCACTTCTAATCCGGGTTCGCTAATGATTTGATCGCCATAAAATAAAATATCAATATCCATGGTGCGGGATAAATAGCCGTTGACAGGCGTATTTTGATCTCTGGTGCGGCCCAGTTGCCGCTCTATAGACAGGCAAACCGATAGCAACTGAGAAGGGCTGAACTCGGTATCAATGCCCACCACCGCGTTCACAAACCACTGAGGATCTCGTTCTTCCTGAATGCCCACCGGCTCGGTTTCCAAAAACTGGGAAATTTGCCGCAGGCGAATGGCCCCATGGGCCTGCAGCAAGCCAATGGCCTGACGCACCTGAAGCACCCGTTCGCCCATATTACTCCCCAAAGCCACATAAGCACGCACTGTTTCGCTCACGCTCTCATCTCCTCAAGCAGCCATCTCTACAACTTTTGTCCCGCTAATTCACTTCCGCTGTAACGCAAACCATTTCACCCAGCAAAGAAAAGGGTAGCGCCTCATTGATTCGAACCTGAACCAAGGTGCCCACTAGCTCATCTTCGCTAAAAGGGGTATCAAAGTTCACCACTTTATTGCTGCGAGTGCGCCCGGTTAAACGGCTAGGATTGCGCTTGCTTTTGCCTTCCACCAGAATTTCAACCGATTGGCCCACATACGGCACGTTCATTTTGAGAGATTGAGCCCGAATGGCTGCAATTAAAATTTGCAGCCGCTCTTCTTTGACGGCTTCCGGGATTTCCTCACCCCGAGCTTCCCAAATGGCGGCAGGGGTTTGTTTACGAGGAGAATAAGCCGCCGTATTGGCGTTGTGAATACCCGACAAGGCCACTGATTCCACCGTGCGACGGAACTGCTCGTCCGTTTCACCCGGAAAACCAACTATGTAGTCGCCACTCACGGCCACATTGGGTACTTTGTCATAAATTTTTTGAACCAAATCGTAGTACTGCTGAGAGGTATATCCCCGTTTCATGCGGGCTAAAATTTCATCATCGCCCGCCTGCATGGGGATATGGATATACTCCATCACCTTGGGCAAATCGGCCACCGCCTGAATGATACGATCGGTCAGATCCAGCGGGTGCGAGGTCATAAACCGAATGCGCTCAATGCCTTCAATTTCACTCAGTTCATGCAACAATTCGGCCAACCCGTACTCACGCTCTGTAAAATCTTTCCCGTAGGAATCCACGGTTTGGCCCAGCAAGGTAATCTCTTTAAAGCCATTGGCAGCCAGTTGCAGCACTTCCCGAATAATAGATTCCGGCGAGCGGCTGATTTGACGACCTCGGGTGTAAGGCACAACGCAATAGGTGCAAAAATAATCGCAGCCTTCAATAATGGTAACCCAGGCGGAAATATCGCTGTCCCGCACCGGCGTAATATCGTTGATATAGTCATAGGTGCTGCGTGGCTTCTGACGATCCACAGCCAGCAGGTTACTCTCGCCATCAAAGGCCTTGCGCACCAGCTCGGGCAACTCGTGAATGTTTTGGGTGCCAAATACAATGTCGACATAAGGGGCGCGCTTGAAAATGCTCTCTTTATTCTGCTGAGAAACACAACCGGCCATGGCAATTTTAATGCGGGGATTTTTGGCCTTCAACTTGCCCCAACGCCCCAAATAGCTAAAGGCTTTGTCTTCCGCTGAACCTCGAATCTGGCAGGTGTTCACAATCAGTAAATCGGCCTGCAAGCGATCTTCCACCCGCTCAAACCCCTCGTTTTTTAGCAGGCCCAGCATCACTTCAGAATCATTGAAGTTCATCTGGCAGCCCAAGGTTTCCATATACACTTTGCGAGGGATATCAGTGGTGCTCATGACGGTTTTCAGTCAGCCTTTTCAGTATGCACTTTGTAGTACCACACTATCAGAAACAAGTTTCTCTCTCAAGCAAAAGGGGGTTCCAGAAGCCTGAAAAAAACCGCTTCCCTACAAAGCGGAAAGCGGTTTTTAAAGCCAGTGCGATGCGCCTAAAGCGCTTATCCCAGTGCTTGTTGCACACCCGAGAGCCACTTGTCAAAGTTGGCCTCGTAGTTCAAATCGCAGTCCACACGGGGGTAAATGCGCTGAGCGCCCATTTTTTCCAGAAATGCGTCAAAATCCTTGCCGCATTTGCAAAATTCGGGATAAGCCGTATCACCCAGCGATAACACGCTAAAGCCCGTTTTGCTCATGTCTACTTTTTGCTTTTGGCAAGCTTCCCACAAATCAATGGCGTTGGCCGGCGGCTCTCCATCGCCCCAGGTGCTGGTTAAAATCAACACTTTGTTGAAACCGGGCAATTGCTCCAGCTTTACGCTGCCCATGCTCACCGCGCGGGCCGTCTTGCCAGCGTCTTTCAACTTATTTTCGGTCATTTCAGCCAAGCCTTGGGCGGTTCCGGTTTCAGAACCCCACAAGACCAGAACATCAACATCGCCCGCCACAATAGCGGCCGGGGCAGCCTTAGGAGCCGGGGCCGCTTCAACAATCGTGGCCTCAGCATCAGCCGCTGGCGTGGTGGTTTCCGAAACCTCAGCCTGAGGCACTTTGGGAGCCAACAAGGCGGCTTCCCGCTCCCGCTTATCCCAAGGGGTTTCTTGAGGTTTTTTCACGCGAGGGGCAGTAATAATGGCCACCAGCAACAGCACCACCGCCAATACAGGTGGCAACCAAATGGCAAAGGCCGGAACCTGCTCGGCACTTAAACCAATAATGCCCATACTTAATAACAATCCAACCAGAATGGCAGGCCAGTACTGCAGATACCACAAGGTTGGGCTGGACGACTGTGCTGTCTCCAAATCGGATTTCGGATTGAGTTCCGGGGGGACGGGGTGGGTCATGAGCGTTATTCCTGCTACTTAAATCTACTAATACTGGTTGTTCATAAGGGCTACATTACGGACAAAGCCGACAAAGCCACCGATTGAGAGGTGAGATAGGCCTTATCAAATAGATGGACGGGCATTTTGAGTCCATTGACCCACCTTCGCAAAAGCTGCAAAAACAGTTCTCACCACAAAAAATCATATGTCATCATTGGGGTTTCAGCAAGTGAAAAGCGCAGGTTTGCATTGAAAAAAGAGCATTGCAAAGCGGGCATTTCATCAAATTCGCAGATATTTACGGGTAGAGGTGGCCGCCCCGCCACTGCCCACAATAATACCCATTAAAAACAACACCAGCATCACCACGCTAAAACTGTAATTACTGGTTGAAAACTGAAAATAATTAAACAGCTGGGCTATGTAGTGCTGCGCAGCACTCAGAGGAAGCAAGGCAATACAAGCCCCCACCAAGCCATAACAGGCTCCCTGCAAGAGGAAAGGCAAACGAATATACCAGTTTCCCACCCCCATCATCCGCATAATCTCAATTTCACGGCCTCTGGCCTCAATGAGCAAATGAATGGTATTACTGATAATAAAAAAGGTAAGCGTTCCTAAAAAGATACTAACCACCAACCCCACCACCGACGTAATGCGGGACACCCCTTGCAGCTTTTCCAGCACCGTTTTGGCAAATGTCACTTCTTCCACCCCGGCCAGCGTTTTCAGTTTTTCCACGGTGGGTTTAATCTGCTCCTGATCTTTCACCTGCACATGAAATGTATTGGGCAGCGGGTTTTGGATATCAGGGACCTGATAGCTTTTTTTCATATCGGCCCAGGCATCTTCCTTGGTTACCAGTTCCACGTTCTTCACCGTGGGCAACTGAATGATTTCCGCCTGTAGATCACGAATATTCCGACCATCCTTGGCATACACCGAAATTTTGAGGGCCGAACCAATATTTTCCACAAACAACTGGGTTTCCAGCACAAATACCGACAAAGTACCAAAAATACTGAGGATAGAGGCCATGGTTACCACAATAATCAAATTCATCCAGCCGGTGCGAGTAACTCCGCCCCAGGTTTCCTGCAAGATGCGGCCAGTAATACGGATTTCCGTGGCCATGTTGTCCATGAAATGAGAACTCATAGACGCTCCTTTAAATGGTTACTCGTAGACACCCTGATGCACATCACGGATCAATTCGCCATTTTGCATGGTGATGACACGTTTACGCATCTGGTTCACAATTTGGTGGTTGTGGGTGGAAATAAGAATGGTGGTGCCTCGCTGGTTAATCTGCTCCAGCAGGTTCATAATTTCCATGGAATTGGTGGGGTCCAGATTGCCAGTCGGCTCATCGGCAATTACCAACGAGGGACCGTTTACAATGGCCCTGGCAATACCAACCCGCTGCTGCTCACCGCCAGACAGCTCTTCCACAAAAGCGTCCACCTTGTCGATCAGGCCCACCACTTTTAAAGCGCCCAATACCCGTTTCCGGGTTTCGGTGGGGCCCACGCCCAAGGCCCTTAACACGTAGGCCACGTTGTCAAACACGGTTTGCCCTGGCAGGAGTTTAAAGTCCTGAAACACGATGCCCATGCGGCGGCGCAGCTTAGGCACCTGATCCGGCTTCAATTGGGAAATGTCCACACGGCCCACCAGTACCGTTCCCGAGGTAGCCACTTCTTCCCGGTAAATCAGCTTCATAATGCTGGATTTACCCGCGCCAGAAGCCCCTACGAAAAAGACAAACTCGCCCATTTCGATATCGAAGCTAACATTGTTAAGCGCGTAGGTATTCCCATAACGCTTGGTGGTGTTTATAAATTTAATCATGCTTAAACAGGCTTCCCAGCTCCAACAGCATCAGGAATCAGCTCTTATTATATCCTGTTTCCAAGGCGGACGGGTTAAATCTCAATGGATTTATACAGCCTGACGAAGTATTCAATGGCCATCCGATCAGAGTCAAAGTAGCTCTGGGAGGTTCGAATGGCATGAATCATCAGGTTAGCCCACCGTTGCTTATCATTGTAATAAGTGGGGATGATTTCATTTTCCAGAATACGCATCATGATGTCGTAATCTTGCTTGTGGCGATCTTCCACATTCAAATACTCAATGCCGTCACCGTCTTTTTCATGGATCAGGTAACCATTGATATTGTCGAAGGTGCCTTCCACGGCCCAGCCATCGTAAATGGAGAAGTGAATGGCCCCATTCATGTTGGCGGACATGCCCGAGGTGCCAGAAGCTTCCAGAGGTCGAACGGGAGTGTTTAACCACACATCCGAACCCCGTTTCAGCAAACCACTGAGTTCCAGCTCGTACCCCGGTCCGGTTAAAACCGCGATTTCGGGGATCTGGCGGGATAGCTCCAGCACTTCGTTGAAAATCTGGCGTCCGGTGGTATCTTTCGGATGAAATTTACCGGCGTAAATCAACTGGATTTTTTTCTGGTTAAACAGTTTTTTAATGCGTTCCAAATCCTGCAAAATCAGGGCAGGGCGCTTGTATTCGGTAAAGCGACGAGCCCAGACCACGGTCAGTACATCGGGATCGAACTGCTTGCCCACGGTTTGACGAATATAATCAAACAGCTCGACTTTCATTTCCCGCTTAACAGCCAGCAGTTTTTCAGGATCTTCCACATTCAGGAAGCGGGGATCTTGCCAGTATTGCAGATTGGTGGCGTTGGTAATGGCGATAATGGGGCAACGGTTATCAACCCAGTGCCACATATTGTTGGCCACTAGCCCGTGCAACTGGGAAACTCCATTGGCCAAGCGGCTCATGCGCAGGGCAGCCACGGTCAGGGAGAAATCTTCTCCGCCCAGGCGAATGGCTTCCTGTACCGGCATTTTGCCAAAAAAGCCAGCCTCAGACAGCAAATGCACATTATGGGTTTCATTTCCGGCGGCAACCGGGGTATGGGTGGTGAACACGGTACTGTTGCGTACCCGGTTCAGATCCCCATTAAAATCTTCCAGCAGTTCAAAAACAGCGGGCAAGGCATGGCCTTCGTTCAAGTGAATCAGGTCGCAATTTTCCTGAGCCGCTTTCAAAATCCGCAAGCCGCCAATGCCCAAAATAATTTCCTGAGCAATGCGAATGCGCTCGTCCCCGTCATACAGCTTGTCGGTCCAGCTTCTGTGTTCAGGGGTGTTTTCCGGGATATCGGTGGTTAAAAAGTAAATGGGTACGGTGCCAAAGGTTTTAGGTTCCAGCAACAAGCCTTTTACCTTGACTGGCTGGCCAAAAATTTCTACTTCAATGACCAGGCCAGTGTCTTTTAAAAATGGATATTCACGCTTGACGTAAACAATTTCGACATTGCCATCGGCACCAACTTGCTGATCGCCGTAGCCAACCGCCCAAAGGATACCAACGCCCACCATGGGGAGATTAAGATGACCTGCGGAACGCATATGGCTCCCCGAGAGGAAGCCCAAGCCTCCCGAATAGGTATGCAAAGACTGATCAATGGCAATTTCCATCGAAAAATAAGCGACTTTCGGTAAGGGCATCGGTGAATAACGCTCCAATTTGACTAATTAAATGTGAGAACTTGATAATAACGGCTTTTAAGCTCGTTAAAGGGGGGGGCCTGCCGGTCATTTCAAAAAGCTTTTCTTTTAAAAAGCTAAGGCTAAGCTTCTTGGAAATCTTATTATAGTAGGCTCAACTTTTCTTGGGGAATAATATGATCGAAAAACATGGTTATGGCAAGTATCAGTACTCGAACACCCCCCTCAAAAGTCAGGCGTTGATAATGAAATAGGCCTCTCACTGATTTGCCCGAGGCCGGATTGAGGATGTTGACCAATATTACGCAATCGTCATAATCTGGAAAATTCAACGGAATTAGGGAAGCGTTTGCATTAATCGTTAAGACACTGGGAGTTCTCTGGGAATGTCAGGTATTGAAAACTTGCGGGAACCGGATTCAAAACCGGAAAAAACAGGTGCAAAAACCCACTGGTTAGCGGGCATTAGCCGCTATCACCTCATGGTTTTTGTGGGTTGCTGGCTGGGCGGTATTTTTGATGGCATGGATTCTACGCTGATGTCGGTGGCCATGCCCACCGCCATTGCAGAATTAACGGGCAGTACGGCCAAAAGCGTGGTAGGCCCCATTGCCTCCTATGTCACCAGTATTTTTTTACTGGGCTGGATGGCTGGGGGCATTTTGTTTGGCGTCATCGGCGATAAATTGGGGCGAGTGCGCTCCATGATTTTTTCAATTTTGCTTTACGCCACTTTTACAGGGCTGGCCGGGCTAACCCAAAGCTGGGAGCAACTGGCCGTTTGCCGATTTTTAACCGGCCTTGGCATTGGTGGAGAACTGGTCAGCATTTCCACCTTTCTGGCCGAGGTATGGCCCGCCCGCTCCAGAGCCATCGCCATTGGGGTGCTGATTACTTCGTATCAGGCGGGGGTTTTCATTGCGGGATCAATCAATACCGTTTTTCAGGACTGGCGAACCGCGTTCTGGATAGGCGCTTTACCCGCCCTGTTGGTCATTTTTCTGCGGTTAACCCTGAAAGAATCGGACCGCTGGATGGAAGCCAAGGAGCGTAGCCTGAAAACCAAGCAACCCCCTTCCCACTTTCAGACATTGTTTCAGCCCAGCCATACCAAAAGCCTGATTATTGGCAGTGTGGCCTTTGGGGGATTACTGGTTGGCTACTGGGCCTCCCTGGCCTGGATTCCTTTATGGATACAGGATTTATTGCAAACCAGCGGCACCGGGCAAGAACGAGGCATCGCCACCATGTACCAGGGCCTGGCTGCCGTGCTTGGATGCGCTATGGCAGGCTTTCTGTCGGATTGGATTGGCCGCCGGGGAACCATTATAGGGGCATCTTTAGGTTGTTTGATGGCATCCGCCCTTCTGTTTTTAGGCAATACAGCGTTTACCCCTGCGGTTTACTGGCAAGTGGCCTTGCTGGGCTATTTTATTGGGGTCATGCAATCGGTGATGTATATCTATTTGCCAGAACTGTTCCCCACCCTGATTCGGGCCTCCGCCACCGGTTTTTGCTTAAATGTAGGTCGCCTGACCACGGCCATTGCTGTTTTTTATGTGGGGGACTTAATCCGAATGATCGATCAACAGAACCTGGCCGCCAGCATTTTTGCCAGCCCAAAGCTGTCTGATTACGGCGTGGCAGCGTTTTTGTTTGCACTTGCCTATCTTGGCTCAGTAGTCGCGGCCTTTTTTGGAACTGAGACACAGGGAAAACCACTGCCCGAGTAAGTAAAACAATCTACACACAGCGAAAACAAAGAAGAAAAAGCCAATTGATTGTTTTTAATTCCAAAAAAGCTTGAACTTAAAGTCAAAATATCTTAATATGATCTTAATAACTAGACCATTCGGTTGGCGCGCCTGCTTTAAAATCTGATTACAATGAAAACAGGATTCTATAAGTTTCAAACGCCCGCATCAGTGAGCTTAGGCCAGTCCAATATTCACTTTAAGGTTCCTTCAGAAACAGTAGGTGTTTTAGCTTGGCTTCTAAATTGTATTGTTCTAAACGTGGTGGTGTGGCTTTATTTTTAGCCGGACTACTGCAATGGTCGCTGGTTTCAACCTTGGCCCCCGCACCCGCTTTTGCCCAGCGAGCCTATCCCGCAACCAGCTCAAAAGCCAGCATTGCTCAAACGGGCCAAACCATCCAATCCTATGGCAGGGCCGTCAAAAGCGGACTGGAAGCTCATGACAAGTCTCCCTTAAACAACCGCATGCCATTGATACTCATTCATGGCATTGGAGCCTCAGCCAGCACCGAATTCAACTGGGAGCGCTTTCTGGATTTCACCAAAAAAGACAAAGCCCTGATGGGGCGCTACAAAATTTATCTGTACCACTACGATAGCAGCCGAAGCGTACCCGCCATTAGCCAAAATCTACAACAGACCCTAAAAAACTTTATCCAGCTGCTGGGCCATAAACCCATTAAAATTGTAGCCTACAGCGAAGGCGGCTTACTAACCCGCAACGCGGTGCAAGACCCTTATCTGGATCAATACATTGATGAAGTCATCACCATTGCCACCCCCTTTCACGGCTCTCCACTGGCCAACCCTGAATGGATAAGGCAACAGGTAAAAACAGAGTCTCGGGTTTCCTTGTTACGAATGAGCCAACGACTGGCCTATAACATCACAGGCCGTCTCTATCCCAGTTTCAAGGAAGATTTTGAGTGGGATAACTTTGATGGGGCCATTCCCAGCGAGCAATACGCTGCTCATCACAAAAAAACCACGCCCACCGATTACGCCTTAGCCCACAAACAAAGGTTTGTAACCTATGGCAGCTACTTTGGCATTGAAGTGGATCCGGCCATTTTACAGCACCAGTTGGGGGTTAAAACCAAACTACCCAAAGAAAAACTGATTTTTGCCAACCTGTTCCGCCGTAACGTCCTGTTTTCGGTGGTTCGGCACAACATTGCCAAACTGCCACTGGCCATTATCCCCATCATCAAGCCCGATAGCAAAGTCAGAACAACCCCATTGCCAACACCAGAAATCACCCCGCCACTGGTGCAAGCCACCCTGCAGGAGTCAGACTCTACTGTTAAAATCGCCCATGCGCTGTTGCCCATTAGCAGTATGGAAACCGAATTGCTCAGTTTGCCAGATGGCCCGGTGGTCTTTGAGCCGGGAAACACGGCAAAGCCTTCTGGGCAATTGGCCCAAGCCAGCGCATTAATTGCCACCGCCCAGATACGTCAGGTACAAACCCTTCAGCAGCAGGCCCCCGCCAGCGTGCCGGTGGTTTCCATGATGATGTTTAATGATGGCATTAGCCCCATTAGCAGTACCCTATGGCTTGGACGATACATGCCGGTTTCCAACGGGGCGGCTGTTTCGGTGGAAAAACTATGGGATACGCTGAGAAAACTGAAGGGCAACCATAACACCCGACTCTTTGCCGGAATGGACCATCGCAACTGGATGGATGGCACCACCCGCACCGGAGAAAGCGAAATTCAGGACCTGCTGAACCCGGACGAGCCCCCAAGAACCATCTTCGCCTGGATTGTCTACGATTTAATGAGCTAATCCTGAGTCATCAGCCCCAAAACTTTGATGCCTCTATTTGCAAGCTCGGGCTTTGCCATGCGCCTCAAACCCGAATGGCCACGCGTAACTTGGCGCTACGGGAACGGGGATTCATCTTGATTTCAGCATCCGTGGCCTCAATGGGCTGGCCTTTGGGCAGCTTAAGGGTGGCCTGATGATGGCATTGGCAAATGGGCAGCCGAGGGGGGCAAATGCAATTTTTGCTTTCGGTTTTGAAAAAATCCTTGATAATGCGATCTTCCAGAGAATGAAAGCTGATGATTAAAATTTTGGCCCCCGGCGCCAGCAAGGGCGGTAAGCTTTGCAGAAAACGCTGTAAACTGCCCAATTCATCATTCACTTCAATGCGTAAGGCCTGAAACACACGGGTGGCCGGGTGAATTTTTTCATGTTTACCCACCCGCTTGTACTGACTGGCGATAAAATTGGCCAAGGCCAAGGTGGTTTCAAAAGGTTGGGCCTTACGATGAATTACAATTTCACGGGCCAGGGTTTTAGACATGTGCTCTTCCCCGTATTCCGAAAAAATACGCAGCAAGTCCGCTTCGCTGTAGGTGTTAATGACCTCGGCGGCGGTTAAGGCGCTGTCCGGGTTCATTCGCATATCCAGCGCCGCCTGTTTGCTAAAGCTGAAGCCCCGTTCCGCCTGATCCAGCTGCATGGAAGACACCCCGATATCCGCCAGAACGCCCCCCGTAATGGGCAAGCCCTGCGCTGGCATTAACCGGGCTATTTCCGAAAAATTTCCCGCCACCGGCTGAAAAGCGCTCCCAAAGCGTAAGAGCCGATCCGTCGCCATTTTTAAAGCGGCAGGATCCTGATCAATACCAAACAACCGCCCATCTACGCCCAAACGCTCTAAAATGGCTTCAGAATGACCGCCCGCCCCCAGGGTGGCATCCACATAAACACGGCCCGCTTCTGGGCTCAAGGCATCCAGAACGGCATTGAGTAAAACCGGGATATGCAGGGGGCGATCACTGGGAGGGAGATTTAGATGTTGAGACACAATAATCCACCGGATTCAGGATGGGAAAGCAGCGCTAAAAAGGCTATAGTCCACTATAGAATGGCAAAGCGTGAAAAGATAGAGGCTGGTCCTTGGCTCGTATTCTGGACAATATGAATGGCAGGCGAATGATTCGGCTCAGCCCGGATGACGTGCTGAACGTGGTGAGCCTTTACCAGCAACAACTGTATGGGCTGGAACAACGAGATTATCAAAGCATCCAGACCCGCTTGCGACAAACCGATTTTTATTTACCAGAAGAAGTGTGAGCCTGTTTTTGTTGTTTTTCAGCCTGGGCAAGCAGCGTAATCATTTCCTGATTGCCTAACTGCTTGGCCATATCCAGCGGGGTCAGGCCATTTTCCCCGCCCTCCAAAATAAATTCTCCGGGCAAATTGAGCCTTTCGCCCTTCAAGGCGGTAACATCCACTTTGGCCCCTGCGCTTGTTAACAGCTTAGCCACTGCCAAGTTACCAGCCAGCACTGCAAAATGTAGAGGCGTACAGTGGCTTCCAGAAGCACTATTGCTGTGAGTTCGGGCGTTGACATCGGCTCCCACGGAGATTAAAAGGGCCGTACTCTCTGCCGGATGATGGGTGGCCAGGTGCAAAGGCGTCTGGCCCTCATCATCCTGGGCGTTAATATCAGCGCCAGCGGCAATCAACAACCTCATATTGTCAGGCTCGGCGATGAGGGCGTGTAAGCAGGTTTGATTGTGATTACGAACAGGCCTTGCATGAACATCAGCGCCTGCCGCAAGCAAGGCTTTGATGTAAGCGGCTGGAGCGCCCGTTCTACAGAGAAGCTCCCTTTTAGTCGCCTCTGAGAGCTTCGTCTCATAATGTTTTCTAACACTCTGATTCAGGAGCCATTGCGCACCAAACTGCTTTCTGATTGTTTTTTGCTGAGAGGGGGTCAGACTATTTTCGGTAGCCGCAAGCAGGGCTTTAATCATATCCTTTTGCCCATAATGTTTCGCATAATCCAAGGCAGAAAATCCCACTTTATCCCGAACCCAGGCAAGCTCTTTGGTTTTGGCGTTTTTTTGAACCACGCTGGCCCCTTTGTTCAACAAGGCATGGGCGGCTTCAGCATCTCCCACCATCAATGCAATCATTAAAGGCGTTCTGCCTAAGCGATCCGAGGCATTGGGCTGATGAAAAAATGGACTGTTGATAACACTAAATACAGATTTATGAAAGCCCTGTGGCTCATTGGAGATCAGCTTGGATACCAAAGGCGTCCCCTGCCCGTCTTTCGCATTGGGATCGGCGCCCATTTTAAAATAAGCGCTCAAAGTCTCCGTCAACAATAAACTCGCCCGTTGCAATGTTTTTAAATATCTTTGCTGCGATTGTGACTGGAGTCGTTGCCAGCGATTCCACTTTACAGAGTCAGAAATATCACTCCGATTAATCTCATGCGCTTTCGCCTGATGCATAAAATCCTGCTCTTGAACATTGTCCAGGGTGGACGCTCTAAAGGCGTCCACATAATCATGACTCAGCATCGGGCGATTTAAAAACACAAGCTCTAAAGCCAAATCTCGTCGATTGATTTTATCGGCCAACACTTGCTTAAACAGATAATCTCGAACAGTTTGTGACACAAAAGGTTGTGCGGAAGGAGATAAACCGGTCATTAAAAATAGTCCTTGGTTATCATGAAACGATTGTTCACTTTTACTTTTAGGGCGGTAGCGCCAACCGGCACCTCAGGCACCAGCTCAGCTTCCAAAGGGTTTGCGGCCTCCAGCTTCAAAATCAAGCAAGCCAAAATGAACGGCAGGCTAAATTTCAGGAGGCAAAAACGGCTGGTTTCGCCTGTTTTGATTTTGGTGAATCGGGATTGTGCTGAGCGCTGAAAGGGAAAGCAGGGCAACTCCGTAAACATGCTTATCATTCTGACTGACACTTTTTCAAGTTACACAGAATGAAAACCATGAAGCGCTTTTTATTGCGGTGTTCTGCTTAAAGCAGGGAAATTACTTACTTATTTCACCACGATGTTTACCAGTTTGTTGGGCACCACAATCACTTTAACAATTTGCTGATCGCCAATTTGCTGAATGACCTTAGGGCGCTCACGGGCCAAATCTTCCAGTTCCTTTTGGGTTAAACCATTGGCCACTGTAAACTTGTCCCGTATTTTGCCATTAATCTGCACCACCACTTCCACCATGTCAGACTGAGTGGCCACCGCATCCCAGGCAGGCCAGCTCTGGGTGTACAAGGCATCGTTACCGCCCGATAATGCCCAAAGTTCCTGAGCCATGTGTGGCGTAATGGGGGCCAGCACTTTCAGCAGGCTGGCGATGGCATGGCTGTAAACAGGCTCTGGTTCATTGCCTGCCTTGTATTTAGCCAGATAATTCACAAATTCACGAATTTTACTAATCACCGTATTAAACTGAAAGTGGGTTTCAATATCGGTGGTAATGCCGCCAATGGTTCGGTTGGTCCACTGAAACAGCTCACGGGTGTCCCCGGTCATATCCTCGTAAGCGGGCAATGGCAAATTAAAATGAATGGCATTCTGATTTTCGGTGACACACCGCCAAACCCGGCACAAGAACTTATAACAGCCTTCTACCGCGGATTCCTTCCAGTCAAAATCCGCTTGGGGAGGAGAATCGCTCAGAATGAAAAACCGGGCGGTATCGGCGCCGAATTCCTGAAAAATGGCATCCGGGTCCACAATGTTCCCCTTGGATTTGCTCATTTTAGAGCCATCCTTCAGCACCATGCCTTGGGTCAGCAGGTTTTTGAACGGCTCGTCCTGCTCGGTCCAGCCGCTGTCGCTCAGGGCCATCATAAAGAACCGGCTGTACATCAAGTGCAAAATGGCATGCTCAATGCCGCCCACATACTGATCCACCGGCATCCACTGATGAATCAACTGCGGCTCAAACGGCTTGGTTTCATTGTGCGGATCGATATAGCGCAGGTAGTACCAGGAGCTGTCCACAAAGGTATCCATGGTATCGGTTTCCCGCTTACCCATTTGGCCGCACTTGGGACAAGGCGCATGCTTAAAGGAGCTGGAAGTGGCCACTGGCGAGACGCCCTTCACCGAAAAATCCACATCCTTAGGCAAGCGCACCGGTAAATCTTCATCCAGCACCGGCACGGTGCCGCATTTTTCGCAATAGATAATAGGAATGGGCGTTCCCCAATATCGTTGCCGAGAAACCAGCCAGTCTCTGAGGCGGTATTGAATTTTTTGCTTGCCAAACTTTTTATCCTGAGCCAGCAAGGTTATTTTTTCCTTGGCCATTTCGCTGTCCAGGCCAGTAAACTCACCCGAGCTCACCAAAACACCGGCATCCGTATAAGCTTCCTGTAAGGGCTGATTGGGATTGGCGGGGTTCTCAATCACCCGCTTCATGGGCAACTGAAACTTTTGGGCAAACTCAAAATCCCGTTCATCGTGGGCCGGAACTGCCATGACCGCACCCGTACCATACTCCATCAAGACATAGTCAGACACCCAAATCGGCACCAGCTCGCCGTTATAGGGGTTAACCGCATTGATCCCCAGCGAAACCCCGGTTTTTTCCTTATCGCTGGCAGTCCGATCCATCTCGCTTTTCAGCTTGGTGGTTTCGGTGTACTGATCCACCGATTCCCGGTAATCCTCGCTCACCAGCAGCTCCACCAAAGGATGCTCGGGTGCCAATACCATGTAGGTGACCCCAAAAATGGTATCCGGGCGGGTGGTAAACACCGGAATGCGAATATCCCGGCCTTCTACCTTAAATTCCACCTCGGCGCCAATGGATTTGTTAATCCAGTTTTTCTGCATCAACAACACCCGCTCCGGCCAGCCCTTCAGGCTATCCAGATTTTTCAGCAGGCGATCGGCGTATTCGGTGGTTTTAAAGAACCACTGGTTCAGCTTTTTCTTGGTCACCAGAGAGTCATCTCGCCAGCAACGCCCGTCAATGACCTGCTCGTTGGCCAATACGGTATGGCACTGCTCGCACCAGTTCACCGGCGCTTCTTTTTTATAAGCCAAGCCCCGTTTGTACAGGTACAGAAACATCCACTGGGTCCACTTGTAGTAGTCTTCCTTGCAGGTGGCCACTTCCCGGTCCCAATCCACGGCCAGGCCCAGCTGCTTGAGCTGCTTGCGCATGTACTCAATGTTGCTCATGGTCCACTCGGCCGGGGGAATGTTATTTTGAATGGCGGCGTTCTCGGCGGGTAAACCAAAGCTGTCCCAGCCCATGGGGTGCAGCACGTTGAAACCATGCATACGCTTAAAGCGGGCGATTACATCGGTGATGGTATAATTGCGAACGTGGCCCATATGCAAACGGCCAGAAGGATAGGGAAACATGGACAGGGCGTAATACTTGGGCTGATGGGTTTCATCGATATCGGTTCTGTAAAGACCGCACTCTTCCCATTGTTTTTGCCATTTGGCCTCAATGGCTTGCGGCTGATAGCTGGCAATCTGTAAAATAGACTTCTCGCTAGATATTTCCATAATCCCATCCGTACTCATTCAATTGTGTTCTATTATAACCAAAGACAGCCCGCCCCGATAGCACCAAGGGGCATCCCTCAGCACCAAGCCCCCAAAGAGGAGTCTCAATGAGGCGGAATCGCAATGAAGGAATCCCAATGAACGGACTTTCCGGCCACCGAGTTCAACGCACGTTTCTCTGCTTATTGGCGTTGGGGTGTTTGCTCTCTCCTCAGGGCGCATGGTCGGCAGAAAACCTGGAAGCCTTAATCACTCAGGGCAACCTGGCCGCTGAACAGCAGAATTTCAGCGCCGCCATTCAGGCTTATGAAAAGGCCATTCAAATCGCCCCGCAGGAGAAAACACTCAAAAACAATTTGGCGGTACTTTACGCCAACCACGCCGTTGGCCTGCAAGACCAAAAAAAGTACGATCAAGCCTTTCAATATCTGGATAAAGCCACCGCTATTGCGGTTCCCGGCTCCGCTTCAGCCAAAAACATTCAGGGGGCCAGAGCCAGCCTTTATTTCTCTCAGGCCATGGATTTGAAAGAAAACAACGCCAACCCCACCCCCGCCGATTACCAGAACATACGAGCCTTACTGAATCAGGCCTTGGCCTTAGGCCCGGATGAACTGGCTTTTAAAAAAGGCCTGGCTGGCACCTATCTGGATGAGGCCTATCAGCTGGCCGTTCAGGAAAAATTCACCGAAGCCGCACCCCTGCTGGAAAAAGCGCTGAGCTATGACCCCAAAAACCCAGCCATCAAGCAATCCCTGGCCAATGTGTATTTGGGGCTGGGGCGAAATGACGCCGCCAACCGAAAAAACTGGATCGACAAGGCACTGGCCATGGATCACTCCCCTAAAATCCAGCAAGTGGCCGACCGCCTATTGGCCATAGACAGCCCCAGCGCTTCGGCTCAGGGCAAAGGCGGGTTCGCCGCTAATCCCAGTGAAGCCAGAGGCAAAGCGCCCAAAGCCATTTCTCGCTTATCGGTGGCCGATATGTTGCGAGACATGGAATCTCAGCTACAAATAACGCCGCCCAAAAACGCCACTTTCGATGACCGATTGGCCACCCTGGAAACCCAGGTTTTGGGGAAACCGGAAGTGGGCGCCATGGCCATTCGCGCCAAAACTGTTTACACCGCCCTGATGGGGGAGAGTGACGGTCTTCAGGATCAATCCAGTATTGATACGCCCCAAGCCCCGGCCATGGATAGTCAAAATAGCTATCTGGATGAAATTTTTAAGGTGACTGACGGCAAAGTGGTGCGTTGGGGCCGATTTCCGCTGCGGGTTTATTTTGAAGAACCCAAGGAAAATCCGCTGTACAAGGCCGAATACAAAGAAGCCGCCCTGAAAGGCTTTGAGGTGTGGAAAGATCACACCGATGGCTACGTTAAATTTCTGGAAATCAAAAATCCGCAAGCCGCCGATGTGGTGGTAAACTGGACGGCGGCTTACGTGGATCGCTTTGCGGACCCGGAAACAGTGTCTTCTGTTTACAAAACCTACACACCGCCCAAACGCAGCCGGTTGTTAACCGTGGTGCAAATGGCCTCTGCCTTTGCCCCCGGCTATTTTTCTCTGGTGCCGCAAGCCGCCGCCGCCGGGTTGCAATATCAGCAGTATAAAAAACTGGCCATTCTGCAAGAGGAATCCAAAATTTATTTGGGCTTAAACCCCACCCAAACCCTGGCCCCAGATGCCGCCAAAATGCTGATTCAAAACATGGCCGCTAAAGAATTCGGCCATGCGCTGGGCCTGAAGGGAAGCAGTCCGCAGCAGGGCGATTTACTGTATCCCGAATTGCGTTCCGATGCGCCCCAAATACCCACCTATCGGGATTTAACCACCTTGCGAGAACTTTATAATCGCACGCCCAATATTATTTTGAACGTGAATTAAAACGCACAATAAACAAAATTCAGCTAAAGCAAAGGCAAGCCAGAACGGTTGGCCTGTAAGCCCAAAAACTGGCCGTGCATTTCATTGGCCCGATCAAACCAGACTTTTAGGCCCTCAGCGTTGCCTTCCCGCAACAGGGGCAATGCCTCATCAATCACCGCTCGCAAGCCCAGCAACGCTGTTTCCAGATGTTCAGCGTTTTGGTATAAAATATCGCCCCACATGGGGTAGGGACTGGCCGCCAAACGCAACTGATCATCCAGCCCCGCCCCATGGTAAGCCATCAGGCGTCCCGGCTCGTTGCGATCCAACAGTTGGGTTAACATCACCGCGTACAATTGCGGCAAATGGCTGACATAGGCCATGTAGCGATCATGCGTTTCAGCGTCAATCAACTTGGGATGAGCCCCCAAGGCCCGCACAAAGGTTTGCAGGTTAGCCAGCAACTGCGGATCGCTTTGCTCATGCGGGCAAAGCAAATAGGACTTTCCGGCAAAGAGTAAGGGGGTGGCATGCGTAATACCCGAAAATTCCTTACCCGCCATGGGATGACCGGCCAAAAACTGGGTGGGCAACAAGGTTTGCCCTAAAGCCCCAATTTTTTGCTTGCAGCTGCCAATATCCGTTACCCAGATATTTCGGCCCTGAATGCAAGGAGCCAACTGCCGCAATACCTCTAAAGCGGGTGTGACATGGCAGGCAATAACAATGAGCTGATTATCCTCAAAGTGTTCCGGCAAGGTGAGAGCGGCCTGATCAATAATGTGATGCCTGAGGGCAAACTGCAGGCTTTCCGACTGTGGATCAATTCCGCAAACCTGCCAATGGGGAAAGCGCTCTTTAGCGGCCATGGCCATAGAGCCGCCAATCAGGCCCAGCCCAATTACGGTTAAGCGTTCAAACGGCAGTGTTGGCATTGTTTCCATGATGGCAGAAACCAGCTCCCTTATCGGTAACTGTGTTGTTTTTGGGCTTCCCGAATGCGGCTGTATTCAGGGTCTTTAAAAAACGCGGAAGACGCGGTGCTGGTTTTGCCACTGTACTTGGTATAACGCTTCTTCCCATAGGGCAAGTTCGTGGTGGTGCTGAGGAAAAAGCAAATTTGAGAAATCCGCACACCCGGATACAAGGGCAAGGGAATATTACTGACATTAGACAGTTCAAAGGTTAAAGCGCCCCGAAAACCGGGATCCACAAAACCCGCCGTGGCGTGAATTTGCAAGCCCAAGCGCCCCCAGGTGCTACGGCCTTCCAGCCGGGCGGCCAAGTCCAGCGGCACTTTTACATATTCCAAAGTAGAGGCCAAGGCGAATTCACCGGGATGCAAAATAAAAGGCTCGGTGGGCTTTACCTTGACATGTTGCATATGCTTTTGCACGTCCCGACTCAGGGCCTCGGGGTCTTTCATCAGGTCCATATGGGTTAAATTGGTGCGGGCCATTACCTGAAAATCGGTACCCAGCCGAAGGTCTACCGAGGTGGGACCAAACTGTTCTTCCGGTTTTAAAAGGGGGGTAATAATAATGCGACGCTCAGGATCTGGATCAACCAGTCGTTCCAGGATTTGCGCTTCATTTAAAATCATGGGAAACCTCGCTCTTCTCGGTTCTTACTGGCCACACACCAAAACCCGGTGGATTTCCGAGGTTTCAATGGACTTACGCAGTAATTGATCCTGATAATTCAGTAATTCCATTACATTTTCAAAGCCTTCGCTGCGGCTCTCGTTTAAAATGGCGTACAACCAAACCGGGCCTCGCTCCATTTTATGCAACCACCCGGCATTCACAATTTCTTTGGGGCTGTGCGGATATTCGGTCAACATGGCCAAAGGCTCATAAATAGAGAAATCGGCCTTTTCCCGGTTTTTGGCCAAATTTTCAGCCACTTCTGCCAGCGGATAAAGCGCAGTGCTACTTAGCAAAATACCCTGACTCAGCCTGTCTTGCAGTTGAATGGCCCGCTGCATATTTTTTTCACTAAAAGCGTATTTTGCGGGAATCATTTTTTCCACCGCCCGAAATACAACGGCCAGGGTGTCTTCGGTCAAAGGCTCCAGCGGGCTACCATTTTCGGGCTTGGAACGCTCACACGCCTCATGCAAAATTACCAGATTTTTGTGGGTGAAGTTTTGATGGTTTAACCCAAAAAACAAGGCGGGTTCAATCACCCGTAAAAAAGCCGCATCCTGAGTCAAAAACGCCTCGGATAAAGCCTGAAAATAATAGGCAGGCCCCAGCAAACGCAAGTTAATGGCATGCTGAATCAGGGCATCCGCGGTCGATTCATCCAAAGCGCCCGCCGCCAGTTTTTTGTGGCCTTTCACCAAATCCAGCTTCAGAGACTCCAGCGACGAAGCGCTCTCCAGCAAAAAGCCGCTATACGCTTTGCTTAAGCTCACCCAGGCCAACGGATTGTTTTTTTGCAAAACAGACAAGGAATCAATCAGCACGTTGGGCAAACCGGGCAAACCCGAAAGCGCGCAACCTTCCGCACGGAGAAACACGGAATGCTCGCCCGCCTGCTTCAGCAAATCCAGCGGCAAAACATCCTTCAAAAACAAATGGGTTTCAGAAACCACCGTTAATTCTTTCAAGCGGCACGCAATCTGGCTAAGGGCGCTTAAACGGGTATACGTGGTTTCAATCAAAGCTTCGCAACCAAGGGCTGACGGTTTGCCACTGCCGGATTCTGAAAAAAGCCCGTTCAACACGCTTTTTTGAGACAAAAACTGGTCTTCCAGCAACCGGGCTTGCTCGGTCAGGCTTTGATGCAACACCGGGGCGCTCTCATGAAGCTGGTTGGCGCACTCGTTCAATAACAACCGAAAACGGGCAATTCGCTCCACCAGTTCAAACACCATAAACTTGAGAAATGTTTTCTGCATCTTGCGTCTCTCTTCCTGCCCGATCGGTTCCGGCGGTTCTTGGCCAAAGGCTTACTTGAGCCGGCCCTGCTGACAAAGGACGTTTTTCGTTTACAAGGATACCCCGCCCCATGCCGCCTTCAATATAAGTAGTATAGGAGGCTGACAGGATTGCAAACAACCGACTACAACAAAATGTTATGTAAAGAATCTAATAGCCCGTGCCACCACCGGTCAAACTTTTTCCAAATTGCCCAGAATCTCCCCGGCGGTATATAACGATCCTGTCACCAGGCAAAGGGGGCGAGCCTCCGTGGCCCATTGATCCCGCAGCTGCATTAACCGCTCGCATCCGGCGGTGGGGGTGAGCGCCTTTTCGATGGGGCAATCGGGGAATAACCTCTGTAGCAAGTCCATCAGCACTTGGGGAGGGTGATACAAATGCTCAGGGCTGGCCTGAGTTACCACCATTCCCAGCGGGGGCGGAAATTGGCGCAGCACATCCAGTAACGCCTCTGGAGGACGGTTATTACGAAGGCTAACCAGCCATAAGGTGGGTTCCTCCGGGAAATAGAGCCGCAAAGTGTCTGCCAAAGTACGAAAACCATCCTCATTGTGGGAGCCATCCAGTACCAAATGCTGCGTGGCAAAGTATTGAAAGCGAACCGGCCAATACACCCGCCGCAACCCTTCTTCCACCGCTGCCTGTGGGATGGCAAAACCTTGTTGGCGCAACTGATGCACACACGCCAGCACAATGGCCAAATTGTCGATTTGATAAGGCCCTAGCAAGGAGAGCCGGTAGGTAGAGCCGCTCTCGGCGTCGGTGACCAACAACCCTTCGGTAGGGTTGGACTGCGGACTGACGCTCAGGCGATCGGGCTGGGCCATAATCACAGGCGCTTCATGCAGCGCCGCTTTTTCAAGAATCACGGCAAGGGCAGTCTCATCCAGGCGCCCGCCCAGTACGACTGGCACCGCGTTTTTAATAATACCGGCCTTTTCTCCGGCAATGGCCGCTAAGGTATGGCCCAGGTGCTGCATATGGTCTTTGCCAATGGTGGTAATCACGCTCAGGTTAGGTTGCCGAACCACATTGGTGGAATCCAGCCGACCGCCCAGCCCGGTTTCAAACACGGTAATATCCACCCGTTTTTGCTTGAAAAAACGGTAGGCCATGACATTCAGAAACTCGAAATAGGTGGGCCAGTCTTCTCTGGGCCAGCCCAGGGTTTCCAAATGGTGCTTCAGGCTTTGTACCTCGTGCTGAAAGTCATCCGGCAAAATGGGATTGCCGTTAATGCCAATGCGCTCCCGAACCTGAATGAGGTGCGGACTGGTGAAGGAACCCACCTTCAGTCCTGCGGCCTTCAGGATAGAGGTGAGCATGGCCGTTACCGAGCCTTTTCCGTTGGTACCGGCAATATGAACCATGGGCAAGCTATCCTGGGGGTTATCCATGGTTTCCAGCAGCTTTTGAACCCGATCCAAACCCAGCTTCATAGCGGATACATCCAGCTGGTTCAAAAAGCCAACGGCTTGCGTCAGGGTTTCAATCTCTGAAACCGGGGTGGTTTGAGGCATGGGGGATCGTCCTGAGCATGATAATGAACACGAAATCAGGTTTATCATACTTAAAGTCACTAGTGTGAATCAAATCCGGCGTGAAGCAAACAGGCCAAACCAAATCTTCCCCAAAACAAAGAAACCCACTGCCGAGTTCGCCTGTTTTTGATATTTTAGGGAGCAGACTTGGCTTTTTATGAACGCAGCAATGCAACAAAATTCATGGCCCGGTTTTTAAATGGATACCGAATAAAAGGAACCCCGCTTTTATGAGCCAATTTACCGGGCTGGTTGGGATTTTCGCCCTGCTTTTGGTGGCCTACCTAATGAGCAACAATCGCAAGGCCATCAATTGGCGACTCATCGTGAGTGGGCTGGCCTTACAGGTTTTGCTGGCCGTGTTTTGCCTCAAGGTCAAAATCGGGCAAACCCTGTTTCATAACATCGGGCAAGGCATTGAAAAACTGCTCAGCTTTTCGGATGCCGGGGCCAGTTTTGTGTTTGGCTTTCTGGTCTCTCAGCCGGACAAGCTGAATCAGTTGTTTGGGCCGGGTGGCAGTTTTATTTTTGCCTTTAAACTGGTGCCCACCATCATTTTTGTGGCCACCCTGGTGAGTATTTGCTACCACCTGGGCGTTATGCAGCGACTGGTGAAGTGGGTGGCCTGGGGCGTCTATAAAATTATGGGGGCCAGCGGCTCTGAAGCGCTTTCTAACGCAGCCAGCATTTTTGTCGGGCAAATTGAAGCCCAGTTGCTGGTAAAACCTTATTTGGCCACCATGACCCGCTCTGAATTATTAGCGGTGATGGCAGGCAGCATGGCCTGTATCGCCGGGGGGGTGATGGCCGTTTATATTCAAATGGGCATTCCCGCTGAATTTTTGTTGACGGCCAGCCTGATGTCGGTTCCCGGCGCGCTGGTGATTGCCAAGCTGGTTTACCCGGAAACCGAGCAGTCCTTGACCCGGGGTCAGGTGGTGCTGGAAATCAAGACCGAAAGCGTGAACCTGATTGACGCAGCCTCCCGTGGTGCTGGGGAAGGGCTTAAAATTGGCCTGAACGTATGCGCCATGCTGATTGGCTTTATCGCCCTGATTAGCCTGGCTGATTTTGTGGTTGGCAAAATTGGGATCACTCTGGCCACTGCTGGACTCAATCTGGATGCCGTTGGACTGAATCTGAATCAACTGTCTCTAAATGGCCTACTGGGCACCGTGTTTTCTCTGGTGGCCATGGCCCTGGGTGTTCCGGTGCAAGACGCTAAATTTGTGGGCGGACTGATGGGTACTAAAATGGTGGTGAACGAGTTTGTGGCTTACGCTTCGCTGGCCCCGGCCATTGCCAATCAAACCCTCAGCCCTAAATCCTTGGCCATTGCCAGTGTGGCCCTATGTGGCTTTGCCAATTTCAGCTCCATTGCCATGCAAATTGGCGGCATTGGGCAAATGGCCCCTTCCCGCAAAAAAGATTTGGCGGAACTGGGCTTTAAAGCATTACTGTGCGGCACCATGGCCTCTTACGTTTCCAGCGCGCTGGCCGGTATTTTAACCGGACTGGACGGGGCTGGCAGCGATACCTGGATTGCCGGAGGCATTATGCTGGCCGCCATCTTACTGATTGTTATCGCCAAACGCCTCCCCGCGGGAGAAGTGGTCATTGCGGCCTCTGCTCAGCCCATATCGGGCAAAGTCAACGGAAAAACGCTGGAAAATATGCTCCCCTCCGGCTTGCCCCTCTACGATAAATCCGGTCAACCCCTTCGGGCCTCGGATCCCCTTTCCGACAAGCTGGCGCAACCCGCCAAGCGATAAATTAACGGAATAAAATTCGATACTCACATATCCTCGGTTTCCAAACCGGGGATATTTTTTGTATTTTCAGAAAAACAGGAAATACAAAAGATATAGCTGTTTTTATTCAAGCATATCCAATAGGCTGGTTTTTCTGACACTTGGCTGACACTTGAACGATACATAGCTTTAATCAGGAGATGATGATGGCAGTTTTATTTCCAACCCCCGTTGGCTACACCCTGAAGGCCAATAAACCCGCTGAGCTTTTGCAAGGTTTTTTAAATATCCAGAACGTGGAAAACTTACGCACCGGCCAACTCAGCAAGGCCAATCTGGATAGCTACAGCCAAAAGCAATTTGTGGCGGCTGATCCCAGTAGTGCTATTGCCAGCTATTTAAGGCAAAACTTTGAGGCCATCGCCAAGCTGGATGGCAATGCCACATCCATTAGTAGCGATGATCTGGTTCAAATTCGTCAGGGAATGCCTACCCCACCCCCGGTTACCAACCCACAGCAAACCATGTTGCAATTTATCCTGCAAATTCTGCAGCTTTTTCTGGGCGGGCTCACTCCCGGCAATCGGTAATTCTCTTTTCTCCTCACCCTCCTAATCTTTTCTCCTCACGCTCCTAACTCCGCTCCTCCCTCTTTAAACACCGGTTGTAATGACCGGTGTTTAAATATTGGTTTTATTTTCAGCTGTTTTATTTTTCAACAGGACAAATGAAGATGGTTTTGCTAGGATGCTGGCCAGTTCATTGGATGAACAAGAGGGGGGATAATATTATGATGTTTGAAGAGACAACGGTATTGGAACGGAGTTTAAGGGTGGAATCTGATTTTGACGCGCCACTGAATGCGGGTAACAGCACGTCTGGCGATTTTTTAGGCTCAGAGCGCATGCTGTCTCGTGAAGTGCTGGGCATTGTAGAGGCCGCCGCATTGGCCGCCGGTCGTTTGATGGGTACCGGTAAACGAGACGCTGCCGATGAGGCTGCCGTCACCGCCATGCGGCACTATTTAAGCGAGGTTCCGGTCAATGGCACCATTGTTATTGGGGAAGGGGAACGGGATGAGGCACCCATGCTTTACATTGGGGAAAAAGTAGGCCGCTGCCTACCCGGCTTGCCCGAAGTGGATATTGCTGTCGATCCGCTGGAAGGCACCAATTTGGTGGCGCACGGCTTGCCCGGCGCAGTGGCCACTTTGGCGCTGGCCCCCAAAGGCGGCTTGTTTCACGCACCGGATACCTATATGGAAAAGCTGGTAGTCGGCCCGGACGCTCGGGGAAAAGTGGATATTACCGCCCCGGTTAAATATAACCTGAGCATTTTGGCCATGAGTTTAAACCGGGAAGTGAAAGATTTAACCATTGTTATTCTGGATCGTCCCCGCCACGAGGAATTAATCCGGGATGTTCGAGAGGCGGGAGCCCGTATTAAACTGATTAGCGACGGGGATTTAATGCCCGCTGTTTCCGCAGCCCTGATTGGTAGCGGCATTCACGCCGTCATGGGGGTGGGAGGCGCGCCCGAGGCCGTGCTGACCGCAGCGGCGGTTAAATGTCTGGGCGGGGAAATTCAAGCCCGGTTGTGCTGGCGAAATGATCATGAAAAAAACCGGGCTGCTAAAATGGGCATCGATTTATCGGAGGAGAAAGTCTATTTCACCGAAGATTTGGCCCCGGCCAACGAGCTGGTGTTTGCCGCCTGCGGCATTACCACCGGCGATACCCTGAAAGGGGTTAATTACTTTGGAAACGGGGCCAGAACCCACAGCCTGATTATGGCCTATCAATCCGGGCTGGTTCGATTTGTGGATACCATTCACCTGAACCGGGAAAAAGGCGGGCGAGTCAAACTGTAGGCCCTGCCTGCTACCCAATCCTTCTACGCAAAAGCACTACCAATGGGGGTGGCGCTTTTGCGTATGCAAATCAGCGCCCCTGTAGCCCCATCAAGCCATAGAAACGGGCGGCTTAACGCACAATCATCTTGCCGCCTCAGGCTAAATGGCGTTCACCGGCAAGCTGGGGCGATGGAAAAAATGATTCAGCTCGCTGGTGGAAATGGTGTGAGCAATGGGGCGGCCATGGGGACAAGTCCAGGGCAACTGGCAAGCCAGCCACCGATCAATCACCTGCTCCATTTCAAAGTGGTTAAGGGCATCTCCAGCCCGAACGGCGCTATGGCAGGCCAGGGTGGCAATTAAATGATCCAGATCCAGTTTCATTTCACCGGTTTCTTCCAACTGGGCCAGCAGGTTTTCAAAGAGGCCACCAGCCTGAAACATCCCGTCCCGGCCAGCGTAAACCAGCGGATAGCCGGTTAATTGAACCGACTGGGCCACTTCATCCGGTAGGGAGTACAAAAAGCCCAAGCGGGCAAACTCAGGCTGATACCGCTGCAATAAATCCCGCTGCACCGGACTGATGGCCAAGGGCAAGGCGGTAACCATCTGTTGAATATCGGGCGCTTCGGCGCTCAGGTTCAGGGTCAGCGATTCAAAAAAGTCTCGCTCGCTGGCAATATGTTGATCCACTACCAGCAAGCCCTGCACGGTTTCCAGCAAAATATAGGTGTTAAATAACTGCCCAATCACCTTGAATTTACCGTTGGCAAAAACAGGCTTTTCAGCGGCAGGAAATTCGGTTTGAGGTGAGTCTGGCTGAAGCGGGGAAGAAGCGCCCGGCTGATAAAAGCCCAAGGCGGCTTGCACCGGCTGAGGATCCCCGGCTGGAACCCGACGATAAGCAGGGGGACTGCCTGAACCTGAACCCAGCGTGGGCTTTATCAAATGATGCTGCGGGCTTACCCGCCATTCCTGCTGGCCCATTGAACCTGCCGGAGGGGCTGACGGGAAGGACATCATTGACGCTGAAGGCTGAGAGAATGAGGCGGTATTGAAGGCCTGATTGGAAAACCCGGCTTCCTCCGGGGTGGAAGGAGGGGCATCCAGTCGAATGCCATGGGCGGCGAGTGAATTTCTGAGGCCGCTGCGGACAAAGCCAAAAATGGTGTTGCCAGAGGCGTAACGCACCTCTCGTTTGGTGGGATGCACGTTCACATCCACGTCTTGGGGAGGCATGGACAAAAAGAAAACGCACACCGGATATTTGCCATGCGGCAACAACGATTCATAGGCGGCTTCAATGGCTTTTTGCAAAATGGCGCAACGCACATAGCGCCCGTTTAAATAGGTGATTAACCAGCGTTTACTGCTTTTCATTACCCCCGGCTCAGATACAAAACCGGCCAGCCGCAAGCCAATATCCGGGTCTTCCGCAGTAACCGGCACCCAGGGGATATTTTCCCGCTTCAGGCCCAGCGCTTCTTCCAGCGTGCGTTTTAACTCATTGGTTCCCGAAGTTTTTAACACCTCTTTGTCATTCAGGGTGAGGGAAAAGCGCACTTCCGGGTGAGACAGGGCCAAATATTGCACCGTCTCTTCAATGTGGCCCAATTCGGTTTGGGCCCGTTTCAAAAATTTAAGGCGGGCAGGGGTGTTATAAAAGAGATCCAGCACCTCCATCACCGTGCCGGGGGCGCATCCTGCCTCGGCCAGAACCGGCTCGCCCGAATCATCCAGGGTAACCCGAGTGCCTACCGGCGCATCCGCCGCGCGGGTGAGGCAAGTTAATTTTGAAATGGAGCCGATGCTGGCCAACGCTTCCCCCCGAAAACCCAGCGTGGCAATGCGATCCAGGTCAGCCTCGTGATGGATTTTACTGGTGGCATGATTGTAAAAGGCCATAGCCGCGTTCTGAGGGGTCATGCCGCCCCCGTTATCAGCCACTCGCATATTCCGCCCCGCATTGGAAGCGGAAATATCAATCCGGGTGGCTCCGGCATCCAGCGCATTTTCCACCAGCTCTTTAATCACCGAAGCCGGACGCTCCACCACCTCACCCGCCGCGATACGGTTGATTAAATAAGGCGGCAAAATACGGATGGTTCGTTCTGTTTGAGTGGCTTTAGCGGGTTGAGGCATATTCATATTAAAAGGGCCAGCGGTTCCGTTTCAGACATTTAATGATGGTGTAAGGCTTTCAGCTCTTGATACAGTGTTTTTTCCCGTTCGGTCAGATGGGCCGGAATAACCGCCTTGGGGCGAACCAACAGATCCCCGCTGGATTTTCCATCCTTGGACGGAAGTCCCTGACCTTTTAAACGCATCATGCGACCGGGCTGGGTGCCCGCTGGCAAAGTCATGCTCAATTCGCCGCCTTGCAAGGTGGGTACTTTAATCTCGCCGCCCAGTACCAAATCGGGAATGGGCACCGGGGCCTCATAAATCAGGGTATCTTCTTCCAGCTTGAATTTGGGGTGCTTTCGATAGCGAACCACCAGCAGCAAATCGCCTCGACTGCGCTGCCCGGCATGACCCTCTCCCGCTAATCGGATTTTAGTGCCCGGTTTTACCCCTTTGGGGATATTCACCGTCAGCCGCTTTCGGGTGGAGGTCACCACTTCCTTGCTCACCCCGCTGGCCACTTCTTCCAAATCCAGATAGAAGTCCTGTTCAATATTCAATTGCTCAGGGGCTTGGTGCTGTCCTCGCCCACCGGCCCGATGCCCACGGCCACCGCCGCCTGAAAACATATCTTCAAACCCGGCTGTTCCACCGCCCGGAAATCCTTGAGCGGAAAAGCCGCCGCCGCTACCACCGGCACCCGCTCCAAACAGGATATCAAAAAAGCTGGAAAAGCCTCCCATATCACCCATATTACCGCTTTGCCAGCCATCAAAGCCGGGCGGGGGATTGAAATTTTGACCTTGCCGCCAATTAGAACCCAGACTATCGTATAGCCTGCGCTTTTCAGGATCTTTTAAAGCCTCGTAGGCCTCGTTAATTTCTTTAAAGCGCTCGTCCACGCCCTGATTGACATCCGGGTGGTGTTCCCGGGCCAACTTGCGGTAGGCGGTGCGTATTTCTTTGTCAGTAGCGCTACGGGATACGCCCAAAACACTGTAATAATCTTTGTATTCAACGCCCATAGGACTGACTTTGACCTCTTTTAAACGGACTGGATTGATTGCCATTATAGATCCCTTGCCCTCTCAGCCCAAGTTTATTAAGGATCTATTAACGATTAAACCCCGAATCGGGAAGCCCGACCGTAGCTTCCGCTTTACATAAGGTTTGTCCTCAAGGCACATTCCCGCTACAATCAAAATGAGACGCTCTCTATTTTTCGAGGCGTCATGAAGGTCTTTCATCAAAGGCTGATCGCAACCAGTTATTGGAGAAAAGGCAATGCAACGAGTATTTTCACGGTCTTCACAATCTTTCGCGCTGATGCTGGCTGTATCCCTGACGCTGAGTGGAAGCGGACTGGCCCATGCCGACTTAATGCGCAAAATGAATCCGCTGAACTGGATGCCCGGAAATGCCGCAGAAAGTCAGCCAGAAGCCAATGCCGATAAAAAAGCCTTGCAACGGGCCAACGAGGCCAACGCCCAAGCCGATCAAGCTTTAAAAGTAGCGCAAGAAGCTTTATTCAAAGCCGAACAGGCTAAAAAACAAGCAGAAGCTTTAAAACTACAAGCGCAAAACGCCAAAAACACCAAGCTTACGGTGAAAGATCCTGAGGAAGACACCAAAGCCCCAAGCCCAGTCAAAAAAGAGGCTCAGGCTTTTTCTCAAAACCAAAATCCTCAAAATGATGAAAAAAAGAGCTGGTACAGCCTCAATCCTTTTAAAAAGAACGAAAAAGCTCTGACCGAACAGCAGGCCAGAGCCAATAAGCCTGCGCAAGCGACCCTTCCAGAAAAAAACACGGAAAAAGCCAGTCGCAATGATGTTCCCGTGGCTCTTTTAGAAAACGACGGCGCAGAAAATATCGCAAAAAATACAAAAGAGCCGTCCAGCGATGCCAGCACACCCTGGAATCCCATGACCTGGTTCTCAAAGCCGGCCAGTGAATCCACCACGGCCAATGCTCCAGCGGAAACAGCGCCTATCCAGCCCCAAAACGCCAATGCCGTTGCAGCAGAAGTAAACCTTAAAACCAAAGCCGCCATTATGGAAACCGAAAAAGGCAGCATTACCTTTGAGCTTTACCCCGATGAAGCGCCCGCCACGGTGGCTAACTTTGCCAAACTGATTGATGAAGGGTTTTACAACCGCTTTAACATGAAGTTCCACCGGGTGGTGCCTGGTTTTGTCATACAAACCGGCGATCCGACCGGCACAGGGGCAGGCGGCTCCAAAGAGCGCATTCCGCTAGAGGCCAAAAACAAACTCTCTCATAACACCAAAGGCATTGTGGCCATGGCCAGAGGGGCAGACCCCAACAGCGCCACCAGCCAGTTTTATATTACGCTAACCCCGCAAACCAGTCTGGATGGCAAATATGCCGTATTTGGCAAAGTCATTGCCGGACTTGACGTGCTGGAAAAAATTGAAAAAGGCGACATGCTATACGGCATTCGACTGATCGATAGGGATAGCGTGGTTCGAGATCCAGCGCCGGAGAAAAAGAATTTTTTTTCCAGCCTGCTTTAAGCCGCCTGCCTTAACCTGAGTTGCGCTTTTTCTGAAAAAAACCTTTGAGCAAAGCGGAACAAGGCGCTTCCAGAATGCCGCCAATGACCGTAGTTTCAGACGTGTGCGGCAGTAAATTCAGCCGGGAGCCGCAAGCACCCATCAGGGGATCATAGGCCCCAAATATCACTTGCCCCACTCTGGCTTGCTGAATGGCAGAAGCACACATGGGACAGGGTTCTAAAGTGACATACAAGGTTGTTTGTTGAAGCCGCCATGCGCCCAACGTAAGGGCGGCTTCCCGTAACACCAGTATTTCCGCATGTCCCACCGGGTCACAATCCAGTTCCCGTCGGTTGTAGCCTTCGGCAATCAGGGTGCCTTGGTGTAACAGCAAAGCACCCACCGGCACATCCACCGGCAAGGCCCGCTGAGCGACTTCTAAAGCGCAATTCATCCAGCGCTCATGACTGGAAAGAGACTCATACATACAGATGATTTTACGCTGATTTGACTGGGCTTGCTTGTAAAATTGATTAAACTGATTATTATCGGACTATTCAGGGTTAATCAGCGAATCAGTGAGGTGTGGACGGAATGCGGACTAATCACGAGCAAAATCGTTTCCAATTTGCGGGTGGACTTCCAAAATCATCACTTTTAAATGGCAAAAAAGCCATGCCTCAAGCAGTGAAAGAGGCCGCTCAACCTCAACAGCCGCTTTATTACGCCGCCATTACTCTGGGACAACCGCAACCCGCCGCCACAAACACAGCGTCAGAAGCGCCCAAGGGGCTGCTGGCAAAACTATGGTACCTGATTAGTGAAGAGAGCAGCCCAGAGCGGCCCATTGGCATCAGCCAGCTGACGGGGACACCACTGAAAACACGCCAGTCCGTTGCCAAGCCTTCTTACTTTCGAAACGGGCAAACCGTTCAGGACTATCGATTCAAGCAGCTCACCTGAAACGCTAAAGCAAGGCGAGTCAGAGAGTTAATCGTACTCGTACAGGTATTTACGCCATTGCTCGTAATCCCGGCGGCTGACGTTGCCGTTTTGTTTGGACAGTTCAAAATGAATAAAATTAAAGGGGCGGCAAGGCTTGCTGGCCAGCACGTATCCGGCTTCCTTCAGGGTGCGACTGCCTTTGCTGACATTGCAACGCAAACAGGCCACCGTCACATTGTCCCAAGTGTCTTTTCCCCCTCGAGAACGAGGGATGACGTGATCAATGGTTAAATCGCTTTTTTTGCCGCAATACTGACAGGTGTAATGATCCCGGTGCATGATATTGCGGCGGGTTAAAGGAATATCCTTATGAGGAATTTTTATATAGTAGAGCAGCCGAATCACCAGAGGCAATGGAATGCCATTGCCCACCATCTTGCCGTTCCGTTCCACGGCCTCTGCCTTGCCTTTCAGCAACAGAATAATGGCCCTTCTCCAGCTACAAATATGAAGTGGCTCGTAGGATGAGTTCAAAAGCAAGACTTTGCTCACTTAATCAATTCCCTCAGCTCTCACTCTTACTATAAATAATCTTAAGCTTCATTAACAGAAATGTCTATATTTTTGAGCTTCAAAAAATAAAGAATAGTTACAACGCTTTACTTTCAAGCCCTTATTTCAATATAAAAACCCTCTAAAATTTAAAAGCAAAAACCTAGCTATCATTAATGCAGGGCTTAACCTAGCTGTCAATTACCCACCTTTCCCTTGTTCTCAACACGCTGAACCCGGTGCTTTGAAAGTAAACAGTCGCCCTGCCCCATCGTTTCTGGAAATCCGTTAAATTCGGGATTTCAAAAAAATTAAAACCCAGCCTTCAGAAATGACCGTATAACACCGACAAGATATTTTAGACGGTTTATTCAGGCTACTTATTTATAATGAATAAGTGACATTAACCCTGAGTGGGGAAAAGCATGATGGATAAAGTCATTCAACATTTTGGCAAAGGAGAAACCATTTTTCCCGAAGGGACCAAAGGGGACCGGATTTATCGCATTATTTCCGGGGAAGTGCTGATTTGTAAAAAAGGGGTGCAGGGCAAAACCATTCCCATTACCAAGCTGGGGGAAGGCGAAATTTTTGGTGAAATGTATTTATTTGACGGCAGTGGAAGCCGATCCGCGTCCGTGGTGGCCGCCTCTGACTTAAAAGTAGAGGTGTATTTTGAGGATGAAATTCAGGCAGAGCTAATAAACGCACCGCCCGAAGTTCAACAAATGCTCACCTCATTCACCAATCGCCTTAAAAATACCACCGGTAATTTCGCCAGCCTGTTTAAAGAAAAAATGATTGTAGAACTGCCCGATGGCACCATGAAAGTGGTAGACGGCCAATAAACCCATTTTTTTGGACCTTAATGCCAAATACGGAGGCCTCTCTCAAGAAGCCTTTTTATCAAAATGGCTTTAAATCAGGCTCAGCCGTTTGCTTTTTGTCAATCACTCCACCGGGTTATGCCGAAGATACCTCCCTAGCGTGATGCTGCGGGTTGAGCTTGATTGATATTATGCAACTCAAGTAACGGATGTGTTGGAGATGAAAACCATGATGACTTCCAAACGATTGCTGAGTACCTTGATGGTGGCTACGTTCTTGTTGACAGGAACATCATTGCTGCCAACCGCAGACGCTAAACACTACCGTAACCATGGCCGGTATAACGACGCTCGCAGGCCCGGCGGCGTGGATTATAAAACCGGCAAAATTATTAAAGGCGGCCTCATTGGCGCGGGCGTAGGCGCTGGTGCCGGACTGCTTCTGGATCGCCCGGTGGGTAGAACCGCCGTAGTAGGAGCAGGCGTAGGCGCAGGCACACAAGCCGTTCGTCATAGCAGCACCTTACGCCGTCACCCCATCGTTAAAACAGGCGCTTACGGTGCCTTGGCCGGAACAGGTGTTTCAGCCGTAACCGGCAAAAAACTTGCCCCCGGCGCCCTGTGGGGCGGTGCTATTGGTACCGGTGTAGGCGCCCTGAATCATTTTTAAATTTAAACCCAGTTTTTAAACCAGTTTTCATGAACCAGTAAGTACTAACTTTCGCAATACACAATAATTACCCCGCAAGTCCTAACTTGTGGGGTTTACTTTTGCTTGGGGAATACTAATGCCATAAACGCTTCAACCCGAACCGTCTATTCTGGTTTTAAAAACAATTAAAGAATCCCGCCGACTCGTCGACAAATCTATCAATGACCTCAGACGTGGACGGCCCTGTATGCTCAATCAGCCGGATTTCTCCTTTCCCCATCAACCTCGTCGATTAGAAAATATCCCCGGATTCCCCACCCCAAACGCCCCCCCGCACCTCCTGGAAGACAGCCGACTGGAAGGGCTGGTTCAACAAATTGAGCATTTGCCCAAAAATGCCTGTTATCCGCTACAAGCCAACTTTTACGGGCAATTAATGAACTGCGATTTACTATTACCCGTACCCCAGGACGCCAACCTGCAAGCGGGGCTTCCCCTACTGGCCCTGGAAAATCATGCGGGTGAAAAGGGAATGCCCTTGTTCACCAACGAACAAAACCTGTGCGTATGGATGAATGAACCCGTGGACTACCTGATTTTACCCTTCACCACCCTATGCGGCTTTGCGCTGGAAGCCAAGCTGGACTATATCATCCTCAATATTTCCGGCCCCTGTGGTTGTGAAATTTCCTTCCACGACTTCAGCTTTATGGCAGAAGGCATGATACCGCCTCCCAGCCCGCAGCAAATTTCCAGAGACACCGACCCCAGACCGGGCGAAATCACCATTGCCAAGCAAACCCCTATGCGGCTGGGGCTTTGTCCTGATTTTCCCAAGCCGTTGTTCAACCGGCTCCAGCTGGTCTTTCGCCATCACGAGTATTTAATTCAGCATGTCTACCTGTTTAACGTCGCTTTCCATCAGGGTCCGCTGCAACCGGCCCTGGGTGTTCGCATGCCTGAGGGACTGGAAGAGGAATGGGAAAACCAATTGTGGCCCAATCTTCAGGCTGTGCTGCACGAAATGCTGGAAAAGCACGACATCGTAAACGTGTTTCTCCTCAATCAGGCTGGCAGTATGGAAAACCATTTAAAAACACTGACCAAACCCGTGTATCAAAGCTAGCCCTCTCCGTAGCCTTTTAAAAGGCGATTATGAGGGCACCAAAGCCTTGTATTCGGCCAGCAATTTTTCAATGCGGGCCATTTCCAGCGCGTCCGGGGGAACCATGGGCGAACGCATCACGGATTCCATCATGCCCAAGCGGGCCAGACAGGTTTTAATGACCGTGGGGTTAGGCAAAAAGAAAATTTCACGGCCCAGATTTAACTGCTTTAAGTGAAGGCCCAGCGCACGATCCCGATCGTTGGCTTTAACCGCCTGAATCATCTCCCGTAGCAGGTTGCCGGTTAAGTGAGCCAGCACGCTAAAGGTGCCATAGGCCCCACAAGCCATCATCGGCACCGTCAAGGTATCATCGCCGCACCAGGTTCGCCAGGTGTCGGCAGGCAACTTCATGGTAATTTCGCTGACCTGATCCATATCCGGGTGACTTTGCTTAACCCCCATAATATTGGGGCATTGCTGGTGCAGGGCAGCCATGGTATCCGGGCTCATTAACACAATGGAACGGCTGGGGATGTTGTAAACCACCACTTCGGTATCCACCGCCTGAGCCACCCGCCGAAAATGGGTGATCATGCCCGCCTGAGAAGGCTTGTTGTAATAAGGAACCACCACCAACAGGGCATCTACCCCAAGCGCCGCCGTTTTACGGGCCTCTTCCACACTTCTGGCCGTATCGTTAGATCCAACACCGGCCACAATCTGGACATTTTTGCCCCGCACCGCGTTTTTAACCACCTTGATCAGCTCAATTTTTTCATCAAACCTCAAGGCGGGGGCTTCTCCGGTAGTGCCGTTCACCAAAATGCCATCGCACCCGTTATCCGCCAGATAAACGGCCAGTTGCTCAGCCTTTTCAAAGTCAATGGATTCATCCCGTTTAAAGGGAGTGACCATGGCGGGAATTAATTCGGCCTTTAAATGGGGCATCGCTCTAACCTTTTTATTTTGACGCTACAGGTGGCTCCATCCGGGACAGAGGCTCACCAAATGGAATAAATCAGGCGTTGATGGGCTGTTTGGGCTTCAACCAGTTGTGCTTCACCAGGACTTCCGCCAGACGAACCGCGTTTAAAGCCGCTCCAATTCTGAGGTTATCGGCCACAATCCACAGGTTCAGCCCATGCTCCGGGTTAGACGTATCCCGACGGATTCGGCCCACATAAACCGGATCTTTACCGGTCACTTCCACCGGGGTAGGAAAGTCCTGAGGCTTACGGGCCACCACCACATCGGGGGTTTGCTCCAGCACAAACATGGCCGCTTCCGGGGATACCGGCTTTTTAAATTCCAGAGTCACCGACTCGCTATGCCCAACCATCACCGGCACCCGAATGGCAGTGCAGGTTATTTTCAAATCGGGCTGATGCAAAATTTTGCGGCTTTCGTGAATGACCTTGGTTTCTTCCTTGGTGTAACCGTCCTCCGGGCCGCCTTCCACAAATTGATCAATTTGGGCAACCAAGTTAAAGGCAATGGGGCGGGCGAATACTTTGAACTCAGCCGGTACGGCCTCACTGCGGGCGCCAACTTCGGGCTCTCCCATCATTTTAAATACGCTGCGGGTGGTATCAATCAACTCATCCATACCTTCTTTACCAGCGCCACTGACCGATTGATAGGTACTGACAATAGCCCGCTCCAGCCCAAAGGCATCGTTTAAAGCTTTAAACACCGGCATTAACTGCGAGGTGGAGCAATTAGGATTGGCGATAATGCCTTGATGATGCTCCAGATCGGCGTCATTAACGCCCGCTACCACCAAAGGCACCCCTTCGGTCATGCGGAAGCAACTGGTATTATCAATGACCACGCAACCCCGTTTCACCGCCTCAGGAACCAACGCTTCACTCACGGAGCCACCAGCGGAAGCCAGCACGATATCCACGCCTTCAAAGGCCTCTGGGGTGGCTTCCTCTACCCGGATTTCCTCGCCCATAAAATTAATGAGAGAGCCTGCCGTTCGTTGACTGGCCAAAGGCTTTAGCTGCTTCACCGGGAATTGGCGCTCTTCCAGAATTTGCATGAGCTGGGTTCCCACCAAGCCGGTGGCTCCCAAAATAGCGACGATATATCCTGATGAGGGTTGCGCCGGGGAAGTCATGGAAATCTCCTGTGTGGTACACACGGTATGTTGAAATAAGACCGCCTCATTATAAACGAAAGCCCAAGGGTTTGGCAGACGTGGACCGGATCAGAGAAGAGCCGCTTCCCAAAAATGGCCCCTTTTAGAAAAAAGGAGCCATTTTGGTTAGAAGATTGTGAGGATCAGAGAGCTGAAAACTGGTTTAACCCGCTACTTTTGCGAATTGAAGCACTTTGCGGCTCATTTCCTGATGATTCGCTTCCAGTTCACGGGTGTCTACCACCGGAACCTGCATGCCTAACTCACTTAAAATAAATTCGGCAATCCAGCGAAACTTGGGGCGGCTGGCGTTGCGGATATAGAATTCTTGCAAGCTGGCCACGGCGGGTTGGCCAATGCGTACCAATACCATGGCGCAGGTAGAACGTACCCGGCTATGGCTGGACTTTAAGCCTTTAATCAAAAAAGGAACGGCAGGCTTGCCAATGCGGGTCAACAGATTTTCCGCTTTATTGGCGGTGGATTTGTCGGCGCCTTCCAGAGACTCGATCAAGAACTCAATAAGTTCTTCAAGAGAGACAGCCTGATTTTCACGGCTGAAGCTAAAATCTTTGTTCCAGATTAGGTGGAACTTGATTGTTTCAAGATTGATAGGTGACGTTGTCATCGGTTCTTAACTCTCCACGTCCATCGCGTTTCGGATTAACAGATTTATAACCGATTTTCAGAGGGGGGGCAATTTCATCGCGGGTCAGTTTACTACCCTTTTAGACGCCAAAAAAATATTTTCTTTACCTGAACGGGGGATAGCCCATCCGTCCAAACTGTGACAAGAACCAGAAAAGTGCCAACCTGTTTTACTTTGCGTCCTTCATCCTGATTTTAAGCATTGTAAAACTGAATGGGTTCTTTACCTCAGCCAGTATAAAAAACTGACAATTCCTTAACGGGATTTTTAGAGCTTCTTTACATGTTCTTTATCTAAAAGCCCGTCCAAATTGCCTATCCATCAAGGGATACCTCAGCCAGAACCCGGCAAACCTTACCCGGTCACCCACCCACGGGCTGTTTTTAAAACCCCTGGAATGACCAAAGAGCCAGAAAATCTATTTGAAAGCCAGTCTCAACAGGGCTAAGATGAGGGAAAGCAAATTAACGGGCTTCAAATTCACTTTTTGGAATCAACTGTATCAAGACGTTTGGACAGTGCTATGACAATTTCTCTTTATTATGGCGATGAGGAATACCTGCTGCGGCAAGAGGTCAATCGCTTGCGAGAAGCAGTGATTAACCCTCAAATGGGTAGTTTAGGGCATAAGCGACTGGAAACGCCTTCCATTGGAGAGGTTTTAGAGGCCATTGGCTCTATTTGCTTTAATATGGGCGGCAAAACGCTGATTGAAATTCAGGACTTCCCTTTTTTAAGCAAAGCGGCCTCCGGGGCGGATGAAAAACAGCTGGCCGAGCTGATGGCCTTGCTGGAAAATCACGATGAACACAAGCATATTCTGTTTGTCAGCACCAAAATTAACCGCAGCATTAAATTTCCCAAGTGGCTAACCGCCCACAAGCAACTGGGGCTGGATTTAAAAGAATGCAAAACGCTGGCCTTTTACCAGGCCGATGAGGCCACCCAACGGGTGATTATGGAGGCCAAGCGGCGAGGCATTCAAATTGAGCCCAAAGCGGCCGCCTTGTTGGTAGAGCATCAGGGGGTGAGCTTGTTGCCACTGATGACTGAGGTGGAAAAGCTTTCCGTGTATGCGGCCAACCGCACCATTACCGCCCAAGACGTGGCCATCCTGTCCAACCATAACGAAAACACCTTTCACATGCTGGCCGATTGGCTGCAAGGCCGCAACCGGGCCGAAGTTTTCCATACCCTGGATGAACTGTTGCTTCGCCAACACCCGGTTCAACTCTTTGGGCTGGCCCAAAGCTGGCTGGGCAATATTTTTCAGCTGCGCTACTGGCAGCAAAAAGGCATTAGCGAGGCCCAAATGGCGGAAATGACCAAAAAACACCCTTTTAAAATCAAGAAAGACTTACAGGAATTTGGCAAGGTTCCCTTTGCCCGCCTGGAAAAACTGCGTGGCCAACTGCTCACGCTGGAGTACCAGTCTAAAACCGGGGAGCTTAACGCCAAAATTGCCCTGGAAATGCTGATGGGAAGTTAAGCATCTATGAGCGCCGCCCCACCCACACCCATGAACACCCACACCCCCTTACCGCTGGCTGAAACCTTTTTTGCCGGGGCCATCCATAGTGGCTCTTTGGCGCATGGGTATGTGCTGAAGGGCAAAAATACAGAGGCCCTTTACAATCTGGCCTTGCAAATCGCCAAAGTGCTGAACTGCACACAGCGCCCCTCCGCCACGCTGGCAGGGGGACAGCAGCCACTTTTAACGGACATGGCCTGCGGACAGTGCAAAGATTGCCGCTGGGTGGCCCAAAATGCTCATCCCGCCGTGCTAACTATTTCCCGCCTGACCTATCAGGTGAACGAAAAAGGCGAATTAATGTCACCCGATGAGCTGGAAAAACAGGGCAAAAAAGCCAGCGCTCCCACCCAAATCAAGACCGATCAGGTGGGACGACTGATTCAGCAACTGGGCATTTCCTCGCAATCCAGCCGGGTGGTTATTTTTACAGATGTAGAAGAGTTGCCAGCCACCATCCCCTCTAACGTGCCCCCACCTTTTGAATGGCAATGCATTGAGGCCAATGAAGCCAAAAGTTTTCATGTACGCCCACTGGATCGCTCCATTTTTAACGCCTTCTCGGTCAACAAGTTTTTAAAAACGCTAGAAGAGCCGCCTCAGCGCACAGTGTTCTTCTTTATTACCGAAACCGAAGAGCAATTGCTGGAAACCATCGTTTCCCGCTGCCAAGTGGTTCCCTGTCTGGCCCAAAACGGAGGAGGCCCAAAAACCCTATGGCCTCAAAGCCATCAGGATTTTCTGGATTCGTTATTTCGCAAAGCCGCTGAAGGCAGTGATGTATACGGCTTTGGACTGGCCTTTGAACGGTTTTTCATTGAAGAGCAAGGTTTAAGCAACGTGCAGGCTTTAAATATTCTGCAATTGGGATTTAGGCAATGGCTAGAGGAACAACCGCTGGATGAACAGCGCTTTGTGACCTATCGCAACCTGCAGCAGGAACTGGATCAGGCCATTCGCAAACTGGAAGCCAAAACCAACGAGAGCCAAACCCTGTTAAACCTCTTTATCAAAATCAGTCAAGCTTTAAGAAGCTTTCAGGCGGCTTAACCTGTAAATCCCCTCTGTGGCGAAAACCGACCGCTTATTTTTAAAAATCATTTACAAAGCTGGCACAAAAAAACAATCAATTACGTTTATGCCAGTGTAAGAGACATCGGCTGGGTTCATTAACAACAACACAAGCAGGCTGGGGACATAGGGACGGGGAACACAACAATACGACAACCGGGATGGGTGACTGAATACATCGAGTGATAGGGAATTAGGAAATAGGAGTGTATGGAATGGAACAACGTCAGCAAAAACCGGCATTAACTTTAAAGTACGCCAAGCGCCGTTTTGATGGTGGTAACGAAGCAGAATTGATTCGGGCCATTGAAGTATCTCAAATGAACAAATTGTACAACCACGCCCAAATGGGTACAGAACCGGCTCACAATACCTTTTCAGCGCCGCTGAACCTAAGCCCCAATCCGGGCGTACAGGCCCAAAAGCCTCAAGTATCCAAACGCACTCGTCAATCCCGGATGGTAGAAGCCGCCATCACAGGCCCTTTGCAACTGTGCATCGGTGTGGTGGGAATGCTCACCGCAACGCTGGCCATCATCACCTTCCGCAGAGCCGATAATCAGCCCATGCTGGATCAAAGCTGGATCGTGTTTCGTGATTGCCGCAAAACCTTGATTAAAGGAATCAAAGATTGCCTGACCACCCCAATTCGAGTGGTGAAGGCCAGCTTGCAGACCGTTTAGTTTTATAACTTTCCTAACACTCCAACAGCCTCAACCGCCCGTCTTAGTGATCTAAGACGGGCGGTTGAACGTTTTGAGCGATGAGATCATTCAAGTTCATTCCATTTTTGCCGACATGTTTTTCAGGTGGGTAAAATCCATCCACCCGCAATCGAAAAATCTAACTAATCAGTTTTATTTAAATTCAAATCAACCAAATCACTCTAAAGGGTGATAAAAACAAAAACCATAAAATATATATTAAAGACATAAACAAGCCCAGCAATTTATCACCATTCAGGCTTGTTGCAAGATTAGTAGTATGGGCAGTCCACAAGAGAATAAGGATGACGGTTAATGTTGAAACAGTATGTAAGCTTTCAGGTCTGGTTAGCCACTCGCAATCACGGAAAATCCAAAGGGCAATCTCTGGCAGAATACGGCTTGGTGTTAGCCCTCATTGCGGTGGTTTGTATTGCGGCACTTGGCACACTGGGCAAACAAATCAGCACCATGCTAACAGGCTTGTCAGCCACCATCGGCGCAGTCAAAACAGGCAGCAGGTAATCATAACGGACGAGGCTGACCCCATTCCAGCCTCGTCCGCTTCTCCCCGTTTTATTCAGTGAAGGCCTAGTAGCTTCATGCAGGATCAAACCAAAAAACACCTTAAAGGACAAAGCCTGCCAGAATATGCCACCATTCTGGCCCTTGTGACGCTCTTTTGTATAACCGCGGTCACCTTTCTTGGCGAAAATATCCAGGATTTTATACTCGACTTTTCAAACCAGGTACAAGGGGTCAGCACTTCCCCACACCGGTAAACGCCCTTGGTCATCCCACTCCCTGTCAATCCGTTTGACAATGAGATACCCTTCTAACTATGATAGTCATCTCCCCAGTGTGTCGGGGTGGCGGAATGGTAGACGCGCACGTTTGAGGGGCGTGTGGAGCAATCTGTAGGGGTTCAAGTCCCCTCCTCGACACCATATCATCATCACAAAACCAGTTTTCTCTTCAATCCAGCAGGGCAACGCCTCACGCCCCTGATGACAAGACTTCATCCATCATAAAAAAACATGAAAAAAGCCCTCTCCAACTGTAGAAGAGGGCTTTTAGACGTTTAAAACAGCGAACTTAGCCTTTCAGCCAGCGCAGGGCTTCGTTGTAAATGGATTCCCAGTCAATGCCGTATTCTTTAAACAAGGCCTCGCCGGTGCCACTTTGGCCAAAGCGGTCCTGAGTGCCCAAACGACGCACGGCAGTCGGCTGATGCGTACTCAGTTCCTCACAAACCACACCCGCCAAGCCACCCAGAATCTGATGACTTTCTACAGTAATGACTTTACCCGTTTTGCGGGCGCTGTTCACCAGGGTTTCAGTATCAAAGGGCTTGATAAAGACGCAATTCAGTACTTCTGCCTGAATGCCATGATCCGCCTGTAACCGCTCAGCGGCCAATAGCGCATGATAAACCGTTTCGCCGGTGGCAACCAAACTGATATCAGTACCTTCTCGCTCCACCCGAATGCGATGGGGCATGGCGGCATCCAGCTGATAAGTAGCCTCATCGTGAATAACCGGGCAATTGGGGCGCACCAAACGCACATAAACCGGCCCATAATACTCTGCGGCCCAGCGAATGACCCGATCGGTTTCCACCGCGTCGGAAGGCACAATAACCGTCATCCCCGGAATCACCCGCATCAGGGCAATGTCCTCGATGGATTGATGGCTGGCCCCGTCCTCACCCAGACTTAAACCGCTGTGGGTGGGGCAAATTTTAACATTCAAGCCCGAGTAACAAACCGTATTACGAATTTGATCCCAACCTTTGCCAGCCGCAAATATAGCAAACGTGCTACAAAAGGGGATTTTGCCAGTCGTGGACAAGCCTGCAGCCGTGTTAATCAGGTCTTGTTCGGAAATGCCCTGATTAAAAAAGCGCTCGGGATACTGATCCGCAAACTTCTGGGTTTGGGTGGAGCAAGCCAAATCGGCGTCAAGCACCACAATATTGGGGTTTTCAGCGCCCAGCGCCACCAGGGTTTCGCCGTATTGGTTTCTAAGGGCTTTTAAAGCCGGTTTTTCAAGATTAATTGTTGTCATTCGCATCCATTCCTTTAAATCTTTAAGGCTCAAACTAGGACAAGGCTTGGTAAGCGGCCACCAGCTCGCCACGAGCCGCTTCGTACTGCTCCTTATTAGGGGCTTTGCCATGCCAACCCGCCTGATTTTCCATAAAGCTAACGCCCTTGCCTTTGATGGTATTGGCAATAATAACGGTGGGGCGATCGGTTTCCACCGCAAAGCGATCCGCTTGAGCCAAGGCATCCTGAATTTGGGCGAAATCATGGCCGTCAATTTCAATGACATTCCAATCAAAAGCGGCAAACTTGGGAGCCATGGCGCCCAATGCCTTCACCTTTTCGGTATCGCCATCAATTTGCAAATGGTTGCGATCCACAATGGCAGTGAGGTTGCTGACTTTGTGATGAGCCGCACTCAGCACGGCTTCCCATACGTTGCCTTCCTGACACTCGCCATCGCCCATTAGCACCATCACCCGGCTGTTGATTTTATCCAGCCGCAAGCCCAGTGCCATGCCCACCCCGCAAGACAGCCCCTGTCCGAGCGAGCCAGTGGAGATGTCGCAGCCCTTAATGTATTTGGAGGCCGGATGCCCTTGCAAGTTGGTGTTGATCTGGCGCAAGGTCTTTTTCTCATCCCATGGAATATAGCCCGCTTCCATCAACGTGGCATAATAAGCCGGAGCGCCGTGTCCCTTGGACATAATAAAACGATCCCGCACTGTCCAGTCGGCGTTGGCCGGGTCCCACACCATATGATGAAACCAGAGCGTCACCAGCAAATCAATGCAAGACAGCGAACTGCCGGGATGCCCCGATTGGGGTTCATAAATCATATCCAAAATCTCAATCCGCAGCTTGGCGGAAAGCTTTTGTAGCTGGGGAATAGTCAAACGGGGCAGACCAGCCGGTAATACTCGGGTCTGGTGGGTGGATACGGTCATGGAATCTTTACTCTCACTTTGGGAAACAGGGTTCAGGGTGGCGCTCATGAATCAGCCCTTCAATTGCGTAAAGCCGGACAATCAGCGGTCAAATCCAGCTAACCATACTTTTACTACAAACATTGGCAAAGTTTTATAGATTCGCTTAATGCGCCACGGTTCGCTACTGATTCGATACAGCCACTCCAGATTCAAACGGCGCATCCAGGCCGGGGCGCGCAAGGTTTTACCGCTCCACACATCCAGGCTGCCACCCACCCCCACCATCACCGCCCCCGGAAATAAAGCCTTGTGGCGATGAATCCAGATTTCCTGACGAGGAACCCCCAGGGCCACCAATACAATTTTGGGTAAAGCATCCGCGCAGGCTTGAACGATTTTAGCTTCCTCCTCATCCGGCTTAAAAAACCCGTGGTGCTGATAAACGATCCGCAAGCCCGGAAAGCGTGTTTGAAGATTTTCAACGGCCAATGCCAAAACACTTTCAGCGGCCCCCACAAGCGCAACGGGCTGATTGGTTTCCGCAGCCCACTTTAATAAAGATTCCGAGAACTCAATACCCGGCAACCGGCTCACAGAATGGCCTTGCTTTCGCAATGCCCATACCAACCCGGCCCCATCGGGCAAAATCACATCGGCGGCCTTTAAAATCTGGCTCAACACAGGGTTTTCATCCCCCTGCATCATCATTTCAGGGTTCAGGGTAACCACCTGCACCGTTTTTTGTCTGGAAAGCGCTTCCTGTACAAAGGTTTCTGCCTGAGTTTTATCTACCAAATGTACGGGATACCCCAGTAACCGGGCTTCCTTCAGTTGAGTTGCCACGCCTAAGCCACCTTTATCAATGCCTTACACCCCCACTATTGTAGGGATTTTTAACCTGCCTGAAAAGAGCCTTAACAAAAAGCGTCTGGCTTGACGGGGGCCAGACGCTTGATGCTTATGGATTACCTGAGTACTCAGGCGATTTCAGTTTTTGGTTTTTTGTCGGGAAGCAATAAAACTTCCGCGCTGTTCTTTTTCTCAACCATCTCAGGGGTTAACTCAAACACTTTGAGGTCATCACGAGAGGGCGCTTCAAACATCACCGGCAACATCAGCTCTTCTACGATACTACGCAGGGCACGAGCGCCAGTTTTACGCTTGATGGCTTCCTTGGCAATCGCTTGCGCAACGCCTTCGGCAAAGATGAGTTCTACGTCATCCATGGCCATCAGCTCTTTATACTGTTTGAACACAGCGTTTTTAGGCTCAATGAGAATGCGAACCAGTGCTTCTTCATCCAGCGGATCCAGAACGGCAGTCACTGGAACCCGACCGATAAACTCGGGAATCATCCCGAACTTAATCAGGTCATCTGGCTGAAGCTGCTTCATCATGCGAGCCGCTTCCAAATCCCGTTCATACTGAGATTTGGGCGAACTGGCCCCGAAACCAACGGACTTGCCGGAGTTAATCCGACCTTCCACGATTTTTTCAAGGCCGATGAAAGCACCACCGCAAACAAACAAAATGTTGGAGGTGTCGATCTGAATGAATTCCTGATGCGGGTGCTTGCGCCCACCTTGCGGAGGAACGTTGGCAACCGTGCCTTCAATCATCTTCAGCAATGCCTGCTGTACGCCTTCCCCGGAAACATCACGGGTGATGCTCGGGTTTTCGGACTTGCGGGCAATTTTATCGATTTCATCAATGTAGACAATGCCACGCTCTGCTTTAGCCGCATCATAATCAGCGGCCTGATACAAGCGCAACAGGATGTTTTCCACATCGTCACCAACGTAACCGGCCTCGGTCAAGGTCGTCGCGTCCGCAACCGCGAACGGAACTTCCAAAAACTTGGCCAAGGTTTGCGCCAACAGCGTTTTACCAGAACCAGTGGGTCCAATCAGCAGAATGTTACTCTTCTGAATTTCAACCAGATCCTTCTTGTCCTCTTTTTCTTTGTTGGACAAGTTGTGGTTCACCCGCTTGTAGTGATTGTAAACAGCTACGGACAAAACCCGCTTGGCATCATCCTGGCCGACAATATGATCGTCCAGAAACCCTTTGATTTCCAGCGGCTTAGGGACCTTTGAGATTTCTGGCAGGCTGGCGGTTTTTTCGCCCTCCTCGGCCTCAAAGAATTCCTCATCCAGAATTTCATTACAGAGATCGACGCATTCATCGCAAATGTAGACTTCAGGCCCGGCAATGAGTTTTTTAACCTGATCCTGACTTTTACCGCAAAATGAGCATTTTAAGCGGCTATCTTCATGCTTGGCCATGTCTAGCCCTCCAGATTGAGTTTGCATGAACCCGCCCCAGACAACGCAAGGGGGCGTCAGTCCACCATTCCATGTTCATTATAATACTATTTGTTGGTATTGGCTTCCTCAGCCTTGGTAATCACCTTGTCCACCATACCGTAAGCCACACCTTCTTCTGCCGACATGATGTAGTCACGGTCTGTATCCCGTTCAATTTTTTTGATGGATTGACCAGTGTTGGAAGCCAGAATTTCATTCAGGTTCTTCTTCATACGGTTGATCTCAGCGGCCTGAATCTCGATATCTGTCGCCTGACCTTGAGCGCCGCCCAAAGGTTGGTGAATCAGGATGCGGGAGTTGGGCAAGGCCATCCGTTTTCCGGGAGTACCGGAAGACAGCAGGAACGCACCCATACTTGCGGCCTGACCCAGGCAAATGGTGGCAACATCAGCCCGAATGTGTTTCATGGTGTCGTAGATAGCAAAACCAGCAGTTACCGAGCCACCTGGACTGTTGATATACAGCATAATGTCTTTTTCAGGGTTCTCGGAATCCAGCAACAGAAGCTGAGCTACGATGAGGTTAGCGACCATATCATCAATGGGCGTTCCCAAGAAAATGATTCGCTCTCTCAGTAACCGGGAGAAAATATCGAAGGAACGTTCCCCACGACTGGATTGCTCGATAACAACGGGCATATAAGCCTGGGGGTCACCGTTCGGTACATACAGCATCTGTGTTGCCTCTTTCACTTCAGCACAAATAGAATATTTTGCTTGTAGATGATTATTATTTTAGACGATCCTGCCACGGGATGGAAGGATCGTCTAATGGTAAGTCTAAACTTCAGCGTCTAAAACGTCAAACTCTTCACCTTCGATGGCCGCAGCCACTTCAGTGCCTTCCGGCGTTTTTTTAGCGGAAGCGTCACTAGCCGCTTTCTGCTGCTCAACCTGCTCTTCAGGCACATAGGTAAACTCGGCCCGCTCCACCAGATAATCCACGATTTTCTGGCTCAAAATCTGATCAGACAGCGCTTGAGCGGCGGCAAAGTTATTACCCAGCTGACGCATCACCTGCTTTTCGTCAATGCCACGCATGGCGGCCATTTGACTAACCATTGCGGAGAACTCGTTTTCGTTAACCTGCATGCCTTCCTGCTTGGCGATGGCCCCAAAAATCAAGCTGGTTTTAATCCGCTTGTTGGCTTCGCCACGCAGATTGTCCCAGGTGCTCTCATGACCTTCGGAATCCAGGAACTTCTCCCAGGATAAGCCCTGGCTTTTCAAACGCTGCTGAACTTCATCCATCAGCAATTTGGCTTCCCGGTTCACCATGCTTTCCGGCACTTCCACGCTGGATTTTTCAAGCAAGTAATCCACCACGGCTTTTTGCTTGCGGAAGGTATTTTCCTGATCTTCACTCTGCTTCAGCAGATTACGAACTTCGTCCTTCATCTGGTCCACGGTTTCAAACGGGCCCACTTTTTTAGCCACATCATCGGTCAAATCCGGCACCACTTTTTTGGAGATGTCGTTAATTTTGACCTTGAACTCGGCAGGCTTACCGGCCAACAAGGCATCATGGTAATTTTCGGGGAAAGTTACGTTAATAGAGAACTCTTCAGCGATTTTGTGACCCACCAACTGGTCGGCAAAGCCTTCAATAAAGTTATTTTCACCCAGGTCAAGGCGGTAATTCTTGGCGGAACCACCTTTGATAGGCTCACCATTCACCGAACCATTGAAATCAATGTTCACAATATCGGTTTTCTCGGAAGGGCGATCCACCACGGATTCCAAAGTGGTTAAACGTTCCACGATGGAAGCCAGTTCTTTTTCTTCAGCATCTTCTGGCAACTTGTACTCGGGAACATCCAGCTTCAGAGTGGTTAAATCCGGCAATTGGGCCTCAGGACGAAGCTCCACAGTCGCTTTAACCGCAATACCTTCGCCCAGGTCAAATTTCAGGTTGTCAATTTGAGGAGGGGCCACGATATCCAGCTGATGCTCACTAATGGCATCGGCAAACAAATGAGGGAACAAACGATCCATGGCTTCTTGCTTAATACGCTCTACGCCTACCGTTTTTTCCACGATAGAACGAGGCGCCTTGCCACGACGGAATCCGGGAATGTTCAGACGCTGTCCGAGACGCTTCCAAGCCTTATTGTATTCCTGGTTGGCCTGCTCGGCAGGGATTTCCAGATTAATTTTCGCCAGATTCTGTTCTTCTTTTAAGACTTCAACTTTCATGCGTCTGCCTAACCCATTCTTTAAAAATACTGTAACTGCGCCGAAATCGCCAGAGAAACCAGTCTCTCAGCGATTCTTGCACCAAATTCCTTGCCGTGGAACGCTCTGATGCGGAGCTTTTCAATTTACCTTGGTATCCAGTTCAAGTTTTCCGGGATAAAAATTAGCGGGAGACGAGATTCGAACTCGCGACATCTTCCTTGGCAAGGAAGCATTCTACCACTGAATTACTCCCGCATTTACCGGAAAACTTGAGGATGAATAGATTCTAGGTAAACCGCTTTGGAATTGCAACAGGGGATTTGATACTTTTTTACATCAAATATTTCGAATACGCAAACCTTGCCTTGAAAACAGCTTGAAATCAAACCGATTCAGCTCCGGAATCCAAAAAATAACAGCGACAGAAAGCCTTAAACGGGAATCATTTCCATCTTGCGCTCAGCCATTTCAAGCACCCGCACCACATGATAGCCATTCATGCCATTGGTTTTAGGGTCATAGCCATGACGCATGCAGTTAATAAACTGCTGGCACTCCAGCTTGAGGGGTTCAATATCCAGATACTCTGGAAATTCCTCAATGGGGCCGCTGACATCGTCCTTGTTGAAAATATGTAACTTATTCTCTCCCAAGGTGTCATCAATCATGGCGCTACGTTCAGTGCCCCGTACCAGCAGTTTCACCTGCTTGATGGGATGCACCCAGCTGATATGGATATGTCCAGCCACATCATTGGGGAAAACCATATCAATGTGCGCGTCATCCACCAGTCCATCTTCCCGGTTCTGGTAGCCAATCACAGATACAATATCCTCAGGCTCCTGATCCATCAGGTAGGACATCATCGACACATCGTGGGGGGCCAAGTCCCAAATCACGCTTTTGTCCGGACGAAATTTATTGGTATTCAGCCGATCGCTGGCAATACTTTTGATTTGCCCCAGATACCCTTCTCGAATCAGCTGGCGCAGGCGGTTGACCGCCGGATGATAAAGCAGCAAATGCCCCACCATCAACACCCGATCCAGCTTGCTGGCCAGTGCGTTTAGCTCCAGGGTTTGCTCAGAGCTGGTGGCCACCGGTTTTTCCACATAAACGTGCTTACCGGCTAGCAAAGCGCTTTTGGCAAGCTCGTAATGGGTAAAGCTGGGGGTGGCAATTACCACACCGTTTACCAAAGGGTCGTTAAACACCTCATCAAAACGATTGGTGGTTTGAATATGGCGATACTGTTTCTGCAATACGCTCAGTGTGTCCGGGTTCAGATCACAAATTTTGTAAAGAAAACCCAAATTGTCGAAATTTCGCACCAAATTTTTGCCCCAGTTACCGCAACCAATCACGGCAATTTTTTCCAGGTGGGTGTTGTCCATATCAAAAGGGGTGGTCATGGGCGTCTTTCGGAAAGTGGATTCTGTAAATTTGGCACCAAGCCTATTTAGTTTACAGCTTAATTGGGATTAGAATAAACCAAAAGCCCTCGGCAAGCTACCGAAGGCAATGCCCCTACACGACCGAAAGCTTGGCCCAGCCCCATGAAATCCCTGAGAAACGTACCCCTTCAACCCCGCCGAGACGCCTGGGTTGAAATTAATTTGGGCGCCATTGAGGAAAACGCAAGGGCCATTAGAAAGCTGGTTCCAGCCCATGTGTCCCTGATGGCCATTGTCAAAGCTGATGCCTATGGTCATGGCTCTGCCATGGTGCTGAACACGCTGGGTGCTTCCGGGGTGAGCATGGCAGGCGTGGCGGCCATTGATGAGGCCCTCCACCTGCGAGAAGCGGGCATCAAAATGCCCATTCTGGTGATTGGGGTGGTGCCGGACTGGGCCGTGCAATACGCCATCGAATCCGATATACAACTCACCATATTCGCTCAGCATCATGTGGAAAGCCTTCGCAAAGCCTACCAACAGGCCTATCAGAAAGAGGGAAAGGCCTTTAAAGTTCACGTTAAAGTGGATACCGGCATGCATCGCATTGGCATTGGCTGGGAAGAGGCCGCAGACTTTATCCGGCAATGCCAACAGCTCCCCTTTATCCAGCTAGAAGGTGTTTTTACCCATTTGGCCGATAGCCACGATAGCGCTTTAAGTCAACCCCAACTGGATCGCTGGCGACAAGTTTGCTCCCAAATCGACCCTTTGCCTCGCTATATTCATATTTCCAACTCCGGGCATGCCTTGTGTCCCCATGCCTGGGATGCGGATTCACCCTCGGCCACGGGCAACAACTTGGCCCGCTTGGGCATTGGCTTTTTTGGGTACGGCAATCATCCCCAGCAAACCAATCTTGTCCTAAAACCGGCCATGAGCCTCAAGGCCCGGATTATGCATATTCAACAAGTGCCGCCCCGTACGGGGATTAGCTACGGCCACAGCTACCACACCCCAGAAACCAGCATAAGCCGCATTGCCACTGTGCCTCTAGGTTACTCCGATGGCGTTCCCCGCATTCTATCGGGACAAATTGAGGGGTTACTGGCTGGAAACCGAGTGCCACAAGTGGGCAAAATCACCATGGATCAAATGATGTTCAACATCACCGATGTGCCAGACGCTCAGGTGGGCGATATCATCACCCTGATTGGTTCTTCTCAGGCTAACCAGACCGAAGACGCCATTTGGCTGGATGACTGGGCCAAAAAAGCAAATACCATAGAGTATGAGCTGATGTGTGCCTTACGGGTTCGGCTGCCCAAAACTTATACCCGTTAAACGGCAGGTTCAGTCACACAACCGGGCCGTTCTCCGCTATGATAAAGGGTATGCCCAGCCTGATTTTAAGACGATTTTTAACCGGCCTGCTGACCCTGTTTGTGGTCATCAGCCTTACCTTTTTGCTGCTGCGGCTCATGCCGGGCGGCCCTTTTGATCAGGACCGCAAGCTCCCCCCAGCCATTCAGGCCAACATTGAGGCCCAATATCACCTGAATGAGCCGCTGTGGAAGCAATATGGCATTTACATCAACGGCATTCTGCACGGCGATTTGGGTCCTTCCTTCAAGTACAAATCCCGCTCGGTCAGCGATATCGTCAGTGAGGCCACCCTGACTTCCGCCAAACTGGGCTTTTTGGCACTGGCCATTGGCGTACTGCTGGGCACCCTTCTGGGCACCGTAGCCGGATTAAGCCGAAACCGCATGGTGGATGGGCTGCTAACCCTCACCGGCGTGGCCAGTATCTCCACGCCGCTGTTTATCTTCGGGGGCTTTTTGGTACTGTTGTTTTCCCTGAATTTAAACTGGTTGCCAGCCGCCACACTGGAAACCCCCAAGCATTACATTTTGCCAGTGCTCACCCTGTCTCTGATGCCCTTTTCCTACGCCTTTCTGCTGGTACGCACCACCGTTCGGGAGGTACGATCCCAGCAGTACGTTCTCATCAAACGCAGTGAAGGACTGTCTGAAGGGGTGATCGCCGTTCGGCATATCCTCAGAAATTCTTTGATTCCGCTGGTTTCCATTTTGGGCCCCATTGCCGCCGCCATTATTACCGGCTCTTTCGCGGTAGAATACATTTTCGCCATCCCCGGCCTGGGCAAGCATTTTGTAACCGCGGTCAGTAACCGGGATTATACGCTGGTGGTGGGCATTACCATTATTTACGGCCTCACCCTCATTGTGTTCAACACCGTAACCGATATTGTGTACGGTTTTTTAGACCCCCGCCTGCGGGAAGAGGCCAAAGGATGAGCGCTGAAGTAATTGCGGTTCGTCCGGGCGCCGCTCCCAAAAAGAAAACCCCGTTTTTCAAAACGCCCAAGCTATTGTGGAGCAGTGCTTTTCTGGCCATCATTTTGTTACTGGCTTTATGGGGCCCCCTACTCGGCCCCGATCCCAACGCCATTTACCCGGATATTCCAACCGCCGCACCCTGGCCTTACGCCGGGCATGTGGCTGGCCACTGGTTTGGCACCGATGATTTGGGTCGGGATTTATTGAGCCGAACCGCCGTGGGGGCCAGAATTTCCTTGCTGATTGGGTTAGCCACAGCGGTTGTGGCCGTGGTGATTGGTACCTTGTACGGTACCATTGCGGCCATGCTGGAAGGCAAAGTCGATACCCTGATGATGCGAATCATTGATATTATTTACTCCTTGCCCTCCCTGATGATTGTGATCCTGTTCAGCGTGTTTCTGGGGCGGGGCATTACCAGTCTGGTTCTGGCCCTGGCCCTGTTTAGCTGGCCGGATACCGCCCGTATCATTCGGGGACAAATTTTAAGCATCAAGCGAGAAGAGTTTGTGGAAGCGTTCCACAGTATTGGGGGCAAAACCCCCATGCTGATTTGGAAGCATTTTATCCCCAATACCATGGGGCTGATTATACTAACCGCCACCATTACCGTGCCACGGGCCATTTTAACGGAGTCCACCCTCAGCTTTATTGGGCTGGGCGTTGAGCCGCCCCTAAGCAGCTGGGGAACGCTGGCCAGTGAAGGCTGGCAACTGGTGCGGGTAGCCCCTCACATGCTGTTTTTTCCGGCCATCCTGATTTTTTCAACCATGATTGCCTTTAACCTGCTGGGCGATGGACTGCGTGAACTGTTCGACCCTAAAAAAGGCCGCTAGGTTGGCAGCGTAGCTTTTTTCTGGCCAACCAGCGCCACACACACAAAAGCTCTGACTGATACGCCAGAGCTTTTGCAGGATTCAATCGCTGAAACCGAACTATTTGGTCTCGGTTACGGTTAAAATATGCCAGCCAAACTGGGTTTGTACCGGCTCGGACAATTCGCCAACCGGCAGTTCAAACGCCACTTTATCGAACTGGGGAACCATACGGCCACGGGTGAAGAATCCCAAATCGCCACCTTGAGCGCCCGAGGGGCATTTGGAAACCGCTTTGGCCACTTCGGCAAAGGTTTTGCCTTCCAAAATTTCTTTACGGCACTGCTCGGCTTCGCCTTGGGTGCCCACTAACAAGTGGCTGGCCCGAACTTCGAGGGTAGAGGTTTCAGTCATGGTTAACTTCCTTTTGCCCGTTTTGGGCTTTCTGACAAACAAATTGAACAGGTTAAACATCAAAGCATTCCTGTCTGGATTTCAAAAAACTATTCCTTACTCTCCCCCTCAAGTCAAGTTTAAACTTAAGGCTGAGACGGCAAACCCATGGCCGAGGCCTTACCGTTCACAAAGGATACCACCTTATCAATCACCGTCTCACGCTCGTTGTCCAGCAACAGCACATGATCCGATTTTTCCAGCCACAGCACTTCATTGTGGGGGCAAGCAAGCCGTTCCATCAAAATTTTAGCCCCGGTGGCGCAAACCACCCGATCGGCGGTGGACTGAATAATCAGGGTAGGACTGTTGACGGTTTCCAGCTCCCCATCCACCAGTTTAATTAACTCCAGCGCACTGCGAACAGAAGGGATGTTGAAGGTTTTAAAAAACGAGGCCTTCAAGGCCAGCGCATGCATTTGCGGGTCGCTAATGGGCAGTCGCCAACGGGGAATTTGGCGAATGATGGTGCTTAAAGAGCGCACATAACGCTCTGGCTGAAGCAGGTAATACCACTCCATGCGTACCTTCAGAAACGGACTGAGTAAAATAAGCCGATGCACAGGGCTGGTGGCCGCATAATCCGCCGCAAGATGCAGGCCCAGCATACAGCCGGTGGAAAACCCGATGACAGAGACTTTTTGATGAGAGGCCAGCAAGGTTTGATAATGCTCCTGAACCTTTTCGTACCACTGTTGCCAGGTAGAAGCGGGCATCCGGTGAGACGGTTGATCATGTCCCGGATAGTTGAACCCGGAAACCGCATAGCCCTGCTTCAGCAAAGCTTCGGCCAAGGGTCGCATTTCATAAACACCGCCCCCCAGCCCGTGCAGAAATAGAAAGGCTTCCTGCGCCCCTTGCTCTGGCTGAAAATAAAAAGGGTCGTTGTTTAACTGGATCATTGCAAACCACTTTCTACTTAGGTTGCTATGGGTGCAGCCTTGGCTCTCTCTGATTGCATTGACCTGACCGGCAATGGGATTCTTACTGACTTTATCGACCCCATGCAGCTTATTCTTTAATTTACGGGTAATTTACTGGGTCAAAAACGAGGCTTCAGCCTCAGCAACCGGGCACTGACTGTCTAGAACCAATTCCAGAATTTCTCGAACGGCCCCATGGCCACCGGGATAGCGAGAGACAAAATGGGCCATCGCCAGAACTTCACGGGCGGCATCGGCAGGACAGGCGGAAAAGCCCACGGCTTCAATACAGGGAATGTCCGGCAAATCATCGCCCACATACAACACCTGTTCCAGCGTTAAATCTAGTTCGGCCACCAGTTTTTGCAAGGCCGGCAGCTTGGTTTTCATTTTCTGAATGAGGTGTTGAATACCCAACTCCTCGGCCCGACGGGTCACCATGACCGACTCACGGGCGGTGATAATCGCAAATTGCAGCCCGTTTTTAATGCCCAACGAAATGCCCAGGCCGTCTTTGACGTTAAAGCTCTTGATTTCGTCTCCGGCTGAGGTGTAGGTAATTTTACCGTCCGTTAACACCCCGTCCACATCCAGAACCACCAAACGAATGGGGCGAGCACGGTCGAAATGCACAAAGGCTGATTCTTGAGCTTGTGGGTTCATCAATAAAAAAGCTTTCAATTTGACTCAACGCTACGCACTATTTCAATTGTATCGGCTTTTATTCCCAAGAACCCTTAATTAACCGGAATTAACCGGAAAAATCAATGTCCCAAGTCTCGTTTACGCCCCGAATTCATCCGGGTGTTCCGCCGACCAAAACTGCGAATAGGATAGCACAAGCCCCCGTCTTTCAAGGGGGCCAGCCTGCGGATGCCAGTAACATTCAGGTTTCTTCTGCCTTTTACAAGGCCAAACCTTGGCCTTGGCTCATTCGCTCGTTTCAGGGAGGGGTACACCATTTCCTATCCAGACCGCTGGGCTTTCAGCTACATATAGCCAAGGCCGATGTTCAACGATTGCAAGCGTTGCAGAAACAAACCGGTGGCCTCATTCTGGCCCCCAATCATGCCAATTTGGCAGACGCCTTTAGCCTACAGGAACTAGGGCGTCAAACCGGAATTTATCCGGCAACCATGGCCGCTTTAGAAGATTTTGACCGTAAAATCGCCAACCTGCCCTACCAACTGGTTTGGCCGGTGGTGAGCCGATTGGGCTACTTTTCGGTGAATCCGGGCAATCAAAGCTTAAAGCAAAGCAACGCCTACGCCCAAGCCCTGTTACAACAAGGGCAAAAACCGCTTTGCATTTTCCCGGAAGGCAGAGTGACCTGGAGCAACCACGCCATTGGCCCATGCCGAAATGGTGCCATGCGGTATGCCCTGCAGTCGGCTCAGGCCAATGACAAGCCCGTTTCAGTGGTGCCCATTGGCATTTACTACCAATATTCGGAAAAAGCCCGGTATCGACTCGAGAAAATGCTGAACCGACAAGAAAAATCGGTGCGAACCGTATTTCCAAAAATGACATTACCGGCCTTACCCAGCAACGGCACTGCTCAAGCACGTATTGAACGCTTGCTGAACGCCGTTTTGAGCCACTGGGAACAACAGGCCCACCTGCCCAAAGCCAGCCCCTCAGCCTCCCCATCAAACAGAATAGAGGCCATTCAACAAGCAGCACTGGGCAAGCTCAATCAAATCTACCACCTCCAACCCCGCCAGCCCAACGATCCCCACCAACAAATTCGCCATCTGTTTCAAGCCATCAACCAACAGCAAGTACAAAAAAAGAAGCCCACCGGCTTCAGCTGGCTCAATCAATTCTCCACAGCGTGGAAACAGTATCGTCAGCACCGGAAGGAAACCCAGGGCCATATTCAAACCCTGCGGGATTTGGAGGTATTGCTGAGCCATCAGCAAACCCTGCCCCTTAAAACAGACCTGACCAGCCAGCTGGAAACCCTGAGCCGACTGAATTGCCTGATTTTGGGCAAAAGACCGGACATTATCAGTATTGTGCGAAACTGTAGCGCTCAGGTAAAAGTGGGAAATCCCATTGTGGTGGACCCCAGCACAGTAAAGCCGGGCCTCCCACTCATTGAACAAGCCAATCAACTCACCCACCAACTGCAGAACGAACTTCAACAAGCCGTTCAGGCGGCCAAGCGGCAAAAAGCCTTGCCCCCACCGGGCCTTGTATAATAAAAAGCAGGTAATAAAACACCCGCAATAACACCAGATACTAAAACAGGGCAATGCATCAAGGGTAGTGCAAGACATCTGCCATTCTGGAAACCCCCATTAAAGTTGAGACGAAGGGCGGAAATTGAAGATGAAGAAGAATGTTTTGGTCATGATTTTGGCCGGTGGCGAGGGCAAGCGTTTATCGCCCCTTACGTTAGAGCGGGCCAAGCCTGCGGTGCCTTTTGGCGGTAAATATCGCATCATCGACTTTGTAATCAACAACTTTATCAACTCCGAGTATTACAAAATCAAAATTTTGACCCAGTTCAAATCAGACTCCCTGAACCAGCACGTGTCCCGCTGCTGGCCCATGCCCCCCTTCCTGAATCAGTTTGTGGATTTGGTACCCGCCCAAATGCGGCTGGGCCAGGAATGGTATAGAGGCACCGCTGATGCCATCTACCAAAACCTGAACCTCATTTATGATGAAATGCCCAGCTTGGTGGCCGTTTTTGGGGGCGATCACATCTACAAAATGGATGTGAGCCAGATGATTGATTACCACAAAATGCAATCGGCGGATTTGAGCATTGCGGCCATTCCAGTGCCGGTGAGTCAAGCCAGCGAGTTTGGCATTATTGAAGTGGACAGCATGTTTCGGGTAACCGGCTGGCAGGAAAAGCCCAAAACCAACGTGAAGGAAATTCCGGGACGCCCCGGCTGGGCACTGGCTTCCATGGGCAACTACATTTTTAACCGGGAAGTGCTGGTTGAAGAACTGCTGCTGGATGCCGCCAACGAACATTCCGCCCATGATTTTGGCAAAAACGTGATTGCGGATATGCGGAAAAAAGGGCGACGCATTTTTGTATACGACTTTGGCACCAACACTGTTCCCGGCCAAAGTGAATTTGAGCAGGGCTACTGGCGGGATGTCGGCACCATTGACGCCTACTGGGAAGCCAACATGGATTTGGTGGATATTTCTCCGGTGTTTAATCTGTACAACCGGGAATGGCCCGTCAAAACATTCTCCTACCAAGCCCCGCCCGCCAAATATGTATTTGACCAGGAAGAACGGCGAGGATTCGCCACCGACTCCATCGTATCCGATGGCTGTATTATCAGCGGGGGCCGTCTGGTGCGTTGTGTGCTCTCTCCCTTTTGCCGGGTGAACAGCTACTCTCTGGTGGAGGAATCCATTTTGATGCACGGGGTTCATGTGGGACGTCACGCTAAAATTCGGCGGGCCATTATTGATAAAGGCGTAGAAATTCCCGCTCATAGCCGCATTGGATACGACCGGGAAGAAGATGAACTGAGAGGATTTTATGTGTCCGAAGGAGGCGTCACCGTGGTGCCAAAAGGAGCCATTATTTCCCCACACCCAGAACCCCTTGAAGTCCGAAGCTTATAATCTTTTCCCTAAGTGACGCCCTGAATAGCGCCCTTGTGCTGTGCTTTTAAAACACCCTTGCGTCCTGCGCTTATTTGCACTATGAAATAGGAAACTATTTCTAGTGTTCAAGTGGGAATCGAGGAAAAAAATTAATGCTTACATACGTGCGCACGCATTTAGGCGCGGCGATGCCCGTTGGGTTTTCATCGCCACGCAAAAAATCAGAACTGACCTTAGAATCAAGCCTTAAAAACAAGCAAACTACACCAGAAAAATCAGCGTCACAAACCCAGCCCGCCGCCACGCAGGAAGTCCAATCCAAAATAACAATCGCCCCGTCCCAAGCCCATCATTTTTCAGGAGCGATGCTAAACACAAAAAAAACAGTTCCCATTCGCTTTCAAGGATGGGGGCAAACAGGGCAGGCACTCCCTGAGGTGAACTTGCAAGATTTTACCAGCGGAAATGCCGCAAAACGGGTGGCCTTTGTACAAAAACTGGGGAACAGCCTGTCCCAATTCGGGTTTGTCTCCATCAGCGGTCACAACGTCTCTCCCACGCTGATCAAAACTTATTATCAAACCCTGCCAAAAGTTTTTGGCTTGCCCATGGACGTTAAAAAGCAATACGTTCGGGCCGATTTAGGTCGTAGCCGAGGCTATTACGAGTTAGGACAGGAAACCAAATCCGCTTACGAGGGTGGTCCCCGCGTGGCTGATAAAAAAGAAAACTGGCACAGTGGCGCGCCCGACACACTCAATGTATTTCCCCAGGAAGGCTCTCGCAGCTTTCCCCGACAAAACGAAAGGCTGTTCAAGCAAATGGAAAACACCAGCCTTCTTTTAGCGGAAGCGGTGGGCGAGTATCTGGACAGCATTGGGCTAAAAGATCAGGGGTATTTAAAATCCACCCTGCTGGATGGCAAACGACCGATTGGCAATCATCTGATGCGTAGCATTCATTATCCTGCCGTGCCTGAGGCGGAACGACAAGGCTATCAAGCGGGACAGCCAGTGATTCGGGCAGGTCAGCATTTTGACATGAACCTGTTTACCCTGCTGCCAGAAGCCACTGAGGCAGGTTTACAAATCATGCCCCGTAAAAACGGGCAGGAAACTGGCAAATGGCTGCCCATTCACAGTCAGGCTGGCACCTTGGTGATGAATGTGGGCGATATGCTTTCTCTCATTAGCGGTGGAGAAATCAACGAGCAAGGGCGCATTGTAAAACAAGGCGTCATTCCCTCCATTCGTCATCAAGTGGTGGGTGATGAGACGACGCTGAGCCGTCCCCGATTGTCCATCCCCTTTTTCACCACACCCCACTACGATAAGCCCTTACGCAACTTAAAAACAGGTCAGGAAATTCCCACCGTGGCATTTTCTTACCGACGACTCAATGGGCATGGCAGCCTGAATAACACCTCTCTTTCTGAGTTCAGAAAGAATGTAACCCCCATGGTACGGCCTTTAACGCTCATTAGGTGAATAACAAAGGCGCAGCACCCTTTCCTAAACACTAAAACGCTCAGACCCATGGCCTGAGCGTTTTAATTTTTTACAGCAATATGACCTAACGAATAAAGCCCAGCTTGCGCAGGAACCACATCATCGGATCGTAATAACGATCCACCACCCGCTCTTTCAGCGGAATAATGGCGTTATCGGTAATTTTAATTTCTTCCGGGCAAACCTCGGTACAGCACTTGGTAATGTTGCACAGGCCCACACCCGCTTTTTCCTTAATGAAAGGAATGCGATCGGCCCGGTCCATGGGGTGCATTTCCAGGCTGGCCAAACGAATCATCCAGCGAGGCCCGTAGAAATGCTCTTTCTGGTTGTGGTTACGCAACACATGGCAAACATCCTGGCACAGAAAGCACTCAATACACTTTCTGAATTCCTGGGGCCGATCCACATCGTTTTGATAATAACGCCAGTCCTTGGAGTTATTATCGGGCGGGGTGAAGGGCTGAATGGTCTTGTTGACCTCGTAATTCCAGGAAACGTCTGTCACCAGATCCCGAATGATCGGAAAGGTTTTCATGGGTTGAACATCGATGGGTTTGCTCAAATCCAGATGATCCAGCCGGGTTTTGCACATCAGGCTGGGTTTTCCATTTACTTCGCCGCTGCAAGAGCCGCATTTTGCCGCTTTACAGTTCCAACGAACCGCCAAATCAGGACTTTGGTAGTTTTGAATATAATGCAAAGCATCCAGCACCACCATGCCAGACTCCACGGGAACCGTGTATTCCTGGGTCTGACCGCCATTAGCGTCTCCCCGGAACACCCTGAAAGTGGCAGTCTTAGTCTGACCGTTGGCGGCAGGCGCCTCATGAGTCGCTGACTGGGCCATTACTTTTTCTCCTCTTCAAAGAGTTTCTTCAGTTCGTCTGGCATGATTGGTTTTGGCTCGGTGCGATACTGCATTTTGCCATCCGCACCCTTATTAACCAGGGCATTCAAATTAGAGAGTTGCTCATCGTACTCAGGGAAGTCCACACGAGTGTGGCCTCCACGGCTTTCCCGACGCTCTAAAGCACATTTGGCAACCGCTTTGGAAACCACAATCATGCTCTTCAAGTCCTGAGCCAGGTGCCAACCGGGGTTAAACTGAATAGAACCTTCCACGGAAACATTAGCGACCCGCTTTTCAATGGCATCCAGCTCGGCAAGCGCCTTGGTCAGGTCTTCTTCCGTTCGCATAATGCCAACCTTGTGTTGCATCACTTCCTGAAGATCCCGGTGTACTTCATAAGGACCCTCGCCCGTACGCTCAAAAGGAGCCATCAAGGCTTCGGCAGCCGCTTTCACTTGCGCTTCATCCGCTTTGGGTGTGCCCTCAACGGACTTGGCAAACTCGATAGCGCCCAGTCCGGCCAAGCGGCCAAACACCACCAAATCAGACAGCGAGTTGCCACCCAACCGGTTGGCCCCATGCAGCCCCGCCGCGCATTCGCCAGCGGCAAACAAGCCGGGAACCGCCGTCATTTGGGATTCCGGGTTTACCTGAATACCGCCCATGGTGTAGTGCATGGTGGGACCCACTTCCATGGGTTGCTTGGTAATGTCCACATCCGCCAACTCTTTGAACTGGTGGTACATGCTGGGCAATTTGCGCTTGATGCGATCAGCGTCCTGATAGCTGATATCCAGGAAGACGCCCCCGTGTGGGCTTCCACGTCCGGCCTGTACTTCATAGTAAATGGCCTTGGACACGTTATCACGAGTGGACAATTCGGGTGGACGACGGGCATCAGTATGCTCGTTGGCCAGGGTTGCTTTAACCCAACGATCACACTCTTCCTCGGTTTCCGCAAAGGTATGCTTGGTCTCGGGGGGCAGATAGTCAAACATAAAGCGCTTACCGTCTTTATTTCGCAGAATACCACCTTCGCCCCGCACCCCTTCGGTTACCAGAATGCCCCGAACCCCGGGCGGCCAAACCATGCCGGTGGGGTGAAACTGAATGAATTCCATATCCAGCAAATCAGCGCCCGCTTCATAAGCCAGCGTCTGGCCATCGCCGGTATACTCCCAGGAGTTGGAGGTCACTTTCCAGGCTTTGCCCGTACCGCCCGTGGCCAAAATCACGGCCTTGGCGTTAAAAGTCACAAAGCGTCCGCTTTCACGCCAGTAGCCAAAGGCGCCATTCACCCGGCCATCGCCATCTTTCAGCAATTGGCTGATGGTGCATTCCATGTAAACGTCAATGCCAGAATGCACACCCTTGTCCTGCAAGGTGCGAATCATTTCCAAACCGGTCCGATCGCCCACGTGCGCCAAGCGCTTGTAGGTATGGCCTCCAAAGGCCCGCTGGCTGATTTTACCGTCTTTGGTACGGTCGAACACAGCGCCCCATTGCTCCAGCTCGTTAATGCGCTCGGGGGCCTGCTTGGCGTGCAGCTCAGCCATCCGCCAGTTGTTCAGGAACTTGCCACCCTTCATGGTGTCTTTAAAGTGGGTTTGCCAGCCATCGGCCGGATCCACGTTGCCCAAAGCGGCAGCGGCGCCACCTTCAGCCATTACAGTATGCGCTTTGCCCAACAGGGATTTACAAACCAGCGCTACCGACAAGCCTTGCGCGGATACTTCGATAGCGGCTCTCAAGCCAGCGCCACCGGCGCCAATTACCAGCACGTCATGCGTGTGGGTTTCGTACGTCACGCTCATTTAGAACATACCTTTCCAAGAAAATTCAAAAATCCGGTCGAAATTGGCCGGAATGATACCACGGGACAGCGCCGTCAGATAAATATCGGCAATAATTACCCAGCCCAGGCTAACCCAGCCAAACAAACCGTGCTTGGCATTCAAAATACTCTGGCGCTGGAAGGCATGGCCACGGGCTTCGCTAACGGGACAAGAGGAGAAGCAATCAATTTTCCCACCCAGAATGTGCCGCCAAGAGTGGCAGCTAAACACATACAGCGACAACAAAATAACATCCAGGGTAATCACCAGGCTACCTACACCCAGCCGCAACCCGGAAAAGCCGGGGCTGAAGAAGGAGCAAACCACATCAATGGTGTGCAAGGTAATAAAGGCCGCCGCTAAATAAAAGAAGTAACGGTGCAGGTTCATCAACACCATGGGCAAAGCGGTTTCGCCCATGTACTTTTTACCGGTGCCCAACAAGGCAATCAGCGGGCTTTTAGGCTTGACATCTACCGCACAAGCCGCTGGAGCGGTGAACAGTGAACGATAATAAACCCGTCGGTAAAAATAGCAGGTGGCCCGAAAACCGGCAGGCACCCACAAAATAAAGAGCGCCGGAGATAAAATCCAGCCCATATTCCCATTTCCCGGTACTTTCTCCAAAAAGGGAATGTGCAGACCGAACATTTCCAGATAGTGTGGTAGATAAGGCGTATAAAGCGGAGAAATGTAATGGGTTCCCGGAAATTCACTGGGATAATTTTGCAGGGCCCGAAAAGTTGCGTAAATAATGAAGACAATGAGGGCAGCGCCAGCCAGAATTGGCTCAACTTGCCAGCCGTCTGTCCGGTCGGTACCCTGATTCCTCGTTGCAGTTGTAGCCACGCTCAAAGTTCCTATAATTGAATAATCAGCTGAGTACGGAAATAGCCGCACGTTAGCAGCCGTTTGTTTTATTTTATGCTAACCCCAAACCGGGTTCTGTGATTTCTCTCAAAGAGGGCGGCTTACCCGCTGCTAGCGGGGCTGTTTGCCGGGCAGGTTGGCGCCAACACGCTCCAGTTCAAACAAAACCTGCTCATCGGTGGTTGCGGACACCGCGATTTTCTGGAAGGTTTCCGCATCCACGCTCAACTCTTTCAACAGCCCACGATCCATAGGGCAGGGGAATTCCAGATCGTACTGTTCAATTTCGCCAGCCGCCTCAAGGCGTGCCTTGTCGATCATACGGGCCAGCCAGCCAATGCCGCCAATTTGCAGATTTCCACTTCTCGGCTCCGCCATGATGGCCTCCTTATATGTAAATTACTTAATACGTGTATCTGTCATTTTTGAATGCGTTGAATTTAAACACAGACAACCTACACCCATAGTACCTGAAATTGAAAAGCCAATCCATTACCGGACTTGTCAAAAAATAATTCCCTAGACCGGACAGTTTCCCCTATAATGAGCCTTATGTTCCGATTTTTGAAAAACCAGATTATCCCCGGACAGAGAGCTTTACAGGTTGCCAAAAACTTCAGCATTCCGCTGGAGGCCTTTGCCACAACTGGCGAGCGGGATGCCATTCTGGCTTCTTCCGGCATGGGTAAGTCTTATTTAACCGGCGTTTTACTGGAAGAAACGCTAGAAAATGGTTGTTTGGTGCTGGTGATTGACCCGGAAGGGGAGCATTTTACGCTAGCAGAGCGCTACCCCATGCTGATTATTGGCGGCGAGCATGGCACCTTACCGCTGGATGAAGAGGGCATTGATCTCTATATAGAAGCCATGCTCCAAAATCGCCTGTCCGCCGTGTTTGATTTGTCGGAATATCTGGATGAAGAACAGCAGCATTTATACGGCCTGATTGTGGATTGCCTGTTTCAGGCTGAGCAAAAATATCGCACCAAAATCCGTCTGGTGGTTGAAGAAGCCCAGATTTACGCCCCCCAACGCATGGCGGGTGGATCCTCTCCAGCCAAACGGGGCAAGAAAAAAACCATGGACCCGGTGCAAGCCTCTCAAAAAATTGCCAAACGAGGACGGAAGCGGGCCATTGATAGCCTGTGGGCCACTCAACGCCCGGCCAGCTTAAGCAAAGATATTTTGAGCCAGTGCAATCGCTTCTGGTTCGGGGGCATTCAGTCCGAACAGGACTACAAAGCCATCAAGCCTTTTTTAAACGAGGCCGGTATCTCCTTTGCGGCCATTAAAGCCTTAAAACCCGGTGAATTCTACTACTACGCCAAAGGCGAAACCCATATTATAAAAGTTCGAAAACGCCACTGCAAACACGCCGGGGCCACCCCGGAGGCGGGACAAACCTTTAGCGCCGTGGCCGATGGGCAAATGGAATCCACCATGAAAGCGCTGGTTCAGGAAATTAACAAGCGCACCGTACAAAAGCGTGAAGAAGATTCTGAGGTCACTCGCCTGAAAGCGGTGATTCGGGACTTAGAGCATGAAAACAAAAAGCTGGCCAAGGATTTGGAAGAAGAACGCATGGCCACGAAGGTGATTGAGCGTTTAGGCTCCACACCGGCCACGACCTCACCCAAACCACTGCGAAAATCCAGACTGGCCGACTTGGAAAAGCCAGAGCCCGAAAAGATTTATCTGGAAAGCTAGCGAAAGAAACAACCATGCCGCTGAGTAATCGGGTCTGTTTTCTGGTGAACCTGCGAGATGGCTTAGGATGCCAGCAGTGTGGCAGGCAACCTTCCGCGCAAGCCAACTATCATCAGGGGTTCGAATACCATCACGTTCTGCCCCGCAGTCAGGGTGGCAGCGATGAACCGGAAAACATTGTGCTGCTTTGTCATGCCTGCCACCAGCACACCCATCAGTCCGGCTTTTCAGCAACCCTGCCAGACCTAACCCCTGTTTTAAACTTTTCTTGCTACCCATGTAAAGCGGTTTTGGATAGCCAAACGGTTGAAATGAACTGCGGCTGGTATCGCTGCCCGGTTTGTCACGCCCAAACGCATTTATTCACCCATTTCCAGGGCTCAGCCCAACAACATTAGCTGCCCGCTGGTTGCTGAAAGCGAGCGCCTCCCGTACAATGTTTCAATCTTCCTTCCTTCGTTATTCATGTCGGGCGAGTGGCGAAATGGTATACGCGCTAGTCTTAGGAACTAGTGGAGCAATCCGTGCAGGTTCAAGTCCTGTCTCGCCCACCAAAAATTTTTCAAAAACAAATTTTTTAAAAAGACGCTGACAATGGCGTCTTTTTTGATGGCGAAGCCCCCTGAATACCTGGCCGCAACTATAAAAAAAAGTTGGGCCGTTACCGACCCAACTGTATCTCACTACTTGTAATCTACTTAAATCATTTGTATTGATTGAACCATTGAAGCCCAACCTTGCCAATAACCAAGCGGGGGTATAGGCACCTCACAAGGCCAAAGCGGAGGTGCTACCCTTTATACCTAAGCGGGGTAAGCCCCCAAGGGGATGCCCAGCTTGTCCATTTCCAGTTTCACCGTTTCCAAATCCGCCAACATCAGGGCCTTAGGGCTGCCGGGCTTGCTCGAAGGATTTCTTAACAAATAAGACGGGTGGAAAATAGGCATGGCCTTGGCCCTATAAGGGGTTTCAAACCATTGGCCCCGAATTTGGGTAATGCCCTGTTTGGTTTTCAAAACATCCTGAACCGCCGTGGCGCCAGCCAACAAAATAATTTTGGGTTGCACGGCCTGAATTTGCGCTTCCAAATAGGGAAAGCAGGCGGCCATTTCCGCAGGCTTGGGCTTGCGGTTTTGGGGTGGGCGACATTTCACCACGTTGCAAATATAAAGATCCCGTTGACGATCCAGGCCCACGGAGGCCAGCATTTGGGTGAGCAGTTGTCCGGCTCTGCCCACAAAGGGAAGACCCGTCTCATCTTCATTTTGTCCCGGCCCTTCTCCCACCAGCATAATGGATGCCTGCGGGTTGCCATCGGAAAAAACCGCCTGAATGCGAGTGGCACTCAGCTCGCACCGGGTACAAACGGAAGCCATGTGGGCCAGCTCGGTTAAGGAAAGCCCCTGAGCAAGTGGATTTAATAAAGTCTGCTGCATAACAATGCCCTGCCAAAGTGGCTATCACAGGGTGAATATTAACACAGAGACAGCAATGACCGTACTAGCGCCTTGGCTACTTTCGGTATAACCGCAAACTAAAGCGGGCTTTGCCAAATTTAGCGGGATCCTGAAGCCGTTTCATCTCTGAAAACGTAGTCGTCTCATCAAACGTAGCCCCCAAAGCCCTTAAAGCGGGAGTCGGTTTGCCTGCCTCGGCTTCTGTAGATTTCAACCTGTTTTTTAGGGTAGGTGTAAACGCGTTTTTGTTCATATGAGACCCCCTCAAGTTTGGCAATTCAAATCAACGTTTCTTGAGCGATACCCGTAAATCAGAAGCTTATTTGCATGTTTATCTGGCATCATAACGGAGGTTTTACAGGAAAAGCCATAAACCCAATATATGATTTTTCTCCACGAATGACACCAGGCGAGCTAAAATGGTGGAACTCCTATGCTAGGCAAATACCCATCCACAACCCAATTCACCCGCAAAAAAGCACTTTGGGTATCTCAAACCCTCTCCCAACCTAGGATGTCTTGATTTTGAAATTATTACAGGAACCCGATGAGCACCATTTGCCAGATTCACCTCAGGCATTGCTGCCCTGGTATTCAAAGCTGCTGAGGCGCATTTTAAGCCGGATATTTTCCGGCACCGGCATTACAGTGGCCATTGGCGTTGGGCTGGTTTTGGCTTTAAGCGTTATTATTGGGGCCGATTATCTGGAACGCTCTCGTAATGTAGACAAGGATGGCATTAGCCAAGCCGACTTTTATGCGGCCAACCGCATGGAGATCATTGATAAGGAAGCCACCCAACGAAAAATTGATCGGGCCAAACAAACCATTCCGCCGGTTTACCAACCCGATGAGCCGCATAATCAGGATATTACCCAAGCCTTAAATAAATTGCTGGATCATCTGGGCAAAATGGTCACCAACCCGGAGCTGTCCAAGGAAGCCAGATACGGGCAATATCAACTGCTCACCGAAGGCAAAACCAACGCCGAAAACATTTACACCCAATACTTTCAAACCTCCATTCCCGAAAACGAGTGGCAAAACATTGCCCAAGCCAGCCGCATTGGCATGGAACGCATTTTAAAAGCAGGCTTTACCGAAGCCGATGAGCACCTGAAGCGCTCGGCCATTATTCAGTACAGCATTCCTGAAATGGGGTTCAAGGCCAAATACCGCACCCTGGTTTATTTTTTGCTGGATGCCTCTCTGGAGCCTAACCTGATTCTGGATGAAATGGCCATGCGCCGCAAACAGGAGGAAATCAGCGCTCAAATCAATCAGCAACCCGAACTTAAAATCTACAGCCGCAAAGAAAAAATTATTGGTAAGGGAGAAAGAGCCAATCCCTTGCAGATGACCGCCTTGCAACGCATGGGCAAACTCTCGGGCGGTAATAACTGGGGCGCTTCGCTGGGCGTTTTTCTGCTGTCCCTGTTGTTTGTATTTACCCTGTGGAGCTATCTGTATAGCTTCAGAAACCGGCAGTTTTTCCAGCCCGCTTATGCGGCCATGATTAGTACCCTGGTTCTCCTGACCACCGTGTTTTTCCATTTACAGGAGGCGGGCGCTTTCGGAAACATTCCCTTGTTCGCCTTTCCGCTGGCCACCGTGGGCCTGACGCTGGCCATTTTCACCTCTCCCTTGCTCAGTGTTTTAACCACCACCCTGTTGGTGTTTTTGCTGGCGCTTACCTTGCGGGCCGATTTTGCCAGCTTGTCGGTACTGCTGTTTGGCAGCTACATGGGCATTTACATTGTGGGCCAACGCACCCAGTACAGAGATCGGGGCAAGCTGATGTATGCCGGTTTCTATGTAGGAGCCACCAATGTCCTGATTTTACTGGCCTTAAGCCTGTTACGGCCCACATATGTAGAAGCCTCCGGCATGCCTGCCGCCTCCGATGTGATTGGCTGGAGCATTTTTAACCTGAAGATGCTGGGGTTCAGTTTTTTCAGCGGCATTACTTCCGGCATTTTAACCATTGGCTGGCTGCCACTGCTGGAAACCATATTCAGGCTGATTACCCCGTATACCCTAATGGAACTGGGCAACCACGATCAGCCTTTGTTAAAACGCATGCAGTTTGAAGCTCCCGGCACGTTTCACCACAGTTTAATGGTGGCCTCCCTGTCGGAAGCAGCGGCAGAGGCCATTGATGCCAATGCCCTGCTCACCCGTGTGGGCTGCCTCTATCATGATATTGGCAAGATGAAACGGCCTCTCTTTTTCATCGAAAATCAGGCTTATTTCGGGGTAGAAAATCCTCACGACAAACTGACCCCCCGCCTGAGCAAAATGGTCATTACCGCCCACCCCCGTGACAGCATTGAGATGGCCAAGCACCACAGGCTGCCCGAAATTCTGATGCGCTTTATGACCGAGCATCATGGCACCCTCACCGCTGGTTATTTCTACAGTAAAGCCTGTCAGGAAGAAGGCGCTGAAAATGTAAATAAATCTCAGTTCCGCTACCCCGGCCCCAAGCCAGCCAGTAAGGAAACCGCCATTGTAATGCTGGCCGATGCCTGCGAATCGGCGGTGCGAGCGCTCAAAAACCCCACCGTGGCGGCCGTGGAAGAACGAATTGATAAAATAATTCAGCAACGCATTGAAGACGGTCAGTTTGACAACTGCCCCATCACTTTTCAGGACATTTACAAAATCAAGCAAACGTTCGTTCGGGTATTGCGAGGCATTCAGCATAACCGCATTGAATACCAACAAAATATGATGCGGGAACTGGGCCGGAAGCTACCCCAACCCGCCACAGCGGAGCAAGCCAGCCTGCAAGATGCCCTGCTAAAAACACAGGAAAGCCCCAAGCCGCCCACCAAAGCCGAATCGCCCAAGGCCGGAGAAAAATAAACACTTCAAATGACTGAACTCTCTTTTAGCCAAAATCACATCACCACCCTCAGCCTGCCCTTCCTGTGTCTGGAAATTTTTGCGGAAGAGCGCATACCAGTGCCTCAGGTCAATGAGCTGTCCCTGTTGCTCAGCAAAGCGTGGCCCTTTTTTTTACAGGTGGCAGAGCAGCATCGTATCTACGACAACCTGACCCTGGATCTGAAAGACAAAGTGCTGGAGGTAGAGCTGACCTGGACCAATAATGCCACCATGCAGACCCTCAATGAACAATATCGCCAAAAAGAAGGCCCCACAGACGTACTGACTTTTACCTTACTGGCAGAAGCCCTGGACCCGGCACTTTGGGTCAGCTTGCCGGTGTTACAACTGGGCAGTATTTTTATTTCGCTGGAATATGCCCAAAACGCGGTTCAGGCAACTCCAGAACTTTCGCTGAACGATTATCTGCTGGAACGGTTTATCCACGGCATGCTCCACCTGCTGGGCATGCACCATGACACCATGGAAAAGTTTGAAAAAGTGGTGGCCATTCAAAATGAAGTGCGAATCCTCACCACCCCCTAGCGTTTAACACGCTATCAGTTTTTCGATTTTAGGCCCTAAGCGTTGTATAGTGTGGCAATGAAGGCACCAACCCCAACCCCGCAACATCCGTTCAAGTCCCGCAGCTTCCTGCACAGTTTGGGCTACGCCATCAATGGACTGGTAGCGGCCTTTAAAACAGAACGAAACTTTCGGGCGCATATGGCCATTATGGTTGCGGTCATGCTGATAGGCGCTTTTTTGCAGGTCAAACCCATCGAATGGGCGCTATTAATTATGTGCATGACCCTGATGGTGGCGGTAGAAACCCTAAACACCGCCCTGGAGTATCTGGTGGATTTGTGGGTGGATGGGGTTTATAACGAAAAAGCCAAGCTGGTAAAAGACATTGCGGCAGGGGCCTGTCTGGTCACCGCCATTGGGGTAGCCATTAGCGGCGGATTGATATTTTGGCCCTATCTTCAGAACCGGTTTTAGGCAAAAAAAGGACCTGCAAAAAAAAGGACCCGAAGGTCCATTTCGCTTTTACTTGGCTACGAGGGGTCTACGCCAAGATATCCAGAGAGTGACGATCTTTAGTTTCGATGGAACGATACTTCTCCGGGTGAACCCACAGATCCAGCAATCTTAAAGACGCCGGGTCAAGATTCGCCCGAAGGGAAGCCCGCTCCCTGGTTTCCGCGATTTGAGGGGTGTTATAAATTTTTTGAAGGGGTGGCATCAACATAATGCTCAACTCGTTTCTGCACAAGGCTAACGGTTTTTCGGATGCTGACCTGCTAGTGTAATTTCTACACTTTGTTCTAGTGTATTATCGACACTATCACCCTCAAGTCAACGAAAACCCTGCGAATCGTTAAGATTTATTAAGCCAAATTTAGCCAAACACATGAGCCAGTCCCTCATTCGAAACTTTTGGGCATTTCCTATTTTTCGCCTCAAAACAATCCGTGCCGCTAAAGCGCATCACCAAACAGGGTGCGGAGATCATCGACCTCCACACCCTGTTTTTTGAGTTTAAAACCGGCTAAAAGCGCTTACAGCCCCATAAAATCAGGGCCAGAGCCTTGCTCTGCAGCACGAACTTTTAAATTCACTTCCGGGCAAATAATTTCACAGGTGCGGCACTGAATGCAGTTTTCCAGCGACATACCGTGCTTGTGTAACCCGGCCACCTCATCCACCCGATGCACTTCCGCCGTGCAATCGGACACGCAAGGCGTGGTTTTGCTTAAACGCTCGTAAGTGGCAATGCATTGAACGCACACGTCGGCGTTAAACTCATCGATGTGTAGATTGCCTTCATGGTACTTGGGGTCGGCATAAAACACAGCGTCGGGCCGGGAAACCATCGTAGCGTCGTCGTATTTGGGCGACACCAGACTGGCTGGTTTGTAATTGGGAATAATATGCTGATAATCGGGCTTGTACTTTAACGCCCCAATTTCGGCGGTGCCTTCAATAAAGCCTTTCAAGCGCAAGGCATCGGTCACGGCCGTTAGCGGGTTATTTTTAAGCCCCACGCTCATCAAGCCCAGGTACGGGCTGGTAGTATCAATGCCTTGCAGCACCTCTGGCAAGTAGTTCCGCAGCAACCGGGGATTCTCCTCCCAGGCATGCCGGAAATAACGGCCTGCTTTCAGTTCCTCGCCCACAAAACCGGCCATCACGTTGCGTTGATAAGGTGATAAGGCTGCTTCCGTAAACGCCCCACCGGATTTCAAAACCTCATGAATCACTTCAGCGGCAATATAGCCAGTTTCCATGGATTTATCCACCCCGGACAGGCAACTGACATCCAGCACCCCCAAGGCATCTCCTAACACCAAAGCCCCGTTCACCTGGAATTTTTTGGGCAGGCTGTAATAACCCCCTTCTGGCAGTAAAGCGGCGCCGTACTTCAGCAATTTACCGCCTTTAATCATGGCCTGAAGCCACGGATGCTTTTTTAAGTCCTGCAATTTCTGCTGCGGGTTCAAGTTGGGATTGGGGGTATCCAGCGACATGATCAATCCAATGGTCAGCTTGTGATCTTTCATGCCATAGATAAAGCCACCCCCAAAGGTGCCATCCACCAGCGGATAGCCCATAGTGTGCCACACCTGACCCTCAAAACTCTGATCCGGGGCCAGTTCCCAAACCTCTTTAACCCCCACCGACCATTTTTGCGGGTTATCCCGCAAATTAAATTTGGCAATCAAATCCCGAGAAACAAAGCCCTTGTCTCCAAAACAAACCACCCGACCGTAAATATTCTCTTCATCCGGGCTGCCTGTAGCCTGTTCCACCACTTGAACGCCCACCACGGTATCCTCTTCATACACCACCGCATGGGCGGCAAAGGCCGGAAAAAAATCACCGTGAATATGCTCCGCGGCACTGACTTTCTCTTCCAGCTTTTCATAAAGCCACTTCACCACATGGCTTAAAGTCAGGATGTAGTAGCCTTCTTTTTTCACCCCATTGGGCATGAAAGGGCAAGGCACCTGCCACACGTTTTGAGCGCCCAGCACCGAAAAATGACTGTGGGTACAAATGCCTTCCAGCGGGAAATCGGATTGCTCCAGATTGGGAAATACTTTTTTCAGCACCCGGGGGTTAGAAACAGCCCCACTGACAATATGAGCGCCAAATTCTTTCCCTTTTTCCAAAACGGCAAAGGTAAAAGCCGTGCCACTTTCCACGGCCAAATCCACCAGTCGGTGGGCCAAAATAAGATTGGAAGGACTGCCTCCAATCAATAAAACATCATATTCAACCCGTTCAGACATAGAAGGCCCCCTCTCATCGGCGTGGCCCTAGTATACCTCAACGTGCCAACGCTTCTCCGCTTTCAATGTATCAAAAAATACATTCCAATCAATGCCCTGACGTTGCGCGATTTCCTGGAAACCCTCCAGAATACCGGCTTCCATGCCCCGCAGGCCACAAATATATAAATAGGTTTCCGGTTGTTTCAGCAACTCAAACAAGGTTTCACCGTGTTCAATCAAGCGATGTTGCACGTACATGCGGTTGCCTTGGGCGTTTTTCTCTTCTCGGCTGAAAGCGGTAATCACCTGACAGCCAGCGTTTTCCTGATACGCTTTCAACTCGGCTTCATACAGGAAATCCTTGCGGGTTTGCGCTCCAAAAAATAACCAGCTCTGGCCGGTTTCATGCTGAAGCTGCTTGTATCGCTTACTCAGGAAGGCCCGGAACGGCGCAATGCCGGTGCCAGTGGCCACCATAATTAAATTGGCATTGGGTTGATCCGGCATGATAAAAGCCTTGCCCACCGGGCCGGTTAATTTAGAGGTATCACCCACTTTTAAATCGCACAGATAGCTGGAGCAAACCCCGTGATATTCCTGGCCGGTGGCCTCATCCACGGTAATGGCCCGCTTTACGCAAACGGTCAGGGTTTTGCCATGCCCATCATCACCCACCCCAGGGGAGGCGATTGAATATAAACGCAGTTTGTGAGGCTTGCCATTGGCATCCTCACCCGGCGGTAAAACGCCAATGCTTTGACCTTCCACATATTTTAAATCGCTGGCGGAAACATCATAAACAATATGGCAAACATCGTTGGGAGAATCCGGGGCGGTCAGCCGGTAATGATCGATGACCCGAGCCTCCAGCGGCGCACCGGGCTTATAAATATTGGATGGAATTTCCTGAGCGGTAGAAGGAATGGTCATACGAACCTCAAGCCTCTTGAATTGACTCTCTTGTGATAACACGCTTCAAACTTGGGAAAAACTGAAAAGCGCCTGCCCATTGGCGGAACTCTATTTAATAAAAAAAGTATGCCCGCAATCCCGCTGAGCGCTTGGGGAGGCAAACAGTGGCATTCATTGCTTAAAAATACTGTAACATAAAATAAAAGACGCCAGCCTACAGCAAAGAGAGGAACTCACAGCGTCTTGCCGCATACAGCCTCTCTGCCATGAAAGCGTTCTCTGAAATGGAAGCGCACTACAATGAAAGCCTTATGAAATTGATAAATGAATACCGGAACCGAATGAATAACCGGCATTTAAAATCCCTTTACCTGCTTTGCCTGGCCGGACTGTTAGTGCCGCTCGTGGGGTGCTTGGGGGAGTCTCAACCCGCCGAAACCATCAATGAACCCCCTTTTATACCGGCCATAGAAGCCCCCGTGGTTTCTGAGGATAAAAATGAAATTCCGGCGCTTTATGTGGGCGCTTACGCCGACCTGATGGATTACGGCGATCAAACCCGCCACAACCCCAAACTGTTAGCGGCAGTGGGCCATGCCATCCGTATCGGCGTTTTAAGGCCCGCCGGGGTCCACGATCAATTCAACCCCAATCTCCCCATCAATTTCACTGAATTTCGGCAATGGGCGACCGATTATCAAGCGGCGGAAAGCGCCTCCAAAATCCAATCCGGCGCTTTAGGCCCGCTGGAAGCCAAAACCGCATCCGCTCAGCCCAATGCCCTACAAGCCATGGCCGCCCCCCCCGATGCACTGAGCAGCCCCATGAATCCCGCCAAACTGATGATTCTTCCAACGGAGCTGCAGTTGGGGACGCATACCCTGGAAAACAACCGGCCTTTAAACCGGGAAGAACTGTGCGCGTTGTATGTTTATTTGGCCCAAAAGCAACCACTGGCCCACGCACTCAGCCTCGATCAGATTGAAAACGCGTCAGTTGACCCAAACATGATGTCCAGCGATGAAGCCCTTTCCATGTTTAGAGATTACACCAGCATCAGCGATTGGGCCAAACCGTATGTGGCCATTGCTTATCAGGATGGAATGCTACAAAAAACCTTTCGACTGAGCGGCACCCAGCTCACCATTGATCAAGGGTTTGACCCATTGGCCCCGGTCAATCGGGAAGCGGCCATTATGTTGCTGAACCAGATGTATGGGCATATCCAAACCCCGGTACCCAAAGCAAGCCCAGCCAAAAGCCTATCGGCAGAAAAGGCGGTATCCTCCGATCCGGGCATGCGGGGGCATTATACGCCCAAAGAGGTCATGGCCCCACCGGAAACGCCTCTTCCCAAGGCCGCTGCGCCCGCCCCTTTAAAGAACCTGAAAACGCTCACGGAGACCGGCCCTAGTGGCAGCAAAAACGTCCGGCAAACTGAGCGGGCGGAGTAACTTGTCACCATGGTTCCCGGCTGATAAGATGACAGGGAAAATCAACGATAACGCTAGGAGTGGACTGTAAGTCATGAGTGAAACCCCTCAACCCGAAAAGCCAACCCCCGTGGCCCAACCCCCCGCCACCGCAACCGCGGAAAAGCCAGCCGCCCCTGTAGAGCCACCCTTTAGCGCCGATGATCTACAAAGCAGCACCGCCCGCTTTACCCACAAAGCCTGGTACCTTTACTATAACAACCGTAAAGATATGAAGTTTATCCGGGAAGCAGAACTGCGAGCCACATTGGAGGCCCGCAGCATCGACGGCGCCGAAGAACTGCAAAAATTATTAATTGAGGCCGGAGCAAGCAGCCTCAGCCGTAGCGATAAACTTTTATCCTTTAGCGGCACCTATGAAATCATACAAACCATCATCCGCCACCCGGAAACCCTGATGGTAGACACCGTTAAAATTTAAAATAACGCTTAGCTTGCAAAAATCCCGGCCCCATCAAGGTCGGGATTTTTTGTGGAGATTTTTGTTAGGAAGATCGATAGAAATCCTTTAAAATAAAACAGACGAGATTTTAAGGCGTGGTTTAATATTCACGAATTTTCATTTCAGTAGCAGTCGTGGTGTCCAGTTAAAACCATACGGATAGAGCGCGTTAGGAGAGAACGTTGTGTTGAGCAGAAATTGTGCCGTGCTTGCGGTAGCACTGGGACTGGCTTTAATGCCGGTTTACGTGGGGGCTACAGCCCTGAATCCTACCAAAGCCAACCCAAGTGGCCCCATGACCCGCAGCGGCAATAAAACCTGGCAAATCATAAGCTTCCCTTTAAGGCTGATGACAGGAGCCGCTGGCCTGGCCTTTGGGGCTATTGGCGGTGGCATGAAAGGCATTGTGCATACCGAAGAGGCCTTTGCCACCCAAACCTTTGGAGAGGCGGATAAAAACCCGTTGATGGTTCCGGTAGGACTGATTGGCACCTTGGCCGCTTTGCCGGTAGGCATTGCCACCGGCGTTCCGGTAGGGGCCGCTGAAGGCAGTGATTTAGGCTTCCGCCTGTGGGACCAGTTTTAAAAGCCGTATCTATTTTATTTAAGAAACAACGTTCTCTCTGATTACTAACCTCATAAAAAGCCCTCTGTTTGTCAGGGGGCTTTTTGCGTTAAATCCAAAACAGTTTAAGAGGCCAGTATTTCAACCACCAGCATGGCCCCATCAATTCACCTACTAGGATTGCTCTCCACCAGATAGGGGATCTTCTCTTTCTTTTCCTCAACTTTTATTTCCGCTTTGCCGAAATGGAGAACAAGCGCCATTGCGATCGGCCCAAAACCGAGCATTATTTCAACAATGCGCCTTGAAACCATAAGGAAAGCGGCCCATGGAACTGCAAGGTTACGTTTACGCCAACGATGGCATGACTATCTCCATCAAGGCCATGCACACCCAAATGTCCATGCTCAACGTGCATACGGACAACATTGCCAGCTATGGCGTTCCGGGATACCAGAAAAAAAGCCCGGTCATCACCTCCTTTGCGGAAATTTTAGGCCCCAATTCGCTCGATGAAGCAACCAGTACCGAAATCGGCAGGCTGCGACGCTCAGGCAACCCCTTAGATATCGCCCTGAACACGCCGGGTTATTTCCAAAAACTCAACGCTTATGGCGGCGTGGACCTAACCCGTGATGGCCGTTTTCACGTTGATAAGGACGGCTACCTGAAAGCGCTGGATGGCAAACGGATTTTATCAGCAGCGGGCTTGCCGGTGCGCTTTCCCATGATCCCGGATGATTTGGAGAAAAAAGTCAAAATCAACCCCAACGGCGAAGTGCAGTTGTATGACACTCGCAACGGAAACCTCATTTCGGTGGCCACCATCGGGGTTGCCAACGAGCAAGGGGCCGCCGCCGGAGAAGTGGATATGAAACAAGGCTACGTGGAAGATTCCAACGTGATGCTGCAAGACGAATACATGGCCATTATGCCCCTGCGGCGCGAATTTGAAGCCAACCGACAAATGTTTATCGTGCAAAACGACAACCTGTCCAGAATGATCCAGGAACTGGGCAGAACTCAGTAATTCCAATTGAATACCAATCCAATTTTAGGGAGTTACCCATGCTTGACGTAATTATGAGACTGGCAGCCAACAACGCTGGCAAACAGTTCCAGTCGCTAGGCGCCATTTCCAACAACATTGCCAACTTTAACACCACTGGCTACAAGGCCCAGCGCTTTGAACAATACCTGACCAGCGATGACCGGATGGAGAACTCCCTGCGGGTAGACGCCAGCAAAGGCTTAGCCATGATCACCAAGCGGGAACTGGATGTTTCCATAGACGGATTTGGCTATATTCCAGTCACCCAGCCGGATGGGGTGGTGGCCTACACCCGAGATGGCAGCTTTGCCCTGAACAGCGAAGGCATCATCGTGACCAACCGGGGCGATATTGTGGCTGATGGCATTAAAGTGCCCATCAATTACGAAAACATCCAGATTCAAAAAGACGGTGAAGTGCGGGTGAAAGTCACCGGCAGCCAAACCTTTCAACCCATCGGGAAAATCACCATGGCCCGGTTCGCAAACCCGGAAACGCTTAAAAGCCTGGGCTACAACAAATTAACCCCCACCCCAGAATCCGGCCAACCCATGGTGGACACAGAAAGCAAAATCAGCCAAGGCACACTGGAGCGCTCCAACGTCAGTATCCACGGACAAATTGACCAGATACTACGCCTGAACGCCTCTCTTATTTCTAACATCAGAATTATCAAATTTGCCGACGATCTGTATCGTCAATCCGTCAACCTGAAGCAGTAAGCAATTAAAGGGGTTTCGCCATGGATTTCGTGGGCAACTCACTGGATTTATCTCTTCATTATTTAACCGCCATTTCCGCCAAACAAAAACTAACCAGCGCCAATATCGCCAACGCTCAAACACCGGGCTACACCGCACGGGAAATGAGTTTTGCCGAAGTGCTGAAAACGGAAAACCCCTTTGAAACCGACTTGTCTCAACGCATGGGCAGCAAGCTGAGTGAAATGAACAACAACAGCGGTTTGCCAGTGGACTTGCAAAAAGAGCTGGTGGAAATGCAGAAGAACCTGTTGTTCTACAGCATGACCACCCGCCGGGCGGCCAGTGTATTCAACTCCCTTAAAAATGCCACCCAGGTAGGCCGCTAAAAAATAGGGTCGATAAAAAAGCAGGCCGGTCAAAAAAGCGAAAAACCAAAGAGGCTGATTTCAAACATGGCGCAACGCACTCAACAGGCTGGCAAACCCTTCCAACCCTTTTTAAAGGTGCTGGATGGCAAAACCACGCAGTTAAAAAACCCGTGGCGCCGATACTTCGCCAAAGGGATCGACAGCCTGATAGTGACCCTGATTTGCGCGCCCCTGTTTTTGATTTTCGAAACTCCATTTTCAGGAATCGGGTTCAACCAACCGGTCAGCGAAGGGGCTTACAACGTGCTGATGGTGCTGCTATTTACCCTGGCCTTGATTGTGTACGACAGCGTTTTACTAGCCACCTGGGGCACCACGCCCGGTAAAAACAGCATGAGCCTCAGGGTATGTAATGCCCAGGGCAGGCCCTTACATTGGGAACAAGCCATCACCCGGTCAATCTGGATAAATGGCCTACTGAGCCTCTGCTCACTGATTCCATTGCTCCCCATCATTTTGATGGTGTACCAGAAACAACGCCTTTGCCGAACCGGCTTTACCAGTTGGGACGCCCCGGAAGAGGTACTGGTCTACCGGGTTTCACCCTGATTTACCACTTTTCAAAGCAAGCATTCAACTTAAGGAATCCATGACATGACATTATCAGGATCGCTGGATATTTCAGTACAGGGCCTAGGTGCCCAATCCGAACGGATGAAGGTGCATGCCAACAACATCGCCAACGTCAACACCCCTTACTATGAACGCAAAATTCCAGTACTGGCCGAAAACTACCAGGTGTCTTTTCAGGATGTGATTGCCAGCATGCGGAAAGGCATTATTACCACCGGTGTTTCTTATGGTCCCGGCGGCACTTTAATGGCAGGCGTGGTGGCCGATAAAACACCCGGCAAGCGTATTTATGAACCCGGTCACCCGGAAGCCGACAAAGATGGTTATGTCACCTTGTCCAACGTCAACCCCATGACCGATATGGCCGATGCCTTCAACACCTCTCGGGTTTTTGAAGCCAACCTGGCCGTCATTGGCGTGGTTAAAAACATGGCAAACAAAGCACTGGAAATTGGCCGGGGTAGCTAAAAGCTAACGGCTTAAGCCAAAAGGAATGAACAAACCATGACAATCTCTGGAATTTCGGGAAGCGGCATGATGGCAGGTGGCGGTATTGAAGCCATTGAAAGCCGCATGCGCCAGATTGAAGGCATGATTAGTGCCGTACGAGGCCCACAACCCGCAGGTTCCCCAAGCGCACCCACCCTCCCCGCGGATCCGCTTTCCGATGCCAAACAACCCCGGCCTTTCCAGTTTTTCCTCAAACAAGCGGCCACCCAACAAAATGGGGCCTTACCCAACCTGAAAGCCACGGCTGGAAACAACCAGAACGCAGAGGCCTTTCAGCCCCTAGTGCAACGTTTGGGCGCTCAGTTTGGGGTAGATACCAAATTGATTAACGCGGTCATTCAGCAAGAATCGGGCTTTAACCCCCATGCGGTTTCTAAAGCCGGGGCAAGCGGCCTAATGCAATTAATGCCCGGTACCGCCAAACAACTGGGCATTAACAACCCTCAAGATCCCGCCCAGAATCTGGAAGGCGGGGTGCGCTATTTAAAAGGGCTGCTCAACCAGTTCAACGGCAATATTCCTCTGGCGCTGGCCGCCTATAACGCGGGACCGGGCGCCGTTGCCAAGCACAAAGGCATTCCCCCTTACAAAGAAACCCAGAATTACGTCCGCAACATTCTATCCATGTATCTGCAAGCCAAGCAGTCGGACAGCCCCACCAGTTAACCTGAATTCCCGATGAACGGAGCATTTTTATGAAAATCGGCCAAATTCCCAGCTTTTCCATGACCCAAGGGGTGAAAAACCCCTTTCAGGCCAGCATGCCCAAACTGCAACTGGATTCAGCGGTTCAAAAACCCAACTTTCAGGATGCCATTGTGAATAGTTTGAACCATGTGAATGAAGCCGCCCAGGTTCCCGATGCCCTGATGCATGACGCCATGACCACCGGCGGGGTGGATGTGCATGATGTGATGGTGGCCAACGCCAAATCGGAACTGCTGATTAGCATTACCACCCAGGTGGCCACCAAAGTGATACAGGCTTACGATAAAATCCTGCAAATTCAGATTTAATAGTCCGAATTTATAAAGCCAAAGTTAATACGGCAATGGGCGCGTTCCGCTTTGGGGTGGCCCACCTCACCACTTTAGGTTGCGAAACCGCAAAAGCGGATTAGGCTTAAAAAATGGAAAGCTCCTCCATTTTCAGGAAGTTCGGGGCTGGAAGATCCACCAGCCAACCGATAAAAGCCACAGCCGTTTCACCGTAAGATAGAAATGGCTGATTGTAACCTTAAGCGGCCCTATTGGATTCAGGAAGCAGAAATAACCCATGCCTCCCCAAATACAAGCCATTATGCAAGATAAAAGAATGCTGGCCATTATTGCCGGCATTTTGGGCTTGATACTCATTGTGGCCGTAGTCTTAATCGTCATAAACAATGCCCCTAAAAATCCGGGGGAAGAAAAATTGGGCGACCCCATAGAGTCCCGTAAACTGGCCTTGGTGACCAGCACCGGCAAAGCCATTGAAATTCAGGCGCTACTGGCCCGAGAAAACATTCGCCTGGAATCCACCGGAGAGGGCGATAAAGTGACTTTGCTGTTTGAAAAAGGCACCACCAAAAACGAACGGGATCGGGCCTTGATCACACTGGTACAATCCGGGCTGATGGATAAGCATGTGGGGTTAGAAGCCTTTGACAAAGGGGATTTAACCGCGTCTCGAGAAGAAAAAAGAATTAAACTCATTCGCTCTCAGCAAGGGGAAATTGCCCGCCTGATTAAAAAAATTGATCCCATTGAGGATGCCTCCGTTAATATCGCCATTCCCGAACAAACCCTGTTTCGCAGCGAAATACAGCCTATGTCGGCCACCGTACAAGTCACCATACCCAGTGGCACCCGACTGAGCAAGCCCAAGATAAAAGCGATCACCAACCTGGTGGTGGGCAGCCTGCAAGGACTGGACTCTTCTCATGTAACCGTTACCGATACCAACGGCAACACCTACAGCAGCGTGCTGGATAATGGAACCGAAATCAACGAAAAAATTGAGGAGCAGGACAGCTACATGCAGCAAAAGGTGGCCACCCAACTGGATCGGTTGGTGGGCACCGGCAACTATGTAGTAACAGTCAGTACCGAAGTACGTCAAGCCGCCAAAGAAACCATGACGCAGGAATTTGATCCCCAAGGGGCAGTGGTTAGCACCAAACAGGCGTTTAACGAAAATTTGAATTCAAATGGAACAGGCCCCGCCGCCGGTGGCCCCACCAGTAGCTTTCTGCCCAACTCACTGCATTCGGCGGTGATTGGCGGTAAAAATAACAAAGATTACAACCGCAACGGGGTGGAAGTGGCCTACAGCAACTCCAAAACCCAGTGGGTTGAAACCAGGCCGGTGGGCATGATTGAAGATATTTCCATTGCGGTGACCATTGATGCCAACCACTTTCCGGGGGGCATGAGTGTGAACGAACTGCAGGTTTTGCTCGCCAAAGCGGCCAGCCCCAAAATGCGACCGGAAAACGTGAGCATTGCCCGCAGCGACATGCAAAAATTTGCACCGGCAAGCGCTTCCGGCTCAGACGGTATGGATGGCGGGGGCAGCGGCACTAGCGGTAACCTGTCCTGGATTTACTGGGCGGGAGGCGCGGTACTGCTTTGTTTGCTGGCCATTGTGTTGCTGAATATGCAAAAAGGCGGTCAAAAAATCCCGGAAGAGGCCATGGTTCATGCCCAGCAGGAACTCCAACAGTTACGAGAATTCGCCAACCAGCAGCAGGCCCAATTACAGGCCACCCAGCAACAAACGCAAATGATTCTGGAAGCCCAGCAAAAACAAATGCAGCAGGCTCAGGCCCTTGAAAACACCGTGCTGGAATCTCAACGGCGCATTGCCACCAGCGGCGGCATCCAGCAAACACTGGAATCGTTCAAAGACGTGGTATCCGAAGAAGATTTGGAAGATGATACGCTGGATTTAGAAATTAAAAGCTGGATTGAATCTTCTTGAATGAAGCCCCAAAACTCCCTTGGTGGCAGTATTTATTCCTGAAATCATAAAACCCTGAAAATCCGGTTCTGATTTTTTATCCATCAACCCCGAGCAGAGTGAAGCGAGCACTGATATGAGTCAACCTTTATTTCATTCCGAGCAATTGGCCACAGAGTGGGCTTCTCGAATCTGTGATCGGTTGGTGGAAATTGGCGTTTCTCAATCTGAAATTGAGGAAACCAGAACCATTATTTTTGCCTTCACTCGCATTGCCGCCAATGAGTTATCCCAAAATCGCAGCATTCAATTGCCTTACACGGATACACCCTTTGTGGTGGACGCCAGCCATGCCCAGCAGATCATCGATTTATTTTTAAGAGGCGTCAACCATTCCTCTAAAAAACTGCGCGATTCCGGCTTGGCATGGGAGGCTCGAAAAGTGATTCTGGAAGCGCTGGCCTGGAAATTGTTTAATCTGGCCAAGCTGCTGGTGGGCTTTATGCACGTTCCCAATCCCGCTTTCCCAGGCAACATGACCAACAGCCCCAAAGAGCTGCAAATGCTCATGAAGCAAAGCGCGGAAACCCTGCTTAAAGAAGAAACCACCGGCACCAAAGGAGCCTCGGTACCACAGCCCTGGAATCGCAATTAGCCTTTAAACACCGGTTGCGTTGTAAACATTGATTTTGGTTCATTCAACAACAGGCACCCAATAAACGGCCCATGAGTAATTTTAACGAAGAAGCCATTTTAGAGCAGGCCAACCAGTTGGTTTACAGCCGTTTGCAAAATTATGGGCTAACCCCGGAAGAGGTGGAAGGGTACGCTCAATTTGTGGCCAGTTTTAACAGTGTGGCTATTTCGGAACTGGCTAAGGAACCCGGCATTCAACTTCAGGAAGACGCCGATCCCATTCCGCTGGATGACGCCACCGCCTCGCAAACCGTTTCTCTGTTTGGAGAAGGCGTACTCTACAGTATATTGCGTTGCCGGGAGCACAATATTGGGAATGAGCTGGCGGAACAATTGACCCAGCAAGTGGCCATGCACATTTATGAGCAAGCCAAGCAAGTGGTGGCCGCCACCCACGGGCAGGAACATACCCCTGAATTTCAATTCAACCACGAGCAACAGGTCGAGTTTATCACCCAAGGGGCCGAAAGCGCCCTGGTTCATTATATTGACGAATACGAAAAAGCATACGGTCCCATTCACCCGGAACCCGAATTGGAACTATCAGCCGCAGAATCTTCTGAAACGCCACAAACAGAATTGATGGGGAATGAGCCTGAGTCGTCAGCAGGCATAACCCCTCCTATGCCTCCTACCGGCGCCCCAAACACCCCCCTGAAAAACCATGAAAAATACGCGGCGGTTTCTTTGATGTTAACCACCTTAACGGCCAGTCAGCGGGCTAAACTGCTCCATAATTTTAACCCGGCAGAAAAAGAGTTAATTGCCTTTTACAGCTATCCCCAACATGTGGAGCAGCATTTAGACATTGATCAGGTGGAAGCGCATTTAAAAAAACTGAAAGCCCTGTTTAACAAAAGAGCCCGAAAGAGTTCTCAGGCCTCCAGCCAACGAATCACCGCGCTGATTGGGCTGATTTCCGCTCAAAAACTGCTATCATGTGTAAAAGAGGAGCGGGCGGTGGTAAAGCGATACCTGATGGCCCACCATCCAGAACTGGCCAGCCAGCTGGAACAGGATTCATCCTTGACGCAAACGGTTCCACCACTATCACCCCGGCTGGCGGAAATTATTTATCATCACCTGGCCAAACGACTGGATCCAGAACGGCAGCAACGCCTTTCGAATGAGGGGAGCCAATCGCGATGATCATCAAGCGACGTTCACACAGCCACACGTTTCCCAGCTCGGGAGAAGACCCCAACACCCTTTCACCCGGTGACGAGGCGATTGAGCCGCCGGTAGAGTGGAATGAAGACACGGTAGAATCCGGCTTGGCCCCTGAGCGCCGAACCGATGACCGGCGCAATGACCGCCGCCGGGGATATCGCCGCATTGAGGACAAGGACTTAATCAGCAAAGCCTATCAGGAAGCCGTGGCCATTAAAGAGCAAGCCGAGGAAGAGGGTTTTCAGGAAGGGCTGGCCAAAGCGGAAGCGGCCATTGATGAATTGCGGGAAAGCATTGCCCAGCTCATGAACGGGCGGGAAGAAGCGTTGTTGTCGGTGGCCAATGACATTGGTTCATTGTCGGTGGAAGTGGCCGCTCGCATTATTAAAACCGAGGTCAGTTGTGATGAAACCCTGGTCATGGGTATCGTCAAGGACACCATCCAGAAACTGGGGCGCAACACCAAAAGCGTGTTGGTCAAAATTAACCCGGAAGATGCCGCCAATGTGCGCCGCTTTTTAAAAGAAGATCCCATTCCCAACCTGAACGCAGAAATGATTATTATGGAAGATACCGGCGTGGATTTGGGCAGTTGTATTGTGGAAACCAACAGCGGATTAATTGACGCCTCCTTTGCCACCCAGCTGGGTATTTTACGGCGGTTGTTCAGCAATACGTCTGAGGGAGGGCGCTAATGGCCCAACCTCAGGGCGGGCAAAGCTTCGTACTGCCATCCGCATCAGAATTAACCATGAGCATCATGATCTGCGCGCTGATCATTGTCATTCTGCTGCCCATGCCCACCTGGCTGCTGGATGTCATCTTGACCATGAACATCTCGCTGGGCGTGATTTTGCTCATGATGTCCCTGTACGTTCAAAAACCGCTGGATATGGCGGCCTTTCCCTCTATTATTCTGGTAGGCACCATGTTCCGGCTGGCCCTCAGTATCGCCGCCACCCGGTCCATTCTATCCAAAGGGGAGGCGGGCGGGATTATTCACGCCTTTGGTGAACTGGTAACCGGCGGTAACCTGATTGTCGGGGCGGTCATCTTTATCATTATCACCCTGGTGCAATTTATGGTTATTACCAAGGGCGCGGAACGGATTGCGGAAGTAGGGGCCAGATTTGCGCTGGACGCCATGCCCGGTAAACAAATGACCATTGACGCCGACTTTAACGCAGGCCTGATTTCCCCGGAAGAGGCCATTAAGAAGCGGGAAGATCTGCAACGGGAATCGGCCCTGTTTGGTTCTATGGACGGGGCCATGAAGTTTGTAAAAGGGGATGCCATCGCCGGTATCATCATTACAGTTATCAACGCCATTGGGGGTTTGGCCATTGGTATGCTGATGAATGGCATGGCCATTGAGGAAGCCTTGCAGCATTACACCATTCTCACCGTAGGGGATGGTTTGGCCGCCCAAGTGCCCGCCCTACTGATGTCGGTTGCTTCCGGTCTGATGATGAGCCGATCCACCGCCAGTGAGAACAGTTTGGCCAAAGATTTATTCGCCCAGGTGCAGGGCAAACCCTACGGCCTTATTTTTTCAGCGGCGTTTTTGTTGCTCATTGGTCTTTCCGGGCTGTTTGGCACCGGCATGCCACTGTGGGCCTTCGGCCCCATTGCTGTAGGATTGGGAGCCATCGCTTTTAGCGTGTTTTTGGCCACCGATGTCCAGCAACAACTGGGCCAGCTGGATCAGGTGAAAGAAAACATGAGTGAGCTGATTAACCCCAACCGCATGTACGAAAAACTGGGCGTCGATCCGCTCAGCCTGCAAGTGGGGAACGATTTGCTGGTGATTGCCGATCCCGATCAGGACGGGCAGTTATTGGGTAAAATCGCGGGACTGCGCTCTCGAATGACCGATGAGCTGGGCTTTATTCTGCCCAACATTCGCATTATGGACAGCATTAACATTGGCCCCAACGAGTATTTAATTTCCATTCGCAACAACCCGGTGGCCTCCGCCAACGTTTACCCCGGACGTTACATGATTCCAGCCAGCCAGTTTCAGCTTCACAACCTCAAGCCGCCCCAAAGCGCCATTGTGGATATGGAACCCACCTTTGGCATTGAGGAAGCCTACTGGCTGCCTCCCCAGGAAATTCCCGAGCAACTGCAAAAAAGCGCAGTGGATGCCACCGATGCCCTGATTGAACATATGAAGGAAGTGGTCATCAAGCACGTGGATGAAGTCATGTCCAAAATGGATGTGCTGAAACTAATGGAGCTGGTGCGCCAGCAGGATCAATCCATTATTCAGGAACTGGTTCCCGCCATTTTAACCCCCAACGATTTACGCAAGATTTTTGTGAACATGGTGCGGGAAAAAGTGTCGATCAAAGACATTATGTTTGTTTTTGAGCGCTTGAGCGATTACGCCCGCTTCAGCAAAGAACCGGATATTCTCTCCGAGCGCCTGCGGGCCGCTTTGGGCCGTCAGATCTGCTTACTGCATTCCGATAAAAATAAAAACCTGTATGCGGTGACACTTTCCAACGAATGGGAAAAAATTCTGGATGACAGCTGCCAGCGGACGGAACTGGGTACCATGTTTTTGCTAAACCCCTTGCAAGTGCAGGAACTAATTGAAATTACCGGTGAGACCCTGCGCCGGGTGCAACAAACCTACGAACGGGTACCCGTCATTCTATGCTCCCCTCGAATCCGCTTGCCCCTGTTCCAGTTGCTGGATCGCCATATCCCCATCATCACGGTCATGTCTTACAGCGAGCTAATTCCAGACATTCAGGTGCAAGCCGTAGGCACCATCGGCACCAGTGACTTTGCCGATAACTACGGTTATTCCGCTTAATCGGCGCTCGTGGGGTAATTCACGTTTAAGTGCAAATAAAGCTCCGCCCCTTGCCATTCGGCAGAGATGACTTCAGTGCGAGGGGCCTCAGCCACCCGAAAGCCTGCCCCCGTCACCAAACCCGGATCGTCCTTACCACCCAATAGCAGGGGGCAAACGGTTAGGTACAACTCGTTAATGGCTTTGGCTTGCAAAAACAAATTCATAATATGGCCGCCCCCCTCTACCATTAAGGTGTTCACCCCTTTGGCTTCCAGCACTTCCAGAATGCGGGGAACCGGGTTGCCCGCCGCACCCGCAGTCAGCCATTCAACATGGGCCGGATAGCGGGCTTGAATTTCCGGGCTGGCCGCCTGGGGCGAAAAAATCAGCACCGGAACCGGGGGATCGCTGTTCACGCTATCCTGAAACAGTTTGGCCTGTGGGGGCAACTGAAAAGATTGAGTGAGCAGGCATTGCAGGGGCGCTACTGGTTGTTGGCTACCCTTTCGCACGTTGGGGTGCTGGCGAAAGGTTTCTCCGCCGCATAAAATGGCATCCGCCTGATTACGCACGGTTAACAAGTGCGCTAAATCAGCAGCAGTCCCCACCCGATCTTTCAGATTGGTGGCGGACCCAATGCGTCCATCCAGTGTAGCGGCAAAGCAGGCGATAATTCTCATGGCAAGGGCATCATAGCAAGTTCAGGGCCGCTTTACCATTGAGCAACTTAAGCGTTGCTCTACCCCAGCAAGGCCTCAAAAGAAACAGGCACCACTTGTTGGGTCAGTTGTTGCAAGGCATCGGCAAACAACCGGATTTCATACTGAGCGCCCTCATGGGTGCGAAGGTGAATAAAGTTCACTAGGGCTTGCAAGGAAACCGTCCAGTAGAATTCGGTGTAAATATTCAAGGGCAAAACGCCACGGGCCTGTTCACGGGCCACGCCATGCTCCAGCATACGGTGGTATAAATCCAGCGATTTTTGACAGTGGTTGTTGTATTCCGCCATCAACTGCCCCTCAGGATCCTTCACCAACTCATCAGTAGAGGCCTGCTTGTTGTTTTCCGACTGCTTGCGGAAACCGTCCGGGGCGTAAAAATGGAATTCGCTGGCATCCACATAGCGCAAACTAATTTCATTCCAGGCGTGATCAACAGTGGCGGAATCGGTATAGGCAATGCCTACAACATGTTTGTACCACTGACGGGCCACAAACTCAGGCACCTTGCAGTGAAACTGAAGCTGCACATGCCGGAAGGGGCTCCAGTGCTTATGTTCTGCCAGGTATTTAATCAGCTTTTTATCGCCTTCCGATAATTCGGTTTTGCGCTTGCCAAAAGAAACCCGCGCGGAGTTGACCACGGTCAAGTCCGTTCCCATGGAGTCAATGAGTTCTACAAAGCCATGATCCAGCACCGAGATATGTTTTTCGGCGATCATCAAGTTCTCTTCTTCCGTCAATGCACTCATGGGCTAAACTCCTTCTTGCGGGGTCAAATCAACAACCCCAAAACGCTCTCGTGGATCGATCATAGCCGCGCTTGACTCCCCTGACAACGCCCTGACAGCAAAGAATAAGAACACCAGCCAGCCCGCCCGCCCAAGGCGCAACCCCTCAGAGACTTTCCAGATTTCAGCCCCAGTTCGCAAAGGTTTACAGGGTAACAACTTGTTTACGGATTCCCGCTGGGATCTCCGCCCATGCCAAAGCCCTGCATCATCTGATTCATCATCATATTGCTCATCACACTGGGATCATAGCCCTCGGAGCCATTCGCCCCGCTCATCCCCGGCATCATCATCAAACTCATAGGGTTCATACCACCCATCATGCCATTCCCTTGCCCGTTATTCTGGCCTTGACCCTGCATCATTTGCATCATCATCCAGTCCTGAGGCGACATCCCCTGCATGCCTTGCCGCATGGCCTCAGCCACACTCTGGCTTGGCTGGGTAGGGGGCAAACCGGGTTCGGCCGCACTATATTCTGTGGGCGTTTGCACTGATTGAAAGCGGGGTGGCAGGTCCAAATCATTGTCTTTGGGCAAGTAATCCAGCCCTTTTTGGGCCAGAGTGGCGGCTTTACCATGGGGGGCCAGGGTTACAATTTCCTCATATAACTGTTTGGCCTTTTGAAAACGGCCCAATTGCGCTTGGGTAATAGCCAAATAATAAGTGTATTGGGCATTTTCAGGCGCTTGTTGATGAAGGGCCTCAAAGATCTTCTCTGATTGCTGGTAATTGCCTTCCCGGTAAGCTTTTACCCCTGCGTAAAAATCCACAGACAAGCCAGCGTTTGAAACCTCGGAAGGATCTAGAGACGAAGCCGACCGTTCCAACGGAACCTGACCCGCCCAACCCAAGCCGGTGCCAAACACAACATATAAGGTAAGCAGCGCCGCTATCAGGAAGGCTTCTGAGCGCCGCAGGCCCACTAACATTAAACAAAAATCATGCTTCATATTCTTCAGTATAAGCATGTGGCCTGAAATTTCAGCCTTCAACTGGAGGAGTTTTAAAAGCAGAGGGAAAAAACTTTAAGCAATGAGTGCCTTCATTTTGCCCACCGCCTGGGCCAACCCGCTAAACACGGCTTCCGAAACAATGCTGTGTCCAATATTCAGTTCCACCAAACCGGGCATGGCCAAAATGGGCTGGACGTTTTCGTAATTCAAGCCATGGCCAGCGTTGACCTCCAGGCCCAATCGCACCGAAGCGGCAGCGGCCTCCATCAGCAAGGCCAGTTTTTCAGCCTGGCGGGGGCTGCCAAAAGCCTCGCAGTAAGCGCCGGTATGGAACTCCACGATCACCGCGCCCGTTTCTTTAGAGGCCTGCACCTGGGCCAAATCGGCATCGATAAACAGACTGACTTTGATACCAGCGGCCTGTAAGCAGGTGGTGGATTCTTGCAGTGCTTTCAGGTTGGCCACCACATCCAGTCCGCCCTCGGTCGTCAGTTCCTGACGACGTTCTGGCACCAGAGTGACCATATAAGGATTTACATCCAGCGCAATGCCGACCATCTCTTCTGTATTGGCCATTTCCAAATTCAGGCGGGTGCCGATCCGTTTTTTTAAGGCTTGTATGTCCGCATCCTTAATGTGCCTGCGGTCCTCGCGCAGGTGAGCGGTGATTCCATCGGCGCCGTTTGCTTCCGCAATCAGGGCGGCGGTTAAGGGATCCGGGGCAAAGCCGCCTCGGGCATTTCGTAATGTAGCCACATGATCGATATTGACACCCAGCAAAGCCATCTGATTTTCACCTTATTATTTAAATGTAAATACAAATAATAACGCCAAGAATATTATTTTTTGCGTATTTTTGACACTATACTCCGAACCGTTGAGGGTAGAGTATCACTTGCTTTCCCTGAAAGATATTTCATTTATGAAAGATAATGATTGTCTTTTTACATTGTCACCCCGGATGATTTTTGTTAGCATCCGTCGCATAGTTTCAGTCGTTATTTTTGTTAGGAAGTTATTTTGCAGCAATCCGGCCAGCCATACGGTCTAACCGAATCTGTCAGCAAGCAGCGTGGTGTCTCAAGAGTTTGAGTATGATGAACGATAACGTGAGCAACCTTAAAATAACCCGAAATTTAGGATTATTGGCCGTCAGCGCCTTAATTTTAACCGGTAGCACCGCTTTGGCCAACATTAGCAAACCCGAGGCCCAAGACGTCCCTACCAGCATTCCGGTGGCTTCAGAAGCCCGTGAAATTTTAGATCGCGCCTCCTTTGTGGCCTTTGAGGCCGCCTCTCAGGTTCAAAAAGCACAGGCCGCCTCTAACCGGGAAGATACCGCCGATAAACTAAAAAGCTACATGGCCGCCCTGAGCTATGTACCCAAAGCCGTGGACCTGCCCAGCGATGACGACGCTCTGGATGAACCATGGCTGGCCTCCAGTTCAGGTTTAAGCGACGGGATGGTTGTGCCTCGCCTGAATGATAAAGCAACGGGGGCTTTAAGCGGCGTACAAATTGACAAGGCCTTACACGGAAAAACATTTTTAAAACTGCTAAAGCCCGTTCACAACGCCCTGATCACCTCGCCTTTTGGCCTGCGGTGGGGCCGCCCGCACCAGGGTATTGATTTGGGCGCACCGGCAGGAACGCCTATTGTTTCCGCAGAGGCTGGAAAAGTAATTTACAGCGGCTGGAAAAGCGGCTACGGCAACTTTGTGGCAGTGGATCACGGTCACGGCTACGAAACCCATTATGCCCACTGCTCGCTGCTGACCGTACGGGTAGGGCAAGTGGTTGGCAAAGGCCAGCAAATTGCCAAAGTGGGCAACACGGGCCACTCTACTGGCCCTCATTTACACTTTGAAGTGGTGGCCAATGGCGTTCATCGTAATCCGGTCACCTTCCTGAATCACACCACGGTGGTGGTGCAAGCCCGGTAATCAATCCTTTTCAATAGTTCTATAAAGCGTTGGCCTTATCGCCAGCGCTTTTTTGGTTCAGAGCCGATCATTACAAGGCGCTGTGGACAGTCGTATAATAGACAAGTATGAAAGACTACTACCACATCCTTCAGGTACACCCTGAAGCCAGCCAGGAAGTGCTAAACGGAGCTTACCGTTCTTTGGTGAAGCAATTCCACCCGGACAAATTTCACACTCACCGCAAAGCAGCCATGAACGATAAAATGCGGGAGATCAACGAAGCCTACCAGGTGCTTAGCAATGCCCAAACCCGCACCGATTACGATCGTCGATACCCCGGCATCGCCGCAAAAGCCAAACAATCGGCCCCCAAAAGCCTGCAAGCTCGCATTAAAAGCGTGTTACTCTGGACCCTGCTTTCATATCTGGCCTTAACCTTCTTTATCAAGCCTCTCATCGGCAGCCCAGTGGCCAAATTGCTGATTTTAGTGGCGCTGGCCTACTTTTTTTTCCGGCTTTACATCAAGCAAAAGAAACGGCCCTGACCCGTGCCTGAATCCTCGCATCCCCAGCACCCGCAAAACATTTTGGTCATACCCCTGCGCTACATCGGGGATACCATCCTTACCGTGCCGCTCATTCGCAACTTGAAGCACCACTTTCCGAACGCCAACATTGATGTACTGTGCAGCCAAACCGCCGCCCCTTTGCTGGAAACCTGCCCCTACATTCGGAAAGTTCTGATTGAGCCAAAAGGCACCCCAGCCCGCTTGCAACAATTGAGGCAGGGAAACTATCAACAGGTTTACAGCCTGCGAAAATCCGTCACCGTGGCCTTAATGTGCAAACTGGCTGGCGTTCCGCAAGTGATTGGCTACGACAAGCAACGATTTCCCTTTGGGTACAAGCGCTGGGGATGGTTTTTAGACACCCAAAGCCACTACCCCGGCCTAAAAACAGACATCCCCCAACCCATCAGCCATTTGGGACTGCTGCAAGCCACTGGCCTTGCGCCGGTGGACAACCACCTGGAGCTTTGGGCCACCCAATCCGATCAAAAAGCCATAGAAGCCCTGCTGAGCCAGCACGGCGTTGACACCACCCAACCCATCGCCGTACTGCATGCGGCCAGTGCTTCCCACGGCAAACAAATAGACTGGGATAAATTTTCAGCCAGCCTCCATCATCTGCATCAGGCCGGGTATCAGTTGTTAAACACTGGAACCAAAGCCGATCAGGCCCTTTACCACCAATTGGCCCAAAGCACCGGGCTTCCCCTGGTTAACTTGGCCGGAAAAACAACCCTGCGAGAAACCGTTGCCCTCTATCAGCGCATCCAGTTATTGCTGACCGTGGATTCCAGTCCCATTCATCTGGGAGCGGCAGCAGGGGTTCCCCATATTGTAGGCGTGTTTGGCCCCACCAACCAAAAGCAATGGGGACCCCATCATGCGGGGATTCAATTCAGGCCGGTTTTTGTAGATTTACCCTGCCGCCCTTGCTACGCCAAAGTTTGCGAGCATAACAACTGCAAAGTGCAGCTGACTGGCGCGCAAATTGCGGAATCAGTTAAAGCATTAAGCCTTCATTCAACATTGCTGGAGCAAGAAAATAGATAGCTCCCTCTAATCATTAGAGACGTACGCTTAACCAATAATCAAGCAGATTCAGCGTGTTAAAAATGCCAGCCTTTTCATTCAAGTTTTTCCAGAGACAGGTGCTTTTGGTTAATTACCCGCCACCATTTTGCTCATATCGAACAGCGGAATATACAGCGCCAAGGCGACCCCTAACAGCAGGCCGCCCAGCACAATAATCATAATGGGTTCAATCATGGTGGTCAGGGTTTCTACCGCCCGATCTACTTCCACGTCCAGATAATCGGCGGATTTGTTCAGCATTTCCTCCATGCGCCCGGTTTCCTCGGCAATGGCAATCATTTTAACCACCATAATGGGAAAAGCGTTGGTTTGCTCCAGTGGGCGGGCCAAAGAGCCGCCCTGTAAAATACTTTCCCTGGCTTTGTCAAAAGCAACCCGCAGCACATAGTTATCCACCGTGGCGGAAGAAGTCACCAGCGCTTCTACCAAAGAAATACCGGCGCCAACCGTACTGCCCAGGGTGCGCACAAAACGACTGACATAAACCTTACGGAACAAATCGCCAATCAGCGGAATGGTGAGCAACCACTGATCGATCAAGGGCTTGCCCTTTCCATTGCGGAAAATATTGAACCAGAAAAAGAAAGTACCACCCGCCAACAGCATAGCCCACCAAAAACTCATGGTGAATTTACTGGTAATCATTAAAACCTGAGTAGGCAAGGGTAGTTGAGAGTTATAGCTGGCAAACATGGTTTCAAACTGAGGCACCACCACCACCATAATAACGGTAATGACGGCGATAATAACCACCACTGTAAAAGCGGGATAAACCATAGCCCCCTGAATGGTGGCTTGCAGTGCCATGGTTTTTTCCATGAGGTTGGCCAGACGTAAGCAAACCGACTCCAGCTCACCGCTGACCTCTCCAGAACGCACCATGTTGATATATAAACTGGGAAACTGTTTGGGATAACGAGCAATTGCCCCACTAAAGGAATCTCCGGCAATGACATCCGCCCGCACTTTTTTCAGAATATCTTTGAGGGCCTTGTTTTCGCTTTGCTGCTCCAGCAAAAACAGCCCTTCAATTAAAGGAATACCAGCGTTCAGCAAGGTAGACAGTTGCTGGGTCATCAGACAAATATCTTTTTGTCCCACCTGGGGCGAGAAAATAGCGCCAATCACAGGCAACTTCTGCAGAATATCTCCCACATCGGCGCTTTGTGTATCTCGCTCAATTTTGGTGGGAATTTGCCCCTGATTCCGCAGAATTTCCTTGGCTTCTCGTAAATTGATAGCTTCCAGCTTGCCATCCACCGTTTTACTGGTAGAAGGATCAATAGCGGAATAAACAAAAACTGTCATCGCTTTACGCTTCCTCCAAATCAAGACCCAGAACACGGGTCACTTCATCCACCGTGGTTAAACCGGCAAAAATTTTCCGCTTTCCATCCATGCCCAAAGTCAACATGCCCGCTTTCACCGCTGCATCCTGAATGACAAAGCTGGAGGCCTTGGCCTCAATCAATTCGCCAATTTCCCGGTTCATATTCATAATTTCGTATAACCCAATCCGACCTTCATACCCGCTATTGCTGCAACGTTCACACCCGGTTCCCTTTTGCAGGATGACCGGCTTTTCCGGGTTAACAATTCCCAAAATCTGAAGCTCTTCCGGGGTGGCCTCGTAAGAGATTTTGCACTTGGAGCAATTTCGGCGCACCAGGCGCTGAGCCAGAATGCCAATCACCGCGGAACTGACCAGATACGAAGGAGCCCCCATTTCCAGCAAACGGGTGATTGTTTTGGCGGTGCTGTTGGTGTGCAAGGTACTAAACACCAGGTGACCGGTTAAGGCAGCGTGAATAGCGGACTCCAGTGTTTCCTCATCCCGGATTTCACCCACCATTACCACATCGGGATCTTGTCGCAAAATGGCCCGTAGGCACAAGGCGAACGTTAAGCCGGACTTGTGTGAAACCTGCGTTTGATTGACCCCGGATAGCGGATATTCCACCGGATCTTCAATGGTGGTAATGTTTCGCTCTGGCGAGTTAATTTCTCGCAAACAGGAGTATAAAGTAGTGGTTTTGCCGGAACCCGTAGGCCCGGTAACCAAAATAATACCGTGGGGAGACTTGATCATTTTGTTAATGCGCTTCACCTCTTCCGGCGGAAGCCCCAGTTTTTCAAGGCCCCCGGTGGTGGCGTTGGGCCGGAGCAAACGAATTACAATTTTTTCGCCAAACTGAACCGCCAGCGAGTTAACCCGCATATCAATGTCCTGACTGCCCACTTTAATTTTCATGCGGCCATCCTGCGGGCGACGGCGCTCGGCGATATCCATGCCGCTGGCAACTTTAATACGGGAAGTCACGGCTCCTGCCATTTTTTTGGGAATGGATTTTACTTCCCGCAAAATGCCATGAATTCGAAACCGCACCAGCAAGCGCTCTTTTTGGGGTTCAATATGCACGTCTGAAGCATCGGATTCTGTGGCCTCAATCAAAATGGAATTAACCAACTGCACCACCGGAGCGTCATCAGCGGCCATTTCCGCCTCTAGCTCAGAAGCCGTTGTTTGGGCAAACATGCCGCTATCCATGGAAAGATCTTCCGCCAAGCGGGCCAGCACTTGATCGGATGAAGTATGAGTGCCGTAAAACTTATCCAGCAGGCCCAGCATCTCTGTATGAGTGGAAACTCTTGGGATGGGGCGGTAGCCGGTCAGCAAAGCGATTTCATCCAGCACATGCAAGTTATCAGGGCGAGCCATGATAACTTCCAGCCGCTTGTGAGCAACATCCACCCGCAACGGCAAAACCATATGGCGCTTGATAAAATCCTTGGGAATTAAAGACATCACATCCGGTTGCAACTGAATGGTGGTGGTATCGATGTATTGTAGACCGTGAAGCTTGGCAAGGGCTTTTCCGAGATGAATTTCATCAATAAAATCCAGCTTAAGAAGTACCACCCCTAAAGGGGCACCGGTAGCCCGGCCTTCTAATAACGCCTGTTCAAGCTGCTGCGGGGTAATATAGCCCTCTTCAATCAGCACATCCCCAATGCGCTTAGGGCCTTTTCTGGCAGGTGGGGCAACAGGTGCTGGCGCTTGAACCGGAGGGGGAGCAGCCGATACGGTGGGCGGTTCAGGCGCTGGGGGTAAACTGACTGGAACCGAAACGGTGGCTGGAGACTCTACCGCTTTCCCATTGCTGGCCACGGCAACAGGCAAGGCTTCCGGCATAGAAAAAGCCTGACTCGGTAGAGTCTGGCCCAACGGCGGATATTGCTTACTGGTGGATCCAAAAGGGGAACTCAATGTGTTGCTCCATTTAGCGCTGTCGTTTTAATACTTTTAAGAACTTTTAGGAAAGCCCTGTTTTGTTTCTCTCGGCATTTCCTTATAATTCTTGAATTCCCAAAATTGTATTTTCGAAAAATCACCCATAAAGATGACGACCCCAACCCACCAGGAACTTTATCGCCACATTCGGGAAAGCTTATTGACCCTGAATGCTTCCCCCGCCCAAGCGGAGGCGGAAGCCCTGTGGATATTGCAAGATCAGCTAGGTATCACCCCCGAAGCTCTTTACCGGGATGGCAGCCAAAGGCTTACCGAATCAGAAACCGCTCAACTGAACGATTTACTGTATCAGCGCACCGTGAAACGCATTCCGTTGCAGTATCTGCTGCATGAGGCCTCCTTTTTTGGGCTCAAGTTTTACGTCAATCCCCATGTATTGATTCCCCGACCCGAAACGGAACTGCTGGTAGAACAAGCCTTACTGTGCCTAAAACCGGGCATGCGTGTACTGGACGTTGGCACCGGCCCCGGCACCATTGCCCTGAGTCTGGCCCATCAATTGAGTAACGCTGTAACCATTACCGCCGTGGATTGTTCGCCAGAAGCGTTACTTGTGGCCAAAATCAATCAAAAAAAGCTGGGAGTGACAGTCCGGCTAATGCCTGCTGGCGATTTATTTGCGCCCATTGGCCATGAATCCTTTGATTTAATTGTCTCCAACCCCCCTTATATAGATCCCCAACTCAAGCCCTCCCTAAGCCCGGAGGTTTTAAACCACGAACCCCACACCGCACTGTTCCCCCCCCATGAAGACGCCTATTATTTTTACCAGCGCCTGGCCGCTGAAGGCAAAAACCACCTGACGTCCCACGGAAAAATCATCATGGAATGCGGGGCGGGCATGAGCCCCAGCATTGGCCAAATTTTAATGATCCATGGTTACAAAAATATTGAAATCATCCGGGATTACGCTGGACTGGATCGGGTGATCATGGCATCGCTCTCAGCTGAAGCGGCTCCAGCATAACCAAAGCGTCTACAAATTCTTAAAAGAATCTAAAGGATGGCCGGATCCACCTGTTTTTCGGATAAATTGTTGGGTAGGAACATATCAGTCAATCCAAGAGGTTATTTTTATTATGGCTAAAGTCGTCGGTATCGATTTAGGGACTACCAACTCCGTAGTTGCCGTTATGGAAGGCGGCAAACCAACTGTCATCGCCAACGCGGAAGGCAACCGCACCACCCCCTCCATTGTGGGTTTTTCCAAAACCGGCGAACGTTTGGTAGGCTTGCTGGCCAAACGTCAGGCCGTTCTGAACCCGGATCGCACCATTGCCTCCAACAAACGGCATGTGGGCACAGATAAAACCTGGGCCATCGATGGCAAAAGCTGGACCCCCCAAGAGCTTTCCGCGCAAATTTTGCGCAAACTGGCCGATGATGCCTCCAAATACCTGGGCGAAAAAGTAACTCAGGCGGTTATTACCGTTCCCGCTTACTTTAACGACAGCCAGCGCCAAGCCACCAAAGACGCCGGTAAAATCGCCGGGCTGGAAGTGCTGCGGATTATCAACGAACCAACCGCTGCCGCTCTGGCCTATGGTCTGGATAAAAAATCCGATGAAAAAATTCTGGTCTTCGACTTGGGTGGCGGTACCTTCGATGTCTCCATCCTGGAAGTGGGCGACGGTGTATTTGAAGTAAAATCCACCAGCGGCGACACCAAACTGGGCGGCGACGATTTTGATGAAACCGTGATGGAATGGATGGTTGAGGAATTCCGCAAGCAGGAAGGCATGGATCTTCGTGGCGACAAACAGGCCATGCAGCGCTTGAAAGAAGCCGCTGAAAAAGCCAAGTGTGAATTGTCCACCCTGATGGAATCGCATGTCAGCTTGCCGTTTATCACCGCCGATGCCAATGGCCCTAAGCACTTGGAACTGACCATTACCCGGGCCAACTTCAACGCCATTACCAAGGACTTGGTAACCCGTTGCCGGGGCCCCGTGGAACAAGCCTTGAGAGACGCCAAACTCAGCCCTTCCGAAATTGATGAAGTGGTTCTGGTGGGTGGTTCTACCCGTATTCCTGCCGTTCAGGAACTGGTAAAATCTCTGACCGGCGGCAAAGAGCCTCACCAGGGCGTGAACCCGGATGAAGTGGTGGCCATCGGCGCCGCAATTCAAGCCGGTGTACTGGCTGGCGAAGTCAAAGACATTGTTCTGCTGGATGTCACCCCCTTGTCTCTGGGTATTGAAACCCTGGGCGGCGTGATGACCAAACTGGTAGAGCGCAATACCACCATCCCGGTACGTCGCAGCGAAACTTTCTCCACCGCTGATGACAACCAGAACAGCGTGGATGTGCATGTGCTGCAAGGCGAGCGCCCCATGGCCCGTGACAACAAATCGCTGGGCAACTTCCGCCTGGAAGGCATTATGCCTGCCCCCCGTGGCGTTCCTAAAATTGAAGTGACCTTTGATATTGACGCCAACGGCATTATGCACGTAACCGCCAAAGATCAGGCCACCGGCAAAGAGCAGAAAATCACCATTACCAATACGTCTAACCTGAAAGAAGACGAAATTGAAAAAATGGTGAAAGAAGCCGAAGCGCACCGAGGCGAAGACGAGAAGGTGAAGCAACAGGTTGAAGCCAAAAACCAGGCCGATAACCTGTGCCACAGCGCCGAAAAAATGCTGAAGGATTTGGGCGATAAATGTCCTGACAACGAAAAAGCCCCCATCCAGAAGCAAATTGACGATCTGCGGGCCGCCATTCAAAGCAACGACACTGATAAAATCAAGCAGTTGCAAGAAGTGCTTCAGCAATCGTTGTACAGCTTGTCCACCAAAGCTTACGAGCAAGCGGGCGATGCAGCGCAAGGCGCGGATAATGCCGCAGGCCCTTCGGCAGGCGGACCGGATGAAGACATCATCGACGCCGAGTTCCGTCCTTCCGATGAGAGCGTAGGCGCCAACAAATAAATGGCATAAAGCGGCCACTCACACCGCTTCATGACTCTAAAAAGACCCACTTCGGTGGGTCTTTTTGATGGGACCTTTTTTGGGGAATATTGGTGCGGGTGCTTTCGGCTTGAGCCGGTTATAATGCCTGAGTTCTAATTAATTTTATTTTTATACCTTCTTATATTTCTTTATTGTTGATCTTGCATTATTTTGGCACCAGCACACAAGTACGGAAACTCATAAAAACACAATGGTACAGACACTAGAGCCACCCTTAAAGCCCGAAATGGGGCTTCAGGAATTAGTAGCCCCCGCAGAAACCGGGCAAAAACCCAAAGCGGGCCAAAATTATCGATCTTCCCGGCCACAGCCGCAAGCCCCCAAAAAATTATTGGCCGCCTATGAGGCTTTTTTAATTCCCGCTTTGGCGCTGTTTTTAATTGGAAACGCCTTGGCGTTGGCCTTGCCCAATTTGGCCTTTGCCCGCTATGAAATTGGCATTCCGCTTTGTCTGGCTTTTTTGGGAATTGTCATTTACAGCATCGGCCAAGCAGGCCAGCGCTGGGCGCTTCAACTGAATTTATGGCTGGTCATCCTGATTGCGGGCAGTCTGCACTTTAACTACCGGCACTTTACCCCCGCCCAGCAGGATATTTCCAACCTGGCACCTTTAGGCCGAGCGGAAGTGATGGGTACTATCCTGTCTCAAACCGCAAAAAACCGGGCAGTGGTTCAGGTATCCCAACTTAACCGTAAAAAAGTCTCCGGACGCATTCAGGCCACACTCCCCTCGGATCGGGGCGAAGGCGAGGCCATTGAGGCAGGCACCCGGGTGCTGATTGATGGTGAACTGGCCTTGCCCTTTCAAAGCAATGTGCCAGGGGCGTTTAATCAAGCCGCTTACCTAAATACGCAACATATCACGGCTATTTTAAAAAAGCCCAGCCGCATGATTGCCTTTGAAACAGAAAACCATCCCCGATTTGTCATTCAGCGCATCACCGATCATCTCAAACAAAAGGTTTCAGACACCTTTACCCACGCTTTGCCCTCCCCACAGGCGGAAATTCTGGGCGGCATCGTGCTGGGAGACAAGGCCATTCCGGTAGACAAGGAAACCAAACAGGCTTTTATCCAAACCGGATTAATTCACCTGCTGGCTGCTTCGGGCATGAACGTGGGCATTATCGCAGGCTCAATCCTATGGTTGCTCTCTGTGCTGAAAGTACCGTATAAAACCCGCATTGGGTTGGCCATGGGGGCAGTGGCCTTCTATAGCCTGCTCACGGGATTGCCACCATCCATTCAGCGGGCCGCCGCCATGCTGGAAATTGCCCTGTTCCTAAAACTCCTGAATCGGGAGTTAAGCCCGGTATTTCTGCTGTGCGTTGCCAGCACCCTGTTGGTGCTCATCAACCCGGAAAGCATGGCCAGCATTGGATTCCAGTTTTCAGTGTTAACCACCTTTGGCCTGCTGACCATGGTGGCCCCCTTGCAAGAGGCCATTGGTTACTACATTACCCGCTGGCTAGCGGGCATTATTCTGGTGCCTACCATTGCCCAGCTGTGGGTTTGGCCGCTGTCGGTTATGTATTTTAACCAGTTTCCCATCCATACCGTGCCCTTAAACATTGTGGCCCTGGTTTTGGTGGCCCCACTCACCCTGATTGGATTTACAGCGGGCGTGATAAGCCTGATGCTCCCCACCGTGGGCGGCGCTTTGGCCTGGATAGCCCTGCCGTTTTTAAATGGCTTACTAGCCGTGGTGCAATGGGGAAACGGCTTCAGCGGCGCTCAATGGACACTGCCTTCCCCCGCCCCTTGGCAAGTGATGGCACTTTACACCGCCCTGTTTGTGCTGGCCATTTTGCTGAACCCGTTAAAACACTGGCCGTTTCGCAAAAAAGCGCTGCTGGCCATCCTGCCCATCTTTCTCATGATGGGTGGCACCTTTGCCCAAACCCAGCAATTTAAAGCCCATACCCAAATGGCACTGATCCCATTGTCGTTTCGGCACGAGGCCATTTTAATCCAGCCCGCCCATAGCAACGCAAGCTTGCTGATTGCGCCCGAAAATCTCAGTTATTTTGAAGCCAGGGCCTTGGGCGATTACTTCCGCCACATTCACCTAAAGCAGGTAGAGGCGCTGGTGCTTTTACCCGAAACGAAACAAAACACCCAGTACGCCAGCAGCCTTAAAACCGCCTTTCAAAAAACAGAAATCGGGTTGTTAATTGCCAGCAATATCCGCCGAGTGCCTCGGGGTATGCAAGCAAAGCAATCTCAAGAATTTCCAGGGCAGGGTGGCAAACTTAGCATTGGCCGCATCGCCTTGCAAGGCACCCTTTCCAGCTTTCCCGCACCCACTTACCAATTCAAGGTACTTGATCACAGTCGTCATTGCCTGTTTTCTATAAACAGTAGCCTGAATGAGCGACAGCAAGCCAAGGGGTGCGGGGTGCAAATGATTAGCCAAAGCAGTGGCATTCGTTTATTAGAGCCTGCCCAACTGCAACCGGAACGTTTTTACCAATTGGCGCAAGAGGGAAACACCCTTAAAATTCGCTAACCGAAAAGCGCCCTACAAACGCTTCAACGCACCCTAAAACTGGATTTCAGCTAGCCTGAAATGGAGCAAGAGGCCGCTGCGGCATTGATTTTAAGCAAAGAAGGCGAGGTCATTTCCGGCGGTTTAGGAATGCCGAACAAACTTAAAATGGTGGGAGACATATCGCTTAAGCTATACTGGCGGCTGCGATCCAGATCTAATTCAGGCCGATTGGATACCAGAATAAACGGCACCAGATTGGTGGTATGCGCGGTGTGAGGGCCGCCGTTTTCATCCACCATCACTTCACAATTGCCGTGATCGGCGGTAATTAGCAACACGCCATCATTTCTTAACGCCGCTTGCACCACATGCTGAATGGCCAAATCAATGGCCTTCACCGCTTCTTCTGCGGCTTGCAGCACGCCGGTATGGCCCACCATATCCGGGTTGGCAAAATTAACCACTAAAAAGTCATACTGGCCGCTGTCCAAAGCATTGCAAACCACTTCAGATACCAGCGCCACGTTCATCTCCGGTTGCAAATCGTAGGTGGCCACCTGGGGAGAAGGCACCATATGGCGCTCTTCGCCGGGATAGGGCTGTTCGAAACCGCCGTTAAAAAAGAAGGTAACATGGGCGTATTTTTCAGTTTCAGCGGTACGAAACTGCGTCAGTCCGTGAGCGCTGAGCACTTGCGCCAATATGTTATCCAGTCTCTGCTTGGGATAAGCCACCGGCAGGTTAAAGGTTTCATCATACAAAGTAAGGCAACCAAAATAGAGATTTTGCAACACTTTTTGACGATCAAAGCCCGTAAAATCAGGTTGCATAAAGGCGCGAGTCAGTTGTCTGGCCCGATCGGGACGGAAGTTGAAAAACAAAATGGCATCGCCATCCTGCATCCCTTCATAAGTAAAATCGCAAACGGCAGGCTCTACAAACTCATCGAAAACATCCTGGCGGTAGCTCCACAGTAGGGAATCCACACTAAAAGGATGCTTGCGACCGTTGCCCAGCACCAGATTCTCATACGTTTTTAAGGTCCGCTCCCAGCGGTTATCGCGATCCATGGCATAGTAACGACCGTGGATGGTGGCAATTTGCGGTAAGTCTAAAACAAGCAGCTTTTCTTCCACAACTTGCAAATATTTTTCGGCACTTTGGGGTGAGACATCCCGGCCATCCAGAAAGGCATGCAACTTTACGTTGCTAACCGACTGCTGTTTGCAAAAGTCCAGCAAGGCCAGCACTTGATTGAGCGAACTATGGACGCCGCCATCGCTCACCAGCCCCATGAGGTGCAAGGTGCCGCCACTGTGCTTCACATGGTTGACCGCCGATAAAAACGTGGGGTTGGTAAAAAAGTCGCCGTCCCGAATGGATTTGTTAATGCGGGTAATTTCCTGATAAACCACCCGACCGGCACCCATATTCAAGTGGCCCACTTCCGAGTTGCCCATTTGCCCTTCCGGCAAGCCCACCGCTTCACCCGAAGCTTCTAAAGCAATGTGGGGATATTTGGCCAGTAACGAGTCATAATAAGACGGCTCAGCCAATTTAATAGCATTACCGGGGACTTCCTCTCGGATGCCCCAGCCGTCAAGAATCAGAAGCGCAACAGTTTTTTTCATATAATACTAGGGTAACACAGACAGGACAGGTAACCAAAGTGACGAACGAACTGAAATCGGAAACCGCGGAGCAGAAAACCGGGTCGACCGCCGTAAAAGTGGAATACGCTTATTTTCAAGGAAAACTGGTGCCTTTTCAAGAGGCCACTCTGGATTTACGCAACCCCGCCTTTTTGTACGGCACCTCTCTGTTTGAAGGCATCCGGGGGTATTGGGTGGCGGACAAACGCCAGCTTTCCGTGTTTCGGATGAAAGAGCATTACGATCGCCTGCTAAACAACAGCAAACTGTTTTACATGACCCCGGATCTCAGCACCGAGCAGCTTTGCCAGTTAACCGTGGAATTGATTGAAAAAAATCAACATGACAGCGATATTTACATTCGCCCCACCTTATACAAAAGCGGGGAAAGCATTACCCCCAGCCTGGAATATACCGCCACGGAATTTTGCCTGTGGACCAAGCCCATGGGTGAGTATCTGGATTTGGAAAAAGGGTTGAGCGTTTGCGTATCCAACTGGCGACGGTTGCCGGATAACAGCATTCCAGCCCGAGCCAAAGCGGGTGGGGCCTACATGAACACCGCACTGGCCGTGACCGATGCCCGCAAAATGGGCTTCGATGACGCTATTTTCCTCACCCAGGAAGGCACGGTATCCGAAGGAAGCGCTATGAACCTGTTCCTGATTCGGAATGGCAAACTGGTTACCCCCAGCAAAACCGAAGATATTCTGGAAGGCATTACCCGAGAAACCATTATGACCCTGGCCAAGCAGGAACTGGGCATTGATACCGAAGAGCGCACCATCGATCGCACCGAGCTTTATCACGCCGATGAGGCTTTCTTTTGTGGCACAGGCGCCCAGGTGGCCGCTATTTGCAAAATTGACAACCGCCCGGTGGGCAATGGCCAACCCGGCCAGCTGACCCGACAGATTCAGGACCTGTATTTTGATGTGGTCAAAAACAAACTGCCGCAATATAGCGATTGGTGTACTGTTGTGCAGTTTTAAAATCCCGTATGATAGCAATGATTAGAGGCAGATAAAACACGACCGATGAAATCACGATCATGAGTTTTACCCAATGGACACCCAAACGATTAACCCACTTTCTGGATGAAGCTGGCTGCTTGTTTATCAACGTGTGGGATAGCTTCGTATTTCTGGCCAAGGGCCGCACCGACTGGCAGAAAACCATTGTGCAAACCGCTTTGGTAGGATTTGACTCGTTGGGCATGAGCGTGTTGATTTGTGTGATTACCGGCTCCGTTTTGGCGCTGCAAACGGCCTCTAAATTTGCGCAAACCGGGACAGATTCTTATGTGGGTGGCTTGGTGGCGCTGGCCATTGTGCGAGAACTGGGGCCTATTTTCACCTGTCTCTCAGTAGGGGCCAGAGCCGGTACCGCCATTGCCGCTGAAATCGCCAACATGAAAGTGACCAACCAGGTGGATGCCTTGCGGGTGATGGGTATCAACCCCATTCGCTACCTGTTTTTGCCCCGAATGCTGGCCTGCATGATCGCTTTGCCCATGTTAACCATCATCGGGGAAGTGACCGCCATTTTGGGTGGTATGTTCGTTGCCGACTGGGTGTCCGGCCTGCATTATCATATGTATCTGGAATCGGTGTGGCTGTTTGTAAAGCCCTATGATATTCGAGTCAGCCTGTTTAAAGCGGTTATTTTCGGCATGATTTTGGCGGCCATTAGCTGTACGGTGGGCCTGAACGCCAAGGGCGGCGCTCGAGAAGTGGGTCTATCCACCACCAAGGCGGTGGTATGGATTGCCGTCACCATTATGATTACCGACTTTTTCCTAACCTGGATCTTTTTTGGAACCAGCTACGACTAAACCAAAACGGGAATCTTTCATCTCACCATGCCATATCCCGATTTAGCCCGTTTAACGGCCCTCAACCCAATTCCCGCCATCACACCCGCCAGCCCAGCAGCAAGCTGGAACACTTCATCACTGGCAATACCCACGCCCAATCCCGGTGCGGCGCTGATTGCGCTGCAAACCGTGGGCATTCAAACCAGCGAAGCTTTTCGACTCCTCACCTGCTTGCAACGGGATCACGATACGTTTTATCACGCTGGCAAACTGCTGAATGGAAAAGCTTATCTGGTGAGCAACAACGATCAGCTATTTTATGGCAAACCGGGTCAAATGAAGGCTATACAGGTCATTCAAGCCTATCGCACCAAATGTATAGGCCAGCAAAAAAGGGTGCTGGATGCGGAAAATGGCTTCACAATCACCATTCAGGCTCAAAACGCTCAGCCTGTCACGGCTCAGGCGCATCAACGCTATTGGCGTCATCTCTCGTTAAAAATCCCGCACTCGCGACAAGCGCATCTCTCTAACCTCAGCATTGAGATTTAAGGCTCAATTGGTCTGGAAGCCCCAAAAACCGTCCACATCAAATTACGCCAATACGCCTCAACATCTTGAAAGCCACTGGTGGTGAGCCATTGAAAATGGGCTTGTAATGGGGCGTAATGATCATACTGCTCGGCATGATCGCTCCACAACTGAATATCGGCTTCGGTGGCCCCATTTTGCCTGGCCCAAATTTCCCACCGGCGCATGTTTTCCAAATGCACCGACTCAGGCACCCCCAGCACTTCATCGGCGCAACGAAACAAACCACCGGGTTTTAACCACTGAAAAATCCGTTCATATAAAACCGGCTTTTCAGCATCCCGCAAGTGATGAAGGGCCATGCTGGAAATGACCAGATCAAAAGATTCAGGCTGAAAGGACACCTCCATAAAGCCGCCCTGCAACAATTGCAACTGCTCCGATTCCGCACCCAGTTTTACGGCGGCCAACTTCAGCATATCCGGGGATAAATCCACCAGCGTTAAGCGGGCATTCGGAAACAAAGCACGAAGCAGCACGGACAAGTTACCGGTACCGCAGCCTAACTCCAAAATACGAAGCGGTTTTTCAACCCCTAAAAAACAATAGCCCAACAAGGCATCCAGCATCTCCCGGTATGGCGGAATCGCTTTTCGAATGCTCTGATCGTAATCCTCGCTAACCCGATCAAAAAAATCACCCACCGAAGCCTCAGGGGTCTGCGAAAAATCTGCGCCCATACACCAACCTCTTCATCGCTCAATGTTTGTTAATACATAGTAGCCTTGCGAAGCCCCATAGAGCAACCCGACCCTAAAACGGCCCGCTAAATAAATAGCGAGCCGTCTTAAAAGTAAAAATCCCTTAAAGTGTGATATTAACCGGGATAGCCTTTAAACAGCAATGAAGCGTTATGTCCGCCAAAGCCAAAGGAATTGGACATGGCCACATCCAGCTTATCCAGTGTGCGAACGTGATTGGGCGTGTAATTCAAATCACACTGCTCATCGGGATTGTCCAGGTTAATGGTAGGAGGCACCATTTTATGCTGAATCGCCATCAACGAAATCACAGCTTCCACCGCCCCGGTAGCGCCCAGCATATGACCGGTCATGCTTTTGGTTGAACTCAGTACCAAATCTTTATGCGCATGCTCGCCAAATACCCGCTTAATGGCCATGGTTTCAGCAATATCACCCAAAGGTGTACTGGTACCGTGAACGTTAATGTAATCCACTTTGTCCGCTTCCAGTCCAGCATCGGCCAAAGCCAGCTGCATGGCCCGAGCAGCGCCATTTCCATCCGCACAAGGGGCCACAATGTCATTGGCATCGGCAGTGCGTCCGTAGCCGATGATTTCACCCAGAATATTGGCCCCACGGGCTTTGGCATGCTCTAATTCTTCCAGCACAACCACGCCCGCGCCTTCGGAAATGACAAAGCCATCCCGATCCTTGTCAAAGGGACGACTTGCCTGTTGAGGCGCATCATACCGCTGTGACAAAGCCCGCATGTTGGTAAAGCCAGCAACAGACAAGGAGGTAATCGGTGCTTCCGCCCCCCCCGCCATAATCACATCGGCCTCGCCGTACTGAATCATGCGGAAACCATCGCCAATGGAGTTGGCTCCCGTAGCACAAGCGGTTACCACAGACTGATTGGGGCCTTTGGCGTTGTATTCAATGGCAATCCAACCACCCGCGATATCGCAGATCATCATTGGCACCAGGAACGGGCTGCACTTGTTAAAGCCCTTTTCCAGCGAGTGTTTCATCTGGATTTCAATGGTGCCAATCCCACCGGCGGCACTACTGACCACAACCCCAAAACGGTTGGGGTCCACAGCACCCTCATACAGCCCAGATTGCTCGTAGGCCATTTTGGCGGCGGCCACAGCAAACTGCGTGTAACGATCCATACGCCGGGATTCTTTTTTGTCCATGTAGTCTTCCGGTACAAAATCAGTGCAGATTCCAGCGATTTTGCAGGTCATTTCTTGCTCGGGGACCAGTGTATTTTCACCAATACCCGATTGACCTTTAACCAGGTTATCCCACATGGTTTCAAGTGTGCTGCCAACGGGCGTTACAACGCCCATTCCAGTGACAACCACACGGCGCTTTCCATAGTTTGCCATGATGTCTTAACAGGACCTTATCATTGATGTGGAGTACAGTCGGTCAAGATTCATCTTGACCCAAGTCGGAAGGGAACGACTGTCTTATTTCTGGCTTTTTTCGATGTAGCTGACAGCGTCTTGAACAGTCTGGATTTTTTCAGCTTCTTCATCAGGAATTTCGGTACCGAATTCCTCTTCAAAAGCCATTACCAATTCAACGGTATCCAAAGAATCAGCACCCAAGTCCTGGCTGAAATTAGCTTCAGGGGTCACTTCAGCCTCATCCACGCTCAGTTGCTCGACGATTACTTTTTTAACCCGTTCAAATACGGTTTGAGTAGCGTTGCCCATTGTCATAATCTCCAATTACAGTTTGATTAACGGATAAAAACCTGAGTTGCCATTGATTGTTGACGATAAATTTTAATTCAAAGGGGACGAGAGCATCCAGAAAATTTAAAAAACGAGTCCACCATCAACATGAAGGACCTGACCCGTAATATAATTCCCCGATGTTATCAAAAAGAGAACGGCCTTGGCAATATCTTCAGGCGCGCCGAGGCGGCCAAGCGGGATATGCTCAATCAATTTCTCCTTAGGGACGCTTTCGGTCATGTCGGTTTCAATGAAACCGGGCGCCACCACATTGGCGGTTACCCCCCGGCTACCGAATTCCTTGGCGATAGATTTGGTAAAACCAATCAGCCCCGCCTTGCTAGCGGCATAATTGGCCTGTCCAGCGTTCCCGTAAACGCCAACCACGCTGGAAATGTTCACAATGGCGCCAGCACGTTGCTTTAACATAATTCGAGAGGCGGCACGGCAAGTATAGAAGGAACCGGCCAAATTGGTATCCAGCACTTTGGCCCAATCATCGTCACTCATACGCATCAGCAAGCCATCTCGGGTAATACCGGCGTTATTAACCAAGGCGTCAATTCGGCCAAACTGCTTGTGGGCCTGCTCAATCAAAGCCTGAGCCTCAGCGGGGTTCGCTGCGTCCGCTTGTACCGCCAACGCCTCTACCCCAAACCCTTTCACCATGGCCTCCACTTCCTGAGCGGCAGCCTGATTGGAAGCGTAACTGAAGGCCACATTAAAGCCCGCTTCAGCCAAAGCCTTTACAATGGCCCGGCCAATGCCTCGAGAGCCTCCGGTCACAATTGCGGTTTTCGCTGATGGGTTACTCATGGTCATCATTTCCTTGATAAAAACTCGACAAAAAAGAAGCCCTAAACGTTGACAGGCGCTGCTTGCAAAGCAACCACCGTCGCATCCAGAGAAGCGACATCCAGCACGTTATACAAGCGGACTTCCGGGAACATCTTTTTAAACATCCCGGTCAACACTTTGCCGGGGCCAAATTCTACCACGGTATCCACACCTTCCTCACGGATCATGCGGGTCATGGTCTGGGTCCAGCAAACCGAATGATCGATTTGCTTACTCAATTTAGCCTGAGCGTCAATGCCTTGTGTGGTTAAAGCCGCGTCTACATTAGTCACTACAGGCATCTGGGCGTTCTGAAAATCAAAATCGCTGAGGTATTCAGTAAACGACTGCGCCGCTGGACTCATCAGCGGGGAATGAAAAGCACCGCCCACCGGCAAAGGAATCACCCGCTTGGCACCAGCGGATTTAAGCAGCTCCGACACTTGTTCTACAGCGGCCACAGCCCCGGAAATCACAATCTGGCTATCCGTATTATAGTTGGCCACGGCAATCACCGCCTGAGAGTCGTGGCGATAAGCGTTGACAATGGCATCCACCTGATCGCCATTCAAGCCCAATACGGCGCTCATGGCACCCTTGGGAGCGGCTTCCATCAATTCAGAACGACGCTTGACCAACTGAGCCGCTGTTTCCAACGAAATAACGTCAGCAGCGTATAACGCCCCGTATTCGCCCAAACTGTGACCTGCCAACAGATGGGGCTTCACATCACAACGGGAACGAAACAGTTCCAGAGCTGCGATTGAGGTCGCCAAAATAGCGGGCTGGGTATACAGGGTGCGGCGAAGCTCCTCTTCAGGGCCTTCAAAGCAAATTTGGCTTAAGTGGGCGGCCACAATGTGATCAAACGTGTCATAAACATGGCGAGCTTCGGGCAAGTCAGCAAGGTCTTTCCCCATGCCGACCGACTGGGAACCTTGCCCCGGAAATACAAACGCGATTTTACTCATCGGTGTCACCTTTTCAAAACTAGACGGCAGCGGCTTCCCGTACCTTCAATTGGTCGTGACATTGCTGCATCTCTGCTTTTAACGCCTGAGGAAGGCGTTGATCCACAGCGGTCCAGCGCATAATGCTGGTGGCCCAGGCAAGACCCGCCCCAAATCCGCACATCACCAGCAATTCACCCGGCTTAACACGCCCACTCAACACCGCCTCGTTCAAGGCAATGGGAATGGAAGCAGCGGAAGTGTTGCCATACTTATCCAGATTCACAATCAAGCGCTCTGCAGGGATATTCAACTTTTCAGACATAGCCTGCATAATGCGAATGTTGGCTTGGTGCAGCACCACGTGATCCACTTGATCAATGCTCAACCCGGCGCGATCCAGCACCTGCTGAATGGACTTGGGCACCACGCCCACCGCAAATTTAAAGACTTCACGGCCATTCATGTAAACGTAATCATTCACCGGGGTTTTGGGTTCAACCAACGGGCAGTTCTCCGCCTGCGTGAACAGGGTCAACTCCATGCCCTTGGCCCCGTCCAAATGGAGATCGCTGGCCAAAATATTGTCGGAAGCGCCTTTTTCGGCCTTTAAAATAGCGGCTCCGGCGCCATCCCCGAACAAAATGCAGGTGTTTCGGTCATGCCAGTTGGTGTATCGAGAATGAATATCAGCCCCAATCACCAAAGCGGTTTTACACATGCCGGTTTTCAGAAACTGTTGGGCAATAATTAAGCCATAAACAAAGCCAGAGCAAGCCAAGGCCATATCAAAGCCAGCGGCGTTTTGAGCGCCAATGGCAGTTTGCACTTGGCAGGCCACCGCAGGATAAATGGTATCGGGCGTGGAGGAAGCCACAATAATCAGCTCAATTTCAGAGCCTTGCATGCCAGCGCTGGCCAATGCCTGAAAAGCCGCTTCTGTCGCCAAATCAGCGACGCTTTCATCCCCGGAAACCACATAACGGGTTTTAATACCGGTTCTGGACTGGATCCACTCATCGGAGGTATCAACCAGAGTGGCGATATCGTCGTTGGTAATGCAGCGATCGGGAACGTGAGCGCCAATTCCGGCCAAACTGATCCCGTAACCAAACAAGTTGTCTGGCTTGGAAAAAGGGGCTTTTACGCTCTGCTCACTCGACTCAGATTCTCTATTGGGCGTGGTCATTGACGTCAATCCCTTCCTGTATCTGCTTGCTGATTTTGCCGAGTACATCCGCCACAATGGCTTCCTTTGCCACTCGAATGGCATTTTTAATGCCTCTGGCGCGGCTTCCGCCATGGCTAATCACACAAATGCCTTTAATACCAAAAAGCAGGGCGCCGCCAAACTCTTCAGGGTCAACCTGTTTGCTGACTTTTCGCAGCGCAGGCTCTGCCAGCAAAGCGCCAGCCTTGGTGCGAAAACTGCCCATTAGCTCAGTTTTCAACACCCCGCCAAACATTTTCATCACGCCTTCAGCGGACTTCAAGGCCACATTGCCTGTAAACCCATCGGTCACCGCAACATCGGCAGAACCATTAAAAAGCTCTTTGCCTTCAATGTTGCCAATAAAGTGAAATCGTTCGTCTTTTTCCAGTAACTGAAATGCGGTATGGGCAAAGGCATTGCCCTTGCTTTGCTCTTCGCCAATGTTCAGCAGTCCCACCCGGGGTTTTTCCACGTTGCACACATTGTGCATGAAAATATTGCCCATAACGGCAAACTGGCTGAGCATTTCTGGCGTGCAATCGGCATTGGCCCCAGCGTCTATCAACAGGCAAGGCGTTGAGGAAGAAGGCAAACGAACACCAATAGCAGGACGATCCACCCCGTCAATTCGGCCTACATAAAGTAAAGCAGACGCCATGGCCGCCCCGGTGCTGCCAGCGGCAACCATGCCCTGGGCCTGACCGTTTTTTACACATTTGGCAGTAACAATAATGGAGGCGTCTTTTTTCTTACGCAGCCCAGTTGCCGGGGATTCACCCATTTCAATCACTTCGGAAGCCGGAACAACCTCAATTGCCAAGCCTTGGGTGTCGTGCTTTTTCAGCTCACGCTCTATTTCATCGGGCTTGCCGACCAATAGAACAGATACCCCATGTGCACGCGCACCCTGTACAGAGCCGTCGACAATTTCATGGGGCGCATGATCACCCCCCATGGCATCAACAGCGATTCGAATGGGGAAAGTTGCCATTAGATTCGTTCTTTAAAAAAGCTAAAACTGAGTCAACCTAGTGTTCGTGGTGAGCGTGAAACTTTTCGCTGAGCACCCGACCATTATAAAAACCGCAGGCCACGCACATGTGGTGAGGCATTTTGACGGCGCTGCAATGAGGGCAGGTGGTACTAGCAGCCAAAGTTGCTTTCCAGTTGGCACGACGGTGCGCTTGATCGGAATGACCTACTCGTTTCTTGGGAACTGGCATGGGGATTCAACCTCTAGTTAATCAGATCTGGCTGAGCAGATCAAAGGACACAAATACGTGATGATGATTTTTACAAAAAAATTGGCGGCTTACAAGGGGATCAGGCAAATCCACATTCGGGACGTTCGCAATAAGGGTGACTGAGCGATTCCAAAGTGAGGAACTGGAAGGCCAGATCTTTTAAATCCAGCTCACCCTCTTCATCCACCACCTCGTAAAAGTCGTCGGATTGCAGCTCTCTTTCTTTATCCTGGCGGGTTAAAGAACTTTCAAACACATAGCGCTCATGCACTTCCAGATTGACAGGGACCTCATAAGGCTCCAAGCAGCGGGCGCATTCCAGCTTCATGACACCATTCACCTGGCCACGAACGGTCAAACCAACCAACTCCGACTGAAAGCGCCAGTGACAGGATACGGGGCCTTCGGTTTTTAAATTTTCAAACTCGTAGTTACCCTCCACACGTGTAATTGGGTTTGTACCCCGCGTGGCCGCCACCACTTTCAGGCGCTCTACCGAGTTTTTAGCGTTGATGGCGTCTTGAGAGTTTTCCATGAATCAAGTCTCCTTACCCTGTCCGGGACTTGGCAATCCGGGTCAGTTTGGTTTTTTATAAAGGATAGCATTTCAAGCGGGAAAGCCTATTTTTTAAGGCCTACCCCATTCCCACCTTTATTGGAAAACCCCAAGCGAAAGAGAAACAGCATGCAAGTCGCCTCCATCCAAAACGATTACCAAATCAACGTGACAGACATGCCAATTCCGGCGTTGCCCCCCAAGGGCGCTTTAATTCGGGTGCTGGGATGCGGATTATGCGGCTCCGACCTGGATAAGCTCGTTCACAAAAAAGCCAGCCCCGGCAGCGTACTGGGACATGAAATTGTGGGCGTGATTGAGGCACTGGATGATGAACACCCCGATGGCTGGCAGTTAGGGTCCCGCCTGGTTAGCGCCCATCATGTCCCCTGCGGGCATTGCCATTACTGCCTGAATGACAGCGAATCCATGTGTCGCCAGTTCAAAGAAACCAATTTTCACCCCGGCGGATTTTCCCAATATTTGGCCCTGAGTGAGCAACACCTGAAAAGTACGGCTTTTAAAATCCCTGATGCCATCAGCAACGAAGAAGCCAGCTGCGTAGAGCCGTTGGCCTGCGTCCTTCGAGGCGTTCGGCGGGGCGGGACCCAGATCAATGGTTCTGTCATGGTGATTGGACTGGGTTTTATCGGCCTCATGGCCGCTCAAATATATCAGAATGACGGGGCGGCGGTGTACGGGGTAGATCTGGATCCGGCCCGGAATCAGTTGGGAATGGCTGAAGGGTTTTTAATGGCGGCCTTCCACCCCGTCGAACAATCAGAACAGCTGCATGACACCTTAAAGCGACATACCCCCACTGGCAAAGTGGACACTGTTTTTTTAAGCGTCGTTAACAATACAACCCTGACCCTGGCCCTGGACTTAGTACGGGACGGCGGAACGATGATTGTATTCACCAGCGGTCCGGCAGGCACTTCCATCGATCCCAGCCGTCTTTATTTTAGAGAAATCAACCTGATTACCACCTACTCCCCGGCGTTGATTGACTTAAAAAACGCCGCCCATATCATTGCTAACCGTAAAATCAATATCACCCCGCTGATTAGCCACCGACTGCCCTTGCAGGATATTCAGCAGGCCGTTCATTTATACCAAAGCGGGCAGGCCATTAAAGTGTTTATCAGCATGGGAGACATCCGATGAACCACCATTCCGTTCCAGATTCCACCAATAACGGGCTGCACCCATCACCCGGCACAGATATGATGAAAGCGGCCCTGTTTTACCAGCCGAATGATGTGCGATATGAAGACACACCCATTCCCATCCTGTCGCCCGGCGAATTGCTGATAAAAGTGGAAAGCGCTTTAACCTGCGGCACCGACGTAAAATGTTACCGCCGGGGGCATCCCCTACTCCTAAAGCACTTTCCCTCCCCCTTTGGGCATGAATTTTCCGGGGTGGTGGTCAAAGTATCTCCTGTGGCAGGGCAAGCGCCCCGGTTTCAGGTGGGGGATCGGGTTGTGGCGGCCAACTCTGCGCCCTGCTATCAGTGCTTTTACTGTGCCAAGGGGCAAACCAACTTGTGCGACCATCTGGATCTGCTCAATGGCGCTTATGCCGAGTATATCAAAATTCCCGCTCAAATCGCCCAATACAATACATACACACTGCCGGAGCATCTTCCGTTTCAAATAGCGGCCTTCAGTGAGCCTTTGGCGGTTTGCCTGCATGGATTGGCTCAATCCAATGTTCAACCCGGCGATCAGGTGGCCGTGATGGGACTGGGACCCATTGGTCAATTGATGGTTCGGGCGGCCAAACTCAAAGGCGCCAGAGTAACCGCTATCGCCCGCACCGTGCACAAACTGGCACTGGCTCAAAGCTTTGGGGGGGCCGATCAAGTCGTCAATCTCAGCGATGTGAACGACAATGAAGCCATTCGGCAGAAGTTTACAGAGGACGGGCGGGGCTTTGACATTGTGATTGAAGCCATTGGCAAGCCCGAAACCTGGGAAAAAGCTGTGGGACTTGTGCGCAAAGGTGGCACCGTCAATTTATTTGGAGGCTGCCCCGGAGGAAGTCAGGTAAGCTTTGACACCCGCCGCCTGCATTACGATGAAATAAAGCTGGTCAGCTCTTTCCACCATACCCCCACCCAGTTTAAAGCGGCGCTGGATTTATTAAGCAAGGGAGACATTGATCCCCGCCCCTTAATTACGGATACGCTGCCCATGGCTCAATTTGAAGCCGCTTTACAACAAGTAGAGGCGGGGCAAGCCATTAAAATCGCCCTGAGCAACGAAAACAACCTTCAGGCCCTATCCTGACTGCTGTTGTCCTGATTTCCAAAAATAAACCAAGCCGCAGAGCGACGGCTTTAGGCCTTTGCGCTGGTAATTTATACCCGAAGCAATTTCAATCAACATTTCGTTTTTATATCATTAAGATAGAACGGAGTGTCTATATGAGTTCGCCAGAATCCACCCAAAACGCCAGCACCCCAAAAAACAACGTATCTTCGCTGGGAGAGCTGGCTACGCTGGATCATTTTTTACGCCTTCAGCAATCTCAGGCGGAGTATTTGGCATGGCTGGAAGCCAATGAACAAACAGCGGGACTGGATGGCTATATGTATCGCCAAATCCGTTAAAGCGCATCGTTCCTTTTTGGCCAGAGGCCTTTCAATGGCTAAACCCCATTCAGAATAAGCGGCACTCCGCAGGGGGCTGGGTATTCAGCGCAATGGCGTCAGGCGATGTAACCGCTTGATGTAACCGAAAGAGGAATTGTGAAACCAAACAACTCCACTGATAATGAAAGACCCCACTCAACTGTGCGATGACCATTGCCTTGAGTTTCAATCGATTATCACCTCGCCGAAAATTGGGTAACACCCACCCTCTATCCCAAGACATTCCATTCAGGTTTCAAAACCAAACCCAACGAAGGAGAGACAGACACAATGCTTTTATCCATACTGCTACACTGGATTTTAACCGCGGCCATTTTAATGCTGGTCAGCGCCATGATGCCGGGCATCCACATTGAGGGATTTACCACCGCACTGGTGGCCGCACTGGTAATGGGATTGGTGAACTTTTTTATCAAGCCCGTGCTCGCTTTACTCACCTTGCCTTTAAACCTGCTAACGCTGGGCTTGTTTTCTTTTATCATCAACGCCCTGATGTTTGCGCTGGTGGCCTGGTTAGTACCGGGCTTTGACGTCAACAACTTCCTAAGCGCCCTGGTTGGCTCCTTGTTACTGGCATTGATGAGCAGCCTTTTGGGCATGTTCACCGGCGATCGCAGTCGCTTGGCTTAAAAACAAGCCCCCATTCATTAAAAAAGCCTTCCATTTTCTGGAAGGCTTTTTTAATTCGGAGAGGGAGGGATTCGAACCCTCGAGACAGGTTTAAGCCCGTCTAACTTCTTAGCAGGAAGCCGCTTTCGACCACTCAGCCACCTCTCCACAAAAATGACATTAAATATCATCAAGGTGAAAATAAGATGATGTTATTATAGCGCAAGCATGGGGATGTCAAGCTCCTGAGCGAGTACCCATCCATGCTTCACCAAGACACGGAAACCGCATTTAAAAACCGCCGCCCCCAATTCGTTCACACCCGCCAAAGCCCCACAAATTGACTCCCCTTCGAGCTTGTCCTATACTGCCTCTGGCTTTCCTGTGGGCTTTTCCATGATCCATCCGCCCATTGTCTGGAAAGTACTTTACCCCGATCGGATGCAATTAAAATCCCAGAGAGGACAAAACTTCATGGCCAATGTGGTGGTAGTAGGCGCTCAGTGGGGCGATGAAGGCAAGGCGAAAATTACAGACCTGCTCGCCGCAGAGGCCGATGTGGTCATCCGTTGCCAAGGGGGTTGTAATGCGGGTCATACCGTTACCCACGGCAGTGAAGTCTTCAAGTTCCATCTGGTTCCATCGGGCATGCTATATGGCGATACCCTTTGCCTGATTGGCAACGGTACGGTTATCAACCCCGAAGTTTTAATGCACGAAATTCAGGAGCTTCGGGAAAAAGGCTTTTCCACCGACAATTTAAAACTCAGCGACCGGGCCCATCTGACATTGCCGTTTCACACCAGCCTGGATCAAGCCCAAGAAAGCGCCATGGCCGATAAAAAAATTGGCACCACCGGCAGGGGAATCGGTCCCACTTACATGGACAAAGTAGGACGGCACGGCCTGCGTGTTGGTGATTTATTCGATCAGGAACTGATTTTGAAAGAGCGCCTCTCTCAAATTGTGGCGCATAAAAACGACTTTATGGAAAAATGCTACCCCGACTTGCCTCGCTTCACGGTGGAAGCGCTGCTGAGCTGGTGTCAGGAGTACCGGGACAAGCTGGCGCCTTTTGTAACGGATACCGTGGCCGTAGCGCATGCCGCACTGGCTGAAGGCAAAAATATTTTATTTGAGGGCGCCCAAGGCACCTTGCTGGATGTTGATTATGGGACCTATCCCTTTGTTACCAGCTCAAACGCCACGGCAGGCGGGGCTTGTACCGGCTCTGGAATCGGCCCCACCCGAATTGATCGGGTGATTGGGGTGATGAAGGCCTACACCACCCGTGTGGGCGAAGGCCCTTTTCCCACTGAGCTAAAAGATGCCACTGGCAAGCACTTGGGAGACATTGGACAAGAGTTTGGCACCACTACCGGCAGGGCCAGACGGTGCGGCTGGTTTGACGCCGTTATCGCCAAATACAGCGCTCAGGTCAACGGGCTGGACGGCTTGGCGATTACCAAGCTGGATGTTTTTGACGGCATGTCGGAACTCAAAATTGGGGTTGCCTACAAAAACAGGCTAACCGGCGAGCAGTTTAATCACTTTCCTTCACAGTTGGACGCCCTGAAGAATGCCGAGCCTGTTTATGAAAGCTGGCCGGGATGGCAGGGTTCGGTCAAGGATATCCGCCGCTTTGAAGATTTGCCGGTAGAAGCGCGGCAATATCTGGAGCGCATTGCCGAATTAACAGGCTGCCCGGTTTCCATCGTAAGCGTTGGGCCAGAACGCAATCAGACCATTTTATTGGAGAACCCGATTACGGCCAGCAAGCGGATCCTGCAGGCCCCTCAAAAAATGAATGCTTAATCTTTTCTTGACGCTGGCGGTTGAACCCATACAATACTGAAGGTATCGCAATTCAAGCGATTCATTCTTAATCCCCCTTCATCCACCAGCCTGCGAGTTTAGCTCAGCGGTAGAGCACTCCCCTTTTAAGGGATAGGTCCTGGGTTCGAATCCCAGAACTCGCACCAAAAGAGGACACTACGGTGTCCTCTTTTTAATTTGAATCACCCACTTCTTTTTATGGGCTTATGGGAGCTCTATCACCTTTGCCAACGATTGGCGCTGCTCGTCCAAAATACTTAAAGCCTCCTCAATGTCTGCACTACAAATAGAGGTCATCCAGGTTTGATCATTTAAAGGTTTACGCAGCTCGGTTTGCATTGCATCCAAAACCTGAAAGTGAATCAAAATAGACCTCTCTAGCGCTCCCTCAGGCAAAGTGTTCAAAAAATCAGGATCCCCATAAGCAATTTTTCTAAACAGGCTGTTCAACTGCTTCTGACTTGGAATGGCATCCGTGCGGTAAATTGCCTCCAACTGTTTAGTCATGGCCTGTAATTTGACATCCGAACTGAATAAAGCGAACTCCTCCAGAAGAGACATTTGCAGAAGGAAACGCTGCTGAGCCAGTCGAAAATCGGAAAGCGCCTTTCGGCTGACGGCAATAGGGCTTCCATGAAGCGTCAACAATTCTGTGAAGCGTCAACAATTCTGTGGATTCCTGAAAAGTAACTTTGAAAGAAGGCTGAAGTTTACACGCGACGTTGCTAAGGGTGGTCAAATTAGCCCAAGCAGGATGCGGCCTTTTTAAAATGGATCTTGGCTCACGGGCAGCCACACTCGCTAACATATTTAAAGCCTCTGGTTCCACCCCGCTGTGGGTAGAATGCGACGAACGGGCATCAAACCGGTCTTCATCCAACCCATCAGGTGACACACGCGTCATCAGGGCCTCTGAATTGAGTGTTGGGGAATTTGACGGCCTCAACGATCTCAATGGGACGGAGGTTATGGGTAAGCGGAATGGAAAGGGGGCGTCAGTCTGCATGATCATTCTTTTCTCAAGCGTCAGGAACAATGTAAAAGAGAATACTGGAAAAACAAGTCTTAATCATGAAAACACAACCAATGAAACCTTTTCAAAAGCATCTCAATTCACAAAAAACAACTCAGGAAAAAACCTGAGTGCATCAAAGAAAGCACCCAATTATCACTGACAAACGAAACGCTTAATTTAACAGAACTTGTGGCTTCAGTCCCAGCTTTTCCAGCAGTTCCTGATCCCGGTTCATGCCGGGGTTATTGGTGGTCAGTAGCTTTTCGCCGGTAAAAATGGAATTGGCCCCGGCCATAAAACACCATGCCTGCGTTTCATCATTCATGCTCAAGCGACCGGCGGATAAACGCACCTTGGCCTCTGGCAGAAAAATACGAACCGTGGCAATGGTTCGCACCAAATCAAACGAATCCACCGGGGCCTGATTGGCCAGCGGGGTTCCTTCCACTGGTACCAGGCAGTTGATGGGCACCGATTCCGGGGTGTGATCCAGCTCGCAAAGGGTTTTTATAAAATCCAGCCGATGCTCCAGCGTTTCTCCCATTCCCAAAATGCCGCCGCAGCAAACATCAATGCCAGCGTTGGCCACATTTTTCAGGGTATCAAAACGATCCTGAATGGTGCGGGTGGAAATAATCTCGGGGTAAAACTCAGGTGAACTATCAATATTGTGGTTGTAGGCTTTTAAACCGGCTTCTTTTAAAGCCTTGGCCTGATCGGCGTTAATCATGCCCAAGGTCACGCAGGCTTCCATGCCCTCGCCCACTACGGTTTTCACCATCTCTACCACATGGTTAAAAGCCTGTTGATGCGGGGGGGTGCGCCAAGCGGCTCCCATACAAAAGCGGGTGGAGCCATTGGCCTTGGCATCCAGAGCCTGTTGGCGAATTTCTTCTAAAGAAGGCAGTTCCCAGGTTTCAATACCCGTATTGTAACGGGCGCTTTGCGGACAATAAGCGCAATCTTCCGAGCAATTTCCCGATTTGATGTTGGCCAGCGTGCAAAGCTGTACTTCGTTTCTGGGGTGAAACCGGCGTTGAAGCTCCTGAGCCTGAAAAACCAAATCCAGAAAAGGCTGGTGATAGACTTCCCGAATTTGAGTTAATAAACTGGATTGCTCAGCGCTGTTTTCCATCACGCTGTTCTGGATTACGGTTTCAGTCGGCATGGCCTCACCCTTTTCTAGTGCTTCGCATGAGCTAGTGTCATGCGGGTCAATTATATGCTTGGCAGTGAACAAAGCAATCCACATAACCGCTTCTCATAATAGAATGAAGATAGGCCAATGCCAAAGCATGTAAAAACAGATAAGGAAACCATGAATCGCCGTTGGTACGATCAGGAAGCTTCTTGCCCCAAACTCCTGAAACAGATTCAGGGCATGCCTCAACCTGAAATTCGGGAATTTTGCGGCAGAGTGCTGATTAACTTCGCCGAAAAAGTGCGCAAGGAAATCAATGAGCGGGACAAAAGAAATCAGGAAGTAAATTCCATTGGGCATGAGGCCATTCAGGTCCTTTATCGCTACGGCGAGGCCAAAGGGCGCTGGTACGACCAGGAACCGGTTTTGCACAAAGCCGTAGGGGCTTTGTATACGCTCAATCTGGAAGGGTTAGGCATTATGGGCTTTAAACTGGGCGACACCTTTGGCTTGCTCCAGATTTACGCCACCGTTTGCAACCAACTGGAACAACCCGCCGATATGCGGGAAATGGCCAGAATTGCCACCACAGCGCTAAAAGCAGGCACCAAAGAGGCCGAGGAAATTCTGGTCAATCTGGTGGGACAGGACTTATACAACTCCTTGGGGCATACCCTGCACCACAAAGATCTTTAAACAGCGGCGGTGGGCAGGTAAAGCACAATGTCTTCCCAGTAGGCAGTGAGCATCACGGTGCCTTTTAAATCAGCGGCCCGACTTTCCAAAGTGGTCAGCAACTCAAATTCCTGCTCGGGCAACAGTCCGTTTTCACCGTATAAAAACAGCATCATCTCGGCAGAGGCCAATTCCGACTGCGGGCCTTTGGTAATGCCCACCGTTTCGGACAATGCCCGAAAACGGCTTTCATATTCATCCCACCGTGGATCTTCAATATTCATGGGCCAAGGCTCCCCGCTTGTTGAGTATACCCTTCACTTTACCCGCTCCTGTGTTCTGGTTCAAGCGGAACCAACCCCCGCAAGAGACACAATAAGAAATATCACAAATCAAGGGTTTTTCCGTTTGAAACCCGGCATTTTAGCGCATAAGCCCATTAGGGAAGCCAGCCGGAGGGCAGCATTTGTCAGCCATCAGCGGAAGTTCTGCAAATAATTACGCCAACACCCTAAGCGGATTACAGGATGCCAGTTTACGGGTAAAAGCCGTGACCCATAATTTAGCCAACGCCACCACAGATGGCTTTAGCCCGGATCGGGTCGACTCTCAGGCGGAGAAAACCGGCGGGGTTCGGGGACAAGTGGCCCCATCCAGCTCGCCCCGGCGGGAAGAGAAAACAGGGTTTTCTGAAACCGACACGGCCACAGAATCCACCCACCTGACACTGGCCCGCCGAGCCTTTAGCGCCAACTTGAAAGCCAGCCAGGCCCAACGACAAGCGGATCAGGCTATCATTGATACGGTTGGTTAATTAACAATTGAGAAAACACAAACATAGTCGGCATCCAGTAAAATCATTCCATGGGATTTAGGGTTGGCTTCCTTTTTTGTGTAAGGTAAGATTCGTCTCTCATTATTGTTTGCCCGAAGGAGACCTTACATGATCGATTATGTTGGCTACACAGGCATCAGCACCACTGGCGCCCAATCCTATCAGCTGGCAGTAAGCGAACTGGTAGAACAGGCGCTTGCCAACCATGAAGGGATTCTTTCGGAAACAGGGGCCTTATCCGTCCACACCGGCAAATACAACGGCAGAGCCGCCAACGATCGCTTTATTGTAGACACCCCCGATATTCACGAAGACATTGACTGGGGAAAAGTGAACGTGGCCACGTCTCCAGCCGTGTTTGAAACCGTATTCAACAAAGTAAAAACCTATCTGGCCACTAAAAATTTGTATATTTTTGATGGCTTTGCCGGAGCGGATCCCAAATACGCCCTAAAGGTGCGCTTTATCAACGAACTAGCCTCTCATAATTTGTTTGTTCATCAAATGTTTGTACGTCCCTCAGAAAGCCAGCTTCAGGCCTTTCAACCTGAATTTACGGTCATTTGCGTACCTCACTTGCAGTTAAACCCGGCAGAGGACGGCACGAACTCCGAAGCGGTCATTCTGGTCAACTTTGAACAGAAAATGGTAATTATCGCCGGTACTTGCTATGCGGGCGAAATGAAAAAATCCATTTTCAGCGTGATGAACTACCTGATGCCAGAACGCAACGTTTTCCCCATGCATTGCTCGGTCAATGTGGGCACCGATGGAAAATCGGCGATATTCTTCGGGCTGTCTGGCACCGGCAAAACCACGTTATCGGCTGATCCTGAACGAACGCTGATTGGTGATGACGAGCATGGCTGGTCCCAGCAAGGGCTGTTTAACTTTGAAGGGGGTTGTTATGCCAAAGCCATCCGGCTTTCCCAAAAAAATGAGCCAGAAATCTGGGATGCAATTAAGTTTGGGGCTTTGGCTGAAAACATTGTGATTCACGATGAAAGCCGACAGTTTGATTATGACGATGCCCGCCACACCGAAAACAGCCGGGTAGCCTACCCCATTCACTATATTCACAATGCGGATCCCAAGGGAATCACCGGCCACCCCAGCACCATTATATTACTTACCGCTGATGCGTTTGGGGTGCTGCCCGCCGTTTCCAAGCTGAGCGAAGCCCAGGCCCAGTATCACTTTATTAGCGGCTACACCAGTAAAATTGCCGGAACCGAACAAGGCATTACAGAGCCAACCGCTGTATTTTCCGCCTGTTTCGGGGCGCCCTTTATGCCCCGGCCCGCAGCGGTTTACGCCAAAATGCTGACCGATCGCATTCGCCAGCATCAAGTGAACGTTTACCTGATTAATACCGGATGGCAAGGCGGCCCCTACGGGGTCGGCAACCGGGTCAGCATCCCTCACACCCGTGCCATGGTCACTGCCGCCCTCAATGGCACCCTGGAACAACAGGCATTTGAAGTCCACCCCATTTTCAATGTGCTGGTTCCTCAAGCGTGTCCGGGTGTTCCCGCTGAAATTTTAAACCCCAAAGGGCAGTGGGCCGATAAAGCCGCTTACGATCTAAAAGCCGAAAAACTGGCCCATATGTTTGTGGAAAACTTTAAGCGCTTTCATCACGTGGATCACCTGATGGAGGCTGGTCCCAGAATACCGGCAGCCATTTAACCGCATTGTATTTAAGCCAGTGCCGAACCCACTTCACTTAGTAGGGGCTATATCCGCTTAGCCCGGTGGCGGGTTGTTCATAGAGTTTAAGCAAGGTATTGATATCACGCTGAGAAGGCTGGTAATTCTCTGGAAAACCAGAGGGCGGCGCACCGTCTCTGGCCATGCGGGCAGAACGCCACGCCCACTGACTGGGAAAATCATTCACTTCTTGCCGCAGCATAGGGAACATTATATCGTTGGGATTTTCACTATGCCCCCAAATCCCGAAGGCATGCCCCAGCTGATGGCTAAGAACACGCAACTGATAGGGTTCCGGCTCCTGTTGAACTGGAAACATACTAATCAGGATAACAGTGCGAATACTATGCTGGTCATCCACCTGAACCACGGGTCGTGTCATCAGCCCCGTGGTATTTTGCGCCCAGGTGGGCTTGTCCCAGGCTACTACCACATCCGCAGCGGCCGAATGCTCCACGGATAACAAGGAAAAAGAACGCTGCCAAGCTTGCAGCGCTTGCGCAACCAGCCCTACTTCAGCGGGATTTCCCTTTACAAAAACTTTAATAGGCAGCTTTTCCCAACGCACGGCGGTGCCATTGGGTTCCTGATGAACCGACTGGCTATAATCCCCGGCCATAAGCGGCGGTTCCTGCCGCAGGGCAATAGGCGTACTACTGGCAGAGGCATCCAGCTGCACCACATCTATTTTATGGGCTGCTCTGGGGACCGCTCTGGACGTCTGGCGGGTGGTGGCCACCACCGTGTCCCCTCCGGGGGTGGATTTGGTCAAGCGAATTTGCCTGGCCACCAAAGGCATGGCGTAAGAGAGCTTCTTCACCCGCACGGAAACCGGATAATGCTCGAACGCATGACCGAACACCTGAACTTCCAGCCGCCTCAAACGCTCCGACAAAGAAGCGCTGGCGTACGTTCTTTGAAACAGCTTTTCTTCCAGATATTCAATCAAGGGTTGCTGCTCCGTCAAAGCCTTTTGAACGCTCTTTTCATGCATTTCATGCTCAATAAGGGCCATACGGCTTGCCAACGGTCCTCTTTGTCCCCCGCCAAACAAGGTACGCTCAATACGGGCAATCCGCTGAGCAATAGAATCACTCATGTAAGTATGCCCGTAAAGCTGGCTCTCGATTTCGGGGATTTTACGATACGCAGTGGTGTTGCTCACCGAGCCAAAAACGGTTTGGGCTTGAGCCTGGGGCGCAACAGGCAACCCGGCCAGGGCCGCAAGAAGCAGCAATCCCAAAACCAGAAGCGGCACCGGGAAAAACAGGCTGCGATAGAAACCAATGGACATAACGAGGAATAGCTTTCTGACTTTATTGGCTGGCTTTACTGGCCACAGAGCAGCCAATGAGCAATAACGGCGCTCACAGGGTTCCATGTATCATTGTACGCCATCCCTCCTGCCGGAGGCGATGCCTAAAATAAGGATACAAATTGTTGGTTACATGAGGGCGCAAATCGCTCAATTGTTACCTTGCATTTTACGTTCACTATTCAAATTTGATTTCCCTTGTGTTAACTTGTAGGCCATTATGTATTCTCCCGCATTACTTTTCTTCCAGCGGAGATGTATCAGACCCGGAGGTTTTTTCTTACCAATGAACACTTATGAAGCGTTCGTCATTCTCAAGCCTATCCTTGACGTTGACAACTCCGACAACGTTTTGAAAGTTATTGAAGACGCCGTTGAGAACCTGAACGGTAAAGTCGTCAAAAAAGACAAGCTGGGCCGCAAGCGGTTGGCTTATGAAATCAATAAATTCAAAGATGGTTTCATCACCACCTACCTGTTTAAGCTAGAGCCTTCATCCGTACTTTCTTTGAAACGTACTTGCCAGCTCAATGAAGACATTCTTCGTTTAACCCTGGTGAACCGCAGCAACATTGATATTACCGATGCCAGCGTATATGGCCGTGAGCGTCCTCAAGATCGGGATCGCCCTGATCATCGTGGTGGCGGCGATCGGGATCGCGGTGGTGATCGCGGAGAACAGCGCGAATTCCGTCGTCCCATGGCTCCCCGCTCTGCGGACTAGGTTATTGATCGTATCAAGCAGGTAAAAGGACGTCTTACTGTGAGTTTTGCCAAAGCGACCTTATCAGGAATATTAACCAGTGAGCCCGAAAAACGGTTCACCCCTAATAATCACGCGGTTACCAGTTTCAACATTTCTGTTGAAAACCCGGCTATCGGCACCAAAGCTGTCGCCAGTGAACCGTTTCTGGTAAAGGTCACCTGCTGGCGCAATCTTGCGGAAGCGGTCACCGTTTTACAAAAAGGTGACTCTATTTTGGTAGATGGCAAGCTGATTATGAACAGCTTCCAGACACCGGAAGGCGTTCAGAAAAAACTGTTTGAACTGGAAGCCAATAGCATCGACAGGCTGCCTGGAAAACCGGAACCCATTGTGGCTACGGCAAGTGAAGGGCAGGGTTCTGGTGGTTATGAGGCATCCAGCCGAAACACCCAACCTGCTTACAATGGCGGGCAACCGGCTCCGCAAACATCGGTTGCCGGTGCTTCCAGTAGCGGGCACTTCAGCTCTGAAGATCTCTTGACGGAAGATGATATTCCGTTTTAAGTTAGCTACCATTCATTTGCACCCACACGAAGTAAGGAAGGATAAAAGCATTCCATGAAGCCAGATCCCCGGAAGAAGAAAGTTTGTAACTTTTGTGCGGACAAAGTCCTCTTGATTGACTTTAAAGACGCTCAAAAACTGAGACGCTACCTGACCGACCGTGGAAAGATCCTGCCTCGCCGGATTACCGGAACCTGCGCTTACCACCAACGCAACTTGGCCAGCGCCATTAAATTATCCCGTCAGGTCGCTTTGATTCCTTACATCATGGAAGGCTAACTCAAAGCCTGGTACGTTTTTAAAATAACCCAAGTGCTAAGCAAACCTGCCACGCTTGGGTTATTTTGTGTCCGCTCAACATTCAACTTAGTCTATTTTATGTTTATTCTAAAAATTGATTTTTAAAAAAATGACGCTTGTCAGTAATCTCAAATACCACATCACCTCAAAGCAAAGTATTGCGCTAAAATAACGCCTCTTCAATTTCACCAGAAAAAGTATTGACCGAATTAAAAATTAATGATTGACTTGATATATCAGACGATATATTTTCTCTTCTTAAAAGAATCTCATTTTTTGCGCAATCACTGTTAAACCAACGTTAGATAGGGACTCATCATGCCAATTACATTCGATACGCTCGAAGAATTAAAAGCGTTCTATCGGGCGTTCAGCCTGGACGAAGTCGTCACCCCCCGCAGGCAGTCAGGCCTTGACGTAGCTGCTGAACCCGAGCAAGCCGAACCTAAAAAACGCGGCAGAAAACCCGGAAGCACCCTGAGCAAAGCCGCTGTGGTTAAATTGCCATTAAAGCGTGGCCCCAAACCCAAGCCAGCCAGCGCCAAAAAAGCAGTCGAGTCCAAACCCAAGAGAGATAAAAGCAATACCCTCACCGCTAAAATCCAGAATGCGATCCGTGGATTTATTAGCGCCGATAACTCTTTTACAGCAAACGATATTTACGCCATTCTGGCCAAAAAAGATAACACCATTAACAAGCAATCCGTGATTACTTCGGTGCTGAAGCAAATGAACAGTACCTTCAGTGAGATTACAGTCACTGAAAGACCGGGCAATGGACCCAGACCGGTCAAACTATACAACGCGTAAGCCACTCACTCGTTTTTCAATAACCCGCAAAAAGCCGATTCTCAGCAGTCGGCTTTTTTGTGACGCGGCACCTCACAAGCCATTGACGCACATGAGGATCCTTCCGCTACAATAAAAGAAAGCACAGAGTAGGCTATTAATCCGGTTGCTAGGAATCATCTAAAAAAACACGGTTAAATTCCAATCCAATGGCTTGATGAGGGGGTACTTTGGAAATCCGGCCAACCTTGGAAATCGATGCCCTTCAGGGTTTTTCGATCCCCTCAAACGGAGAGACTGACGCGGCTTCACGAGCCTATGAACAGAGCTTGCCGGAGGCCTTTCGCTCCCAAAAGGGGCAATTTTACACCCCTCAAACGCTGTGCGATTTTATGCTGGCTTTGGCCAGTCAAAGTCGCAGTATTCAGCGAATACTGGAACCCGCTTGTGGCAGCGGTAACTTTTTGAGACGCGCCTTGACACAGGCTTCTCAGCAAGGCCATTTGGGGCTTGAGCTGGTAGGGGTCGAACAAAACCCTGATGCCCTGCAATTCGCCCAGGATTTATCTGAGTCTACAGTAGCCTCGGTTTCGTTATTGGCAGACAATTTTTTAACGCTACAGCCCAAAACAATGCCGCCTTTTGAGCTCATTATCGGCAATCCCCCCTACGTTCGGCAGGAATTATTTGGCCAATCTAGCGATGAGGACAAATTAAACCTTATAAAAAATTACGCTTTATTATTTGCGGATTACGTTAACCAATACCCTGAACAACATAAACTTTTTTCGCAAAAAGCCGATCTGTACCAATGGTTTTTTCTGCAAGCACACCCCATGCTAAGCGCAGATGGCATTCTGGCCTATGTTGTTAGCAATAGCTGGTTGAATTCCGTATTTGGACACTATTTAAGGCAGTTTATCTCTCATCATTTCCATTGGCTTTATATGGTGGAATCCGCCTGTGAGCGATGGTTTGAAGATGCGGCCATTAATCCGGTAATTGTTATATTACAGAAGAAAAAAAGCGCACAGGAACCAGCACCTTCGCCTTGTTCACTGGTACGCCTCCATCAACCCTTATCCAGCTGGCTTCCCGAGGCCACAGCGCCAAACTACTGGCAGCAATTAAGCCTGAAAATCCAACAATTACCGCAAGACCCTACTGTGTCCTTACAAACATTCAGCCCCTCCCAATGGGCTGAACTGGACAAAACAGGCCACTGGAACCTGGCTTTCAGAGCGCCCCAAGCGCTGCTTGAGGTGGCCAGCCAACCCCAGCTTTGGAAAGCTTTAAACCAGCTGGGCCACGTTCGCTACCCATTAAAAACGGGCATTAACGCCTTTTTTTACTTGAGCAAAGCTCAGGCCAAAACGCGAGGCATTGAACCTGAGTTTCTGGCGCCCGTAATTCGCTCGGTGAAAAAAATGAAGACCCTCAAGGTCACGGCCAATGAGCAGTGTGACTTTCTCTTTTGTTGCCCCTTGAGCAAAACCGAGTTAAAGGCCCGTGGAAAAACGGGCGCGCTGCGCTATATTGAATGGGGGGAGGGTCAATCTTCTCCACCCCGACAGAAGCGCCTGACAACCACGCCATGGCCACAGATTCCATCCGTCAGGAATAACCACCCGTGGTATTCTCTTCAGGCCTTAGCGACCCCACATCTACTGTGCAACCGCTTTATCGATCAGCGCTTCTTTTTCGCCCTGTGTCAGGATGAGTTCATGGAGGATCAAATCTTTTACGGACTGACCCTGCACCACCCACAGCAGCACCCGCCGGACTTGATCGCCGCCTTGCTCAACAGCACTTTGGGGTGTGCCCTGCTGGAATTTAAGGGCCGGGCCAGTCTGGGAGAAGGCGTATTGCAGTTTGCCCGCTGCGATATGGCAGACTTCCCCATCCTCGACCCCGATTTATACACCCCCACAGAGCAAAAATCTATCCGGGACGCCTTTCAACTTTTAGCGGAAAGCCCTTTACAAGCCTGGTCCCAATGTCACGATCATCCCTACCGGATCGCTCTGGATAGGGCCGTGTTAACCCCCTTGCACCCGCAGTTGAACCTGAGCAAAAGCATTGAGGAATTCCGCACGGAATTGGCCCTCTCTATTCTCAACCGGGTGCAGGAGCGCAAAGAAATGGCGCAATCCGTACGGAACAAAGCAAAAAAAAAGGCAGCGAACGCTGCCTGTTGATTGGAGAGAGAAGAGAGAAGAGAAACACGACCACCAAGGTCGCGATTAGAGAGAGCCTAAAAAAAACTTTTATAATCCTTGCCTGCCTATAAACGGCACGGTGCATCCAGCCCGTCATAAAATTTCACACCCACCTATGTGCTTATAACGCTGATATATCAGAACCCATCACCCCATTCAGCGTTACAAAACGACCTGAATGGTCACGTCAATAAGCTTGCTTTATGGCGAAGCCGTCCGTAAACCGAAACATCCCGAATCCCAAAAACGGTACTTACATTACAGCCATTAAATGGAGCAATGACAACCGGTTAACACTCATCCCAACATCGAAAACAAACCCTATCAGGAATGCAGGTACACTCCACCTGCAGCGATGGTTTCATTCACCACCCTGCTTGTATAAATATAAAAACAGTCAAACGAATAAAGGTGCTAGAGTTCCTTCATTTATGAAGCGCTCTTCACAAAAAGGCTTTTCCAATACCCCGTAATGCACCCAAAAATCAGGAGGCCAAAGTCAGCTTTTCATCCCACTTGGGGCGAACCTGGGTCATATAAACCGTCCAGGGGAATGGAGAAAGCCGGGTTTTAATTTTGACGTAATGGGTTAAATGATTCATCAAATCAAAAGCAGGGGGCATGCCAACCGGCAACTGAATGCCCAGCTCCTGAACCGCCTGAGCAAAGCCACCCAAACGGGAAGCCAGTTTCCACAATACAGGACGATGCAGCGAGAAAAACAGATTGGCCTCGGTCACACGGGTCAGCTCAGAAATGGCCCGTTCCCAATCCTGCTGAGGCAGGGCCATAAAGTTATGGGCAATGGTCAAATCAAACTGATTGGTGTCATAGGGCAAGGCTTCCAGAGAGGCCTCTATAAATTTGAAGCGGCAGCAAATTTCCGCTTTGGCTTTTTCCACCACCGAGGCATCGGGGTCCACCAAATGAATTTCGGCAGCGGGCAACAGCAGGGCAATATGCTGGGATAAATCCATTTGACGACAGCCGCCCACAATCAAAATTTTCTTGGGCTCTTGGTAAACATCATCAAAACAAAGGTCCAGGGTGTTGAACAAGCTGTTATTCAGCCAGGTGGCCCAGCGGGACTTAGCGGCTGGGGCAGGCTTATCGTCACAAGGCTCATCACAGGTCTGGTCGCAAGGCTTTCCACACGAGCCCAGAGAAACACCGGGCATCAGGGCGGTATGATCGTGGGAGTCGCAGTTCATAAAAATGAATCCATTTCCGCCAGCCAACCAGCCAGCTTGAAACTTAAAAAAGCAGTGTAACGTTCCTTATTAAAACGAAAAGCAGAAATCTTGGCAAACGCAGCCAGAATCGCTACAGCGCTAAAGGGTGGGTTTCACTTGCCAAATGCGGATTCTGCCCGGCACATCTTCGTAAACCATTTTAAGGCCTTTGGCCTGATTGGTTTGAGCCGGGGAAATTTTAGCGGCCCCTTCCTCTACCAAAAAGTTATACTGCCCCAGCTCACTTTGCAATTGCTGCTCACTGGCAGCATCCGGTTTTTGGCTTTGACCACCGCCGGTTAAGCGGTTTAAAGCACCGGGACGGGGTGTGGCAACCTTATCACCCGGATCGGTATGTACTTGCAACCAGTCCATGGCCCGCCGATGAGCGCTGGTGGATTGGGCGGTTTCCAGGCGGGTCACAGGCTCTTTGGCCGTACTCATATACATAATTTTAGGGGTATGCCGCTTGAACGGATGGTTCCCCCCGGAGCGAAACAGGCTGAGATGACTGGTGATGGTGGCCAGTAAAATCCAGGCAGTGAGTACTGGCACCGCTAACTTGGTGAGCAATGGCATATCCAGCCGCTGAAACCACTGCCCCATCCTCAGCAGACCAAAGTACAAATAAAACAGCAGCAGCGGTAATACGGGCGCCAGGGTCATTTCCGCACTTGGCACCAGAGCCAATGCGGTAATCACATACGTGCAAAGGTACAACGTGCCAACGCCGGTGTACTGGTACAGGCCATAGATAGCGCCCACAATGGCCACACCGGCAATCACCCAGCGAACCCATGGCTTTTGCTCCACTTCAATCCGGGAAGGGCCACTGGCTCTGGGGGTGCGAGCCAAACGATCCACCGAGGCCAGATTCAAATCCCCCAAAGCGTGATCGGTAACATTCACAATAATGCGATCCGCATACGTTTCAACGGTGCGAAAAAAGCCTTGCCGGGTCATGCTTTGCAGGATACTGGCGGAAGGGCCAAAATAAGGCTGCGGGCTACGGGCCACGTAAAACAAATCTCGCCCGATAAAGGGACTGAGGCAAAGCATAATCATGGAGAGCACCAAGCCGCCTCGTTTAAGCCCAAAGCGCTTAACCGTTACAAAGAAAAAAGCAATAAGCAGCATGTAACCCACCTGCCAGCTTAAAATACTAAGCCCAATGCAAATGCCACACAAAATCACTTCACCCCGAGACAGCTCTCCGCCCATCACGGATTCCTTGCTCAAGCTGATATCCACCGCAATGAGGCTGGCCAGAGAGAGGGTCATGTAAACCATTTGGGGGCTAATGGACCACGCCATGCCCAAAGTGGGAGGAGCCACCACATACAGGGCGGTAATAATAAACGTATAGGGCTTGGGAATTTGCCGACGCACGAAAAAATACACCAGCCCGGTAGAAATAAACGATAAAATCAGGTTCAGGGTTTGAAACCCCTCAATAAGCCGGGGCAACTCGGTGGTGTGCTTGAGTTTAATAACCAGTGCCATTAACAGAGGGTAAACGGGGGGCAGGTTAAAGCGGGAAAAGGCATCTAAAATACGGCCTTCCGAGAATAATTTAGCCATGGCCACGGTTTGAATGGCTTCCGGGCCCATTTCAACCGGAGGCATTAGCCCTTTAAACAGCACAAAGCCCACAAAAAAGCAGAGCGCCACAAACAGCAGCTCAAACCAGCTTTCCTCGTGATACGATCTTCCCGAACCAGCCATCTCTAAAACTCTATCCGTTATCCCATTAACTGAAGCATGGCCGCTTACTATAGAAACTGCCAAAACCAAGCCGATCATAACAGAAATGAGCCATTCGGTGTATTGGATTCCCGCAGCTCAGCTTTCAACCCCTTAAAAAGCGCTAGAACTTCACCGTTCGTACATCATTACCAGATACCAGCTCTACCACCTGACTGCCATAAGCCCGGTTGGCATACCGCTTACGGTTCACCTGATTGGCAGTTGAGGATTGCACCCCCACGCCTGAGGCATTAACCAACGCATCGGATTGAGCCAGCGGGTGTACCGGAACGTTGGACTTGGCCTGCGCCATCCGGTGCGATTGATTGGGCTGTAAATAGGCCAGATAAGTGACCGGATTCACATACTGTCCGTTGTGATGGACCTCAAAATGCAAATGTGGCCCGGTAGAGCGACCTGTGGACCCCACTTTTGAGATCACCTGACCGGCATGAACCATTTCCCCCGCTTTTACCACCAGTTGAGCGTTATGCCCGTATAACGTAAACAAGGCATTTCCGTGGTTTAAAACCACCACGTTGCCGTACCCCCCGTAGCTTCCGCTAAACATCACCAAACCAGCCTGAGGGGCATAAACAGGGGTTCCAGAGGCCGCCGCCAAATCAATGCCCCCATGAAAACGCTGGGAGCCGGTAATGGGATCAACCCGCCACCCAAAGGGAGAGGTCATTTGCCCGCTGACCGGGGCAAAGCCGTAATCAGCCGCCAAAGACAGACTGGAGCAAAAGGCAAGCACCATTAAGCTCACCCATAAACAGGCCCGCAAGCTGTTTTTAACCAGTAAATGTAAATGCAAAATACAGACTCCAATCGCTGGGAAAAAGACCCTTCTCCTTTGGTTATACCCGTAAACTGCGGCTACCAAATCCTTTACTTAATGGGCATTGCCAAACCACACATTCAATGGAGGCGGTTCACTTTCAAAAGTCTCTCCACAAGCCGGGGGTCTGGGTTATAATCAGCACAACTTTTACAGCCCACAACCAAGAACCTGTTTTTATGAACCCGCATCACCCCCCCGCCGCTTCTCAAGCTGAAACCCTCTACAGTTCCCAAACCTTTCAGGTTGGCTTGCTAAGCCTGAAAGCAGGAGAACGCAGAGATCACTACCCTCACCTTTCTATTACTCAGGCTATTACTCAAGCCCAACTTTTTGTGATTGAGGGGTCGCTTTCTTTAGAAAAGACCACCGTCACCCAAGGCCAGCGCATTACGGCCAATGCCGATCAAACGCTGTGCCTGAGCAACGAATCGTCTCAGCCTGTTTTATTGCTGGAAAACCTGTGGGGATCAAATTTCAACCCCATGCCACTGGCAGAAGTAACCGAAACACGTCCATGGGGCAGTTTTACGGTATTAAAAGACCTGCCCCACTACAAGCTCAAGCAACTGGCAGTTAACCCCGGCAGCCGACTCAGCTTGCAACGTCACCAAAAGCGAGAAGAGCACTGGCTGGTGACAGCAGGCTACCCGGAAGTAACGCTGGATGATCAGGTCATCAAGCTTTCACCGGGGGAGTACATTCATATTCCTCGCCATAGCTGGCACCGTATTAGCAACCCGGCGGAAAATAACGCCGTGGTTGAAATTATCGAACTGCAGCTGGGAGACTACTTTGGGGAAGATGACATTGAAAGACAGCAGGATGACTACGGACGCAGCTAGCCTGCCCCCCCAGTGGAAAAAAGGTCTGGGGCAAGGCAATCTGGCGCTGGCTCAAATCAATGTAACCCCCGGTAATCTGGCGGGCAACGCCGCAAAAATTATGCGGGCATTGCGAGCCGCTGAGCAACAGGCCGTGGATGTGGTCATCTTTCCAGAGCTGGCCTTGATGGGCTATCCGCCCAGAGATGTGATTGTGCGTTACCCCTTTTTGGTAGCGGAAAATTTGAAATGGTTAACCCACATTGCGGCCAAAACCAACCAAACCTGGGCTATGATTGGCTTTGTAGAACCACGATACCCCCAGGCCCCTGAAAAAAGAACGGGCAAAGGGGCCTTTAACGCAGTGGCCGTTCTGGGGGAAGGTAAAATTCAGGCCATTATTCGCAAAAGCTTGTTACCGGGCGACAACGAGTTTGAGGATTACCGCCAGTTTGAGGCATCCTCGCTCAGCGGGGCCAGTGGTGCCGAATGGCTGACCCATTGCGAGCCGAACCCGCCCGCTTTCAATAACAACGGGCTTATCCAAATTCACGGACGGAGCTATGGGGTTTCCATTTGCGAGGATTTGTGGAACGACGGCGATTTTTTTGACAACCCGCTATATGCCCGAAACCCCATAGCTGAGCTGGCCGCCCAGCAGCCGGATGTGCTGATCAATATTTCCGCCTCGCCCACCCGCTCCCACAAAGAGCCAATACGACATAGCCTGTGCGCTTATGTAGCCCAGAAGTACCAAACCCCACTGGTTTACGTCAATCAGGTGGGCAGCGTGGATGAAGTTTCCTTTGACGGGGCCAGCAGAGCCTATAACGCACAGGGAAACCTGTTTGCCAGAGCCAAAGCCTTTGAAGAGCAACTGCTGATCATCAACCCCCTGCATTCCCAAGGCACGATTGAACCTTTGCCGGTAGGGCAGGAAAAGGAACAGGCGCTAACCACCACGCCCCAATCATTCAACGCCTATGATACCAGCGATTTAGGGCGCACCTATCAAACCCTCCTGCAAGGCATTCGGGATTATTTTGAGAAAACTGGCTTTCAAAAAGCGGTGCTGGGCCTCTCCGGCGGGCTGGACTCTTCGGTGGTGGTGGTTTTGCTGGCCGATGCGCTAGGGCCGAACAACGTGCTGGCCGTCAGCATGCCTTCTGGCATTACCCCTGCGGAAAACAAGAGCGACGCCCAGACCATTGCCGACCAATTGGGCATTGCGCTGGTGGAAATACCCATTGCGGCTATTACGGAGGCCTTTGGGCAGGGGCTGGCACAGGTTCGAGCCACGCTGGAAAGCCAGTGGGGGCCAACCGATCCACGCTCCAACGCGCTGGATAACGTTCAGGCCATTTCCAGAGCCACTATTTTGCGGCAATTGGGCAACGAATTTCGGGCTTTGCCCATTGCTACCTCCGATAAATCCGAGTTTTATTTAGGGTACGCAACCATTAACGGCGATATGTCGGGGGCGCTGGCTCCCATTGGCGATTTGCCAAAAACCAAAGTGCGGGCGCTGGCCCATTGGCTCAACGAAAACCGGCCCGCTCATGTCAAAACCCCTCGCCATGATGTGCTACCGGATTGGGTCATTCGCAAGCCTTCCGGGGCCGACCTGAAACAAGATCCCATCACCGGCAAGCTGGTAACGGCAGAAGATGAATTAATGCCCTATGAGTTCGCCGATGAGATCATTTGGCGCATAGAAGCCCGCCACCAAAGTTACCAGGACATGCTGAACGAAGACTTCCAGTACGAACAAACCCACCCGCTTGATGCCGCCACCAAACAGGAATGGCTGCGCAAATTTTTTGATCGCATGCCCAAAGCGGTTTTCAAGTGGTTTGTAGCCCCACCCATTTTAATGGTGGAAGGCAACGGCTCCATTGCCAAAAGCGATTACCATCACCCCATTGTGGCCAACCGCATCCAGTGGCAAGGCCACACCGAAGCCGAAATTGAAGCTATTTTGAATCTTCAGTAAGCGTTAAGCGTTCCGCAATCTGGGCTTTACATCTCTTCAAACGCTAGCATCAAAACCCGATTCATTGCTTTTATGTCCCTGAAAGCGGCTTGATGACGCCTTAGCGCATTCTGCCAACTTCAAACCTATAAACTTCTACCTACCTTTTATTCTACTCAGACAAGTTATAACCGTCGTGGCCCACGCTTCGACGGTTTTTTTTGACGAAAACGGCTCGCCGCTAGAAGTGGCGAGCCGCTCAAAATGAGGTTCAAACAAGCTAGAACGGAGCAGGCTTTAAAGGCTGCACACGGGGACGAATGGGAATGACCCCTTCATCGCTAGCCGGAAGCTGCTCACTGAGAACCGCCACCGGAATTAAATGGCCATTCCGCAAAATGTCCAGATTAATTTTGGCGTTAACCGGCTTCTGGCGAATGCTTTCCTGCACCACATCGGCCTTAATGGCCAGCTTGCCATCAATTTTCTGAATCACATCGCCCTGCATCAGCCCTGCCTTGTAAGCCGGAGAGTTCTGCATAACCTGAGCGATCACCACCCCCTGCGTAGCGGGAGGAAGCCCCACATGCTTGGCCAGCTCAGGGTTCAGGTCCACCATGGAAATGCCCACCCAGGGGCGCACAATCTGCTTACCGGCAATCAGGGTATCGGCAATGGTTTTTACGGTATCCACCGGAATGGCAAAGCCAATGTTTTGACCCCGACCGGAAATGGCGGTATTAATGCCAATCACTTCCCCTTTTAAATTGACCAAAGGGCCGCCGGAGTTGCCCGGATTGATGGCCGCATCGGTTTGAATAAAGGACAAATTAGAATTTAAATCCGGGATACGGCGAGACAAGGCGCTGATGATCCCCAGCGTCACGGTGTGATCAAAGCCCAGCGGGCTGCCTACCGCGATGACCCATTCACCGGGCCGCAGCTTTTCACTGTTGCCCAAGGTCACCGGGGTCAGGTTGGGGGCTTCAATCTTCAAAACTGCCACATCGGACAAAGCATCCCGGCCCACCAGCTGAGCGGGAAATTGGCGGCCGTCATTCAGGGTTACGGTTACTTTATCGGCCGTGGAAACCACGTGGTTGTTGGTCAGAATGTAGCCGTCCTTGCTCAAAATCATGCCCGAACCGTTGCCGGTAACCGTTTGCAACTGCCCCCCGCCCCCAAACGGAGAAAACGAACCGCCGCCGGACTCAAAACCGAAAAAGCGGCGCAACAAATCATCACTAAAGGGCAGGCCAGATAAATTGGGCGAGGCAGCACGGGTGGTCTTTTCCACATCAATGTTCACCACCGAAGGGGCCACAATTTCAGCCACATCCGCAATCAGGGCGGGAGAAAAAGTCTGCGGCATGATGCTTAACGAACGGGCCATGGCCGGTTGCAAGGCGGTTGAAGCCAGCGCCCCGCTAAAAGCAAGGGTTAGCATCAACCCAAAAGACACCACTTGACGAAAACGGGACAGGGATCGAATTTTCACAGAAAACATACTCAAAAACACCTCCACAAACAGATGATTACAGCGGGGGTAGGCTTATGCACCTCATCTTGCCAGCCCGTTCCCAATCCATCAGCCCCCTGAACGGTATGATTCGCTTGAGAAAAGGCTGGATTTGAAGTAAAGTTTAACATATTGGGCTAGTCTGAAAAACAAGCGCCAACAAGGCAAACAGACCCCCATAGTCGTTTTATTCGCCGTTTCAATTCGTAGAAATGGGCGTGGCCTATATCACGGTGCCTCTTTTGTCTGTTTACAGGTCTAAATCAGCCGCTTATGAGTTTAATTCTGGATTCCGTAATTGATAACCTGAAGGCGGAAGGGCTTTTAAGAAGCACTCCCCGCACCCATCTTCTGTTAGGCTATTCCGGTGGCGCGGATTCCACAGTGTTGCTGTTTTTACTGGCCAAAATCAGAGAGCAATTACCGCTGGATGTAACCGCCGTTTACTTTAACCACGGCTGGCGGGGCACTCCCCCTGAAGAGCTCCCGCTGGTGCATGCCAATTGCCTGAAATGCGAAATACCGCTGGTGATTGTGCAGGCCGATAAAACCTTGCCCAAAACCGAAAGCGCTGCTAGACAAGCCCGCTATCAACAACTGACCCGGCTGGCCAAAGATATTCATGCTGACGCCATTTTAACCGCCCACCATGCCGATGACCAGATTGAAACCCTGTTGTTTCGCATTATGCGAGGCACTGGCATTGATGGACTGTCTGGCATTCAAAAGCGGCTGGATTTAGGGGCGGAAACCGGCATTAACATTCCCGTTTTACGGCCTTTACTGGATACAGCCCGTAAAAACATTCTGGAATACGCCCATGAGCAACAGCTCAATTACTTTAACGATCCCACCAATCTGGAAAACCGGTTGCAGCGCAATAAAATTCGCAACGAAATTCTGCCGTTCCTGTCTCAAGCGTTTCCTCAGGTTAAAAACTCCCTGTTTCGCCTGAGTTTGGTTGCCGAAGGGGATTTGCAAATTATTGAAGACAGCGTTCAAAGCATTTGGCAGGATGTTTACGGCAAGGATGAGTCTGGGCCTTATTTATCGGCCATTCGCTTTAACCAGTTGGGCTTGCCTTACCAGCGCCGATTGCTGAAACGGTTTTTAGCCGAGCAAAATTTGCATGTGGATTTTGAAAGAATTGAAGACATCCTGAGCTTCATTCGTGGAGAAGGCCGTAAAAATCTGGATTCCTCCCTGAAATCGCTGGGAAATACGGTGGGAGGTCGCAGCCGGTTTATCGCCCTGTACAAAAACAGGCTTCGCTTAATTGATGACCCGGAACGCGAGGCGAACAAAGCTTCAGCCACAGTGCCTATTCCCGGTCACGTGCAAGTGGCCGAACTGGACAGCACCTTTTACGCCCAACCGTGGCAAGAGCCTGAAAAGGTGAGAATTTCCCCCATTCGCTCCACCGATAGCCAACAAGTGTTTGTAAACTTGTCCAGCTTTATGGATAAACCGCTGGAGCTACGCACCCGCCGCCCCGGTGACCGCTTTCAACCCATGGGTATGGAAGCGCCGCTGAAGCTGAAAAAATTTCTGATTAACCGGGGAGTGCCTCGCTTTGATCGCAACAGCCTAAAAGTGCTGGCCCTGGACAATGAAGTACTGTGGGTACCGGGACTGGGCATTAGCCAAAAGCTGAAAATCAAGGATAGAGACACCCCAACCCATCTTTTAAAACTAAAACCCGGATTACACCCCCCCGAAGAGTGGCGGGTTATTGAAGAAGCGCCGGATCGGGAAGAATTACCGCCAGAAACTTCTTTTTTCACGGAAGAACTAGCCACAGGAGCCGATAACGAATGAGTCACGCCCCCTCGTCCGCCGTTTACAAGCCAGAGCAACTGGACGTTCACTTCAGCGAAAGCCAAATCCAGCAACGTATTGAGGAAATGGCCGCTCAAATTAACCAAACCTACGCCGGTTGCGAAAAGTTAATTATTGTAGCGGTGTTGAAGGGCTCCTTTATGTTTGTGGCCGATCTGATCCGCCACATCAAGGCTCCCTGCCAAATTGAATTTGTGCGTTTGGCCAGCTACGGCAACGGGCAAGTCTCTTCCGGCAGCGTAAAGCCTGTGGATCTCTCCCTACCCTCTCTCTCCGGCGAAGATGTGCTGATTGTGGAAGACATTATTGATACCGGCCTGACCCTGCACTTTTTTATGGATTACGTTAAATCGCTCCACCACACCAAGTCCTTAAGGCTGGCCGTGTTGCTGGATAAAAAAGAAGCTCGCCAGAACGAAGTTCAGGTAGATTTTTCCGGGTTCACCGTGGGCAACCAGTTTTTAGTGGGCTACGGGCTGGATTTTGCCGGTTATTACCGCAATTTGCCCTACATTGGGGTGGTTCGAGACGCCGCTCAACTGACTGAAGGCTAAATACAATGCACCCGGTTCTCCAAAAGCCCTTTGTGGTGGGCATGATTGTGCCAACCGGAGTAGGCGCTTCCATTGGCGGCTTTGCCGGGGATGCCACCCCTTTTCTCAACCTGCTGGCCAGCGTTAGCGATGTGTTAATTACCCATCCCAACGTGGCCAACGCCGCCGTGTTTCAAAAGCTACCGGCCAATGCCCTGTATGTGGAGGGTTACGGGCTGGATCAGTTTGTGCGAGGCCAATGGGCCTTGCGTCCCGCTCAGCGCCAGCGGCTGGGGGTGGTCATGGATGCGGGCATGTCGGATGAAATGCGGATTTTGCACATCAACACCATCAACGCCGTTAAAAGTGTGTATGGGGTGGATATTGTGGGCTATACCTACACCCATGAGCCGATCCAAACCGGCTGCCAGATGACGGAGTCCGGCTGCTCGTCCGGTTTTCTGAAAAACCCGGCCACCCTTCTGGAAGCTTGCCAGCGACTTCAAACACAAGGCGCTACCGCCATTGCCCTGTGCATGCTGCTTCCCGAGCTGGCGGAAGATGAGGAATCGCTGGAATCGGCCTACCGCACCGGCGGGGGGGTGGACCCCATTGGCGGTATTGAAGGCATTCTTTCCCATCTGGTGGTGTCCGAATTGGGCATTCCTTGCGCCAATGCCCCGGTTTTTGAGTGGGAAAAGGCCAAGCCGGTGCTGGATGAAATACTGGATCCTCGTACAGCGGCAGAATTTATTGCCCCCACCTTTTTGCCCTGTGTGCTTACCGGGCTAGCCCAAGCACCCAACATGCGGCCCATTGCCCAAGCCAGCGAAAAAGATCTCACCATTGCCGATCTCTCAGCGCTGGTGGTGCCTGCCAATGCCTTGGGCGGACAACCCGTGTTGGCCGCCTTGCAATATGGCATTCCTGTGCTGGCGGTAGAAGCCAATCAAACCGTGTTATCGGTGGACAACAGCCACTTTAAAGCCTTGCCCGCAAAGCGTCAGGGGTTAATTCGCCGGGTTCACTCCTACGAGGAAGCGGCTGGCCTGCTACAAGCCATGCGACTGGGCTTAACCCTGGATAAAAATCCGGTGCCCCATCTGTCAGGACAGCCTGCTATCGCCTTATAAACACGGCATCACGTCCCTCCATTCAGGCCTGAAACAAGTGTTCCAGTCGATCCTGAATTTCGGTGTCGGCCAGTTCTCGGTTGTCTGCGTTCAAAGTCAGTGCCTGGGTGTAGCCTTTGGCGGCCTCTGCGGTCTGTCCCAGCGCTTCCCGCACACGGGCCACATTGAAGCAGGCCAGCGTGTAATCGGGCTTTTGCTGGTAGGCCTTTTCAAACATTTGCAAGGCCATATCAAGCTGACACTTCTCATCCAGATAAATGACACCCAGATTGTTGTAGGCAATGGGGTTTTCCGGTTTCAAAGCCAACGCCCGGTTGTAAGCGGCAATGGCCTCATCGTTCTTATCCATTTGCCATAACAAATAGCCCAAATAATTGTGGCATTCGGCGTTATTGGGTTCTACCCCCAAAATATACTGGTAGGTTTTAATGGCCGCTTCAAAATTGCCTTGCTCGGTGTACACATCGCCCAGCATGCTCAAGCAATCTAAATCCCCCGGATCCAGTTGTGCGGCATACTGAAACACCCCGGCGGCGGCATCCAAATCGTGCTTGACCTGGTAATAAATGGTGCCCAGCGTTTGAGCCACGGTAGCGGTCCAAACCGGATCTTTGCCCAGTTTAATGGCGATTTGATACTCCTGAATGGCCCCGTCATAGTCATTCAGCTTGAATAACACATACGCCATATTGCTATGAATAAAGGCGTTTTTGGGGTGCTGATTCAGAAGTTCTTTATAGTAGTACAGGGCGCGCATGTACTCGGCCCCATCGCTATAAACCTGAGCCAGGGTATATAAGGTGTCAAAATCGGCGGCATCGGCTTCTACGGCTTTTTCCAAACTACGCACCGCGTTGGCGGAATCTTTACACTCATGATAAGCGTGGCCCAACTTTTTGTGCAGCACCGCATTGTCGGGATCCAGCTCCTGAGCCCGTGTATAGCAATACAGCGCCCCGTCCAGATTGTCTCGCTCTGCGTGCAAATCGCCCAGTAGGTGATGAAAAATAGGCTCTTGCGGCATTTGAACCGCTGCCCACCGATACAAACCAGAAACCACAGCACTCAAGCCCACGGCTTTCAACATTCGAGCGGTTCCCAGCAGGCTAAAAATTTTAAAATCGGCCAAAAACGCTTCCCGCATCAGAGTAAATGCGTTGTGATCGCCGGGCAGTTGACAGCAGCCAATCAAAAAGTGTCTTAAGCCCTCACCCGTCAAGCCAAGCCGCCACAGCCGGGGCATTTCGTAGCCATACCGGGCTTGTTTCAACAAAGTGGCACCCAGCGCCATTTTGGCCTTGGCAGAACTTTGACCTTTTGCCGCTTTGGCAATGGCCTGCCTAAAGTGATGACTGGCCTCTTCCAAACGACCAGACCGGCGCAGGAAGTAGCCTTTGAACAAGTGAGCCTCGCTAAAGTCGGGATTCAATGTCAGCCCGGTATCACAGTACTCCATGGCCAGCTCCAGAGAAATCGCCCCGCGATCCCACAAGGCCGAAGCCAGCTTGATGTGCGCTTCTGGCAGGCCAGGGTTCATATCCAGCGCCTGACGGTAGTTGGTAATCGCCAAATCTAAATCCCGTTTCACGGTGCGAGTGAGATAATCGTTATAATGCCGGTTGCCCACCGTCAGGAAATGCTCGGCGGAAACTTGCCGGGTAGCGCTCAACTCTGGTAAACGAGCTAAAGAAAACGACTGCCACTTAGATTCGGGGTGCGATTGACTCATAACTCACTCTGCGCCTTCTGGTTACGAACGGAACAACTGACCCATCCTTTATATAGAGATGGAACTGTAAAATCCCGGCCTGGGGCTTCATAAAAACCCCCTGCGGAAAAAGGGGAGGGCAAAATCCATTCACCCAATGCTCTGTCCATAGAGCTTCCGTATAATGGCTTTCGGCAACAAGTTACAAAACTTTACTGTTTTTTGACAGATTTTTTGAAAATTCAAAAGTTTTAATGACAAAGCAATCACTAAGCAGATATAATCCACCTTTGCTGGCCAAAACCTGATGACAGGAAGGCAAAGCAAAAGTTTTCTCAGGTTCAAGCTACATTGAACAGGATGCTTACTTTTTCGCTTTAAACAACGCTTTAAACAAAATGGGTTAGCTGGGGGACATAGGGGAGGGAATATTACGATGCTTGCCGTTTCATCGAGAACACAATTCGGGCTGCCGCCATCGGCTTTGCCAATCACAAAACAATCCAGATCAACCACTGGGCCGTGCGCTTCTAGCCCCCGGTTTCAGGGCAGGCTACTGGGCTGGGAGGCTGAGGCCGCAAACAACCCACAGAAACATCAACCATCAGGCTGGGGGGCCTTCATTTGTAACCGAATACAAGGGGTTATGACAGGCTTATTGGGGCTGGTACCCCAGCAAACCCTGCAAACTCTGGAATCCAGAAACCTGTTTGCCGGACATTATATGCCAGACCTGAAAACCTCGGTGGCGGAAGCAAAAAAAGCCCATCCAGAAATGCAGGCCATGCTGGATACCGTGGAAGAAGTCCAGATTCCCAACCTGGAAAATCCGCTGGCCCAAAGTTACGGCTGGTACATTCCAGCCAAAGACCATAAGCCCACCGTATTACACGCCATGGGCAACAAATCTTCGCTCACCAGTATGTTGCGCTATCAACCCCTCACCGATGAGGGCTTTGGCTTTATGGCCTATGAATATCCCGGCTATGGCCGCACACTGGGCAAGCCAAGCGAGGAGCGCCTTTATCAATCGGCGGTAGCGGCCAGCCAGTTTTTAAGCCAACAAAAGGGCATTCCACTGGAAAATCAGATTTTTCACGGCGTTTCTCTGGGCGGAGCCGTCACCACCGAGTTGGCCAGCCGCAACGGTGGAGGTAAGGCGGTCATTCTGGAATCCACCATGACCAGCTTCCCGGATGTGGCCAAAGTCAAGGTGGAAAGCTACGCCCCTGCCTGGCTGATGCCTTTGCACAAAATTACGTTTAGCCAAATGACCTCTTTGGATAAAATGCCTGCCATCAAAGCGCCCTTGCTGGTATTACATGGCGCCAAAGACAGCATGATGCCCAAACAGTTTGCCGAAAAACTGCTGGAAAACGCCCGAACCCCGAATCATCAGAAAAAACTGGTCATTTTTAAAAGTCAGGGCCACAATATTGATACCGGCTACTCCGTCCCGGTGATTCGTCAGTTTTTGCGGGAGCTTTCTTCAGCGCCTAAAGCAGAGCCTTGAGCCTTATTCAAAAGCCTATTCCGAGAGCGTCTCTTTGAACAGCCAGGTAGCGCCCACAAAACTGATTATGGCAAAGGCCCACATAATCAGCAGGTAGCGGGATTCAATGTGATTGTGCAGCAAAATATCGCGTCCGCCCTCAAAGGCGGCCGTAGTGGGCAACCAGTTAATGATGGGTCGCAACCAGTCCGGCAACGCGGTAATGGGAAAAAACAGGCCCCCTAAATACAACAGGGGCGTAATAAAAATGGTCTGAGACTGGGCAATATGATCGGGCTTGGGAAACGAGGTACCCACCACGCTACCCATGCAAGTAAAGAAAATACAGCCCGGAAAAACCAGTAAAAAATACAGCGGCAACGCTTGCCACTGAATGGTTACCGGCGAAAACAGGAGCAAAATCAGCCCCACAATGGCCCCTTTAATCAGCGCCACCAGAAACCCACCCAAAATTTCACCCATAATAATGTCGGTGGTATAAATGGGCTTAATGCGGTATTCGTCCAGCATTTTCTGGTGCCAGCGATCCATCCAGAGTCCCCATGCCCCGGTGCGATAGGCTTCCAGCAGAATGGTCATGGTGATCAGGCCCGGGGTGAGGAACGCCATGTAAGACACCCCGTTCACATCGGAGATGTAGCCCTTTAACCCCAGCCCAAAAGCCAGAAAAAAAGTAAAGGGAATGGCCATGGTGTTAATCGATTCGTTCAGCCAGCCTTGGGCTTCCTGCTGCAATACCTTTTTGGCAATGGGCAATACCCCCCGCCGAAAATAAACCAGTTTCATTCGGGTTGCTCCTTCCACTGGCCAGAACCCGCTTTAAAGGTGGCCATGGATTGGCCCGCCACGGTCAGATACACCGTTTCCAAATCGGCCTGAGCCAAGCCCAATGATTTTAAATCCTGAGGAACAATCTGGGCCATCAGGGCGTTCAAATCCTCCCGGCGGCCCAAGCGGAAACGCAAGGCGTTGCGATCCAGAAGGGTGACCTCCGAAATCCAGGGGGCCAGCTTTTGTTGGTACAAGTCAGCCAATGGCTCATTGAGAAACAGCTCATACACATCGGGCGGAGAAATTCTGGATTTCAGCGCCTGAGGGGTGCCCACCATGACCACTTCTCCGTAGTTTAAAATCATAATCTGATCGCTGAGGCGATCCGCTTCTTCCATATAATGGGTGGTCAAAATAACGGTGGTTTCCTGCTTCAATCCCTGAATGGTTTCCCAGATTTCCAAACGGGCCGCCGGGTCCAGCCCTGTGGAAGGTTCATCCAGAAACAACAGTTTGGGCCGATGAATGAGGGCCCGAATCAAGGCCACCCGCCGCTGCATTCCCCCCGAAAAATGATCCAGATAATCGTGCCTGCGCTCGTAAAGGCCCACTTGCTCTAGTAGTTCTTGCAAGCGCTTTTCATACACCGGTTTTTCCAACCCGTGTAACTGGGCATGCAGCACCAGGTTTTGCCAAACGCTCAGGTAACGATCAAAATGATTATCCTGAGCCACAATGCCAATCAGCTGGCGAATCCGGGTATCCTGACGGCCAAGCTCAAAGCCTTCTATGTGGGCCATCCCGGAGGTGGGACGCATAATGGTGGTTAACAGGCGAAGCAGCGTGGTTTTTCCGGCCCCATTGGGCCCCAGAATGGCGAACACTTTTTCCCGCTCCACATCGAAACTCACGCCCTTTAAGGCTTCCACCCCGCCGCCTTTTCCCTTAAAGCGCTTGGAAAGCCCTTGCACCCGAATGGCCTGATTCAAGGTTTCACCATCAGGAAGCGGGGCCAAAACGTTTGTTTCAAAGGGATTCAACACAGCTTTACTCTTTTTCTTATCGTGAGTTTCTAGCGTAGCGATTCCCGCCTACGCTGGCAAGCCCTATTCCATTTCAAACCATCCATACCAGAGCGCAACCCACCAAACATTAAGCGCGCTTAACAATTTAAAACGTTTGATATATCAATATCAGACAAAAAAATTTAAAAACAAAATAAAAGAGGCCCGCACAAGATATCCACTGTAAACGTTTATGCTAGTAAGCCAAGGTACAGCGCATCACATCCAGTTTTTAAGTTGGGATAGCACCGGGGTTTGCACAACAAAAGCATCTAAAAAATCCACACCCAATCGTATTGACAGATTTGAGGGAAAAGAACAATTAGACCATCGCTGAGGTTAAGACTTGAGCGGCAATCCTTTGGTGTGAGTCAGCTCAGCGCCGATTCAACCGATTCATTTTTTTGCTTGAGGGGTTAAATCAATCATGCCTGGCCAATTTGGCCGGGCTTTTTTTTGAAGCGCTTTGCATAAACCCACCCTAAAATTGGAAAACCGGTAAAATGTTGTAACCAACCTGTGAACTTTTTCTAAAGAGTTGGCCTGCCATGCCGATACCTTAGACAGGCAGCAAAACCACCATCCCTTATGGTTAGGCCCAAGCGTATCAAATCACCAGGAGCGTGAATCCGTTGGAACATTCCAAAGCCCCCAACACCCCACTTTCTTCCAGCGACCATGCTGGTCGGGACCCCATTGAAGCGATTTATGCCCTCAATATCGGGGATTTTGTGGCTGAAAGCTTTATTTCTGATGAACTGCTCAGTAAAATCACCGACCGTCTGGGAGACAACCCCGGCAAACTGAAAGCCCAGCTGGAAGAGCTGATACATATTTATTCCATTGATAAAACACTGGGCGTTCTGGGGCTTGAGGCCCAATCCGGCTTTCTAATTTATGATTCCATTGCCTCAACGCTGGCCCAGATGTTTCAGGTTAGCGCCTGTCACCTGTTTCAAACCGCCACCAAAGATACCGGCGAACAGTCTCTCAATCTCACCGGCACCTCTTTGGCGCTTGATAAAAAACAGCGCTGGGAAATCATCATTCCCGCCAAAAGCGATAACCTGCTGAGTGATTTGCAACAAGGCTATGAAACCCGCATTTTCCCCGATTTATCCAAAATTCCCAACTGGAAACCCAACGAAAAACTGGCCCAAACCCAAACCCAAACCCAAAGCCTCATGGCCACCCCGTTGCGAGAAGGCGGGAAATCCATGGGCTTGCTAATTTTTGAAACCGATCAGCCCAGCGTTTTTTCAGATGAAATGGCCGATCTGGCAGACATTGCCGCCAAGGTATTTGTAACCGGCATGCGCCTGCAACAATTAGTGGCGGAAGCGCAAGAGCGCATTGGCCAACCCGATCATGCCCTGAGCAAACTGTTGAACATGCGCGCTCAAATTACCGAAAGCATTGCCGATTTAGGCATTCATCAACAGGAATTTGTAGAAGCTTTATCCAAAGCGGTAGACGCCCGCCAGAACTTTACCAAAGGGCATTCCAAAAAAGTAGGGGAACTGGCCAAAGCCATTGCGGAAGCATTGGAGCTGAACGAAAAAACAGTGGATTTGACCTATCTGGCAGGGCTGCTCGGCTCTGTGGGTAAAGTGCATATTCCCCAGGAAATTATTCGTAAAAAAGAAAGCCTTAGCCCAGCGGACTGGGATCACCTGCGGGATCACCCCAACGTGGGGGTCAGCTTGCTGGTTAAAATCAATTTCCTGTCCGAGGTCATTCCCTTTTTACACTCTCAGAACGAGCGTTGGGATGGCTCGGGCGGCCCGGAAAAACTCAAAGGCCGCAGTATTCCCTTGGGGAGCCGAATACTGGCGGTGGCAAACGCCTATTACGCCATGACCCAGGAGCGGCCTTACCGGGGCGAGGCACTCAGCCCAAAAGCGGCCTTAAAAACACTTCAAACCGAGGCTGGCACCAAATGGGACCCCTTGGTGGTGGAAGCGCTTTGCAAAATTTCGGTTGAGGACTGCTCATAACGGGCCTGTAATTCAGCCCAGTTGGGAACCAAAGCCTGAGCCTCCTCCAAGGAAAGCGCTGTTGCCGAGCTTTGGAAATGCTCGGTTGCCGCTTGGCACAGTGCTTTAAACAGCGCGGCTTCATCAATGAGATACCCCTTTAAAAAGGCTGCCCCATGCTGAAGCAGGCCACCTGCTCGACGGAGCTGGGCGCTGCCCGCTATTTTTTGGCCATCCATTGCCACCAAATCCGAGGGGGTATGGGTTTCAAAGCAAACCGGAGAGCGTAAATAATCCCGAGAGCCAACAGCATCGGCAAACCGAACCGGCATCTCCAACCGGGTCAAGGCTCGCTGGGTCAGCCCGGCGTAAAGCGCATAAGCCTCTTTCAAAGGCAGCCGAAGGCTTTCCGGGGCATTGGTAATAAAGGCGTACGAAATGTCATGACCGTGTAAAATGGCCCGCCCCCCGGTAGGACGCCTGACCACCGCATGAACCGGCTCGTTTTGCCCGTAAAACTTCAGCAGGAAATCAATGTCTCTAACTTTTTGATGAACACCCAACGACAAAGTGGGGGCTTGCCACTGATAAGTGCGCACTATCAAAACCGGGCTGGCTTGCGCCCGGACCCACTCTAACAAGCCCTCATCCAGAGCCATGTTATCAATCCCGCTTAAGGGACCGGATTGAAGCGCCAAAATTTGCACAAACACATTCCAGTGCTGATAGTAATGCTGGTATTTTAGCAGCAAGCTTGCACCCCACCTAGCGGGGATTCACTCACCTATTTGCGCTTACCCGTTTTCAAAAATGGATTATTTAAGAGAAGCAATGGCCTTCAAGTGACCTTCATTCAGAGCGGTTTCAAGTCTTTCTACCTGGAGGGCGCTGGCCTTGCGGCAAACAATCTCAAAGGCGTTCTGGGGGGAGTCTCCCCACTTTAAAACCCATCCTTCTTCTGAAATTTCAGCCAAATGGGCGATATTTTTCTGAAGCTCCCAAAGCTTGACTTCGGTTTCGGTCATGGAATCAACCTTCCGTTACTACTATCCAGAGGTTTCACCGATTGATGTTCTTCAGTTTAGCCGATAGCCTGCTAAAACGCCCTCCTTTAAATAGTGAATGTTACATTGATTTACAATCTATAGACATCCAGGATTCATGCCAGGTTTTAAAAGACGGCATTTTAATGTATAAAAATCTTTCAACTTTGATATAACTATTCAAGGTTTTTGCTAGAATGGGTGGAAAGTTTTTCATGCAACCGGATAGGTTAAAGTAATGAGCATTTTCACCACAATCCACACAGGCCAGACACCCGACCAGCACTGTCATCACAACCATCGCCAATGGGTTAGAGTTGAGCATATTGAGCAAGAGGGGAACATTGTATGGTAACCACCACGTCAGAACTTCGAGAACCCACACTGCCCAGCGCGCAGGCAATCAATAGCAGCCAGCGACTGGTTGCGTTTTTAGAAAAAGCCAATCTACACAAAAAAGATTTTGCCGAAATGATCGGCGTGACCTTATCTTACGTTTATAGCCTCATTGATGAGAACATCGCCTTCTCCACCCGCACCACCACCCTGGAACGAGTAGCAGTGGTGATGGAAACCGAGCCGGAAACTTACCCGGAGTACAAACGGCCCGAAGAACCCCGATTGATTGATGCGGGCATTGAATTCCTGAAATCGGTGCAAAGAGAACAGGGCCTGAGCAACGTGCAGTTCCTCAAGCGTTTTCCTCGCAGCCAACGGCTGGAAATTGTGGACATGTGGCGGGGCGCCTTGCCCATGCCGCTGGATTGGGCCAAACTTCACGCCATTGCCAATGTACTGGAACTGGGCAAGGAAGATATCTATCCCTACTGGCAAGCCCGCTTGCAACAGCATTTAACCACAGGCGGCATTGACGCCATGTCTAACATCGGCCTGTTAAACGCCATGTTTCAAGGCATCAAAGCCTATTTGCGGGTATAGCCTCAGTCCAAATTCATTTTAAACATCACAATCAGACCCCGGATTCAAAGCGATCCGGGGTTTCTGATTTTAAAAACTTTTAAACACCCTTTACTGAAAGCCTAGCGGGGGATTTCCGGCTCAACGCACCCCGGTATGGACTCGCCCAAAAGCGGGATAAGTATTATAATCGCACCCAAGAGAGGTTTTGCTTCCCGAGGTTTTATCTCCCAAAGTGGAGCATTTTGTTGTTTTATGCGTCGGATTAATCCGAACCATCCCTACTAAAATCCAATTCATTAGCACCCGATTGCAGAAAGGTTTCTTTTTCGTATGCCAACTAACCTGCCCCCCATGCACCCTGTTCAGCCTCGCAACTTTTTCCGCTTTCCCTTAAAAGGGTTGTTTGGCGCACTGTTGATTGTGAACCAAGCCTTTTTTCTGTCGCCTTTTTCTCTGGCCCAAAGCGTCAGCTCTGCCGTGGAGGAGTACAAACTTCCCACCGGCCAAACCCTTTATATTAAAGAAGATCATAGCCAGCCCATTGTGACCATTGATACCTGGGTAAAAACCGGCTCGGTGAATGAAAATAAAAAAATTAATGGTGTATCGCACTTTCTGGAGCATTTGTTGTTTAAAGGCACCGACCAGTATAAGCCGGGGGTGATTGATCGCATGCTGGAAGCCCGTGGCTCCAGATTTAATGCCGCCACCAGCGATGATTTCACCCACTATTACATCACCATGGCCACCCCTTATTTTGAGGAAACCCTGAAACTACATGCCAACATGATGCTGAATGCGGCCATTCCCAACAGTGAGCTGCCTCAGGAACGCAAAGTGGTACAGGAAGAAATAAACCGGGCCAACGACAACCCGGATCGTCAGCTGTATGTAGAGCTGGCCAAACTAATGTACGGCCAGCATGGCTACAGCTACGATACCTTGGGTCCCAAGGAAAATATCGCCAATATCCCCAGAAAAAGTATTTTGGAGTACTACCACTACTGGTATCAGCCCCAAAACTTTAACACCATTATTGTGGGAGATGTAGACCCTGAAAAGGCAAAGCAGCTGGTCACACAGGCGTTTCCAAAGCCGCCTTTTCAATCCCCCAAGGGCTATAAAGCCCCCAGTGTGGAACTGGTAACCCCGCCCGAGGCCCCCCAAACCAAGGTGATAGAAAACCCCAGCATTTCTCAGGCCTATTTTGCGCTGGGCTTTTTAGGGCCAGCCCAGCAAAAGCCGGAAGATGTTTACGCTCTAGATATTGCCATGCTGGCATTGGGTTCTGGCAAAAGCTCCCGACTGTATCAAGCCTTACGGGAAGTCAAGCCACTGGCCACCAGTGTTTCCTCAGGAAATTACACCCAAAAATACTCCGGCCTGATTGTGATTAACGCTGAATCCAAGCCAGAAAACCGAGAAGCCGTTAAACAGGAAATTCTCAGCCAGCTGCGAACCCTGAAAGAAAAAGGCATCACCCCCGAAGAGCTATTAAAGGCCAAAACCCAGTACATCAAGGACTTTGTGTTTGAAAATGAAAGCACCAACGGCACCGCCTCCAGCATTGGCTATAACGTAACCATTGGTAGCCTGCAAAACTATCTGGATCACGTGAGCAATGTGGAAAAAGTGACGCTAGAGAAAGTGGAAACGGCCCTGAACCAGTACCTCAACTTTGATCAGGCCGTTCTGGTAGAACTACTGCCCAGCAGCTTAAAAGCCAACCTGAAAACAGAGGACGAAACCAACCTGGCGCTTTTAAAAGCAGCGGACCAAAAACCCGCAACGGTTTCCCAAACGCCCAAAAGCACTACGGAAGCGCCAGTGGCGGTTGAAAAAATAACACTGGCCAACGGCATGGTCCTGCTTTCCAAGCCCCGCAAAGATTCCGCCACCGTGGCCTTAAAACTGTTTGTTAAAGGCGGGCAGGGCGTAGAAACCATTCCCGGCACCGCCACTTTGGTCAGTACCCTCATGATGCAGGGAACCCAATCACGCACCGCGGAAGCCCTGAGCCAGGAACTGGAAAGCAAGGGCATGAACCTGAGCGTTTCTACCGATGAGGATTTTATTGAAATTACCGGAACAGCCATTCAGGAAGATTTGGGTGAACTGTTTGCCATTGTAAAAGACGTTTTGAACAACCCGGATTTTGCGCCTGATGAAATTGCCAAAAAGAAGGAGCAAATTCGGCAATCCATTGCGGCCAGCCGAGATAACCCTTCTTCTTTAGCCTTCGAAAACCTGTCCATGGCCCTGTACCCGAACCATCCCTATGGCAATACCGGCAAGCGCATTGAGGCCAATCTGGATCAAATTACCCGGCAGGATTTGCTGGATTATTACCACCTGTACTTCTCGCCTCAAAATATGGTGGTTTCCGCCGTGGGCAATTTTGATTCCCAAACCCTGCAAAACTACCTCAATTCCCTGTATCCAGCTTGCTCAAACTGCGAGCGCAGCGTGATCAGTACCCCTGCGGTTCCGGCGCTGACGCAAAGTAAAACGGTTAGTGAGCAAAAACCTCAGCTATCCGCCACCTGGATTGCCCAGGGCTGGCTAGTGCCACCCATTCGGGATGAAAAAGATTATGTGGCCTTAAAAGTGTTGAACTCTCTGTTGGGAACCGGCATGAGTTCCCGGCTGTTTGTGGATTTACGGGAAAAACAAGGCTTGGCCTACGTGGTAGGCACCATGTACCCCACCCGTGAAGAGCAAAGCCGCTTTGTGGCTTATATCGGCACAGACCCCGGCAATACCAGCAAAGTGCAAAACGGGTTTTCCCAGGAAATCAAACGGTTGCAAAAGGAGCCTGTTACGTCCACAGAGCTTTCGGAAGCCAAAAGCAAACTGATTGGCAGCTTTGCCCTGGCCCATGACAGCAACGTGAATCAGGCTTACTACCTAGGCCTGTATGAAATCATTGGCGCAGGCTATCAATTTGATGATCAATACACAAAACTAATTGAAAAAATAACGCCCGCAGACATTCAACAGGTCGCTCAAACCTATTTCTCAGGCCCCAGCGTAACATCGCTTGTTCAACCCGATAAGGACTCAGCGCCCCAAAAAGGAAAATAAGCGATCAATATATCCCACACATAACACTCTCTAAAGCCTGCCCCAATTCTCCTGCCCAATAAACCAGATTAACTCTGGATTGCGGTTATGACAGACTGATTGATTCGCCAACCGGCCAATCAGTCAGTTTGTTTTTGCCCGCTAAAGCAGTTTATTAGCCGAAGGTCTTAAAGGTTGATTCAATGTTTTTGCTAATTACTTTACGCACGGCTTCAATCTCGGTTTGTACCGCTTCCCGTTGGGTATCCACCCGACGAAGCTGAAGTTCCAGAGATTTATCAATCGACTGAATTGCGGCCACACGAGCCTGTAACAGTTGTGCCTCCGCTGATTCCGGCTCCAGATTTGAACTAATGGTAAACAAAGCGCCAGTAACGTTGGCCAATTGCATTCTAGCCTGGTTAATAAATTGGCCGTTCAGCTCCAAATCGCTTTTTCGAGCGGTTAGCGCCATATATCTTGCTTGACTTGCTGCGAAACCCATAGGTGCTCTCTCCTCCTGTTCATAGCAGAATTAATTCCTGCCTCAGGCAATCCTTTGCTAAACTGTTAATAAATGCGACCCGTTCTCTCGTCTTCTACGTTCTATCCACTGGGAATTTACTATTGAAATAAAAACATTTGAATCGGATTGATTGCCTCAAGACATTCAAAAAGCAATCAAACCGCTTAAAATAGAACCTTTTGCCCTCAAAAAAACATAAAAAGAATATCTTAAAGTAATAAGCCTCACGTCATTAAACTTTATAATCGCAGACACTCACATCGAAGGAAGACCCCGTGCTTGAAACAAAAAAAATCCATATTATTGGCGCAGGCCTGGCAGGCTGTGAAGCAGCCCTTCAACTGGCAAAACGGGGCTTTCAGGTTCTGCTGTATGACATGAAACCTGAAAAAACCTCAGCCGCCCACCACAGTAAATCGCTGGCCGAAATTGTGTGTAGCAACAGCTTTGGTTCATTAATTACGGAAGAAAGCGCATCCGCAAGCGGGTTACTGAAAGCCGAAATGGCCATTCTGGATTGCGAACTCCTAAAAGTAGCCCAACGGGTTTCTGTGCCTGCGGGCAAAGCGCTGGCCGTGGATCGCCAAGCATTTACCCAACAAGTTACGGAACAAATACAGGCCAACCCCCACATTACATTCATCTGTGAAAACGTGGCAGACATTCCCGAAGACGATTGGGTACTGATTGCCACAGGCCCCATGACCTCACCAGAGTTAACCGAATCCATCGCCCGCATTCTGAAACGGGAACAACTGTATTTTTTTGATGCCGCTGCCCCCATCATCAGCAAAGACTCCATTGATTTTGATATCGCTTTTTACCAGGACCGCTACGATGCGGGCGCGGAAGGCAAAACCGAGCAGAGCGGAAGCTACATCAATTGCCCCTTGGACAAAGAAGCCTATGAGGCGCTGGTCGACATTCTGATACACGGAGAAAAAACCGAGCTGAAGTCATTTGAAAAAGAATCTGCCAATTTTTTTGAAAGCTGTATGCCAGTGGAAATCATGGCTTCCAGAGGGGTGCAGACCTTGCGCTACGGCCCCATGAAACCCGTTGGACTGACTGACCCCAAAACCGGACGATGGCCTTATGCCGTGGTGCAGCTACGGCAGGATAACGCTGAAGGCACCCTTTATAACATGGTGGGCTTTCAAACCAACCTGAAGTGGAATGTGCAGAAACAGATGATTCAGCTGATTCCCGGCCTGCAGGAAGCCAATGTGGTTCGCTATGGGGTGATGCACCGAAACACCTATATCCACAGCCCCGAGGTTTTACAACCCACCTTACAACTTAAAGAACATCCCCAAATCCTGCTGGCCGGACAATTAACAGGAACCGAAGGCTACACCGAATCCATCGCCACAGGCATGATGGCAGCCTTCAATATCGCCAGACTGTACCAGAATGCCCCAGCCATCGTCCCCCCTCATGAAACGATGCTGGGTGCCTTATTGCGCTACATCACACGCCCGGAGGCCATTCACCAGAATTTTCAGCCCATCAACAGCAACTGGGGCATTCTCCCCGAATTACCCGAGGGCAGCTTCAAGCGGAAAGACAAAAAAGCCAGAAACAAACTGTACGTGGAACGTAGCCTGAGTCAGCTAAAAGCGTGGATGCCCAGTTTGGAATTGTCGCCTATAAACGTTTCATAGGCTTTTGGCCTTACCCATCAATCACCCCCACAAAAAAAAGAAGCCTTAATCAAAGGCTTCTTTTTTTAAAGTGACGCAATCCGTGCTCGCCGATGTCCTAATGCTGCGATAGGGTCAGGACTCGAACGGGTTTCTTTTCAGCGTGCATTTTTTTGCTTTGAACCACCCCATGGATGGCCAGGTTTGAAAAGGCCATCATCGGCTCGGCAAAAACGCCCAAGGCCACAGTGGCCATCAAGCAGAACATCAAAGCAAAGGAAACCAGGCTTACGGCCCGCTTGTCCGTCCCGTGAGCCGGTAAGGCATCCACGGCATCCGAAGGCTCGGCAATCACCATTAAACGAATGACGTTCAGGTAGTAATACAATGAAATGGTACTGGTTAACAACGCGGTCACCACCAGCCACAAATACTGATTACCAGCATTGCTGACCGCCTGAAACAGGAAAAACTTTCCAAAAAAGCCGGAAGTAATTGGAATGCCTGCCAAGGACAATAGCATAACGCTCAGTACAAAGGTCATCCAGGGGCGCTTACGAATCAATCCGGCATAAGCGGCGATATCAGAGCGGCCCGTTTCATTTTCAAAATGAGTGACCACCGCAAAAGCGCCCAAATTCATAAACAGATAAGTGATCAAGTAATATAGCAGGCTGCTTAGCCCTTCCTGAGTCATGACCACCAACCCTAATAGCATGTAGCCCACATGCGCTACCGTACTGTAAGCCAGTAGGCGCTTGATGTTGTGCTGGGCCAAAGCCACCACGTTTCCAATCACCATAGAGACAATGGAAAGCACGGCCATTAAGCCCGCCCAGTGGGGAAGTTGCGTAAAAACAGTAGAAAACAGACGAATGGCAAAGGCAAAGGCCGCAATTTTGGAAACCACCGACAAAAAGGCAACCACAGGGGTGGGTGAACCTTCATAAACATCCGGTGCCCACATATGGAACGGCGCGGCCGATAGCTTGAAGCAAATGCCACCCACAATCATAACCGTCATAATAGCCAAAACAATGGAGTGAACCTGGCCCATTACTATCGGCAGCTGGTTGCCAATAGCCACCAGATCCAGACTGCCAGTCAGGCCATACAGAATGGAGAATCCAAACAACACGATGGCCGTTGACATGCCGCCGTATAAAAGATACTTCAGACCGGCTTCTGTGCTTAAAACATTGCCCCGTAAATAAGCCACCAACACATAAGAGGAAATACTGAGTGTTTCCAGAGAAACAAAAACCATAATCAGGTCTTTGGCGCCACTCAACATCATGCCACCCAGCAAGGCGCTAAGCAGAAGCACATAAAATTCTCCCGGCACCTCGGCTTTTTTATCAATGTAGGCACGGGTAAACATCAACACCAGCAAGGTGCCAATCACCAACAAGGTGCGCACCACCAGGCTTAACAAATCGGCGGAAAATAAGCCGTTAAACACATCCAGGCTAAAGTAGCGGGGGTCGTTAACGTAATCAATGCTCCAGTGGAAGCACAGCATCACCAAAGTCATCACCAAACCCAGTAAAGAATAACCCCAGAGTTCCTGACGATCTTTGAGGGTGGTGCTAACAGTTAAGCGGTAAACACCCACCAGAATAAAGAAAACCAAAATCATTTCAGGAGCGATTAAGGGCAGGTTCATATCCAGCATAAACTGAACTAATTGATCATAAACGGGCATTTTACTGCTTGGCTCCTGTACTGTGAGTGGACAACAGGGATTTTAGGGTGGGCTTTTGAAGCGCCACATTTTGGGCGTTCAAATCCGCGTAATGTTTATCAGCAATGGCGGTCACATCCGGCTCGAACTCACTGGTAATCAAGCTTGGATAAAGTCCAAAGGCCATTACCAGAAGCGTTAAAGTTAAAAGTACGAAAACTTCACTGCTGGTGGCGTCAGGCAACGAGGTCCAGCGCGCCTGAATAGGGCCAAAGAAGACTCGCTTCAGCATCCACAGCAGATAAGCCGCCCCAATCACCACACCCAAACCGGCGATAAAGGTTAACCCCTGAATAGACAACTCGATTTGAGAGCCAAAGAAAGGGATGGTTTGAAATGCCTTGGAAACGAACGCGCCATAAAACACCAGCGTCTCACTGGCAAAGCTAACCAACAAGGGAAGCCCCAGGCTGGCCATGGACATAAAGAGGAAGAAGTAGAAAATAACAGGGGTCTGGGTACCAAATCCGCCGTAGTCGGCAATGGCCCGAGTGTGCGTACGGTTGTACAAGGTGCCTACACACATAAACAAGGCCGCGCTTACCAAACCGTGAGCGAACATCACGAATACGGCACCGTTAAATCCAATGGCATTCAGTGCAGCCAGCCCCAACAGCACAAAGCCCATATGGCTCACACTACTGTAGGCGATTAACTTTTTCAAATCAGTTTGTACCAAAGCAACACCGGCCGTGTACACAATGTTAATGACGGCCAGCACCGCAATATAAGGGGCCAACACACGGGCGGCATCCGGCAGGAATTCAAAACCGAACCTCAGCATGCCGTAAGCACCCATTTTTAATAGAATACCGGCCAGCATCATACTAATAGGCGTAGGGGCCTCAACGTGAGCGTCTGGCAACCAGGTATGCACCGGAACCACCGGCAACTTCACCGCAAAAGTGGTGAACAGGGCGATAAAAATCAAAACCTGAGCAGTGAGAGGCAGGTTTTGCCCAATGGCATTTTGAATGCTCTGGAATTGAAACAACGTCGTCATATCCGCACCCGGTAAAGAGCGAGCGTGTAAGTAGAGGGCCAAAGTACCGGCCACCAAAAACACAGATCCAAACAAGGTGTACAGTACAAACTTAACCGATGCATAATCTCTTCTAGGCCCACCCCAGATAGCGATTAGCAGGTACATAGGAATCAGCTCCAATTCCCAGAACAAAAAGAACAGGAACATATCTCGGGCCAGAAAAACGCCCAACACCGCGGTGGTAAGCACAAACAGCATGGAGTAATACAGCTTTAAACGCTTATGAATGGAAGTGAAACTGGCAATTGCGGACATCAGCAACAAAAAAGTGGTCAGATAAACCAGCGTCATGGTCAAACCATCGGTCCCCAGAGAATAGGTAATCCCCAAGCTAGGAATCCAGGGAATGACTTCTGCAACGGGGTTTACCAGGCCCATCCAAGCCAACGAGGAGTAAACAAACAGAAGGGCTGCGCCTCCAATTCCCAAAATATGGATATTCCGACCATCTTTTCCTTCAGGGGCCAACAAAATAGGCAGAATTAGCAACACCGGCAGGAAAATCAGAATTGAAAGATAGTGTTCTGTTATAAAATTCACGACCATTAGCTCCTTTAAAGCGCTCTACATCAACCAGTAGAACAACAACAGGGATAAACTCACCACCGAAAAGAACATGATGGCGATGTAAGTTTGAACTTTACCAGACTGCAACTGACGCAACGCGTAGCCAGCCCCCATGACACTACGACCGGTTCCATTCACCAGCGCATCAATGCCACCTTTGTCAAAACCGGCAGATCCACGGGCAAAGGCCAGGTAAATACGATCGACGAAGCACTGATACATTTCATCGAAGTACCACTTGTTGGAAAACAAACTGAAGGCAGCTGAGGTGAAAGGCGCTTTCTTAATGGCCTCGGGAATGGCAGGGGCCACCACATAGAAAAGAACGGCTAAACCCGCGCCAATCAAACCAATCACCAAAGACATCAAACCCACCTCGGAGAAAGCGGCACCCAAGAAGGTATGGGCATGGGCTTCTGCGTGATGCGCACCATAACGAATATAGGAACCGAAAGCAGGCAGCCAGTTTACATCTTGCAGGCCAGCCATCGCCACACCAATCAGGGCAGAAGGAACAGCCAGCACGGCCAAAGGCCATTTCATAGCGGTGTCTTCGTGATGGACATGCGCCTCGCCTCTGTACTTACCCCAGAACGTGAGGAAATAAGTGCGAAACATGTAGAACGAGGTTAAACCAGCCGTAATGGCCAGGTTCCAGTAAATGGCAGGAGAATAAGCCTTGGCGCCCAGCAGGATTTCATCTTTAGACCAAAAACCACTGGTCCAGAACAAACCGGAAATGGCCAGAGTACCCACTAAATAAGCAATGTGCGTAATGGGTAGCTTTTTGGCCAAACCGCCCATTTTACGCATGTCCTGCTCATCTTCGCAGGCGTGAATGACGCTACCGGAACACAGGAATAGCATGGCTTTGAAGAAGGCATGGGTAAACAGGTGGAATAGGCCTGCCGTAAAAGCGCCAACACCCATACCGGCAATCATGAAACCCAGCTGAGACATGGTTGAGTAAGCCAGTGCTTTTTTAATATCGTACTGGGTCAACGCAATGGTAGCGGCAACCACGGCAGACATGGTGCCAATAATGGTCACAAACAACATGGCCGTTTCAGAGGCCTGGAACACCGGGTAAGCACGACCCACCAGATAGACACCGGCCGCAACCATGGTCGCCGCGTGAATCAAGGCGCTAATGGGGGTAGGCCCTTCCATGGCGTCTGGTAACCAGGTATGCAAAGGCAACTGGGCGCTTTTGGCCATAGGCCCCATAAACAACAGAAGGGCAATAATGGTAAATACCGTAGACCCAGCGGCCATTTCAATCTGTGGAACAATGGCAGGCAGTGCGCTGAACGATAAAAAGGCGGCTTCAGGATGACCCAGCACATAAGTATTCCAAAGCGGGAAGCTAAAGAATAGTAAGCCTAAAATACCGAACAGGAACCCAAAGTCACCGACCCGGTTCATCAAAAACGCTTTCATACAAGCAGCCGCAGCGGAAGGCTTGTGGAACCAGAAACCAATCAACAAGTAACTGCTAACGCCTACCAGTTCCCAAAAAATATAAATCTGGAACAAATTGGTACTAAGCACCAGGCCCAACATGGAAAAGTTGAACAAGGCCAGGTACCCGAAAAACTTGGCGTACCCTTTGTCATGGCTCATATAACCGTGGGTATAGCATTGAATCAGGATACTGATAAAGGTGACCACAAAAAGCATCATCACCGACATGGAATCTACCAGATACCCCAGAGACAACTTGAAATCGCCTGTTTGCAGCCAAAGCAGGTTATGCTCCAGCGCTTTCACAGCGTCAGCAGGCTGCTGAAACAACCACTGCACAGCACCCAGGGTATGCAACAACCCCAAAAGAGTGCCAAAAATAGTTAGGCCCGAGCAGATTTCTTTTTTGCTATTGGGTGCAAAAGTTCGAATTACAACAATGAGCAGAAAAGCGATTAGGGGATAGAGGGGAACCGCCCAGATATTCTCGATGTTTGTAAACCAGTCCATGTCGTCAGCTCCAAGCTCTTACCATTTCAACAGGTTAAAATCTTCCATATCCGCAGTGGCGCGGGCCCGGTAAAGGGCAATAACAATCGCAAGGCCCACACTGGCTTCCGCCGCGGAAACCGTTAATACAAAAATAGCGAAAACCTGACCAAGTAGAACTTCGCCAGTTTGCGAATAATTGTTAAAGGCCACCAGATTGATGTTTACCGCGCTCAGCATCAACTCCACCGACATCAGCACCCGAACCACGTTACGACCGGTCAACACGCCGGCCAGTCCAATGGTAAACAAAAGGGTGGCCACAATGATGTAATGGGTCAATCCGATATGAGTTATAAAATCAGGCATTGCTTCAATACACTCCAGAACTTACGGTTGGGGAGAGCCGGTTTTATCGGCTCCGTGGCCAGAGGCTACTTCTTTTAGCGTTGCTACACGCTCAGCTTGCTCAAACTCGCGCTTCACTCTTAAGGCTTCAATGGCGGATTCCGGCGGGGCGCTGCTGGTATCCAACGGCAAACGCACTTCACCCAATAACGCATCATCCGATTCATAAAAACGCTTTTTGGCAATCACAATCGCCCCGATCATGGCGGCTAAAAGCAAGATGGAAGCCAACTCGAAGGGCAGTGCGTACTTATTGAACAGCAACTCTCCCAGCATGGCGGTGCTGCCTTCTGCTGCAAAACGGGCCTGTAAAGCGGGGTTGGGGCCAGCCGACTGCGTTCCTGAAGCCACAAAAGAGGCCCGCAGCAGCAAGGCGAAAACATAGGCAATCACGATGCCATAGGCCACTTTACCTGCCTGACTGGCTTTTTTAGCCTGCATAGGCCGATCGCCGGTAAACATAATGGCAAACAGCATAATAATAGTGAGGCCCACCGCATAAATGATGATTTGGGCAATGGCCAAAAAGTCAGCGTTATTGAGCAGATAAAAACCGGCAATCGACATGAACACGGCAATCAGGCACAAGGCGGCGTAAATATTGCTGCGATTCAGGATGGCTCCCAAGGCAGCCACAATTGAGACGACGGCAAATATCCAGAATATTGCGCTATCTAGCATCTGTAATTACTTCCTTCTACCCTTGCCCTGCCTTCCGACGGGCTGCTGATTCTAGCACTAACTAAAGTTGGTGGCTTTAAAGGCGGCTTACCTTGTCTATCTTAAGGGAAAAAACGCCGCAGGTAAAAACCTTCAGTTTATTTCACCAAGGGATCCAGGCCTCTTATCAATCGCCATTCATCAGAGTCCTCGCCCGACAGCGTCAGGTCTTTCTTATCCAGCACCAACGCTTCTCGAGAATAATCGGCCAACTCAAAATCGGGCAACATTTTAATGCAATCCACCGGACAAACCTCGGTGCAATTGCCGCAAAAAATACAACGGCCCATATCAATAGTAAACATATCAATGATGGGCTTTTTATTCACGTCGCGATGCATTTCAATCTGAATCAGGTCATTACAAGGGCAAACCCGCGCACAGGCTTGGCAGCCCACGCAAAGATCCGTGCCATCCGACTTGGTTAACAGACAAAGCCGCCCGTGAAACCGGGTACTGAGATCGGGCATTACTTCCGGGTATTCCAGCGTAACGGGAGGGCGGAAATAATGACTAAAAACAGTGGCCATCCCTTGTCCGATGGCTTTCAAGCCATCAACCACCCGGTTTTGTTGAACATCGTTATGTTTAGCGCTCATCGGCGGGCTAACCTCGCTTCCAGTTTTTCACTCAGCAGTCGGCTCATCAACAAAAAGAAGAGCCAGAAGATAAAGACAGCAGCCACCACCCAGCCCAACCAAGGCGCCAGAGTCTGGGTATTCAACAGCGGCAAGCTTTGCAGAGCAGGCTTTCCACCCGGCAACATTATATATTTTTCAATGGCAATGGCAAAAATGTTAACCAAAGACAAAGGAATCAGGAATTTCCAGCTAAAGCCCATCAACTGATCCGGCTTAAGGCGAGGTAAGGTGCCCCGAATCCACATGGCCAGAAAAATAAAGGCATAGGTTTTGATCATAAACCAGAACAACATTTCAACCTGCAAACCCAGTTGGGCCAAACCGGTGATATTCGCAACGCCTTGCCCGGTTATCAACTCCATTAAAAAGAAACCGGTAGGGCTGTGATAACCACCCAGGAAAAAAGCGGTGGTAAAGGCACTCATCGCAAACAAAGAGGCATACTCCGCCAAGAAAAACAAGGCGAACTTCATACCGGAATATTCGGTGTTGTAGCCACTCACCAGTTCGCTTTCGGCTTCTGGTAAGTCGAACGGAATCCGGTTCACTTCCGCCAAAGCGGAAATAAAGAAAATAGCCAAAGTGAGCGGGGTGAGCAAAAAGCCGTACCAGTTCCAGAAAGGACCTTGCTGGGCCTGAACGATTTGACTGATATTCATGGAGCCTGTAAACAGAACCACCGCCAAAACGGCCATCACCAAAGGGATTTCATAGCTAATGGCCTGAGCCGCGCTACGCATCCCCCCCAGCAATGAGTATTTATTGTTAGAGGCCCATCCTGCCAGCACCACGCCCACCATTGAAATGGAAGAGATGGCGAATACAAACAAGGCACCTGCGGGCAGCGCAACCGCCAGCAACTGATCGGTAAAAGGAATCAGCCCAAAAAATACGAAAGCGGGCAAAAAGAAAATGGCTGGGGCCATGGTAAACAAAAACTTGTCTTGCCCGGTGACCATAATATCTTCTTTGAACAACAGCTTCAGAGCATCCGCAAACGTTTGCAGCGTACCCCAGGGGCCAACCCGGTTGGGGCCTTTGCGCTGCGTCATCCAGGCCAATACTTTCCGTTCCATCAAAACCAAAAAAGTAACGGAAGTAATGGCAGCGGTCGCAATCAGGGTAAAGATGACCACGGCCCATAAAATTAGCAGCACGGCGCCAAAATCGGCCCAGTTAATGGACAGGCCCAACAAATTACTGACATAGTTCAGAAGTTGGGGCAACCAGGCTGGATAGTCGGTAGGAGTCTGGAACATTTAGCGATCAACCTCCGGCAAAATTACATCCAGGCTACCAAAGATAGCCATCAAATCAGGATACAGGTTACCAATCATCAATTCAGGCAACGCGGACAAGTTGGAAAAAGAGGCGCCTCGCCATTTCATACGATAAGCCTTGGGCGTACCGTCACTAATTACATAGCAGCCCAGCATGCCCCGAGGAGACTCGCACGCGCTGAAGGCCTCACCCGCTGTGGGTTTGTATGTCATCAGGTTGATTTTTTGTCCCTGAATCTGCCAGTCAAAATCCATATCTGGAATGGCCTTGGGATCTTCGCCTTTTTCTTTAGCGGCTTTGCGAGCGGCCTCAATTTCAGCCTGTTTGTCGAGAATATTCTGGGTATCTCCACCCGGAATTTTATCCAGACACTGCTCTACAATGCGGCAAGATTCGCGCATTTCAGCCATTCTGACCAAATAACGATCGTACACGTCGGCATGCTTGCCCACCGGAACATCAAACTCTACTTCATCGTAGCAGGCATAGGAATTGGTTTTCCGCATGTCTTGAGGCACACCGGTTGCCCGCAAGCTAGGCCCGGTTACACCGTATTTCAGGCAAGTTTCAAAATCCATTCTGCCAATACCCACCGTGCGATCCAGAATGATGGGGTTTTGGGTCACGATGGACTCATACTCATCTATGATGGAGGGCATTTTACGCACAAAATCACGACACTGGGCAATCCAGCCCGGTGGTAAATCGGCGTTTACACCGCCAAAACGATAGTAATTGTACATCATGCGAGCGCCCGTCAAATCTTCAAACAGCTTGAAGACCTCCTCCCGCTCCCGGAAGGCGTAAAACAAGGGACTGGTAGCGCCCAAATCCAGCAAAAATGTGCCAAACCACAGTAAATGCGATGTAATGCGGTTCAATTCCATCGTGATCATGCGGATATAATGGACCCGCTTGGGTACTTTTAGGTTGGCGATTTTTTCAATGGCCGTCACAAACACAAAGTGATCGAAAAAGGAGGAAAGGTATTCCACCCGATCCAGCGTGGGCTGGTATTGAAAATAAGAGCGAGATTCGGCCATTTTTTCTTTACTGCGATGCAAGTAGCCGATAACCGGCTCCATGTCTTTCACCACTTCACCGTTCAAAGTGGTGATTAAGCGCAATACACCGTGGGTACTAGGGTGCTGAGGGCCAATGTTAATGACCAGGTCTTCTGTATTCAGACCCTTTTCGGTATGCACTCCTGGAATTTCTGAAATCGTCATAATGTCAGTCGTCCTTACCGTTCATTCCAGACCAGGCGAGGGTCGTCTACTTTATAATCCTTGCGAAGGGGATGCCCCAGCCAATCGTTGGGCATGAGAATACGAGTGAGGTTGGTATGTCCGTCATACTGAATGCCCAACAAGTCATAAGACTCACGCTCATGCCAATCGGCAGCGTGCCAAATGGGCATTAAGCTGGGAGAATGCTCATTTTCGGCGGTGACTTTGAGGGCCAGCGTCTTGGCGGTTTTGGTGGAATACAGATGATAAACCGACTCCAATCGATCTTTCCAATCCACACCAGCACAAGACAAGAGCATATCAAACTGACCTTGATCTCGAATCATTTCAGCTGCCCGAAGCAAATCGGCACAAGCCACATCAATCATTTCGGCCCCGCAAGCATCATTGCCCAAGTGCTTTACCGGGATTTTAGATTTCTCGAGGAGCTGACCCATTTCACCCGCAGGAATAGGCGCGGGCTCAGCCTCTGCCGGAGCGGCAGGCTTGGGGGACGTTGAAGCCTCAGCAGGTGCGCTAGCTACCGGCTTTTTGCTGTTCTCTTTCTGCTCTTCGCTCATGGCGGTACTTCACATTTCCTCTGACTAACGGTATTTTGCCTTCCGATTGCAGCTCATCCATAGGATACGCGTATTTTTGAACACCCCACTTCACGTTGGGCTGCCCGGACTTCGGCAACAAGACTTCACCCGGCCCGATTTCGACCCGGGGCACATGCTCGGCGGCACGTTTTTTACGATCCACAATGGACTCGGTGCGAATTTGCTTTTGCAACTGAATGAGGGCATCCAGCAAGGCTTCTGGACGTGGCGGGCATCCCGGCACGTACACGTTCACCGGAATCAATCGATCCACGCCTCGAACCACGGAATAAGAATCATTCTCATACATACCGCCGGTCACGGTGCAAGCACCCATGGCAATCACGTACTTGGGCTCTGGCATTTGCTCATACAAACGAACCAGAGCGGGCGCCATTTTATGGGTAATGGTGCCTGCGGTAATAATCAAATCCGACTGACGAGGGGTGGCCCGAAACACTTCAGAGCCAAACCGGGAGATATCGTGATTGGAAGCGCCCACGGTCATCATCTCAATACCACAACAAGAGGTGGCAAAGGTCATGGGCCAAACCGAGTTGGAACGCGCCCAGTTGTAAACGGTGTCGATAGTGGTGACCAGAATGCCAGAACTTTCCAGCATATCCTGAATGCCACTTACTACGGTTTCTGTCAATGTCATAGTAGATTGACCTCCATCCTTCTTACTGCCACCTGAGTGCGTCACGCTTCCAAGCGTAGACGAGGCCCAGCATCAGGATTCCGATAAAAATAAACATTTCAATAATGGGGAACAAGCCCAGAGACTGCACCAGTCGATCAAAAGCCACCGCCCAGGGAAACAGAAAGACAGTTTCAATATCAAACAGGATGAAAAGCAGGGCGTACATGTAGAATTTAACATCAAACTGGATGTGGGAATCGCCAAAAGGAGCCATACCAGATTCGTAAGTGGTGTCCTTCAAGCGGGTGGGGTATTTAACCTGTACAATTTGTGAAATGCCCATCATTAAAAAAGGCGTAATGGCCGCCAACAAGAGGAGCAGGAGCAACATGGAATATCCGGTTAAATGCATAGCCTTGTCTCGTTTGTCTTCTCTAATGGTACATTCAATACTTGGCTGTTGGGCAAAGCGCTCAGATGAGAGGGTTATGGGGCTTGGCTCAGACAATGACTGATAAGAAATTTGGCCCGATCGGCTGATTTACCATCCAGAAACCAGTATCATTTAAAAATAAACTGTGGAACAAGTCAAAGTTTAATGACCGAATCTGGAACATACTGATGATACCATCATTTTTCGCCAACAGGCTAAGCACTATTCCTTTTTTAGTTAGCGCCCCAGCCTTCAGCCTTCTGTTGTGCGGCTGGCTAAACTGGGCCATAATCGCCCCCGTTTACAGCGACCCGGTATTGGACAAAGCCGCCCAGCTGCTTCAGAATGGGCGTGCGGATTCCGCCATGGCCGTTTATCAGGCCTATCTCAAAACACACCCTCGTGACTTGGATGCGGAACTGGCCTTGGCCAATATCGCCATTCGCCGCTTTGAGTACGACAAAGCCAAACGCATTTTAGAAAATACGCTGGCCCAACACCCCAACTCCGCGGAAACAGCAGCCACACTGGGTCGCTTGTTCCAGCTGTGGCAAAATTCTCCCACCGGCAAAGTGGCCGACAATAGCCGAGATTATCAGGCACTGGCCGACGAGCATTTCAGGCAGGCGTTGACTCTGGATAAAAACAATCCGTTGGTGCTGACTTACGCCGCCGATTGGAATCTTCAGAAAAACGACCTGATTACCGCAGAACAATATCTACAAACCGCTTTGCGAGAAAATCCCTCATTTATTCCGGCCTTTCAGGGCCTCACCCGCTTTTATATTAAGGTTAAAGATCTCAGGCGGGCCAAAGACACCATTTTTCATGCCACAGAACTGGCCCCGCTGGATTCGGCCAATTACTTTCTTACCGCCCAATTACTGGGCATCGCCAATCAACCGGTGGAAGCCGTAAAATACGGCCTGAAGTCCGAACAACTGGATTATGGACGCCTGCCCGAGCGGGATTATTTTTTGGCTACCCAGTTTGAGAAACTGGGCGAAACCCGGAACGCCATTCAATACTATGAATCGTTAACCGTTTACACCCCACGGGAACCCCAGGTTTGGCTGAAGCTGGGCGAGTTGTATGAGGCTGCCAATCAACCCACCCAAAGCCTTCACGCTTTTCAGAAAGCGCTGGCCCTAAAGCCGGATGTGTTAAACGACTTGTATGCCAGCGCCCGCCAGAATACCCGGCTGGAAAAAATTGAGCTGGCCTTGCAGCAATGGCGGCGACTGCTCACCATTCAGCCCGACCACCCGGAAACCGTGGATGAAGGCCTAAGCGCAATCAGTGGCCTGCATTACCTCCATCATTTTTATCATCCCGAGTTGATGAGTAAAGAAGCGGGCGAGGATTTACAGCGGGTTGAAGCGGCGTTGCGCCAGAATCCGGGCGATCTGAAACGCCAGCTGGACCGGCTTAAAATTCAGATTGCCCAGCAGGAAGAACTCAGCGAAACCGTTCGTGGGAGCTTAAGTCGGTTGTCTGCTGGTAATGATGACGCCATTGCCGGAGAAGCGGCCTTTATACTAGGAGACTTTGCCAAAACCGCTGAACGGCTGGAACCAGTGGACGGCTTATCGGAAAGCGAGTATGCCCAATTGGCCGACCGGCTTTTGCTGGTTCAGGAGTTGCAGTTTTCCAAAGTGTTTTACCAACGGGCCTACCAGCTCAAAGCCGATGCGGACTATCAGGCGGGCATCAAGCGCATTCAGTCCAAGCAAGCCCTGGCCACTCAAAAGGCCAATGAAGGCAATATGGCCTTTAACGAGAAGGACTATCAAAGCGCCGTTTTAAAATATCTGGAGGCGGCCCGCATTTATCAGCAGTGGGATAACGTGTACCTGCGGCTAGGCGATACCTATGAAAAACTGAAAAAATGGCCGGAAGCAAAAAACGCTTACCAAAAGGCCATTAGCCTCAGTCCGGGCCTTATGAACTCTCAGGGATTTGCCAAAAACTACAACCGCCTTCAGAAAAAAGCAAAAAACTAATCAGATTCACCCCAATCGTTTGCTATTCGCTCGTGTAAATTGTTTTTTACTCAGCGCTTTGTAAATTGTTTTTTTACTAAACAATCAGACAATTCAAGACGCCCGCCTGTTTTTATTTCTATAGAGCAAGGAACACGTTGAAGTAAAAGCGCAAATAACTACTCACACCTAAAAGAAAGGTAGGTCATTCGATCATTTTGCGTGAAATGAGTGACTTGTTTCGGCAGCGCACCAGCTGACACGAGGCCCATCCCAACCAGCGGAGGTCTTATTCGTTTATTTTGAGAAGTCACTGACAGGAGGCAGCACAGACGCTTACAATCAGTCACTTTACAAACCCCAATGCAAAGGAGAGGCGACTCTTTAATAAAATCAGGAACACACAAGATTGGAAACACTGGAGGATTGAGAGTAGCGAATTGAAGTGGATTTGATTTAAATATCTGAAAAGCCTCTGGATCTGCTGTTTTGCGACCAGGGGCTTTTCCCGTTTTTTGAGAGAGCAGACATGCATTAGGCGCACATTAAAAGCGCATTCAACGGGTTTTTAAGTGTGCTTTTTAGCGGGAAGAGACTCCTCCTGAACAGGCAATGACAAATCTTTGGGCATGACCGCTCTGGTTTTGGGAATCAACACTTTTTCAGTGCCGTCCTTTTCCTTAATAATCACCTTCACCGGCCCATCGGCGGGTTGATCGGGCCGTTTTTCCGGTAACACGGGCAATACGGTTCTGGGCTGATCCGGCCCGTCTGAAACGCTTTTAACAATGGATTGCTCCATCAAAAATTGCACTCGGGGGTTTAAAACCGCGCTCATTTTTTCGTTGTAGACAATAATATCCACCCTACGGTTTCTGGCCCGACCTTCCGCGGTTGCGTTATTGGAAATGGGCTGAGTATCGCCATAACCCACCGCCACCAACGCGGCGGGATTTAACTGATGGCGCCCCGCAAAGAAGCGCACCACGCTACTGGAACGGGCGCAAGAAAGCTCCCAGTTTGAAGGAAATTGCCCGGTGGCAATGGGCTGATTATCAGAGTGGCCTTCCACGTGAATGCGGCGGTTATCAAATTTTTTCAGGCGGGCGGCCACTTTGTCTAAAAACTTGTAGGCATAAGGCTGTAAGGTGGATTCTCCTGCTCCAAATAGCAACCGGCTATCAAAACTGATGCGAATCCCACGCTCCTGCACCGAAACTTCCACTTGCCGCACCGGAACATCACCCGCTTCGGCACCACCGCCAGAACCGGCTTGTTGAGCCGCCCCTGCCCCTTTGCCTTGTCCTGCCTCAGCGTTGGGGCCATCCTTGCTTCCACCCCCACCCACCGCCAGGCTTTTAATTTCATGGTTTGCGCTTTTTAAATCACTGGTCAAATCATCCACCAGCTTCTGGGTGGATTTCACCTCACCCGGCTGGTAGGTCATGCTATCAAAGCGACCAATCACTCCCGGTCCCGCCCCTTTTTCCTGGCTCAGCGGATCAGGATTTCGGCTAGGAGCGCTTTTGCCCTGCAGGACGCTATTAATGCCATTCATAATGCTTTTTTCTTCAAAGCCTTCCCGAATGGCCGTACTCACATCTTTTAACTTGGCGGCATCCGTTTGGGCCATCGCGTATAAAGCGGTAAACGTGGCGAACAGCAAGGTCATAAAGTCAGCGTAGGAAACCAGCCACCGCTCCAGGTTCTCATGCTCAGGATGTTTATGCTTTCTGGCCATGCCGAATTAAAACCTGTCCTTTTCAGCCTGCGGGCCTATGCTTCAGGGCCGGGGTCCTTTTTATGGCCCCCATCGTGTCCGTGCATAAACACTTTCAGTTTCTCGGAAATAAAACTGGGGCTTTCTCCGGCCTGAATGGAAAGAATCCCCTCCAGCATCATGGCTCGGGTCATAATGGTTTGACGGCGGTTGCCTTTGAGCTTTCCGCCCAATGGAATAAACAGCAGGTTGGCTCCGGCCACCCCGTACACGGTCGCTACGAAGGCAACGGCAATACCACCGCCCAGTTTGCTGGGATCGTTTAAATTCTGCATAACGTGAATAAGGCCCAATACCGCCCCGATAATACCAACCGTCGGCGCATAAGCCCCGCAACCTTCCCATACTTTAGAGGCATGGGTCACCGATTCCTCATAATGGCTCAGCTCGGTTTCCAGCAATTCCCGCAACAGTTGGGGATCGGTGCCATCGGTCATTAGCTCCAAGCCTTTTTTCAAAAAAGGATCTTCAATGGAGCCAATTTCAGCCTGCAAGGCCAAAATGCCTTCTTTTCGGGCTTTTAAAGCCATATTCACAATCAGCTCAGAAACTTCACCCGGCTTTTCTTTCACGCCCATAAAAATAATGGGCAAATCCTTCACGGCGTTCACCAAATCCACTTGGGGCGATTGCAATAGAATGGCCCCTAACATGCCCCCAAACACAATAATAAAGGCAGTGGGCTGTACAATGGCGGAAAGGGGCAAACCTTCCAGTACGGCCCCGCCAAATACGGCTGCCATCCCCAGGGCCAGTCCAATGATTGAAGTAATATCCATCAGTCGCTTAGACCACCACTCACTTCCTTGTACTACTCCTCCATTATAAAGTTCTAGTTTGTATATAAACAAAATAGAACTGGAAATCTCCTGCACCCAGAGGAGCGTGCGTTATTTTTCAACCGCTTTAAACCCTAAAAAATCCAGTGCTTTATCAGTTTACGGAAAACCGGCTCACTGGCCACGGCCTTGCCCTGATTGGCCTGACAGCGATCGCAAACCCTACAGGGTGGCAGTTCAATCACACTAGCCCCCTGGTAATAAGCGGCCAAACTTTGCAACCGACAATTTTCGGATAAAGCCCAATGCCGGTAATGCTTTAGGGCATGGCTTTTACTTTGTACTTCCGCCTCATCCAAAGCCCGACTGTATCGCAGTCGTTTCAAGCTGGCCTGGTAATCTTCCTTGGTGTGAAAAATCAGGCCTTTCATTACATGCTGCTGGCCATAAGCGGCCTGCATGGACTGCGTTTGACGAAATACCTGCATAAACACGTCTTCAACACTGGCTGGCGGTGTCCAGAAAACCAGCCGGGGATTCGATTCGGGGGACGGAGACCAATACCGGGTATCGGATCCGGCGTTGACCACAATGGCATTTAAGCGGGTATTGGCCATTTCCAGAATCTGGGCCTGCTCTTTAGGCGTTTTTTTAAAGTGGGTAATCCACACAGAATCAAAGCCGTAATCCAGCAGCGAGGCACCCAATTTTTCGGCCTGAGCCGGATAGGCCGTTTGAATCAGGGTGGCCCCTGCTCCATCCAGTTTACCCAGCTTCCCCTTACCGGGGCTGCCCGACAGTTTATCGGTGAGCGCCATAAATTTCTGATGCTCGGTCAACAACCGCAGCACTTGCAGTTCCACACCCTCCACCAAAGGCGGGCATTGAATGGACTGATAACTGGGCAGTTCCAAACGTTCACTCAACTCTCGAAAGCGAGCGGGGGGTAGGGGGGGAATCAGCAAGGCCATAGGCGGCAATTGACGCAGTTGCAACAGCCCTTCTTCATAAAAACGCCGGTAATGGGCATGTCCCGGCGTAGAGGGCAGCAAGCGATCCGCCTCCTCCACCACCATAAAATTAATGGGGGTATGCACCAACACTTCCAGAAAGGTTAGGCTCACAAAGCGATCCGGGGTAATGTAAAGCAGCTTGACCCGGTTATGGTTAATTTCTTTTTGTACAGAGCGCTCTTCATGCGGCATTTGGGTACCATCCAGAAACGCCACATCGGGGAAACGAAACCCGGCGGATTTAAAGTATTCCAGATTTCGGCGAATTTGACGGCCACTTGGACATACTGCCACCACCATGCCATTTCCCATCATGCCTGCCAATGCGTAGAGAGAAACCACCGGATGGCCCAGCGGAAAGCTGGCAATCAAATGCTGGCGGTTAGAGACAGCCTCTAAAAATCGCCGTTGGTAAGTATCCGGGGGGGTGGCATAGCGGAAAAAATTGGACATGGTAACACTATCATACCGTTTGCCAGCCTTAAAAAAAGCCCCTTTGTCCGTGTTATCATCCTTTTCAGCGATTTTATACAGAATAGACGCTTTTTTGAACTTCATTTTTTATTTTTCTCTAATTTTCAATTTGTTTCTTTGTCAAATTTGACGCCGGGAGCCAACATGTTTAACCCCAAGTGGAATTACAGCCAAATTTCGGACAGCCAGCTAACCTGGCCGCATATGTTCTACCAGTGGCTTTGCATCCGTACCATGGAAGCCTATTTTTTATGCAAGTACAAACTGCGGATTAAAGGACGGGAAAATAAGCCCAAAGGCTTCCACAGCTATGTAGTGGCTTGTAACCATATCTCTTTACTGGACCCTTCGCTGGTATCACTGGCGCTAGATTACCAGCCCATTGCCTATTTGGCCAAGATAGAACTGTACGAGCGCTTTTGGCTTCGACTGTACAACTGGGGCATGTCTTCCATTGCCGTTAACCGGGACAAAATGGAGTTATCCAGCTTTAAATCGGCCTTAAAAGTATTAAAAACCGGAAAATGGGCCTTGGGCATTTTTCCAGAAGGCACTCGCTCTAAAACCGAAGAAGTGGGGCAAGCCAAACGTGGGGTGGCCTATTTTTCGTGCAGCGCCAAAGTGCCTGTGCTGCCTTTGGGTTTGGCCCAGGTGGAGCGCAACGGAAAAATACATCTTGAAGTGCGGATAGGAAAGATGATTCCATGCGATGGCGACATGGACAGCATGACCCACAAGATTGAGGAAGCCATTCACACCCTGGTGGAACAGGCCAAAAACGAGCCTTGATTAAGACCCGATTGAGAATGGCCGATAAAAACCTTGGATTGCTAACAACATTCCCACTTGAGTGGTTTTTATAGCTCAGAATCTCACATTCAAATTGGACGCTTAACCTCCAGGAGTCGGGCAAACCGTATGAGTATTCAGGGCAGACCCCCAGCCTATCCATACCCACCCATGCCCATGCAAGGCACAGGCCTAGCCTATGGACAGCCTGCGTTCAGGCTCAACCAGTCGCTTCCACCATTGGGAGCGGCAACACCGCAACCGGCTTTGGTCTACCCTCAGCCGCTCCTGTTTAATACCCTGCCCGTCCCTTACCCCCAAGCGATTCAAGCCCCCCAGCCTTTGCAAACAGAAGGCATTCAGTTTGATTTATTCAGACAACAACAGTGTAAACCCGCCTTGGTGGAAACCCAGCAGGACAGACTGAACGCCTTAACCCTCCACCCGCAACAGTACCAAAGCCTGAAGGCAGCCAACGTGCCTGAGGGACCTGTGCAAGCCATCAAAATGGCCAGTCAAATCATGCGGGCTTTAGATCCGGGTACGCAACGACAGTTCCAAACCCTGCTGAACAAAGGGGTGATTACTCAGGGAAAATCGGATGACGGCCACTCCGGCCTGTATCATTTGTATGGCATTCTCACCACCCCTCGGGCGGCGGGATTTAACAACCGAACCATTTTGAAAGAAACTGTGCAGGTTTTAAGCCAGCCTTACAGCATTTCGCAGCGTTTTGCCCCGGTTGGCCCGCAAGAGGCCAAAAAACTGATGGCCGTTCGCAGCAATCCCGGCCTGAGCGGCAGACAGGTGCCGCCTCCCATCCAGCCCCTGAGTTTTGAAGACTTAAACGTGGACAATAGCGCCACCTGCGTGGCCTCCAGCGTCATGTACTATATGGCGGATAAAGAACCCGCCGGATTTGCTCGCCACATTAACGAATTAACCAGCCCCATGAACGCTTTTTTTGAGAAAGCGAAATTTACGGAAATTTCCCCGGATAACCCGGCCCAAGCACTGCAAATTTTGCAAGAACACCAAATTCCCTATTATGTTTCCGGCCCCGGTGAAGTCACCGTGAAGGTTGAAAATCCACCCGCTGGGGTGGTAAGGGCAACGGCCAGCCAAAACCTGCCTGCCAACGGGCCGTTTCGCAATGCCATTGGGGCCGCCTATCAATCGGCCATTACCTATCTGGTTACCCACTCCTATGATCCGGCCAGCGATTTGCGAGATGCTGACGTGCCCGGTGAAACCAGCAAAGGACTCACTGAGGCAGAAAAAACCCTGATGGAAGCCATTATTAAGGACAATGGCGGGGTGCAATCGGTCACTTATCAGGCCGTTAACAACAAAGCCAACCCTGCCCCCGGCGAAGAGAACAACTCCTACCTTTTTGGGTACAACCGCCCCTTTGAACAAACCACTCAGGACATTTTAGAAGCCTTACGCATGAACGAGCCTGTAATTATTGGCACCACAGACACCGATGACACCGGGGCCATTGTGGCCGGACACGAAATTACCATTACCGGGGCCTATACCGATCCGCAAGACAACCAGCTCAAGTTTGTGGTGGCCGACAGTGACGATAACATTGCGGCCCCCGTGGTAAAAAGCGCCAGAGACTTAATACCCACCATTCACCATGCGGGTTTGCCGGTCAATCTGGCCCGCCGAATCAACCAGCAAATTCAAGCCAACGCAGGCTACCTGATCCCCGATCAACAGGATCAAGTCAATTTCAAGCTACTGGCCCGTGAAGCCAGCCCCATGCCCATGGACCCCGAGCAGGCCCAGCCCGCTGGCGTCAGCCCTTACAGTGCGACGTTGCCGGGTTTAACAGGGCCAGCGCCAGCGGCAAGCAATTTTGCCCCTTACGCCCCCCCCAACGCCCAAGCGTTTTTGCCCACTCCAATTTACGGGCTGACCATGCCCCCAGTGCCTGCAACCGCAACCGCCAATCCATTCCGGGAAATTCGGATGAATCAGCCGCTTCCCACGGCAATGCCAGCGGCCTGATTAAGGCGTGATTCCGGCTGGCTAATTAGCGTCCGCCGCCAATACCCTGCTGCAAGCCCCGGTTAATGAAGGGATTGCGATCAACATCCCGATCCCGGTTAATGGTGCCGTTATCCAGCAAATCTTTCTTCTCTTTATCGCCTTGGGAGTAGATATTGCCCATGGTGGTTAACTGGTTAAACACTTGCGGCGAAACACCGGGCATGGCTGGCATTACAGAAGGACCACTGCCGCCCATCACTTGCGCCATCATGGGCAAAGCGTTTTCATCGGTTCGCCGACCGGTGGAATCCACCAAATCAATGGGCCTCAGGTCTTCCTCAGAAGTCCCGGACACCGCATCCACATACACCAACTGCCCTTCCAGATTCGGGTCCTTAGGCACATCCATTCTCAGTTCCAGCACACCGTTTTCAGGCACAGTGCCGCTCAGTTCCTGCGCGTCATCGCCTACCCGTAAAACCACATCGTTGGGCAATATTTTGCCTTGACCCTGGGCGGAAATAAACAATTTAACCAAACTGCCCGGCTGCGCCTTCACGATAAAGCGAGCCTCCTGCCCCAAAGTAAGGCGATTGGGCAAATACACATCATTTTTTCTCAATAAAAGGTTGTTCAAGCGACTTTGGTACTTTTCCGCATAGGCAGAGCCGGTGACCCCAGCCGTCCCTCCCAAACCAATGCCCGTTAATAGCACAGCGAGCAATGATGTCAAAACCAGATTTCGGTTGAAAACGAGCGTGATGAAAGGCATGGGGATCTTCCTCTTTGTATTGATATTGTACAGAAAGCCTTCACGCGGGCCAAGGGTTATGATTAAATAAGGTCACTCTGATGCAAGCAAGGACACTTTGGCCATGGACAGTTTAATCCCTTTTATCCGTCTTTTTCTACAAATTATGCAAATCCTGTCTGCGGTGCTGCTCATTGTATTGGTTATGATCCACTCTCCCAAAGGCGATGGCATTGGCGGCATGGGCGGAACCTCCCAAATTTTTTCCAGCCAGAAAGGCGCTGAAGCGGCCTTGAATAAAATAACCGCTTACACCGCAGGCGCTTTCTATGTGTTTTCCTTTGTACTGGGCCATTATTTCGGATTCTAAGTTTGTATCTATCGGGGGAGCGTCTGATCGCTTGGCGGCAAGGGCTGTTTTTTAGCAGTTATGGCCTTGAGATTGCCTTTAACGATTAAAACGGACTGAATGCAATGGTTAATTGCCATTCAGCCCGCTTTAAGTTGTGGTTTTATTGAATGGATGGGTTAAATCGCTTTACCGGTCATATCCACGGTTACAAAAACCGTGTCCGCCAGTTTTACAAAAAGCGCTTCCGGGCGTTTAATGTTGTGCTGGGCCAAGGTTACCGGAAATTTCCCACGCACCCGAATGTGATCCGGCTGCTTGTTGGCTCCTGGGGCGTAATCCACGGTTAAGGGAATGGTTTTACGAACCGTAACGCCATGAACCGTAAAATCACCAGTGGCATCCAGCTTAACGGTTTGGGCCTTGGACAGGTCCGGCTTTTTCAGTAACTTAACGCTTTTGGTAACAAAGGTAGCCTTGGGAAACTGGCTGGTTTCCAAAAAGTTATCCCGCATATGCTCGTTGCGAAGGGGAATGCCGGTATCTATACTGGCCAGATCCACCGTAAAGTTAATGTTAAAAGGGTGTTTGGTGTCAAATTGAAAGCTGTCATCCAGCTTAATATCGCCCTTAACGGCATGGGTATCGCCATTAATCACCTCCACCGGGGCATCCGACTTAAAAGAAACCAGATCCTTGCTGGTGCCTTCCACCTTAAAGGTTAAAGGCTTGGCAAAGGCGGAAGGTACGCCAACCGCAAGCAACAGGGCAAATAGCGTTAGCGCCAAAGAACGGGAAAACATAGAAAAAACTCCTTTTAACAATCAATCCATTATTTTATTCAACCGAAACTGAACCCAGCAGCATTCCCTTTTGAAGGCAGTTTTGAAATAAGGCCAAGGCCTGCTCCGCAATTACCGCTGCAGGAATATCCGCCAGCATAGGCAATTCCAGCTTTAAAGCCAGCAACGCCTGATGGTAAGAGCCCGCCTCGCTCAATCGCATCAGGGAGGCCGTGATTTCATTCAGGCAAAAAAACCGAACCTCCAATGTTTCCGGGTCTCGATAAATCAGTATCTCCACCGGATCCCGTGGCGCCGAGGCCAACGGCGCTGTGCTGCGCTTGGCCTGAAGCTGATCGAGCAAAATCGGAATGTTGTAATGAAACCCCTGCAAGCGTTTCACCGGGTTCCAAACTGGACAAAATGAGCCTAACTGCGTCAAACCCGGAACTTCGGGCTTTAAACCTGACGACAAGGCAACATCGGGCAAATTGAGTACTTCCATTTCCAGCCATTCGTACAAGGCCAAATCCGCCAAAAATGGATAATGCTCCATCAAGTCGGCTTGCGTTGCCAAATAGTCATGAAAGTTACTGATAGCCCCCATCAACTTATAAGAGCGGTTGGGGCAGTGGCGTCGATAATCATCCACCAGCGTATGCCATGCCTGTAAATCCTGACCGTGCTGGCTTAACAAGGCATAGGTAAACGGGTAGATATTTTGTAGGGTATCCCGCACCGTGTTAAACATTAATTCTTGATAGAGCGCCAATTTAGAAGCATCTTGCTGGCCCAGCAAGGCCCAGCGGCTGGCATCACGGGTGGGCTGATGCGGCAAGAGCAAAGCCTGACTCAAGCCGGTTTGCCACTCAAGAAGCGACATTAAGCACGTCCTGAGCGAAAGCCTGACGGCCTTTGGAAGCCATTTCAGGCTGAGCGGTTTCTTTCCAGATTTGCCGAATCATTTGCAGCTCGGGCTTTAAATCGGCAAAAGCAGGCAAATAAGTATCCCGCTCCAGCATAACCCCGCAGGGGTTGCATCGATTCAGCACCCAGCGCAGCAGCACCCAAACCGGTTCAATCACCGCAGCGCCATGGGTATCCACCAAACCTTCCGGGAACTGATGATGCCCGGCCACATGAATTTGCACCACCCGATGCAGGGGAAGCGCATCCAGAAAGGCCACCGGATCAAAGGCATGATTGACGCTATTGACATAAACATTGTTCACATCCAGCAACAAGCCACAATCGGCCTGCTCTAAAATAGCGGCAATAAAGGCCGCATCCGGCATTTCATCAAAAGGCGTATTTACATACTGGGAAATATTTTCAATCAGCACGGGCCGCTGCATGCGGTCTTGCAAGCGCTTGAGGCGAGAGGCCACATGCTGAACTGTTTCCGGGGTGCGGGGCAACGGCATTAAATCGTTGAAATAATTCCCGTCCAAACTGCTAAAGCACAGGTGATCGCTAAACCAGGCCGGATGAGTCCAGCCAAACAAATCCGACAACTCAGCCAAATAGGCCTCGCTAATGGGGTCCAGACTGCCCAAGGAGAGGCTGACCCCATGACTGATTAATGGATAGCTGGCCTTGGCTCGCTGCAAGAGACGCAAGGCTTTTCCCCCTCGGCCCATGTAGTTTTCGGGGGTGAATTCCAACCAGTCGATTAAGTCGGTGGCGGCCAAAGTATCCTCCAGAAGAGGTCGACGCAAGCCCAAGCCAACGCCCAGCACAGGGCAGCCCTGAAAACCAGTGGCTGCTTGATGCGAGTGCGTGGCTAAAGCCATTCGGTCAACCTCTTCCAGATTCAACTTGAACAATAAGCGGTTAACCGGTTATTTATCGGCACCACAAGCGCCAGCAGCGCATTTATGGTCAGCGTCCTTGGCATCATGCTTGTGTTCTTTGTCAGCCGCACCATGATGCTCAGCGTCTTTGGCGTCATGTTTGTGGTCTTTGTCAGCGGCGCAATGATGCTCAGCATCTTTGGCGTCGTGTTTGTGGTCTTTATCAGCGGCGCAATGATGATGGGCGTCTTTGGCGTCGTGCTTGTGCTCGTCTTTTTTAGCGCCACAATCATGAGCTGCTTTTTCAGCGCCGCACTTGTGCTCTGCTTCAGCAATCAAAGTACCATTGCTGGTCACTTCGCTCATCTGAAACAGACTACCTGCTTGAGCCGCATTCATGGTAGCAGCCACGCCAAGGGTCAATGCCACGGCGGGCATAATTTGCTTGTAATTCATTGATTCTCCTTTATTCCAAAAACAGACTGATTAGGGGATCTCATTCCAACTCGTAAAAAATGGAATCTCTTCCATCATACACAGGGACGGCATCCCAGCACAATGTTCCTCGGGGAGGATGTTTTTGAAACAAATGGATGGGAAAAATTAATGAACGACTATTGAACCGCCTGATAGCAGCGTTCACAAATCTCCGGGTGACCCGGCATTTTGCCAACCGCCTGATCGGACTTCCAGCAACGGATGCATTTGGCATACTCAGCGGGCATGGCATACACATGCGCCCCATTTCCTGATGCCTGAGTATGCCACTGGCTGGCACTGGTGTCCGGCGGCGCATCCGCCAGACTCACGGCGGAAACATTGAACAGCACCTCTCGCTCACTGGCGGATAAAGAGGCCAATAAGGTGCCAACCGCAGTATCTGTAGGCTGAATGACCACCTGTGCTTCCAGCGATTTACCAATATGCCCTTCAGAGCGAGGCACTTCCAACGCCTGATTGACCGCTTCCTTCACCGCCAGCAACACTTCAAATGTTTGGGTTAACTCCGGCTGAAGGAACTGGGCGTTGATTTGAGGCCACGGCAACAAGGTTGCGCTCACCGGAATCTGACCATCCACGATGGTTTTCTGGTTTTCGGGCAAGCTGAGCCAGATGTCTTCCGCCAGGTGCGGGGTCACCGGCACCAATACCGGCAAAATGGTTTGCAGCATTTCGTAAAGCACGGTTTGTACCGCCCGCCGACGGGGCGCGTTGGCCGCATCGCAGTACAAAATGTCTTTGGTCACGTCAAAGTACAGGGCAGAGAGATCTGCCATGCACAGATACTGAATTTCGTGACAATAGCGGTTGAATTCCCATTTTTCAAAGGCATCCGTAATGTTGCCTAAAATATGGTGCAAGCGATGCAGGCTATAGCGATCCAGCAGGGACAACGACGCATAGGGAATGGCATCTTTGGCCGGATCAAAATCGGACAGATTGCCCAGTATAAAGCGCACCGTGTTTCGCACTTTTTTATACACTTCCGCCATTTGGTGCAAGGTGTTTTTACCAATTCGCACGTCATTGGTGTAATCCACGCTGGCCACCCACAGGCGAAGCACATCCGCCCCGTATTCCCGAATCACCGAGTTGGGATCCACCACGTTGCCCAGCGATTTGCTCATTTTACGCCCGGATTCATCCAGCACAAAACCGTGGGTTAACACGCTTTTATAAGGCGCCTGATTATACAGCATGACACTGGTTAACAACGACGACTGGAACCAGCCCCGGTGCTGATCGGAGCCTTCCAGATACAGTTCCACCGGCAACGCTCCCAGTTCATCCTTGCGAGCGTCCACCACCGCGGTATGGGTAATCCCGCTGTCAAACCAGACATCCATAATGTCCATTTCCTTAACCAGAGTTCGCTGGCCAACCCCATAACGGGCTTTCAAGTCCGCAGGCAACCCGGCCAGTAATTCTTCGGCCGATTGCTCCCACCAGATATCTGAACTATGAACCTTGAACAGGCCGTAGAGATGCTCAATGATTTCTGGGGTAATCAGCACATCCCGGTTGTCTTCATAATAAAAAATGGGAATAGGCACGCCCCACACCCGCTGACGACTCAGGCACCAATCGCCTCGGCCTTCCACCATGTTAAAAATACGGTTGCGCCCCCGCTCCGGGAGCCATTGCACCGTATCCACGGCTTTTAGGGAATCTGGCCGGAATTTTTCAATATCAATAAACCACTGATCGGTGGCCCGGTAAATCACGGGCTTGTGGCACCGCCAGCAATGGGGATAGCTGTGGGTGAACTTGCTGTCGTGCAACAAGGCGTTCTTGGCCCTTAAAATATCCAGCACCATGGGATTGCCCAAATGATAAGGCACCCCCAACAGCTCGGGCACCAAGGCTTCTTCGGTAAACTTGCCGCTATTGTCGATGGGAGACAGAATGGGCAGAGGATTATCCTTGAACTGCTCCCGGTTATATTGTTGCACCACCAGATAATCTTCCATCCCATGGCCGGGGGCGGTATGCACAATGCCCGTTCCCGCTTCCAGGGTGACATGATCGCCCATCAGCACCGGGCTATCCCGATCGATGAAAGGATGACTGGTAATCAGCCCTTCCAATTCACTGCCTTCAAATTCGGCAATGGCCTCAAAATCATCGGTAGAGCCAAGCAGGTCATACTCCACCCATTCTTCAGGGGTCATCATCACTTTGGCAAAGGCGGGCAGCAATTTTTCGGCCACCAGCAATTTGCCCCACCGGCTTTTCACCAGATGATAAGCGAACTCGGGATTGACCGCCAAAGCCAGGTTAGCAGGCAAAGTCCAGGGGGTAGTGGTCCAGATCACCAGCGAGGCATCGGCCAGCATGGTTTTAAAGGAATCTTCCAACCCGTTTTTTTCCAGATTTTTTACCGGAAATTTCACATAAATACTGTGACTGGTATGATCTCCGTATTCCACTTCGGCATCCGCCAAGGCAGTTTCACAGGTAGGGCACCAGTAAACTGGCTTTAAGCCCTTGTAAACAAACCCTTTTTCGTAAATAGCGCCAAACACCTTAATTTGAGTGGCCTCAAACTCAGCGTCAATGGTGATATAAGGCTTTTCCCAATGGCCCCAAACCCCCAGCCGCTTAAAGTTGGTTTCCTGCCCCTTGAGGTTGGCCAGCGCAAATTCCCGGCAACGTTTGCGCAATTCCACTTCAGAAATGGCATGCCGACCGCCTTTAATGTTTTTGACCACCGCATTTTCAATGGGCAAGCCATGGCCGTCATATCCCGGCACATAGGGGGTATAAAACCCTTGCTGAGACTTGTAGCGGGTCACAACATCCTTCAGAATTTTGTTAAGCGCCGTGCCAATATGAATTTTGTCGGAACTGAGGTAAGGAGGCCCATCGTGCAGGACAAACTTATGCGCCTTATCACGGGTAGCGCATAGGGTTTCATAAACTTTGGCCGTTTCCCAGTGGGTTTCAATTTCCACTTCACGAGTGGCGGCCCCGGCTTTCATTTTGAAAGCGGTCTGGGGCAAGTTCAAAGTTTCTTTGTAGTTGATGGACTGGGATTCCTGTACGGACGGTTCCTGCATCCTGCGAACCTTTCTGTTACGAACGAGCTGTTATGAACAAGGGGCGTATCACCAAGAGAACCCGGATCCATTCGACCAAGCCAGCCCGGTAAAAACGGGTTGGCTTTTCCACAAACGGATGGCACGGGCCAAGCGTCAAGCCTGAACCTCAGATTTTAACATAGTCCAGCCCCAGACTGACGGCGCCAAGCTCCTCGCCCCCATGGTGAATGCCTCTCACTGTTCAGAAAACGCCGTCCTCCAAACCCGGATTCAAAAAATGAACGCCCCCGTAAAAGGCTACTCTACAAGCGAGAGATTGCGGTCAACGCCGGGTCCAGCAAACGCTTTCCCACATTTTCAAATGTAATATTTAAAATCACCGACTGATCCACCGGAATGACTTTTTGCACAATGCCCAAGCCATAACTGGGGTGCTGCACCTTGTCACCGGCCTTAAACGTTTGAGAGCCTTCCCCACTGGGGGGTTCCGGCGGCTTTTGTACCACCGACAAGCTTTCTTCCTGCCAACCGGCCCCATTGTCCAAACCAGCGGCTTGCGCCAATGGCTGGGGGGATGGCGGATAAATGGAATCCAGCGCTTCCCGCATGCCAGCATCCACCTTTTCGGAAGCGGCTGCCGTTTCAGGGCCAGCAGGCTGTGGGGGTGGCGCTTCATGAACAACTGGGAGTGATGACTCTTGAGGGGCTGTCGCCTCAGAGGGTTCAACCGGCACCGCTTGATGCTCGGCCAGCTTTTTGGCAAGCAATGGCGCGTCAAAATCAAGGGTTGGGGAAGTGACAGACGGTTCCACCGCCTCAAATTGCTTCAGACTGTTTGAAACGGGCGTTGCCAAAACGCCTGTTTCCCGAGGGGAAGGTACCAGCGGCATAGCATCCACTGGCAACTGATCCACTTTTTGATCCAGATTGACATCAAAATCAAATTCATCCTTCTCAAACTCTTCCGGCACCGGAAAAGAAGGCAAGGCAGCAGTGGAAGCAGCAGAAGGCAGAGCAGGCGGGGCTTCAGGCTGCGCTAACACAGGCTCCGGTAAGGCTTCATTTTCAACGCTCAGGGGCGGGAAATTGGAATGGTCGCCCATTGCATCCGGGATGGCCCCTTCATCCGCGTCCGGGTAATCCAGTGGATCAGGTTTAGGAGGGGGCGATGACTCGGCGGTGTTTAATAAGTCACTTAATTGCTCGGCGGTTAAAAAAGAGGGGGCCGTCTCCATACCCGGAGCCGATAAATCTACCACCGGGGTGGTAAACGACAAGGCCGAGGTCATTTCAAAGGTAAAATCCTCGTCCGTCCCTTCATTCACCGGCGCAGAAGCATCGTTCAGCTCGGCTTCCACCATTGGCAGGGGGGGAGAGTCCTGGCCCCAGGGTGGCAAAGTGTTTAAATCCGAAGGAGAGAAACTGGTTTCAGGCTCACCCTGTAAAAACACAGGGAATGGTTGTGGCAAGGCATCAAACTGTGCAAGTTGAGGCTCGGGAAAAATTCCCGGTGCGGCTTCATATTCTTCCTCAGCGTCAACCGGGGGCTCAAGGGGAGGCTCAAGGGGCGACTCAACAACGGAAGGCTCCACAGGAAGCTCAACGGAACGCTCAACAGGGGATTCAACAAGCACGTGAGCCACCGGGGAGGGTAAAGCACTAGGCGGTGGGGCGGGAGCAGGCTGAACCGGCGCCATTGGCTCATGCGCTATGGGAATCCATTCGGTTTGAGGCGCCAGTTCCGGCGTACCGAAAGCAACGGGTAGGCCCACGGTCAAATCACCTTGCAAAGTACTGATTTGGCCCGTGGTGACCGATACCGTGTTGTTGGCCAAATTCCGAATAGCGTCGCCAACGTAGGGAGACGCTAGGGCCAGCATCCGCAGTTCGAGCGCATCGGCCCTTTTAACGTAGTCTCCAAAGTCGGGCAGTTCATTTTCCGGGTAAATTAAAACCGGCGTCAGGCCCAATTCCGGCCTGGAAAAAACCTGTTCCATCACTTCCTGATACACAAAGCGCTTCCAGGGCGCTTGCAAAGCCGATAAATCAATCACAGACACCGGATGTTTGGCCATTTTTTTCAAATCCAGCACCTGCTCAGGGGCCTCTGCAAATACCTTGTTGCGAATGACATGGGCGCAATTTTGCAAAATTAAATTCTTGAGCAGAGACTCGGTAATCATGCCGCTGACCAGCAAAGGGCTAAAGCCACTAAAAGCGCCGCTTTCTGGCCAATGGGAAGCCACTGTTTCGGTGACTGGCTTGCGAACACCTGCGGGGAACAGCCCCCCAAAGGTTTCCAAAAACCGCTTGGCGCTTACCTCTTGCAAGCCCAAGCGAACCGTATCCCCTGCCGTATAACAGGCCACATCTCCCACCGATTCAAAAATCCCGATGGGGTCCAGCACCAGAATTTTCTGATACGGCTTCACCGCATCCATTAAGGTGAGCAATACCTGATACTTGGATAAAAAATCATCCCCGGTCACCAGCGTTAAAGCGCCCAACCGCAAGTAATCGGCCTGAAAAGTCCCTAAATCCAGCGGATGCTCTGGCACGGGCAACAGCTGCACCATCTCATCCACCATTTGACGGGGGGTTAAAGGGGTAATATGAATGGGCTCCAAAGACGGAGAGCCTCGCAACAGGGCGATTTGAACGATTTGCCCTTCTTGAAGGCCTCCCACGCCATGGGGTAGGGCGCGCAATTCCTGCACCTGACCGTACACAGGCGCTGCCCCCTCAAACCGGAGCAGCTGTCCGGGCAACAGGGTCAGACCCGGTGCCAAGCGGGCCTCTAACTCTCCCTGAGTTAATTTATAAGGAAAAATCTGAATGGACAAAACTGCCCTGGCCCTCTTCCATACCGATGAAATGGTTCCTGTCATCAACGGTGAACAGGCACTATTTCTTATTCTATGTTTCTTATTTTACCTGTCTTTCGCTTAAAATGAAGCCATTAGGAAAGCGGCCATGAAAAAAACAGCCTCCGCATCGGGCGCCATGCCAAGTAATAACCTGTTTAACCTGCTTGCCGAACAGAACCGGCAGACCCCTTTGCCTGAAATGATGCGCCCCAAAACTCTTGATGACTATCTGGGGCAAGAAGAAATTTTGGGCGCTGGCACCCCTTGTAAGAAATTTGATTGAAACCCGCCAACTGATTTCGCTGGTGTTTTGGGGCTTACCGGGAGTGGGTAAAACCACGCTGGCCCGTATTATCGCCACTGGTTCGGGGGCCAATTTCATTGAACTTAGCGCGGTCAACTCCGGCATTAAGGAACTGCGGGAAGCGATCACTCAGGCTGAGGAATCGCTGAAGCTGAGCGGAGAAAAGACAGTGGTGTTTATCGATGAAATTCACCGCTACAGCAAAACCCAGCAGGACGCCATTTTACCCTTTGTGGAAAACGGCACCATTATTTTAATGGGGGCCACCACCGAAAACCCCGCCTTTCAGGTCATCCCGGCCCTGCTATCCAGAGTGCTGATTGTGCGCCTGAAAGAATTGGGCCGAGAGCATATGAAAACCCTGATTAAACGCGGGGTGGTGTTTTTGGGGAAAACCCGCCAAAAACTGACCATTTCTCTGGAGGCCATGGGCTTTATTGCCGATTATGCCAACGGAGACGGGCGCAGCGCTTTAAACCTTCTGGAAACCGCCTTCAAATGCGCCCCGCTGGTTGAAAACGAGCAAGGCGAAGAACTGCGGCTGATTGAAATGACCTTGCTGGAGCAATTGGCACAGCAAAACCGGCTGAACTACGACCGGCAAGGGGATGAGCATTACGATCACGCCTCCGCCTATCAAAAAAGCATGCGGGGTGGCGATGCGGACGCCGCCATTTACTGGCTGGCCAAAATGATTGCGGGCGGTGAAGATCCCCGTTTTATCGCCCGCCGGTTAATGATTACCGCCAGCGAAGATGTGGGGCTGGCCGACCCCAAAGCGTTTCAACTTGCGGTGGCCGCCGCCCAATCGGTGGAAAGGCTGGGCTTGCCGGAAGGTCGCATCCCCCTGGCCATGGCCACCATTTATACGGCCAACGCCCCCAAAAGCAACGCGGCCATTTCGGCCATTGACGCCGCCATGGCCGATATCACCCGAAACGGCCATAACTATTCGGTGCCCCCGCACTTGCGAGATGCCCACTACGCCGGGGCCAAAGCCTATGGCCACGGCATTGGCTATGTTTATACCCACGATCACCCCGAAACCACCCAGCATTTTTTGCCTACCGAATTGCTGGAAAAACGCTACGTAGACCATCAACCCGGCCAAACGGTGGGCAAGGCCCGCCCCCCGGAAGCTCAATGACGCTGAATAACACCCCCCTCAAGTATCCCTCCCCCGTATCGCCAAAGGATTTTGCAATGATTGAAATGGAACCCGTAACCACCCAACAGCAGCCGCTGCGCCTGAGTCATCCGGTCATTCTGGCTTCAGGATCACCTCGTCGCAAAGAGTTACTGGGTTCACTGGGGCTGGATTTTCAGATTGTGGTTCCCAATGTCGATGAAGAAGGGTTTGATTTGGGCCATTTGCCCCCTGCGGACGTGGTGAAATTTTTGGCCCGCACCAAGGCCCAGGAAGTGTATAAGCACCATCATCAGGCCTATGTGATTGGCTCGGATACGCTGGTAGTGATTAACCACGAAATTTTTGGCAAGCCCAAAACCAAAGAAGACGCTTTCCGCATGCTGAAAGCCCTGCAAGGCAACGCCCACCAGGTTTATACCGGCATCGCCATTTTCAGCCCGGATGCCCTGCCCAACGTTCCCCCCATCGCTTGCGAGGCCCTTTGCACCACCGTGCATATGCGGGCCTTGAGTGATGCCGAAATTCACACCTATATCGCCACCGGCGAGCCCATGGACAAAGCCGGGGCCTATGCCATTCAGGGCTATGGCAGCACCTTGATTGAACGGATTGACGGGTGTTATTTCAACGTGGTGGGCATGTCATTGTACCTGCTAGATCGCCTGTTTGCGCAATTGGGGCAGGCCTTATTGCAAAATGCCCCTGCCCAATAATCCTTCAACCATCCAACAGAAATTCAGATCCGCTAAAAATCCGTCGCCCAAAGCCCCTGCTGTTTGCTGCGGGCTTGTTGTTCTGCAGCTTTAAATTCAGGCTCGTACCGCCGGTTTTTCCCCAGAAACAACACCGTGGCATAGCCTTTTGCCAACAGTTGGGCGTTCAACGATTGCGGAGCGGTGGACTCGGCGAACACATAGGCCAAGGTGCGCTGGTACTTGTCCAAGCGGCGTTGATCCCACTCCAGATACACCGTTTTCCCTTGAGCCGCCTCCGTCAGCCATTGGCTGGCCTCTTTGGCGAATGGTTCATCCGTAGGGTGTTGACTGCCGTAAGTGGGATTTTTTCGGGAATAGCGCATTTCAGGAGAATCTATACCCAAAAGCCGCACCTGCTCCTGCGGTTTTTGAATGCGACCATCCTGATTCAAGTCGCACCCCAAGGTGTCGCCATCAAATACGGTTAACACCTTGCAAGACGTTCGCCCTGTTTCCATCAAGATTGTTTTTTGCGAGATTGCTTTTTGGCCCGTTTCTGCGCCAACATCCTGAATTGCCCCGGATCTCGGGCTAGCCAACCAGCCACGCCAAAGCCACGCCAAGCCCAAAATAATTAAAATCAGGCCAACGGCTTTTTCGTTGAATTTCAAACCCAGTCGCTTCATGGCTTAACGATAGCTAAAAAAGCCACGTCCGCTTTTACGACCCAGATAACCGGCATCCACATATTGCTTCAGCAAAGGGCAAGGCCGAAAGCGGGGGTCCTGAAACCCATCGTGCAACACGTTCATAATGGCCAAGCAGGTATCCAGCCCAATGAAATCGGCCAGGGTCAACGGCCCCATGGGATGATTCATGCCCAGTTTCATCACCGTATCAATGTCTTCCGCGGAACCAATGCCCTCGTACACCGTAAAAATGGCCTCGTTAATCAGTGGCATCAGCACCCGGTTGGAAATAAACCCCGGAAAATCTCGGCTGACCACGCTGGTTTTATCCAGTCGAGCACTCAAATCGGCAATCAGGGCATAGGTGGCGTCGCTGGTTTGAGCGCCTCGGATAATCTCCACCAGCTTCATCAGGGGGACCGGATTCATAAAATGCATGCCAATCACCTGGGCCGGGCGCTGCGTGGCCGAGGCCAGCCGGGTGATGGAAATGCTGGACGTATTGCTGGCCAAAATGGCGGCAGGCCTCAGCAGCGCATCCAGATTCTGAAACACGTCCTTTTTAATCGCCTCATTTTCCACAATGGCTTCCACCACCAAGTCGGCGTCTTTCAGGGCTTCCAGGGTGCGTTCAAAGCGAATACGGCTCAGCACCTCCGTTTTTTGGACCGGAGTCAACAGGTCTTTACTGACAAACTTCTCCAGACTTTTCTCAATGCCAGCCGCCGCCTTTTCCAGGGCCTGATCGTTCACATCTTGCACAATCACCTGTAAGCCGCCTTTGTGGGCCATCACCTGAGCAATGCCATGGCCCATCTGCCCGGAGCCAATCACCCCCACAATTTGAATTGCAGCGGATTGGCCCTGACTGTCCGGGTGTTGAGCAATGTCGCACTGATTTGCCATTTCAAAAGGTCCCCTCTATAGCCGCAGCCTACAACAATTCAATAATCATGGCCGTGGCCTCGCCGCCGCCAATGCACAAGGAAGCCATGCCCCGCTTCTTGCCCGCATCTTTCAGGGCATGAATGAGGGTAACCAGCAAACGAGCACCACTGGCCCCAATAGGATGCCCCAAAGCCACCGCACCACCACGCACATTCAGTTTTTCAGCCGGAATGTTCAAGGATTGCTGGGCCACCATGGCCACAGCGGCAAACGCCTCGTTCACTTCAAACAAATCAATATCATCCACCGATAAGCCCGCTTTTTGCAGCGCTTTTTGCATGGCTCCCACCGGCGCGGTGGTAAACCAGACGGGTTCTTGACTGTGGGTGGCCGATGCCACAATTTTAGCCACCGGCTTCAACTGATGCTTTTCAACCGCCTCGGCAGAGGCCAGCAGTAAAACAGCGGCGCCATCGTTAATGGTGGACGCATTGCCAGCGGTGATGGACCCAGCTTTATCGAAGGCTGGGCGCAGGCCAGCCAGTTTTTCAGGATCCCCTTTGAAAGGCTCCTCATCCCGCGCCACCCACTTGGGTTCCCCTTTGCGCTGGGGAATGCTTACTGGCTCAATTTCAGGCTGGAACACGCCGCTTTCAATGGCCTTTTGGGCTTTTAAATAGCTTTGCTTGGCAAAGTCATCCTGGGCTTCACGGGTAAGCTTGTATTCGGTGACGCACTGCTCAGCGCAGTTGCCCATGTGCAAATCGTTGTAAGGGTCCCATAAGCCATCGTGAATCATGCCGTCAATTAGCGACTGATTGCCCATTTTCACGCCATTTCGCAGGCCTTTCAGGTAATGCGGGGCATTGGACATGGATTCCATTCCTCCGGCAATCACCACATCCTGATCCCCGGCCTTGATGCCGGAAGCAGCCAGCATGACCGCCTTCATCCCGGAACCGCACACTTTGTTAATGGTTAACGCCCCGGTAGAATCGGGAATTCCTGCTTTGAGCATGGCTTGGCGGGCAGGGGCTTGGCCAATGGCCGCAGGCAACACGCAGCCCAAAATAATTTCATCCACCGCTTCCGGGCTAATGCCACTGCGCTTAAGCACCCCTTGAATGGCGACACTCCCTAGTTCTGGAGCAGATACGCCGGACAGTTCACCTAAAAAGCTGCCAATGGGTGTTCTGGCCCCTTGCACGATAAAAACTTCGTTCACAATTTCCCCATTTCTCTCATTCGTTTACTCAAAACTGGTTTACTTTGACTATGTTTTAAAATTGCATTTCAAGGCTATATTTTAAGGTTGTATCTCAAAAAAAGATGGGATGAAATACAGGCAGGCCCGCCAACTTGGCCCCATGCTCTGCCAGCGCACCGTTAAAGCTTGCGGCCTTCCGCAGGTGGTAAGGGATCGAAATTGGGGCAGGCAAAGGCATAAGCGGTCATTTCCACATGGTGAAACTGACAAAGCCCTTTTCCCGCTTCCGCCTCTTCCTGAAAGTGAAGGCAGTGCACACAACGATTGCGACGGCGATCATATTTGCCCTGGCGCTCCATGGAACGGCGATCCTGTTCTTTGCGTCGCTCCCCCTCAATGGGTGGCAGTTCGCAAAATGGAGCCGATGGATAGATGGTGGGTTCTGGCTTGTCCTGTTCCCGCATGAATTGGTTCAGTCCGCTTCTTGAAATACGTTCATTATATCAACTGGCAGAAGCCGTGCTTGGCTTTTGCCCCATCAAGGCCAGCCGTTCCTGATAAAAGTCCTCGAATGTCCCCGCTATAATTTGCCTGCGAGCCTCTTGGGCCAAGGATACCAGCGAATAAATATTATGGATGCTCAGCAAAGTGGCCGCAGTGGTTTCCCCCATGCGGTAAATATGCTTTAAATAGGCCCGACTGTGATTTTGGCAGGTATAGCAGGCGCAATCTTCGACCAGGGGGGCAAAGTCTTCTTTAAACTCGGCGTTACGAATAATTTTTTTACCGTAGGGCGTAAAAAACGAGCCGTGACGGGCCACTCGGGTCGGCATCACGCAATCAAACATATCAATGCCGTGGCGTATGCCCTCTAGCAGGTCCTCCGGGGTTCCCACCCCCATGAGATAACGGGGCTTATTGGCTGGCATCCGAGGCGCGGTAAAGGAAACCACCTGATTCATCTGCATTTTGGTTTCTCCCACGCTGACCCCGCCAATGGCAAAGCCCACTGCGTCAAACTGGGAAACGAAATCCACGCTTTGAATCCGTAAATCCTCGTAAACCGAACCCTGCACAATGGGGAACAAGGCTTGATCGGGTCGGGAATGATGCTCAAAACAGGTTTCCAGCCAGCGATTGGTCATTTCCAGCGATTTTTTGGCGTAATCGTAGTTGGCCGCTCCCGGTGGGCATTCATCAAAGGCCATAATAATATCGGCCCCCAACGCGTTTTGAATGCGCATGGATTCCTTGGGGCCCATAAAATGCTTTTTACCATCTACCAAATCTTTAAAGAAAACGCCTTCCGGGGTAATATCCCGGTGCTTGGCCAGACTGAACACCTGAAATCCACCGGAATCAGTGAGAATGGGCTTATGCCAGTTCATCCACTGATGCAACCCGCCTGCTTTTTCCACCAGCTCGTGACCGGGCCGTAGGTACAAGTGATACGAGTTGGACAGCACGATTTCCGCGCCCGTATCCGCCACCTGCGGCCAGGTGAGGGTTCGCACCGCGGAATGTGTCCCTACCGGCATAAAAACCGGGGTGTGAACATCGCCGTGGGGGGTTTTTAAAAGGCCAGCCCGTGCGTTGTTTTGAGTGGCCTGCAGTTGATAAGAAAAAGCGGTCATTACACTAGATTAGCAAAAACACGACAAAAGCTTGAGAGTCTCCGGGCAGAGGATTGAAAAATCAAGCTCAATCAATTTAATATAAAAACAACTAATTTACATCACCTTACAAACTATCGCCAAGAAGCCCCTCAAATCCGTTAGTGCATTTACAAGGGAATCATAAAAAACGCAAATACCGTGGAGTAGAGATCATTGATGGAACATTCTTCAGAAAAAACGAATCTTCCCTGCGATAAGCGCTACCGAAGCAGCCACTATTTTTTGCAGGATCAACTCCGCTGCTCTGAAGCGGCTGCCGATTTTCGAAGCGTCAAAGAGCTAATTACCAGTGCGGCCAGCTTTAACCTGAAACAGGCATTCCAGTTTCAAGCCATACCCATTCAGTCCAAACAAACCGATTTTTAACGGACTACTTAACGAAAATGAACCGGCAGCTGTTTGGCCAGGGTGTCTTTCAGCTGATTCAGCCGCTGATCAATATCCGCATCCGTCATGGTGGCTTCGCTGGACTGAAAGGTGAGCCGATAAGCCAAACTGCGCTTATCCGCGCCCAACTGTTCCGAGCGGTACTCGTCAAACAGTTCCACCTGACGCAGCAAAGGTTCCTGAACGGCGTTTAAAACCGCCAGCACTTCGTTATTTTTAAGCGTGTTGGGCGCCAGAAACGCCATATCCCGTTTCATGGCCGGGAAATGGGATATTTCAACCGCCTGAGTTACTTGGCGAATTTGCTTAAGCGCCTTATAAATAGTTTCCACATTCAACTCAAATACATACACCGGGTGCCTGAACTTCATGGTTTTCCGCACTTCCGGGTGCAGTTCGCCAATCCAGCCAATTTCCTTAGGCTTCTCCCCCAGAAAAACGCTGGCGGACTTACCCGGGTGCAAGTGACGCACGTCTGTAACGGGCGCAAAACTCAACTGCTTGTCCAAATTCAAGTGGCCAAACAGGTTTTCCAAAATGCCTTTCAGCAAATAGAAATCAGCGGGCTCTTTGCGGTGCCATTCGCCCACAGCGGCAGAACCCGTTATCAGCCCACCCAGACACAAGCGCTCGGCCACGCCCGAATTTTTTAAGTTGGCCTTGCCCAGCTTGAAATAAGTGCGTCCCAGTTCATAAATCCAAACATCCTCGTTACCCTGAGCCTGATTGAACTTGGCCACCTCCAGAATATTGGGCAGCAAGGACTGCCGCATCAGGGTGTGATCGGAGGAATGGGAATTGAGAACGGAAACCAGTTGATCGGGGTTCACCCCAAAGCCGGTTTTATCCAGCAAGGTTTGCCCAATTAAAGAGGTGGTCATCACTTCCTGCAGACCCTGCCCTCGCAGCGCTTCCGCAAGGGATTTTACCATGCGAGCCCGCAGGGAAGGCATGCTGGTGCCGGTTTTTTGCGGCAAGGTATAAGGCACTTTGTCGTATCCGTAAATGCGGATCACTTCCTCAATCACGTCAATCTCACGGCTCACGTCTTCCTGACGGAAAGACGGCACGGAAACCAAAACGCCTTCTTGTCCTTCAGACTCCCGTACGCCGAAGCCCAGTTTTTGAAGAATGGTGTGAATAGCCGCTGTCGGAATGGACAGGCCCAATATGTTTTCAAGGCGCTGATAGTGCAAGGTGATGCTCTGTTCAACCTGCTCTGGCAGGGGGGATTCTACCAAAGCGGTGAATTCAGCGCCCGCATGCTGTTGCAGCAGGGCCACTGCTCGCAGCATCGCTTTGCGGCAATTTTCAATGTCCACACCCCGCTCAAACCGGGCAGATGCCTCTGAGCGAAGCCCCACCGATTTGGCGCTTTTGCGAATGGCAGCCGGTTCAAACCAGGCCGCTTCCAGAAACAGGCTGTTGGACTGGTCATCCATTTCGGTGCTAGCCCCACCCATCAAGCCCGCCATGGCCACCGGCTGATCGTTCATGGCAATCACCACAGAGTCGGGTGTAAGCACCCGCTCCACGTCATCCAGCGTGGTCAGCTTTTCAGCATCTTGGGCGTAGCGTACATCCACCCGGCCCTTGGGGGTCAGCTTGGCCTGATCGAAAGCGTGCAGCGGCTGGCCCATTTCCAGCATGACGTAGTTGGTAATATCTACCACATTGCTGATAGAGCGCACACCGGCCGCCAGCAAGCGACGGCTCATCCAGTCGGGAGCCGCACCCACCTTGACTTGGCTTAACGTAGCGCCCGCATAATAGCGGCACACCTTAAAATCGCTCAACTGAATTAAAATTTCCGACTGCCCACCGGGTTTGGACTCCGTCCAGACTGGCAAGGTCAGAGTGCGATCAAACAAGGCGGCCACTTCACGGGCCACGCCAATCATGGACATTTGATCGCCCCGGTTGGCGGTGGGCGCAATTTCCAGCACCACATCGCCCTGAAGATTCAACACCGTTTTTAAATCCTGCCCCAGTTGCGCCTCGCTGGCCAAACCATCCAGGGGCCAAATGCCATCTTCCCGCTTTTCATACAGGGTTTCCAGCCCCAGTTCATCCAGAGAACAAACCATGCCTGCTGATTCCACGCCACGAATTTTAGCCCGACCCAGCTGAAACAGACTGTTATCCTTACGGCTGATGACCGAGGCCCCTTCCTGGGCAAAGGCAATCAAAATGCCTTCCCGCACATTGGGCGCGCCGCAAACCACCTGGGTTTGTGTGGCTCCCAAACTCACAGTAACCAGTCTCAATTTATCCGCGTTGGGATGCGGGGCAAGCGACAGCACCTTGCCAACCACCACCCCGTTAAACTTGGGGCCAATGTATTCAATGCCTTCCACTTCCAGACCCGAATTGGTCAGGGAACTGGCGATTTCTTGCGGGGTTAGCCCGGTGATATCCACATAATCGTTTAACCATTCCAGAGAAACACGCATGATTAAAGCCCTTTAAACTGGTTGAGAAACCGCAGGTCGTTGTTGAAAAACAGGCGGATATCATTAATGGAATACTTCAGCATGGCCAGCCGCTCAATGCCCATCCCGAAGGCGAAACCGTTGTATTTTTCAGGATCGATATTGACGTTTCGCAGCACGTTGGGGTCCACCATACCGGCGCCCAAAACTTCCAGCCAGCCCGTACGGCTGCACACATGACATCCCTTGCCTTCACAGAAAATACATTGCACATCCACCTCGGCGCTAGGCTCAGTGAAGGGGAAAAAGCTGGTACGAAACCGGGTAGGGCGCTCTCCGCCAAAAAACTGACGGGTAAACTCGTGTAAAATGCCTTTCAGGTCTGAAAAACGCACGTTGTCATCCACCAGTAAGCCTTCCAACTGGTGAAACAAAACGAACTTCCGGCTGTTCACCTCTTCATTACGGTAAACCCGGCCTGGTGAAACCACCCGGATGGGCAGCGGATGATTTTCCATATATCGAATTTGGGCGTTGGAGGTTTGAGAACGCAGCAGCACGTTGCTGGCCACATCCGTATAGTAAGTGTCCTGCATGTCTCTGGCCGGGTGGTGTTCGGGGAAGTTTAACGCATCAAAGTTGTAAAAATCGGTTTCCACTTCCGGGCAAAAATCATCATCAATGGTCTCAAAGCCCATTCCGGCAAAAATGGCGCAAATGTCCTCAATGGTACGGGTAATGGGGTGCTGCCCCCCTGCCGGACGGTAGGTTCCGGGCATGGTGACATCAATGGTTTCCGCCTTCAGCTTTTCGGCAATTTCCGCCTGAACATAACCCTCCAGCTTGACTTCCAGTTCCTGAGCCAAAGCTTCCTGAATTTCATTGGCCAAAGCCCCTACCAAAGGGCGCTCTTCAGGGGTTACATCTTTCAAGCCTCGCATCATGCCGGTAATCCGACCCTTACGACCCAAATATTCAATACGAACCGCTTCCAGGGACTCTTTGCTGCCTGCCGCTCGCAAAGCGGCTTGCGCTTCTTGTCGAACGGCTTCCAGTTCCTGCCTGAGATTGCTTTGTGTGGTTTCCACGGAATTAAATCCTTTATTTCTAAATCTGGCGTATTTCTAAATGCTTAGCGTTTCTCAATTCTAAATATTGTCTCAAGCCTGATGCCTCAGGAAGGCCCCGTAACCGAATTGAAACTAGCTGAGCAAATGCTTGGCGATAATGGTGCGTTGAATTTCGCTGGTGCCTTCAAACAGCGACATCACCCGAGCGTCTCTAAAGTAACGCTCCACCGGGAAATCCTTGGTGTAGCCATAGCCACCGAAAATCTGAACCGCTTCACTGGCGCACTGGTTACACATTTCTGAAGCATACAACTTGGCCATGGAAGCCTCCAAAGCGAAGTCCTTGCCAGCCTCCTTCAGACGAGCCGCATTGTACACCAGATTTCGGGCTGCTTCAATCTTCAGCGCCATGTCTGCCAGCTTGAACTGAATGGCCTGAAAGTTGGCAATGGGCCTGTTAAACTGCTGTCGCTCCTTGGCGTACTGAATAGACGCTTCCAAACAGGCTTCCGCCAGCCCCAGGGAAATGGCCCCAATGCTAATCCGGCCAATGTTCAGGCTTTTCATAAACAGCTTAAAGCCTTGGCCTTCCTCAGAAAGGCGCTGACTGGCTGAAATGCGGCAATTGTCAAAGTGCAGCTCTCCCCAATCACCACCCAGCAAGCCCATTTTTTCATCCCCTTTGGCAATGGTCATACCGGGGGTGTCTCGCTCAATTATAAAGGCGGAAAGCCCTTTGGGGCCGGGCGTTTTGTCATCGGTTCGGGCGGTGGCAATAAACACATGACCAATCAGGGCATTGGTAATAAACAGCTTGGAACCGTTCAAAACGTAATCCTGACCGTCTTTAACCGCCGTGGTCAACCCGGCGCCAGCATCGCTGCCCGCATTGGGTTCGGTGAGGGCAAAAGCCCCAATTTTTTGCCCGCTGACCAAATCTGGTAAATAATGCTGCTTTTGCTCAGCCGTTCCATAATACTGAATGGGCAACCCCGCCAGGGACACATGCACCGATAACGAGGTAGCTAGCGCCGCGGACACCTTGGCGATTTCTTCCAGCACCAAAAAATAAGACAGACTATCCACAGCGGCCCCGCCATACGCCTCTGCAAAAGGCAAGCTGGTTAAGCCGGTTTCAGCCATTTTGGCCCATAAATCTTTCAAAATACCCAAATCGCCGGTTTCCAGCTGTTTCACGACTGGCTTGAGTTCCCGCGCTACAAAATCGCGGGCCAAATCCCGGATACTGGTTTGCTCGTCAGTAAAAAACATGGCGATTCCACTTTCCCAATGATTGGCTGGTAAAACAAACGACTTCTCTATGATAATGGAAAGATGAATGAAACAGGCAACCCGGCAAAATCTCTTCGTGAAAGTCGCATTATTGCCATTTCCGGCAAGCAGTACAGCGGCAAAGATGTTTTGGCCGATCTGATTTTGGCCCGCTTACCGGCATTTCGTAAAACGCCACTGGCTTTGGCCATTAAAATGGAATACGCCAACCAGCACCACTTAACCCTGGAAGCGCTGGAAGCCAACAAAGCCCAGCACCGACCGGGCCTGATTGCCCTTGGCAACCAACGACGGGCCACAGACCCCGATTACTGGCTAAAACAGGTGCTGACCCAACCCGGAAACCTTTTAATTTCAGATATGCGCCTGAAGCGCGAGTATGATTTATTGAAGCAAAAGGGTGCCTTTTTAATCCGGCTGGAAGCCGACCGGGCCATTCGAGCCACCCGAGGCCATATTGTCAGTGAAAACGATCCCACTGAAAATGAATTGGACACGGTAACGGACTGGGATTTAATCCTCCTCAACAATCAATCGGTCCAAGCCCTCAAAAATAAACTGGATTCATTGTTTTAGCCAGCAACTCTTCCTGACCTTTCCATTAAAAAACCCGGCCAAATCAATAGCCGGGTTTTTCGTTGGTGGCTTACTTCAAATTGAAATCAGACACCCAAAAACTTTCTAATCCCTTGGAAACCAGACTGCAGATAACCTCCAAAAAGACCGGATTGAGGTAATTCCAAGGCGGCCTCTAAAATAGATGAGGCTTGCACGTCAGCCTGTTGTACCGGTGCAGGCTGAATCTCGGAGGATAATACCCGCTCCACGACTGGGGGCTGAGGGGCCTGTTTCTTGGGGGTAAGGCCACTCAAAATGCCTGGTTTTTTTGCGGGCACAGTCGCTTCAGCAACCATATTCGCCTGATTCAAACCGGCCTGAAGGAAATCCTGCATCGACTGGCCTTTTGCATGGGTCAACTCTTTTTTGAAGACCTGACGCCCTGCATCCTGACGAATAATTCGGAGTTTACCATTATGCCGCAGCTTCACCAGAACGCCAGCGTCTTTCAGCTCAGTCAAAAGGGGTTGATTGGCGGCAAAGAACTCAGAGGCTTCATCAAATTTTTTCATGCCTTTCAAATCAATCTTCCGGTTAAGCCCAAAGCGTTTTTTGGTCATCAAGCCCGTGCTGATATGCTCGTTTTTGTGGGCCGCTTTGTTGGCAAACGCCAAACCGTCCTCAAAAAATTGTTCAAAATTAGAGGATTTATTGGGGTCAACCACATAAGACCGTTTTTGAGCGTCCGTTATTTTAAGCTGACCGGTTCCCTTTACTTTAAAGGCGGCATTTTCAATCTGCTGCAAGCTATTAAAGGCAGCCTGATGGTCAGCAAATAATTTATTGACCTTCTCATATTTCTCAAAACCATCTTTGGCTACCACGTTTTGCAGCCGATTATTTTTCAAGGCCAATCTTGGGCTAACATGGGGCAGGGGTTGAGAAAGCAATTGAGCATATTGAACCCCATCGTTCACAAATTCCTGATAATTTTGCTTGCTTCTTTTATTGAGCTTGAGTGAACTGATTGATTTACCTTCGGCTGTAGCCTGTTTAATTCTAAATTGACCATTTTTCAGCACTTTGGCATTAAGGCCCTGATTGGCCAATGCGCCCAGAACAGGCTCATTTTGCTCAGAAATGACAGCCCTCAAGACATCATTGTAACGGTCGCAAGTTTTTTGAGTAACCCGATTCCCGGATTTTAAAATAAATTGAGGGCTCAGGTGCGGACTGCGCACTTCAGCACTCAACAGGTCACCAAATGCGTGTCCTATCTGAGCAGCGTCTTCTGCGTAGGTTTCAATCTTTTCCCGACCTCTGGAAAAAGTGGCCTTAATGCTGGGGTGTTTTTGCCCCTCTACCGGATCACTGGTTACCCGAATCTGTTCTTTTTTCCCAAACTTGGGAACCACCACATCAAATTGGGCTTTTGCATCTTGAAGTATAGGCTCTTCAGACATTTTGCCAAAAGCAGCCTTGATTTTTTGTAAGTTTTCAGGATTGGCCCGCTTAATTGTTTTTAGGCTATATCGGCTCAATCGTTGTGCAATAGGGGTGATGGACATAGGGATATGCTCCTTGCCTTGATAGTGATCGCTGCATTTAATTCAAATTAAAAGCCAACTGCTTAAAATTTAGCGTTCGTTAAAATAAAAGATTGCTGTTGTCATTACTAAAACGCCTCCAGTCAGTTATTGCTAGAATACTAATATTTTTTTTTAAACCATACCGCTAATTATTCTATTTTTTGAGGAAGATTCCCGCTTATCTATTAACAGACCACCGCTTTATGGGTATGATGAGCCGGTTGTTTCTCAAGATATTGACGGGTGTCCCCATGAAAATACTTCTCATCGGCAACGGCGGTCGTGAACACGCCCTGGCCTGGTCGCTGTCCCAAAGCAGACACCAGCCACAACTTTACTTTGCCCAGGGCAACCCCGGCATGCAGGCACTGGGACAAAGGCTGGACATTGAAATGAGCGACCTGAACGGCCTGCTGCTTTTTGCCGAACGAGAGCAGATTGATTTAACCATTGTGGGGCCAGAATTACCGCTTTCACTGGGGATTGTGGATCGCTTTCGGGAAAAGGGGCTGAAAATTTTTGGCCCCGATCAAGCGGGAGCCCAAATGGAATCCAGCAAAGTGTTCGCCAAAGATTTAATGGCCGAGGCCAACATTCCGACCGCAGGCTATCGTTTTTGCACCACCCAAGCCATGGCCCTGCAAAGTCTGGATGAATTTCAGGCCCCCTATGTGATTAAAGAAGATGGTTTGGCTGCCGGAAAAGGGGTCACCATCGCCCAAAACCGGCACGGAGCAGAGCTGGCCATTCAGGCGGCCTTTCAAAAAGAAATGCCGGTGGTGATTGAAGAGTTTATGCAAGGCCAGGAACTTTCCATTTTGGCTTTTTGCGATGGAAAAACCGTGCTGCCCTGCATTGCCGCCCAGGATTACAAAAAAGCAGGCGAAGGAAACACTGGCCCCAACACGGGCGGCATGGGCGCTTACGCCCCCGTCCCTCTGGCCTCTCAAGCGCTGATTGACCGGGTTCAGCAAGACGTTTTAAAACCCACCCTACAGGCCTTACAAGCCAAGGGCATTAATTACAGAGGCATTCTTTATGCCGGATTAATGATTTCCCCCGCAGGAGAGCCTAAAGTAGTAGAATTCAACGCCCGCTTTGGCGACCCGGAAACCCAAGTGGTTTTACCCTTGTTAAATGAAGATTTGGTGGATTTAATACTAGCCACCGTAGAGGGCAAGCTGGACCAATACGCCGCCACCGGCCTGCAATTTAAGCCCAACCAGTGCGCCATTACCGTTGTGCTAACCGCAGCCGGCTATCCAGGGCCTTATGAAAGCGGCAAGCCCATTTCGATCCCCGCCCATGTATCCAACGATGTGCATATTTTCCACGCCGGAACCCGGGTGCTGCCCGATCAAAGCCAAGTCACCGCCGGTGGACGGGTGCTAAACATTACCGCATTGGGCCAAACGCTGGAAGAAGCACGAGCCAAAGCATATGAAATCGCCGATCAAATTCACTTTGAAGGCAAGTATTACCGACGAGATATTGCCGCCGAACCGGCCAAAGCGCTCATGGCCGAAGAGGCTGTCTGAGCCATTTTCAAGCTTGCAGACAAAACTGGCGTAAAGCGCTGGCTAGCCTTTGGGCGGCCTGCTTTTGGAACTCAGGCTGAATCAAGCGTTCAAACTCATCGGGGTTGGTAAAAAAGCCCACCTCCACCAGAACGGCCAAGGCTTGATGAATGCGGGTCATATACAAACTGTCGTAAAACAACCCGTAACTGGGCACGGGTTGATATCCGGCCAATGGCTCGGTTAAACCGTTCAACAATTGCTCCGCCAATGGCTTGGAAAAAGCGTGATAGTAAAAACAGCAAGCCCCTTTCGCCTGTAGCGGATCTCGGCCATCGGGCAAGGCGTTATGGTGCAAACTCAGCACCACATGGGGTTGCGTTGCAATGACTTTATCCCCACGGGCAGGTAAGGATACTGTTTCATCGCTGTTTCGAGTCAAAGAAACCTGAAAGCCTTCTTGCAGCAAAGCATCTCTCAACAATCGGCTCACCGTAAGGTTCAAGTTTTTTTCCGGCAAGCCATTCAACCCGGTAGAACCCCATTCCGTACCGCCATGGCCGGGATCAATCAGAACCTTCACCTCAGCAATCTGCCTAGGCAATGTTCTGAGCGTGAACTGCCATTCTCCATCCTGCCAGGCATACTCATAACCGGCCAAAGGCTGGCGCAAATCAATCCACAACTCCAGCACTTGCTCCGCCACCTGCCGCCAATGAATTTGACGAACCACCGCATCATCCGGCGGATAGTGAATAAAATCGCACTGTCCACAAACGCCGTACAACCGCACTTGCAAACGATCCATTCGCTCTGAGGGAATGCTGTCCACCTGAACCGGACAGGCGTTGGCCGGGTGCGAATGAAAGATCAGCCTGATTTGGGAATCGGTGGCCGTTAACGACCGGGTTTTGATAGAAGCCAGCGAAACAGGCGTGTGAGCCGCCCCCGTGGGCAACCAGGCCAGTGCTTCCAGCGGCACGTAAAACACCTCATCCCGGCTTAGTCGGGTTCTAGCCCAGCCCTGATCCAGCCCGTCCACCCAAAGCAGGGTATCCAAGCGTTGGGGAGAGAGACGAGACCCATTGGGTGGGGTGGTACGGGTGACCATTCGATCCTGACGCACCACCGCCGGTTTCGACTGCCTAAGCAAGGTCAGGCGTCCCGGTGTGCTTTTTTGAACAGACGGTTGCCCCTCCGATTTCAAATGCAGCAAAATGCTGGCATTTTCAGGCCACGGCGCTGGGGGCAGGGATTGTTTCAACAGTTCCGCCACCGAAATTTGAGTCTGATAATAGCCTTGAACCGGAATACGCTGACTGACCCAATGCTTTTCCGCAAATATCACGTCCCGAGTATCCAGATACGGTTGGCCCGAAAGCAGCGGCGGCACCGTCACAGGCGTTTCCATCCAGCCGGGAATGGTAAAGCTCACCTGCGCACCCTCGCTGGCCGCACAAGCCACCATCAAGGTATCCTCCGCAGTCAGCCAAACATCCTGCTGGGGAAGTATGGTTTCCTCATGAAATTTTAAGGGCCGTTGGGGCAAAACCGCCAAGGGCGGAACACCCCGCAAGGCAAACAATGCTTGAGCCAAAGGCGGGGTGGATTCATTCAAACGAACTTCCAGCCGCATTGGATTCATTCCGGTATGAATAGGCACCTTCCAGGCGAAAAAACCATGTTTGGAAACGGGAACCGGCGTTTGATTAATCCATAACCGGGCGCCAGAAGGGGCATGGCGGATGCCGCCCATGAGAAAGGTACTGTCCTCATAAATGAGATGCTCCGGGTGCGGGTAAACCACTTCTATCCGGGCATCCTGACCGGGAAGGGTTTTCACGTCAGCGCCTCACGCATCTCATCCAGAATACGCTGGGTGGCGCTGGCCGGATCGGTGGCCCCGGTAATGGGCCGACCCATCACCAGATAATCAGCGCCATTTTTTAAGGCTTGGGCAGGGGTAATTACACGGGCCTGATCATCTGTATCACTTCCCAATGGGCGTATTCCGGGGGTCACCAGTAAAAAATCCGGCCCACAGGCTTCCCGAATGACAGCAGCCTCTTCAGCGGAACAAACCACCCCATCCAGCCCCGCCTTTTTGGCCTGCAAAGCAAGGTGCAGAACGTACTCACTGACAGACACCCCGCTCACAAACAAAAATTCCGCCAGCGCCTGACTCGACAAACTGGTCAGCAGGGTGACCCCAATTAATTTGGCCAGTGGCTGCCCCCCTTGTTCGGCTGCTTTTTGGGCGGAAGCAACTGCCGCCTGCATCATCTCCGGACCGCCCTGCGTATGCACATTCAAAAAATTCACGCCCTGACTGGCCAAAGAGGCCACCGAACCGGACACGGTGTTGGGAATATCGTGCAGCTTCAAATCCACAAACACCGTTTTACCCAGTTGCTGCAACTGGCGCACCACGGCCATGCCTTCTGCGTAAAACAACTGCATGCCCACTTTGTAACTCACCCCCAGCGGTGCCAACTGCTCCGCCAATGCCAAAGCGCTGGCCGCATCGGGATAATCGAGAGCCACAAACAAACGCTCCTCAATAGAAAGCGCTGAACCCGCACGAGTGATCGCTGAACTGGATACGCTAGACATGCCGCAAAACCCTCCGACGTTTTTCCTAAACTAAATGGCCTTTAAATATTCGTTGTTAAACCGTTTGCCTCCAACCGGGGGCGGGTCGGTGAACCCCGCAAGAAACGCAAAGGCCAACTGTGTTTTTATCAATACTGTTTTTATCAATCAGGCTTTTATCATTTTACCGCTTTGAGACCATGATGAGTATGCGAAAAGCCCGCACCCGGAATTCATCAGTGCTGGACAGCGAAATGCCCCACTTGGCGGCCCAGCCGCAAGGAGGCATAAACGTTCAGGGCCACTAACACCAGACTGCCTGATTCAGGTTTAATCTACACACAACCGCCCCAGCTTCCCAATTTCAGGACTGTACCGCATGCCAACCATTTCATCTCCATTTCAAGTGATTAAAGCCAGCATAAACCCTATCAGGACTGCTGCGCCAACTGGCCAAGCCTCCCTTGCCGCCATAAAACCAAAACCACTGGATTGCGACACCCTGCAACTCCGGTTTGGCAATCCCCCCGCTTCGGAAAAAAAGGGCATTCAAAAACTGTGGAATACCACCTGGACCCACCTGAAAGCCGGAGGCAAAGGGGCCTTTAGCGGGTTTTTCAATGCCCAGCATAAAAAATGGGATGCCGCTTATGTCATTGGCGGATTTTTGGCCACCTTGCCATTTGCCGCGGCCATTCCCGGATCGCATCTGATTTTACTGCCGCTACTGTACTTGGGTAGCCGAACGATTAATGGCGTTTACCGGGGTTTAAAAGGTTTAATTAAGCCTTCATGGATTGAATAAACCAAGCTTTTATTACAGCCAGCGTATACTCTATCAAACACTGGGGCAGCCTCCACTGACAACAAATCAGAACCACAGGGTTTTAATGGTTGAAGCATAGTGCTAAACCTGAGCTTCACCACTCATCAACCGGAGTCTAAACATGTCTGTTGTGCGTTCCATTCAGCCTCAACCCTCTAAAAGCCAGCCCGCCTTGGCCCCCCAAAGGAGCAGGCAGGTACCTCAGCAGGCTGAAATCCAGACCGATTCCGTACGGTTTGGCACCCCAACCACGGTGGAGCCCAAACCGCCCAACCGCTTTAAAATCGCCTTCCAAACAGCATTTAAAGCACGCTCCCTGATGCATGACGCCTTATGGGGCGTTGTGCTTAGCTTGCTGACCGCTATTATTCCCCCTCACGCCCATGCTTTATTGATGTTTCCAGCCAGTTTTGCGGTGGGCATTACCTTGCGAGGCGTTTCCGCCCTGATGAATCCACAAAAAGCCCTCAAAGAACTTCAAGAGGCGTCCAAGCAAGGGCTTTCCAAATGACGTTGCCCATTTCACCCAGTGCTGCCCCCTGCCTGACCAGCCCGGCCAAAAGAAGCGCTCAGCAAGCCCCCCCAAAGCTCAGCAAGCCTTCCCTTCACTTTGGGGACCCCACCCCGGTGAAAACGGCTCAAAGCACAAAAGCCCCTGCTTCTCAGCCAGCCCAGCCTCCTGCGGAACCCGGCGTTTTCAGCAAAATCCGCTGGACTGGCGCATGGAATGCCTTAAAAACCGATTTAACCACCCCCCGATGGTGGCTTCAACATGCCGCCATTGCCGGTGCCATAACACTAGCCACCTGTTGGCTGCCCGGTTCACAATTAGTCACCATACCGCTATGGTTTGGGGTAGAAGCTGCGCTATCCGCTTACAAAGGCCATAAGCACTATAAAGATTACCAAACCACAACCCAAGCGCCTCAACCAGCCGAAAACGAGAAAAAAGACACCTCCTGGACAGCCCAACAAAAGCGAAGCGGTGCCTGGAACGGATTAAAGCAAGGTGTTAAAGAGGGCATTACCAAAAACTTTAAAACCAAACTGCTAGTCAGCGGAGCGGTTTGTCTGGCCACTTGCTGGCTACCCGGCTCTCAACTGATTTTAATTCCAGCCATGTTTAGCACCTTTGCCGCCTGGGATGGCATTCAGAGGGCGTTTCAGGGTTACGACAATCCGGGGGCCTTTTCCCCGGCGTTAAAGCAAGCCGGGAAAACAGAGGCAAAGTAGCGCAACCGTTTTAGCGTCTACAATTTCCCGATCTCGAATTTTACGCATGGCCACTTCCGGGGTTAGCATTATCACGTCCAGCCACTCCTGATCGCTGGGCTGATGGGCCTTGTGTCCGTTGTGTAAGCCCGTGGCCTTATACAACCAAAGCTTTTCATCGCAAAAACCGGGGGCGGTATACACATAGGTCAGCTCTTCCCAGTGCCGGGCCTCGTACCCGGTTTCTTCCCACAGTTCCCGCCGAATGGCCTCGCCCGGGTCCTCAGGAACCCCATCGGTCCAGTCCAGCTTGCCTGCAGGCAATTCCAACAAGGTACGTCGCAACGGATAACGCCACTGCTCCACAAACACAATGTGTCCATCATCCAGAATGGGGCAAACCACAACCCCGCCGGGATGCTCCACCACTTCTCGCTCCACAGTGGCCCCGCTGGGATGCAAGGCCTGATCCACCCTGAGCTTGGCCACTCGCCCGGTGTGAATCACTTGGGAGCTCAGCGTTTTCTCCTCAAAATGAGAACCGGATGGCGGGGTTAAATGGCCTACCTGAGGGGCTTCAGGCTGAGAAGGATCAAAAAGGCTCATGGGCAAAGGTTTCCAAAATATTCATTAAAAATTGACAACAAAGCACCATTTCACTGAGGCGAACCCGCTCTTTTAAAGAATGCGGCTCCATGTAACCGGCGCTCAAAACCACACCGGGCAAGCCTCGTTTAACAAAAATATTGTTGTCGCTGCCGCCATTGGTGCGGATAAACTGAGGCTCCAGACCCGTTTTAAGGGCCGCGCTCACCACATGCTGTACCCCCGCATGGGTTTCATCCACCCGGTAGGCATCAAACCGGGTTTGATAGTGAAATTTATAACCCGTACCCGGCAAAGTGGCGGTCACATCGGCCAATACCTTTTCAATGTGAGCCAGTTCCCGCTCCAGGGTCAGGGGGTCATGCCCTCTCAGTTCGCCTTTAATGACGGTTAAATCCGGCACTATATTGGTGGCCTTGCCCCCGGTTAAAAAGCCGATATTGCTGGTGGTATTTTCATCAATACGCCCCAACCGCAATTGGGAAATAACCCGAGAGGCAAATACAATGGCGTTTACACCTTGCTCTGGCATAATGCCCGCATGAACGCTTTTGCCCCTGCACTCAATTGTAAATTCGATATAAGCAGGGGCCTGATTAATAATAACCCCCTGCTTGCCAGTATGATCCAGCGTAATGGCAAAATCCGCCTTCAGGCTTTCCGCCGATAGCTCTTTAGCCCCTGCCAGAAACACTTCCTCGCGGGTGGTAAAAATAAGGCGCAGTTGGGGCATGGGCAATTGATGATCTATTGCGAAAAAAACCGCCTCTAAAATAGGGGCCAAACCCGCTTTGTCATCCGCTCCCAATACGGTGGTGTTGTCAGAGGTGATCATCCGATCGCCATCCAGTTCCTCGATAATGGGCTGAATTTGATGACAAGGCGGCACCACATCCATATGCCCTGAAAACACCAGAATTTGCGAATGGGAGCAGCCCTGAGCCGGGATATCCACAATGAGATTTCCGCCCGCATCCGTATGATGCGCCAACCCTTTTGAGGCCACCCGATCGATTAAATAGTCTCGCAAGGCGTCTTCTTCACCGCTGGGGCTGTCAATACGCACCATGTCCAAAAAAGTCTGGAGCAGTTGCTCTGTGTCTATTTGCAATGTATTCATGGGGGCATATTAACAGAAACACCAGACCTTGTCTCAGGCGGCTTTCTGGAGAGATAGTACCTTGCGCTGGCCCCCATCAAAGCGTCCCAAAAATCCGAACAGAAAAACGTTTTTAACTGGTTTTTCGCAATTAATAAAGTCCCTTTTCAGGCAATTTTCCAGCATTACAGTCTATGTTACTTTCGGACAGTGAGGCCCTAACACGGCAATGCTTACCAACAGTTCGCCATCAACGAAAGAGGGGAGGGGTTTAATGCCCAGTATTGAAATTATGAATTACAAAGTCTCCACAGCCATTCAACGCTTTAGCTCTGGCACCCAGTTTGAACGGGTTTTGGACTTAGAAAGCGAGCGTTTTTACCATGGCCTGTACTACCGCATTACCTTGGCATTTCATACCAATTTTTCAGGAAACTGGAGCAGCCCAGTGGTCGGCTATCTCAGTGAAACGGCCACTTTCACCCCCCGCATTGTGGGCTGGCTTGATTTAAATGAATTTAACTTTTATTACGAGATGCTTCGCAGCGAAAAGCCGGTTTTCCTCAATTACACCCTGCAAAGCGGCACCAGTGGCTACCTGAGTAAAATTGGCTTAAGCACTTTAAAAGAACCACTGGGAGAAGGCCCCACGGATACCTCCGAAGCCCTTTCCATTGTGCGGCCAGACTTACAGGGAGAATTGCTCCCTATAAGCAATCGATAAAGCGCAAAACCCGCAGCGCAAACTGCCTTTAAACCGCAAAGCCGGTTGCTTTGTGCATCCACCGGAGACTGTGTTAGCATAACCACATCGAGGCTTTCATATTTTCTGTAAGGAGACACTCCATGCTTCATAAAATCTCCGTAATCGGGGCGGGTAATGTGGGCGCCACTTTGGTGCAGCGTCTGGCCGAAGCTGAACTGGCCAAACATGTGGCAGTGGTTGATATTCTGGAAGGCATTCCCCAGGGCAAAGCGCTGGACATTCTGGAATCTGCCCCCGTGTACGGGTATGATACCCGTGTGGTGGGAAGCAACACCTATGATGTCATCGCGGATTCTGACATTGTGGTAGTTACAGCCGGTATTGCCCGTAAACCGGGTATGAGCCGTGATGATTTATTGGCCACCAACGCCAAAATTGTGACCGATGTTTGCAACAACATTAAACAGTTTGCCCCCAATTCACTGGTGATTATTGTTTCCAACCCGCTAGATGCCATGTGCCATGTGGCGCTAAAAGCCTGCGGATTCCCCTCCAACCGGGTGTTTGGCATGGCTGGCGTTCTGGATTCCGCCCGTTACAAATCCTTTATTGCCGAAGCGCTGGATGTGTCCGTGGAAGATATTCAAGGCTTCGTATTAGGCGGACACGGGGATACCATGGTGCCTTTGCCCCGCTACACCACCATTGCCGGTATTCCATTATCCGATTTTCTGGATCAGGCCAGCATCGATAAAATTGTGGACCGAGCCCGCAACGGCGGCGCTGAAATTGTGGGCTACCTGAAAACAGGTTCCGCCTTTTACGCCCCCAGTGCCTCGGTACTGGAAATGATTGAGTCTATCGCCAAAGACAAAAAGAAAATTCTGCCTTGCGCGGTTTACCTGACCGGCCAATATGGGATTAAAGACCTGTATGTCGGCGTTCCGGTGAAGTTGGGCAAAAACGGCATTGAACAAGTGGTGGAACTCAAGCTGAGCGAAGCTGAAATTCAGGAACTTCGCAAATCAGCGGATTCCGTACAAGAACTGGTTCATTCTTTAAAAACACTGGTTCCCGCTTAAGCACCCGCTAAAACTCATGAAAAACAAGCCCCGTTGCCAATTTGGCCGGGGCTTGTTTTATAGGAAACGCTTAATCCATTGATAGAAGAAAGGTCATTTTTAAAAAAAGTGACCCGCTCCGCTTTTTGCCAACATTAACCGCTAATGTTGGCTTTGGGTTCCAATTTTTCACGCAGGGTATTGACCAGCGCATTAATGGTTTCCAGGTTACGATAGCCTACACCCGGATTTTCTGGACGAATACTCAGCTTTTCCAGGCGATCTAGAATTTGTAGAACTTCATCGTTATCAGCCCGTTTCATCGAGTTGGTTTTCCTTTCGAGGATCGCTAGATAGCTCATAAGACAATGACTCCTGGGTATTATTCCCTAACTCACATCATTTAAAACAGTCACCTGAACCAAGTTGTTCACTCTCTCTTTAAGACCCGCCGATCCAAAAAGTTGCGGTTCCTCTCACAATGTAGCTTTACATTTGAAAACTACCTTCTCATCATAACCGAGAAAACCCCGCTTGTGGGGACCATTTTTAGGGCCTCGTTGCAAGTAAACCTCGCCGCCCTAAAAAGTGAGCCGTTGCCTTAAATCCCGATGGGTTTGTTCAATCAAATGCTGTTCATCCCGCGAAACCGCTTGGCGAATATGAGGCTTTCCATGGGCGAATTCCTGCCGCATGGCCTCGCTAAACTTCCCGCTGATAATCTCATCCAGCACTTGGCGCATGGTTTCCCGTACATGGCCGTCAATCACCCGCTCCCCCTGAGAAATATCCCCATACAGGGCGGTGGAGCTAATGCCGTTTCTCATGCCAGTAATGCCTTGCTCGTGTAACAAATCGGCAATCAGCTTCACTTCATACAAGCATTCAAAGTAAGCCACTTCCGCAGAAAACCCGCGCTCTACCAAGGTATCGAAGGCGGCTTTAATTAATGATGTCAGGCCGCCACACAACACCGCCTGCTCCGAAAACAAATCACAAATGGCCTCTTCCGCAAAAGTGGTTGGCATTACCCCCACCCGACCGCAGCCAATGGCCTTGGCGTAGGCCAGCGCAATGGTTTCGGCATGGCCGGTGGCGTTTTGATGAACCGCATATAACCCCGGCACACCACTGCCTGCCAGATATTTATTGCGCACCCCCCGCCCTTGGGCCTTGGGAGCCACCATTAATACGTCCAAATCGGGTTTAGGAAGTACCCAGCCCTCATGAATGACCAAACCATGCACAAAGCCAATGGCTTGCCCCGCTCTAAGCTGAGGCGCCAGCGATTTTTTATAGACATCCGCCATCACCTCATCAGGCATGGCCAGCATAATCAAGTCAGCCCAGGCCAGAGCTTCGGCAAAGGGCAGCACCTCAAAGCCATCGGCCAAGGCATCCTCCCGTTTCCGGCTTTCCGGGCGAACGCCAATGCGAACCGCTACGCCAGAATCCCGGAGATTGAGGGCGTGTGGCTTTCCCTGATTGCCATAACCAATCACCACCACCTTTCTACTCAGAATGGGCTGTAAATCTATATCACTATCTCGTAAAATCGGTTTTGGCATTACGGGCTCCACCACTGACAAACCATTTCGGTTTATTATATAGTCTCCAGAAACTGTTGAAAGAGATCATCGCCATGAGCAAACCGCCTGCCAACTCCCCCGATAAAATGGAACCCGTAGTCCATACCAGTGAACATGCTGCCCAAATCCGTCAGGGACGTATTGACAAGCTGGACGCATGGCGCAAGCTCGGCCAAAATCCCTTTCCCTACCATTTTGAAAAAACCAGCGACAACGCCACCTTGCAGCAAAAATACGCCGCCCTGGAAAACGGGGTAGAAACCGAAGACGTGGTTTCGGTGGCTGGCCGGGTGATGGCATCGCGTAACAGCGGCCTGTTTATTGATTTGCAGGACCCCAGCGAAAAAATTCAGGTGTTTTGCCACAAAGAAAACTTATCGCCAGAGATGATGGAAGCTCTGAAGCTGGTGGATGTGGGCGATATTATCGGGGCCACCGGCACCATTCGGCGCACCCCACGGGGCGAGTTAAGCGTTAAAACCAGACAGCTCCAGATTTTAGGCAAATCCATTTTGCCTTTGCCGGAAAAGTATCATGGCTTAACCGATGTAGAAACCCGGTACCGTCAACGCTATCTGGACCTGATTATGAATCAGGACAGCCGGGAAACGCTGGTTAAACGAAGCCGCATTGTCTCTGAAATTCGCAAACTGCTACTGGATAAAGACTTTTTGGAAGTAGAAACCCCCATGTTGCAAACCCTGGCCGGGGGCGCCGCCGCAAGGCCGTTTGTAACCCATCACAATACCCTTGAAATTGACATGTACATGCGGATTGCCCCGGAGTTGTTCCTGAAACGGCTGATTGTAGGCGGCATTTCTGAAAAAGTATTTGAGTTGAACCGAAACTTCCGCAACGAGGGGATTTCCCCCAAGCACAACCCGGAATTTACCATGATGGAGCTGTATCAGGCTTACGCCGATTACAACGACATGATGGATTTAACCGAGGAAATTGTAACCACCGTGGCGCAAAAGGTATTGGGCACCACCAAAATTGACTTTCAGGGTACCGAAATTAATTTGGCGGGTCCCTGGCCTCGTAAATCCATGATTGATTGCGTGAAAGAGGAAACCGGCATTGATTTTGGCCAAATTCAAACCGATGAAGAAGCACGGGAAGCCGCCAAGACACTGGGCGTTTTTGTAGAAGCCTACGACACCTGGGGCTATGCGCTGGAGAAAGTATTTGAAGATAAAGTGGAATATAAGCTGATTCAGCCCATCCACATTACCGATTATCCCCGTGAAATATCGCCATTGGCCAAGGAACACCGGGATAACCCCAGACTGGTAGAGCGTTTTGAAACCCGCGTTTACGGCTGGGAAATCGCCAACGCCTTTTCAGAACTCAGCGACCCGCTGGATCAGCGCCAACGCTTTGAAAGCCAGATGTCTCAACGAGATTCCGGCAATGATGAGGCGCACCAGATGGATGAGGACTACATCACCGCATTAGAGTACGGGATGCCCCCTTGCGGCGGATTGGGCATTGGCATCGATCGCCTCATTATGATCCTGACCAACTCGCCCAACATCCGGGATGTCATTGCCTTTCCAACCCTGAAGCCCAAACACTAAAGCAGTGTATGGGCTTGGGTTCAAACGCAAGGCAATCGGCAACGTCCATCAGCTTTCTTTATTTCTGTTGCTTAACCCGGCTGCTCATTCGTAAATCGTACAGGGAATCCTGCATTTCTTTTTGCGGAGCCGCCAAAGAAGCACGGTACTTGCTACGTATGCCCATGGCTGCCTTATGAAGCGCTTTTTGCTCGGGCTTTAAGCTATCCATATATTCCTTTTTGGCGGCTTTCCACTCCGCCTGGGGAACGCCTTTGGCCTTTAGCAAATGCCATTTTTTCTGGGCCGCCTCTTGTTGAGGGGTGAGAGATTTTACAAATTTGTTCCACGCTGCGCCATATTTTTTTCTTTCAGCGGTTTGCGATTGCGTTAAACCGTTAGAAAAAGCCTGATTCAGCGATTTTTCAGGACTCTGAATACCGGCCTCAGGCTTCTTAGCTGCGGGTTTCTTCGTTTCAGGTTTCTTGGCTACTGGTTTCTTAACCTCAGACTCCTTGGCTTTCGTCTTAGGCTTATTTGCAGAAGCAGAGGTAGAGGTAGGTTTGGCAGCAGACTTAGACTGAGCCGGTTTGCTGAAAGCGTTCAGCACTTGCTGAAACAATTGCTTCCAATAGCCCACGTCAAAGGCAGCGCCATTACCCGAGGTGGAAGTAACGGTGGTACTCAGGGCATTGCCCCCTAGCCACGGCTCGGAAGTACTCCGTGTAACTGGTCCCACATGAGCCGGAATAACCTCTAGGGAATTCACGGAATTTGTTACAGCGTTAGATAAAGATCCAAATGATACCGGAGCCGTTGTTAACAGGGTATCGCCACCACCTGAGGAAGAAAAGGTGGTGGTGTTCAGTGATACTCCGGGAGAATTGGCCACCACGTTCTGGAGCCACGGCTCCACGTCGGTGAGAGGAGCATTTTTGGTAGATCCCTTAGTCCCACCTGAAGCATTGGCGGTTTTGGGTAATGGTCCAAATGAAACCGGGGTCGGAAACAGACCGAGAGAAGTTGCCATAATGGCTCTCCAATCATAAAGCTTAAATATTTATATATAACTACAGCCTATTGGATACTATAAATATATAAAAAATAGACACCCCATAAAATTGCCATAAGCTTTAAAAATCATTAAAAAAATTTACAAAAAAAGCGCAGCCCACTGATTAGAGCCATCATTCCCTTTTATGAAGAAAAAAAAGCCTGTGCAAGTCGAAACATGCATAGGCACAAAGGATAGAGAGTTAGAGTTTGAGTTATTCTATGATCGCTGACTCGAAAATGTCATGCGAAAACAGCCATGCTTGAAGAAAATTTTACAATCATAGCAATCAAATACGGCTCAGCCGTATTTGCCAATGGAAAAAACCGCTTTAAAAAACTGACAAGCAGTGATATTAAGCGGATTCGGCCAATAAAACCTTGAGCATGTTATCAGCAACCAGACTTTTCAAAAAATCAGGACTGTTTTTCAGCAGCTCAACGGTTTGAGCCGTTTCCGGGTCTTGATCATACCAACGGTTTCGCTTGGCTTTAATATCAGTGCCCAACAAAACACTTCGTAGTTGGGGCGTATCCCATTGCTCCATTAAAAAACGCTGTGCTTGTCGAAATACATGAATGCGCATGGCCCCCGGCGCCAAATATAGCAACTTCAGCGCAAACGCTAACCTTGGGTAAGGATCATACCATCGACAAGGTTGGTAACTCACAATCTCTCTATCCTTTGAACCTGTGCTTGGCATTGGTAAACAAACCAATACCTAATGTATATGTGTATTATAAGGGACGATGCCCCATTTGCATAGCATTGCACCACTTAAAAGCCAGCAGGGCCAGAAAGCTTGTGACTTTCCGGCCCTTCAATATTGCGATTAAAAACCTGGCGATGTTTTTAACGACGATTCCACCAATGCCGTTTTTTGGGTCTGGCCGGAGGTGTTTCAATCAATGGTTTCTTCACCACAGGATTAGGAGCAACCGCGGGCCGAGGCATCTGCACCGTTTTCAGCGCATCCAGGGTGGGGGCAGATATATGAGCGGTATCAAATAACACATAGCCACTGGCCCCTGCCCGCTTGGCGGCGTCAATCTGGCTGAGTATATGTCCCGGCTCATTGTCGTTAAACGGGCCGAAAATACCGGAATAAACAGGCACCTTGCCACGAGTGACGTTCACCATATTCCGGGTATCGCGATCGACCACCTTAATGGCGCTGGTCAAGGTCATAGGCGCATAAAAATCCACCCAGCCGTTCAAACCCCAAGCGGCCCAATCCTGATGCTTCAGCGCCAAAGCACTTTCAGCATCTGGAAACACAGCGGCAGAAATCTGAACGCCCGGTTTTTTCTGGCGGAGTGTTTGAGTGGCTTTTTGCACGAAGTTATTGATTTGAGAAACCTTGTAACCGTTCCATGCTTTCCATAAGCTCTCAAACTCGGGGTTTTTAGGATCAATGTCTACCGGATCAATCCCGTACTGGCCTTTAAACGCTTTACGGGAAATATCGGTGTAGCCCCAGGTGGTTTTTCGGTAGCTGAATCGATCGGAGGGAAAGCTGGCCGGATAACGAATATAATCCAGCTGAAACCCGTCCACATCGTAGCGGGTCACGATTTCACTGGCCAACTTTAGCAAAAACGTCTGCACTTCGGGGTTAGCCGGATCCAGAAAATAACCGCCCAACTCCAATGAGGAGGGCACCGGCTTATCGGGAGCCTTTAAAGGAATGGGAATGGCTTCAATCACTGGCTTGCCACCCGTGGGCGGCCCTTGCTGAAGGTTAGGCGATTTGTACACATTGGTAATGGCAGTTGCCAGCGGCGCAATCCCCCCCTGTGGCACACTAACCGGTACCAACGCGGAGTATTGAACATTGGCCCACTCTGGATACTTGGTAAACAGTGGCCCCGGAGATAGATAAGCCTTGGTTCCACCGTAAAAGGTCTGGAACCAGACATGGACTTTCATGTTCCGCTGGTGGGCTTGCTCTACCCAGGTTTGCAGCAAGTCAACGCCCTGAAATTTAGGGTTTTGGCGGGGAAGCCCGTATTCCTGATAGGTATTGGAAGGGAAAATGGTGTAGCCATGGAAAAAAGTTTCCAGAAATATGGAGTTGAGCCCGGCGGCCTTTAGCCTATCCAGGGTTTGACCCACCGCAACCGGGGTCTTTTCAACCGGACGATGCCACGCCCCACGAACCGCGGTTGCCGGAAAGGCGTTGTAGTTGGCCCAAATGCGACGATGAGTACTCTCCAGCGCCTCGCCAATGGTTTGAGCCGCCAAATCAGGTTTTCCCTCTTGATACAGCCGAACCGCCAACTCTTTTTTGTCCCGAATGGCCTGACACGCAGCATCACTGTATCCAGTGGTGCTCCATGCCTGATCCGCGCAAGGGCTTTGAACCCACTGCTGATCAAACTGGTAGACGTAAGTATTAAAATCCGTGTAAGAGGTAATGGTATCCCCTTCCGGGCTGATTTCCATGCGGGCTCCAATGGGCGCGTTGGCAATCAGCCAGCTTCGCCCCTTACCATGCCCGCTCAATACAAAGCCATCCGCCGGAATGCTGGAATCGGAGCCTTCCTGAGTGGTCACAATGCCGTTCTGCACCGTGACTTCAAAGCCAAACTCGTTGGTGCCGGTATTGGGCTGGGAGTAGCCGGAATTATACATAATCAGCTGGTTGGAAGCCCGAAACCCGGGAAATCCAGACCCCATGGGGTTATTGAGAGGCGATGGGTTAATCACATCCAGCTTGCTTTGCTGGTGATGGAACCAGGCCTTCTGCACCTCAAGGGTATCCCCTGGCTTTATCCGCTTCAGCCATTCCCGCTGTTGCCCGGTGGCCGAAAGCACCACACCTGCTTCAGGAATACTGGCATTTCCGCAATCCAGAGTAGGGTCTTTCTGACACTCCCAAACGCTGGTCACCCGAACCACTTCATAAATTTTGGCACCTTTTGCACTGGTAGCGGCAGGCTTTGCAACCACTTCCACCCCATAGCCATTGGTTTTGGTGGACGGGCCAAAAACCGCGTCATATAAAACCAGCGCTTCCGCACCACGGGCAGCGTTTCGGGCCGTAATTTCATGAGATTGTCCGTCCGGCCCAGTCACTTTTAAAGCCAGCTGAGCAAAGCCGTTGGCCAGTAGCATCAGGCCCACAATGCCCACAGAAGTAAATCCAGGTCCCCAAATATTTTTCCAGCGCTGCACCACGTACTCCTTACAAGCCAACTGTCTTTCCTTGCTTTGACTATACCAGAGTGACGCATATCAAAGCGACTTGTTTCCGTGATTGAGCCACATTTTCAAGGCCAAACACCAAATTAAACCAAGAGAATGGCATGCCCAAACATTCAGCGGTTTTATCAGTATAAATTCTCATGAATTCCAATGTGTTTTAAAATTGAAACGGTCCCAGAATCAGAAAGACCGTATTACAATAACCACCAATGCTGCCGCAAAAAAGTTGACCCTATGATGCTTCCATTGCTCCATACCTCCGAAAACTCAGCCTCGCTGGCCACAAAAACAGCCCCCCTTCAGGAAATTTTCTCGTCCGTTCAGGGCGAAGGCATTTATGTGGGCAAGCGGCAAATTTTTGTAAGGTTTGCCCACTGCCACCTGAAATGCGCTTACTGCGACACTCCTATGACCTCACCCAGTGGGCAATGCCATGTAGAACTGCCCCCCGGTAGCGGCCAAATTCATTATTACCCCAATCCCATGCAACCCGAAACTCTGGTAGAACTCATTCAAGAGTTATTGCCCACCGCCCGTCACCACAGTGTCAGCTTTACCGGGGGCGAACCCCTGCTCTATCACCAGTTTTTAAGCACGGTGTTTCCTCTTATTCAGAGTCAAAGCAAAACCTATCTGGAAACCAGCGGTACGCAGGCCTCCTTTCTGGAAAGCGTCCTGCCCTGGACCGATATTATTGCCATGGATATCAAACTGCCCTCAGCCACCGGTGAGGCCCCCCAGTTTGAGAACCACGCCGCCTTTTATAAACTGGCCCACAGCCACCCCCCCACCGAATGTTTTATCAAGCTGGTTTTCAATGAAAACACCACCATCCAGGAGCTGGCAGCGGTTGAAGAGATTGTCTTCGATCGCAAAACACCCATTATTTTGCAACCGGAAACCAGCTTGAAGGACCGCAAAGTTTACCTCAACCCGGCCAAACTGTTTGAGGTGGAAAATTATCTGGCAGCCCGCTTTGAAGATGTGCGGGTGATTCCGCAAACCCATAAAATGCTGAACGTTTTATAACGCCTGTATTTAAGCGCTAAAGGCCAGCGGCTTGCGAGGGCGAAAGTGCTGATTGGCTTGCCCACCAAACTGACTGGAACCGGCCCCCGAACCAGAGCCAGTCCCTGCTCCAGCACCCAGAAATGGGTTGGCGTTTCCAGAACCTTGCTCTTGCGGGCCTGATTGCATTTGAAAGGGCATGTAAGAATTTTTGCCTTTGCGAGACATGGCATCGGCCACAGCCGCACCCATTTCAAAGCCCGAGGAATTACCCGATCCGCCGCCAAAGGCACTGGCCGCCTGCCCCTGAACCCACGGAGAACCGGCAATTCTGCCATTCATCACCTGATCCATTCTGGGGGCAAACACAGAAGCGTAGCTTTCCGACTGCTTGCTGGCGTTCATTAATCCCACCACATTGGCCTGAAAGGCTTCGCTGGTTTTAACCCCCAATCCAGCCTGAGTGGCCGCCAGTTGCTGAGATTCAAGCGCCCCCCTACCTAATTTGAAATCGTTGCCGGTGGTATTTTCCGCCGCTTGTAACTGATAAAGTCGCTCCAGCTCAGGGGTTAAGCGATCCAGATCAAGGCTTTGATTCTGCAAAGCCAGTAATGCCTGCTTTTCCAGATTTTCCAAATTAAAAATGCCAGCGGTTCGGGGCGGATTGATGGCAGAACCCGGTAAATTTCCGGCGGGATTGGACAAATTATTATTACTCGGCCGAACAGTACCTTGAGGCGAAGGCACCGGCATCCCTGTATCTATCGATAAATCAGTGAGTTTAAAGGTAGCGCCCGTGGTAATCACAGCGCTGTTCAGCCCACCAAAAGTATCGGCGGTGAAATCTACCCAAGGTGTAGCCCCTAGCGAGCTGGGACTCCGTGTAACGGTATCAATGCCGCCCATTCCATCGGTGGTCACCTTCAACTCCAAGCCAATAGAAGAAAGACGAAACTCTGGCTGAGTCAACAAATCAGCCAGCCTCAGCTCGCTGGTGGCCATTAGCTTTTCCAGGTCTTTATAAATATTGGGCGCTGTGGGCGCAGAAACTCTTTTCATGCCACCCAGAACGGTGGGGTCAAAACCCAGATTATTGCGGTTAATGCCCGCCGCACTGACCGAGCGATTAGAAATGGCGCTATACCCATTGCGGGTAAAGTAGGATTCCGCTTCCAAACTGCTTAAATCACGGGGAACATTAACCCCGTAAACCGGAACAAAATTGTTAGCGCCTGTTTTACCGGCGCTGCCAGCGTTCAACGTGCCGCTGTTGGCCCGAACCTGCGGGCCTCCCGGATACAGGGGATATAAAATTAAAGATGGAATCGTGCCGCTCATCGCCATTTCGTTCCGTTGGTTCCTGATATACAGTACCCTCGGCAAACGAGACTCAAACTTCAGTGACCGATATCCAAAGCACCTCACAACTTTACATTTTTTGATAATCCAACGTCTCTATTGACGCCCTCAAGGCAAAGACCAGACCCCGCAAAGGCAGTCTGGTCTTTATGTATGCCAAAATTCAGCGCAAGCGAAAGCGAGCTATATGAATAACCATAACCCGGTATTTACATCGTTTTTGCGAAAGAAACCCGACAGAAAAAGAAACCTGACAGGAGGATTAGAACCGGAACAAAACGCTCACTAAACCCTGTATACAAGCCTACTGAATTTAAAACAGTATTTTATTGAATGGACGAACCTAATGCCTGTGGGTTTACAGAAATAAAGATATAGCGCTTTTCCAGCAAGGCTTCATCATCCATTTGTTTCACAATGGCATCAATAAAATCCGGGTTTTTAACCAGCGTTTCATGACGGACGTCTTCTCGTAAAATGTCACGGGCGGCCTGGTATTTTTTAGCGGTCACAAAGGATTCAAACCCTTGCAGAAAACGTCGGCTAATGCCTTCGTAATCCGGCATGCTCAACACATCAAAATGCGTATTCATGGTGTCATAAACGGTGGACATACAGTAGCAACTTCCTCATCATCTCCTGTGCGGTAGGTCACCGTCAGGATCGTTTTACACGGTTCATTCTGTTGCTTATATGAAAGAAGTCAAACCAAACTGGTGCTAGTAGATGAAACCAAAACCGGCAAACCGTAACAAAACTTAACCAAAAAAATCAGCCGCACCATCAACCCAAAAATCAGGACGATAAAGCGGGCGACTTGGCCTCTTGAAAAGCGCCAATTTTACGGAAGCGATCATAGCGATCGTTCAGCAATTTTTCCGAATCAAAACCCTTTAATTCGGCAATGGCGCCTTCCACCGTTTCCAGAATGCGTTGCGTCATCAAGGCAGGATCGTAGTGCGCTCCGCCCTCTGGCTCCTGAATAATGCCGTCTACGATGTCAAAGGCCAACAAGTCTTGTGCGGTAATTTTCAGGGCTTCAGCGGCCTTGGAGGCGTATTCGGCGCTGCGCCACAAAATAGAAGCGCAACCTTCCGGAGAAATAACCGTGTACAGGGCATGCTCCAGCATATAAATACGATTGGCCACCCCAATGCCCAAGGCGCCACCCGAGGCACCCTCGCCGCTGACCACGGAAATAATGGGCACTCGCAAACGGGCCATTTCACGAATATTGTAGGCAATAGCCTGACCAATGCCGTGCTGTTCACCGGCGATACCCGGATAAGCACCGGGGGTATCCACAATGGTGAGTACCGGCATTTTAAATTTTTCGGCATGGGCAAACAAGCGCAATGCCTTTCGGTAGCCTTCCGGGTTGGCCATCCCAAAGTTGTGGGTCAGGTTTTCTTTCATGCCCCGGCCTTTTTGAGTACCCACCACCATAACCGGCCCTGAGGAAAGCTCAATAATACCGCCAATAATAGCCCGGTCATCGGTACCCGCCCGATCGCCCCGCATTTCAATCCACACATTGGGCGAAAGGCCCTTGATGGTTTCCAGCAAGTTAGAGCGCTGTGGATGACGTGCGATTTGAAGCTTTTGGGAAGGGGTCAGCTTTTGGTACAACTTGCTTTTTACATCTTCCGCCTGAGCGCGAAGCTTGCTAATTTCATCGGAGAAATCGATTTGGTTGTCCTGACTTAAGCGCATCAGTTCCTCAATCTTTTCTTCCATCGCCATGATGGGCTTTTCAAATTCCAGGGGGAGAATCTTATCCGTCATTGTTTTTCGTTCCTTATGACAACGCCCCAACCGCCGAGCCTGAAAAATCCGGTTTAACAGGCGCTAAACCGGAAGACTGACGATGCAGTCGAATCAAACTGGCTAACATGGCGCCTAACTCCAAACGAGGCAAGACCATATCCACTTGACCGTAGTTCAGCAAGTAGTTGGCCGTCTGAAAATCGGCGGGCAGTTTTTGACGAATGGTTTGCTCAATAACCCGACGACCGGCAAAGCCCACTCGGGCGCCTTCCTCAGCGATAATAATATCGCCCAGCGTACCAAAACTGGCAGTGACGCCACCAAAGGTAGGTTCCGTCAAAACGGAAACGTACAACAAGCCCGCTTCATGCAACCGGGCCAGAGCCGCGCCGGTTTTCACCATTTGCATCAGGGAAAAAGTCCCTTCCTGCATACGAGCGCCGCCGGATGAGGAAAAAATAACCACCGGCAAGCGATCTGCCAAGGCCCGTTCAATGAGCCGGGTAATTTTTTCACCCACCACACTGCCCATACTGCCGCCCAGGTATTTAAAATCCATCACCGCCAAAGCCACTGGCTCCCCGGCAATTAAGCCTAACCCGGTGACCACGGCGTCATTCAGCCCTGTTTTTTGATGAGCCTCTTGCTGGCGTTTCAGGTAGGGTTCCGTGTCGGTAAAATTAAGCGGATCAGAGGGGCTTAAATCCGCGTCCAGCTCTAAAAACTCATCGCACAACTGCTGAATGCGGGTGTGTGCGCCAATGCGAAAATGATAGCCACACTGGGGGCAAACCTGCGCGTTTTTTTGAATCGCCTTGGTGGGCAAATTTTCCTGACAGTTAAAACACTGCGTCCAGAGACTGCAGATTTCTTCATCCGTCAATCGGGTATTCATGGCGGCCACATCCAGCCGGGTGGACTTATCTCGCTTGGAGGCAAACCAATCTCTGAGAGACATACACGCTTTTCCTGCAAATTTTTAACGGATGGTTCCGTACTCAACCGGGAAGGGCCATGGAGAAGCGCCCTTCAGGGAGTAACATCAATAAACCTGAGTCTAACATAATTCCGGCAGGCTTCCAAAGGGTTAACTTTCTACCTTTAGAACCGAAAGAACGGACAACCTCTGCGGTGCAGAAACAGTACCAGCAGCATCTAAGGAACCATGCCTCCTAAAACGTGGCGGTGGATGCCTGTTGGTTGAAGTTGGCAGGCTGCATAATCCGCATTTTGTCAAAGTTGACAACGGAGTTGTTAGCCCCTGGAAAGTAGTTAAAACCAAAGTAAGAACGTCGATTGATAAAATCGTAACCAATGGTGGCCTTCACATCGGTGGGACCCACCATCATGTAAAACGAATTTCCAACCGCCAGCGCATTGCGGGCGTTATCCCGGTTCAAGCTAAAGCTGCCATTGTTTCCCACGCTTAAAAACTTGTTAACCCGCACCAGGTTATTGACCGAGAGGTTTTGCGCCCCGCCATAGTAGCTATCAAAAACAAAGGGCGATTTGCCGAGCGTATGACTGACCGTATAACCCAAATGGGTTTGCAATCGACTGCCCAGCAAGTTCAGGTGCAAGGTAGGGCCAATCCGCCCCAATCCCACAAAATCAGCGGACGAATAGGCGGAAGTAATCAGTTGGGCCCGTAAGCCCATAGAGGCATATTTGCCCATGCTGAGCAAAGGCGCCGTATTTTGGAGCTGCAACTGTACCTGGGCCCGTCCCAGCATTTGCGGGGATTGATCTTTACCAGCCTCTACAAAGTAGTTTTCCCGAAAGTTGGGGAAAAAATTGTCTCGGGCATAACCAATGCTTTCAAAAGAACTGAGCTGAAACTTTTTAAAATCTTTCAACACCCGGTAATCCGTGACTTGGGCAATGTAGTTGGGACGTTCCATTTGCCCCAACAGGCCGTTTACATACCCGTCATTATAAGAGGCCATGACATGAGTGTTATCGGTAATTCGGCGATCTGCAAATAAAACGGGTGAACCCACCCGGCTGTTAAAGCCCAGGTCCACGCTGGTGTCAGCATCTCGATAATGGAGCAAGCCACCCAGACCAAAGCCATTGTCAATTTGTTTACCCGTTCTGCCGTTAGCAGACCAGAAACCCGGAGAACCATAACTGACAAAAGGCGAAACCCTTACAGAACCCCGCCCCACATGGAAATCCCAGCCCGGACCGGCATAAGCACCGCCATAGGCCTGGTAAGCGCCCACATCGGGCCCCAGGTACTGAATGTTTTTATTGGGGTTGTCATAGGAAAAATCGGTGTTGGGAAAGGTAAACAACTTATATTTGCCCGCATACAGGCTAGGGCGCTTTAAAGTAATGTCGTCATACCCATCCTCGTGACGAACCACCTCAATCTCTTTGGCCTTAATATTAAAGCGAGAGACTTTATCAGGCGCTTCTTCAAAACTTTCCTTGCCCCGCTTCAGTTTTTCCAAATCCTCAAATGTTTTTTGCTGATCGTAAGTCAGCGTGTTGAGCCGCATGGCCCGATCCTGATAGGCTTTTTTAGAGTACTCACGCCGCAATTTCGCTTGCTGAGAGCCTTTACCCGTGTTTTGACCCAAACTCTTTAAGCCGCCCTGGGCTGCCAGCTGCTGGTACACAATACCGCTAATAATAAAGCGGCCGTTTTCCATAATAATTTCGTTGTTGTTTACCAAGGCTTCCTGAGCTTTGACCCGAACCGCGGAAATGGTAGTAACCGGATCCGTAATTAAGGCGGACTTACGGGTTAAATCAATTTTGGCGTACTTGCCTTCGGTACGCTGACCGTTTTTGACAATCACCACATTGCCTTCCGCAATGGCCAGGTCCTGATTCTGATCATAAATCAGCTTATCGGTAAATAATTCCGAGTTTTGCTCGGAAATAATCATGTGTACCGAGCCGGTTGCGATATAAACATCCAAATCTTTGTCATAATTGAGGTTGTTGCTGTTAATATCCACCATTACCGCACGGGCCTTTACCGGCTCTTTGCCGGAGGGGCTATTATCAGCGGCCTGGGTATCCAGTTCCGGTTCCAGCATGGCGGGCAGGGGTTCAGTCTCAACAGCAGTACTGCCAGATGTTGTTGTCTTGGTGGGTTCTTGCGGCAACTGTGCCTTGGAAGGTAGCTCCAGCGGCATGGCCAGCTCTTTTTTCTGATCAGCCTCTTTAGCAGTCTCTTTGACTGGCTGAAACCTGGAAACCATGTTCATCATCAACATGCTGGCCGCCGGATCATTGACGATTTGAGCCTGAGCAAGGCCCGTACCGGCCACAGACAGCAACACAGCGCAACTCAAGCTAAACTGAACAGACTTGGCAAGCCCTGCCACAGACATTCTGGCGTCCCAATCCAGAAAAGGGTTGGCAAAATGTTCGTCGACCGGCTGATTCATCTGTAAAGTTCCTTCTGTGGATAAAGCCAGGAGTGCTGGGTGAAATGAGTAAGCTGTAGCGTATATAGCATGCTGATAAGACTGATGTGTGAGCACCTTAGAAGTCCTGAAGGATAAAATGTTCTCACAACGTACAAACGCTTTTAATATTTTCTTAACATGTGCCCAAGTATTCTACCAGAATTTGAACACCAATTGGATAAAGTCCATCCATTCTCGCAAATTGCCTAATTTACAAATACCCCATGGGGTTGACAGGCGCCCCGTTTACCCGAACCTCAAAGTGAAGGTGCGGTCCAGTAGAGTATCCGGTGGAGCCTTCCGCCCCAATGGTCTGGCCCTTGGAAACATTTTGCCCCACCGAAACCGAAATTTGGGAGAGGTGACCATATAAGGTCACCAGGTTTCTGCCCCCACGGTTTCCGTGGTTCACCATAATGGCCTTGCCGTAACCACCTTTCCAGCCCGCGAAAATCACTTCCCCCCCGTCTGCAGCGTGAACCGCGCCACGGTTGGGGCCTGCGATATCCAAGCCGGTATGGGTAATGGTTCTACGGTGAATGGGGTGAAACCGGGAACCAAAGCCGGAAGATACCCGCCCCTGAATGGGCCACATAAAGCTGCCGGTGCTGTTTTTAACCACCGTAAAGGATTTTTTCTTCGAACTCATTAGCGCCCGAATTTGAGCGGTGGTGTTCTGGGATTCGGCCAGCAGTTCGGATTCTGCCCGCTGATAAAAAGCGGCGTCATTGCGATAACGGTCTCTGAGGCTGCGATCAATTTCGATGGAGCGCTGAATTTCCACATTTTTAACGCGAATGGTGGCAATGGCCTGACCAATCACCGTTTTCTGGCGGGCAAAGTCGGCCTTCAGGTCGTTCAGCTCCTTAATTTTGGAGCGAAAATCTTCCAGCAGCTTCTTGTCCTGAGCCATAATCTTTTTCTTGTAGTACATGCGGTCCAGCAAAGTAGAGAGATCTTTGGCCTCCAGCATCATCTGAATCATGCTCAAGCGCTCTCCCATATAGAGATTTCGCAAGCGCAAACCGGCATTCTGCCCAAGCCGCATGGCCTCACCCAAAGTGGCATCCAGCCTGTTATCCAGAAATACGAGTTTATCCCGGGTTTGATCCAGCCGTTGCCTCTGAAACTCCAGCGAACGGCGCTCCCGCTCTAACTTTCGCTGATTGGCGGCCACATTTTGGTTCATGGCTTGAGCGGCCCGCATTTTTTCCAGCTTTTTTCGTCGCATTAAAGCGGCTTTAGACTGTAAAGAGCTGGTTTTCCCTTGCAGTTCCTGAATGCGCTGCTTATTGTCCGCAAAGCCGGGGTTCAAGAAAGTGCCGAACACCATTAACCCCAATAAAGCGGTGCAAACAAAAGATTTAAAGCCGTTACAGCGTGTCAAAAGTGCCATAATCGCTATCAGAACAAGAAAATATAACTGGTCACCAGCATGGAAATGACCATTAATAAAGCAATCCAGCGGGCGCTTTTCTGAAAAAAGTCGTTCATATTACCTCAAACCAAATGGGAATCTGAATCCTGCGGACAAATCAGGGTGGATATAAAAAATACCCTTTCAACTGCCATTACCATTATATATGATAGGCAGTAGGCACTTGTCACCAACCACTGATCAATCACAGTTGCTCGTTTATTACAAAATGTTAAACCATTTGGACGGGATTGGCCAATTTCCTAAAGGTTTCCCTTAACGCGCCGATAGCCTCGAGTATAGAAACGCTACGGTGGAGGCAACAATCTGATGGTACCTCAAAATCGTAAACCGGTTAAAAACACTGCGTTTTCAGTGCATTTTGTGATTAAAGGCGCAGAAAAACGGCGTTCGCTGGCTTATGCCAAGGCAAAAGTTTTACAAAACGAATTGGGTGTGACCCCTCACCTGGTCAGCGTGAAATAACCGCTGGTTACCCTCACACTTTGCGTTGAATCGACTTAAAAGCCAACCTGCTTCCTTCTAGCCGGTTGGCTTTTTGAATGGTTTTATTTCAGATACTTCCTCAAATGCAGCATAAAAAATTAAGATCAATCAATTTGCGACCCAATTTTCTGTTATGGTAACAGCACTATGAGCATCATCCCCCCTCCCTCCCATTCTCGGCTAATGGCCGTGGAAGCCCAATTGCAAAACACCATTTGGCCCCAACAGGAAGCCGTTTACTACCAAACCTTTGAACGGGTGCTAAACGGTTTTGTGAAATACAAGGTGGGCGAAGAGCATTTCCTCTCTGTAACCGGCTATGGACACGATGACTTGGGCCGGGATGTGACTGACGCTGTTTTTGCCCATGCCCTTCAAGCGGAAGCGGCTCTGGTGAGGGTCCAAATGGTATCCGGCACCCATGCGCTGGCCGTGGGGCTAAACGGTTGCTTACAGCCGGGGGATACCATGCTTTCTATCACCGGCCGCCCCTACGATACGCTGGAAGAAGTGATTGGCTTACGGGGCCATAGCCGCCAATCGCTGGCCGCCAAAAATATCGGTTACGATGAAATTTCCATATTCAATGCGCCCGCTGATGCCGAAACCGCCGTGGGCTATTCCGTACGAACCGCTTTTACGGAAGCAGAAGCCCAAAAAATCCGGCAAGCCAAGCTGGTGTTCATTCAACGCTCCAGAGGCTACAGCCTGAGGCCCTCTTTAACCATTCCTCAGCTGAAAAGCTTGATTGAGGCCATTAAAGCCATTCATCCCCACGCTATTGTGATGGTGGACAATTGCTACGGCGAATTCACGCAGGCTGAAGAACCCACTGCGGTGGGTGCGGACCTGATTGCGGGTTCTCTAATTAAGAATCCGGGCGGGGGCATTGTGCCCGCAGGTGGTTATGTAGCCGGACGCGCCGATTTGGTGGCTGCTTGCGCCGATTATTTAACCTGCCCCGGCGTGGGTGCGGAAGGCGGATACACCTTTAACCTCACCCGGCTGCTGTTGCAAGGGCTTTATCTGGCCCCCGGCATTGTGAAAGAAGCCCTCAAAGGCATGACCCTGGCCGCAAAGCTTTTTGAAGAAGCCGGTTACGATACCGCCCCCCACTGGCAGGATAGCCGCAGCGATATTATCCAGATCTTAACCCTGAGAGATCCCGATAAACTGGTTCAATTCTGTCAGGTGCTGCAAAGCCTCAGCCCCATTAACAGCCACGTTACCCCCATTCCAGCCAATCCCCCCGGATACGCCGATGAAGTGGTCATGGCAGGTGGCACTTTTATTGATGGCTCCACCCTGGAGCTTTCAGCCGATGGGCCTTTGCGCTCTCCTTACGCCGTTTACTTGCAAGGCGGGCTTACCTACGCCCATACCCGGCTGGCTGTTCAGAAAATTCTGGAGCGCTTGGGCAACTGCGGTTAGCGGGGCTTGATTCGGCCCCGAATTTCCTCAATCTGCTGCTTCAGCACCGGATGACTTTCCAGCTCATCCTTGATTTTTTCGTAGGCGTACATAATGGTGGTGTGCTTACGCCCGCCAATCAACTCCCCAATTTTAGGAAAGCTGGACTCAGTCATTTCCCGAATGACATAAATGGCCACCTGTCTGGCATGAGACAAATCCTTGGCTCGGGAAGGGCTTTTTAAATCCACCGAGCGCATGTGATAATACCCCGCCACGGTTTCCAGAATGTCTTCCAGTGAAACACGCCGGTTATCCACCGGGGTGCCCAATACAGTTTGGGCTACCACCAAATCGATGGCGGTACGGGTCAGCATGCCGTAAGCGGCCACTTTGTTCAGCGCCCCTTCCAGTTCCCGGATATTGTTGGGGTGGCTTTCCCCAATAAAATTGAGTACATCCATACCCACCTGAAAATTCTCACGCTCCGCCTTTTTTTGCAAAATGGCGACCCGTGTTTCCAGGTCAGGTACTTGTACATCGGCAATCAAGCCCCACTCAAAGCGGCTTCGCAAGCGGTCTTCCAGGCGAGACAGGTTCTTGGGCGAACGGTCGCTGGACAAAATGACCTGCTTGCCCGATTCGTGCAAGGCGTTAAAGGTATGAAACACCTCTTCCTGGGTGCGGGTTTTGCCTTCCAGAAACTGCACATCGTCAATAATCAAAATATCATTACGACGGTAACGATCCTGAAAGCCCTTCATGTCCTTTTGACCCAGGGCGTTAATCATGTCGTTGGTAAATTGTTCCGCCGTCACATAACGCACTTTTAAATCGGTGTGGTGCTGCAAGGCAAAATGGCCAATAGCCTGCATTAAGTGTGTTTTGCCCAAACCCACCCCGCCGTATATAAAGAAGGGGTTGTAACTTTGGGCGGGGGTTTCGGCCACAGCCAAGGCCGCCGCATGACAGAACCGGTTATGCTGGCCCACCACAAACGATTCGAAGGTATAACGAGGGTTCAGGTTACTGCGGGTGGTACGAGGGGTCCAGGGGCGATTGGGCAATTCCTTGGCGTTCAGAACCTCCTCGGTAGCCGTCTCTTCATCCTCTTTAGGCTCAATCACTACCACAGCCACTTCCATGGCGTGGCCCACCGCCTCGCTAAAGGCCGCCTTTAACTCATCCCGGTAGCGTTTTAAAATTAACTCCCGGTTGAACTCGCTTTCCGCCTTAAGTGTAACCGCTTTATCGGTTACTTTTTCAATCTCTAGCGGACTAATCCAGGTTTCAAAGCTGGGTTGGCTCATGCGGCCCTTTAAATCGGCTTGCACTTTCTGCCAAAGCAAAGCCGAATCCTGGCTGGTTTGTGATGACTGTTCACTGGAACCGGAGGTCAGAACTGATGTCGTCATAAACGCGTAACCCTAACCCTTCCTTCGATATAAAACTTGTAAAAGTTCAGGCCCACAGGGCTTTAATACAAACACACACCTATGAAACACAGGCCAAGAAAGCAATTTAACGAGGCCGTCAAACGAATCACCTCGACTCTCTGGCGAAGTGGTCTATGTTCAAGAATTTCAGTCTAGCATAATTCAAATGGCGCTTTGAGGAGCGTATCAAAGCTTTTACATAAAGATTTTTTGCGGTATTATTTCGCAACGTTCACCCTGTAAAAACGCTGGTCCTCCCGCTCTTTTCATCGTGAATCTGGTATTTCGCACGGATCAGCACCGCTTGGGCCTTGCTGACTAAACCGTGCAATCCGTGATTTTTCATGGATAATATTGCTCACTCAACATTCAAGCGCTCTAAAAAGGAGATCTCCCATGAAACGTACTTTGGAAGGGACTAAACGCAAAAGACTTCGTGTCAGCGGCTTCCGTGCCCGTATGGCCACCCCCGGTGGTCAAAAAACCCTGAACCGCCGTCGGGCCAAAGGGCGTCATAAAATCGCCATCTAGTTTAAAGCTGAGCGAACCACGCGCCCGTGTTACCCAAGCCTAACCGCTTGAAAGCCAAAGGTGAATTCAAACGCACCTTGGCTGGCCGTAGATTGTGTGGCAATCAATTTTTTGTGCTTTACGGCCTTGCGGCTTTACCGGTCGCAGGGTCTTTTGCCGCAAATCAGCCCGAAAAACGGGTAAAGCGACCCACCCGTGTGGGCTTTATTGTCAGCAAAAAAATTCACAAACGGGCTACCAAACGCAATCACATCCGGCGACGCTTGCGTGAACTGGTTCGGGCTCACTTTCAACAAACTGAAACAACCACCGTGGAAGGATACAGGGCACTGGTGTTTATTGCCCGCCCAGAAGCCCTAGGCGCCGGGTTTCAGGATTTAAAGCACAAAATGGAACGCTGTCTGCAAAGTATACGTCCCTAACCAAAAGTATTTTGATAGCGGACTTATATCATCAATCAACATAGAAATACGATGCCGAAATCGCTTGTTCTTGGTTTAATAAAGGGCTACAGGATGACCGCCGGACTTAGGCGATGGTTTTTGCCTCCGGTGTGCCGATTCCACCCCACTTGCTCCCTTTACGCTTATGAGGCCGTTGAGATTTACGGGGCAGGTAAAGGTTTATGGATGGGGCTAAAGCGATTGTTAAAGTGCCATCCCTTACATCCCGGCGGCGTGGATCCGGTTCCCGTCCCCTCACCACCAAACTCAGTTAACCAGGAGATTTCCCTGTGAACATTATTAACCAGGCCATGTTGTATCTGTTAAACGCCATTCATGACTTTGTGGGCAACTACGGTCTGGCTATCGTGCTTTTAACCGTGGCCATCCGGCTTATCTTGTGGCCTTTGAACTCGGCCCAAACCCGCTCCATGCGTAAAATGCAGGAATTGCAGCCCAAGCTGAAAGCCCTGCAGGAAAAATACAAAGGCGAGCCTCAAAAAATGCAGGAAGCCATGATGAAGTTCTACAGCGAGAACTCCTTCAACCCCTTGGCTGGCTGCTTGCCCATGCTGGTTCAACTGCCCATTTTTATTGGTCTGTACGGAGCGCTTAGCAGCCCCCATTTTTTAGCGGAAACCGTGCATGAAAAGTTTTTGTTTCTAGACAACCTGTCTCACACCCTGCAAAGTCATGCCGGTCAATCGCTGGATAACACCTTTAACGTGGAAAAAGATGACGCCTTTTCCGCCGATAAAACAGTCATTTTAAACATGACCAGTGGCAAAACTCAGGAGCAGGAAGTCACCAACCAGCAAAAGCTGATTACCACGTCCCCTAAGCCAATTTTGCCCGGATCGCCGGTGACCATGGTGCTGGATTTCAAACACCTGGGCCTGAGCGATGATTATAAAAATCTGGTCAAATCCGCGGAAGTGCTGGTGGTTAACGAAAAAAGCCGCGAGCTGGAGCGGGTTCACTTCAACAACGTAAACGGCGCACTCACCCAGGAAGTTCCTACCTTGCCGGGAAAAACCCAGATGAACTGGGATGTTTTGGCCTTAATTATCATTTACGCCTTGTTAACGCTGGCTTACCAACAGTTAATGACCGCCAAACAACCCAAGGCCGCTAAAGATGACGCAGCGGGACAAGCCATGCAGTCTCCTGCCATGAAGTTTATGCCGCTGATGTTTGTGGTGGTGATGTTCTTTATCCCCATCCCGGCTGGCGCTTTAATTTATCTGGTGGTGACCACGGCCTTAATGTTGATTCAAACCTTGTGGGTCAACTATAGCGAAGACAAAAAATCTGAAAACAAAGAGAAGCCTTCCAGTCAGGTGGTCGACATCAAGGCGGATCGGGTTTAGTTCAGAAAAAAATAAAACAGCTACAGTTTTTTAATCAAGCGGGCGGCATAAAAACCGTCCGCTTTGGTTTGAATCAAGCGCTGCTCATCATTTTCCAGCGTAGCTTCCAGGGTTTCCGCCAAAAAGCTTTGGATTAACTGTAAATTCTCTTCCGGCAAAATACTGCAAGTACTGTACACCAGCACCCCACCGGGCTTTAGCAGAGCAAACCCACGGCGCAGCAAGGCCCGTTGCAATTTGTTTAAAGCCCCTAAATCCAGCTTTTTGGCTTGGGGCAGCATTTCCGGGTGACGCCGCAAAGTACCCGAGCCACTGCAAGGGGCATCGACCAACACCTTATCAAAGCGCAAGTCGCTGGCGGCTTCAAACGTCAGCCCATCGCACTGCTGAACTTTAACGCAAGCAACGCCCAACCGCTGAATATTCTCTTCCAGCAGGCGCAAACGCTCTGGTTTTGGCTCAATGGCCAGAATATGCCCGGCGTTCCCCATTAAGGCCGCCAAATGGGTGGTTTTAGAACCCGGCGCGGCGCAGAGATCCAGAATCAGCTCCTCCGCCTGCGGGTTTAAAAAACGGGAAACCCACATAGAGGCCGCATCTTGCACATAAAACAAACCCGCCTCGTAACCCGGCAAATGACGGGGTGAGCCGGAAAACTCGGGCAACAAAAGCCCTTCGGGCAGATCCGGTAAAGCTTCAAAAACAATTTGTTGCTCTGATAACAGTTGCTGATACGCCTCCACCGAGGTTTTCAGGCAATTCACCCGAATACTCAGCGCTGCGGGAGACTGTCCCGCTTCCGCCATGGCCAGCAAATCCGGCAAGGGGTAATGTTTCAACAACCGTTCTGTCCACAACACGGGCCAGCCAAATTTACCCAGCAAATAACCCGACACATCGGATTCCACAGCGGGAATGGCGAAACCGTCGCCCTCCAACCGGCGCTGCGCTTCTCGCAACACCGCATTGAGGAATTTAATGGTTTTAGGCGAGTTTTTTTGAACCTTGGCCAATTCCACCGAACTGTTAATGGCCGCATAAGCAGGCACCTGGCTCAGCCCTTCCAGTTGAAAAAAGCCCAGCCGCAACAAACAACGGATCTGAGGCGTTAAATTTTTCAAAGGGCGCCCGGTCAAGCTTTTAATCCATTCGTCATACACCAGCCAGCGGCGTAAGGTACCCATTACCAAAGCCCGACAAAACCCGCGATCCTGCTCGGATAAATCGGGGTGCTTGCTTAGCACAGCCTGTAACAGGCTATCGGCTTTTACCTTTTCGGGTCCAGCTTTTTCAAACCGAAATAAAACATCCAGTGCCAGTTTCCGGGGCACGTCCTTTAATTTAGCCACTAATCATCCCGTCTAGCGCCCATTAGGCGAAAAACCCAGTACATTAATTCCATTAAGGCATACATGGCGGTGGCCACATAGGTAAACGCGGCGGCGTTCAATACTTTTTTAGCGCCTATCATTTCATCGGCATTCAGGTAGTAATTGGTTTGCAGCACCTTTAAAGCCCGACCGCTGGCATCCAGCTCTACCGGCAAGGTTACAAAGTGAAAAGCCACGGCCATGCCGTACAAAGCCACCCCGGCCAAGGCCACATAAAAACCCATTCCGCCCGATTGGGGGCCAAACCCCAGAAAAACAGCGACCATGAGTAAAATTGGCCCCATCTGGCTACCCAAATTAGCCAAAGGCACCAGGCTAGAGCGCACCACTACCGGGTAAAACCCTTTGTCATGCTGAATGGCGTGTCCGCATTCGTGAGCGGCCACAGCCACACTGGCTACAGAAGTCCCTCGAAACACATCGGTGGACAAGCGCACTACTTTTTGAGACGGATCATAATGATCGCTCAGAAATCCGTCCACCATTTCTACCGGCACATTACGGAGGCCATGCTCATCCAGAATCTTTCTGGCCACGGCCTCTCCGCTCACCCCACGGGAGGTGCGGACTTCACTGAATTTGGCCACCGTTTTTTTTACCCACATTTGCGGGATGAAAACAAGAGCCATGCCCACCAGCATGATGACTAAATATAGGGGATCTTGAAAAAACATATCCGTTACCTCGTTTCAGCGACTGGCATCCGCCTATTTAGATGAGCTGCGGGTCAAAATGTTCCACTCAAGCGGGCAAAGGGGCCGATTGATGGGGGCTAAAACACCCCAACTGGCGGGTACCGTTGACGGCCTTGAAATATCCCAAGGCCCAGTCTCTGGCAGGCATTTCTTTTTTGCCCGCTGGCTGAAGGCTCAGGATTTCTAGCGTTCCTTGCCCTGTTTGAACCAGCAAACCTGTTTCTATAATAGCCAAAATTTGGCCGGGTTGGCCGGTGTTAATCATTTCTTCAGATTGATCAGAAGATTGATCAGGGGAATGATCAGCAGCGGGCGGTTGATAGGTTCGTACCTTCAGCAACTTCACCCGCTCGCCTTCCAAAAAGGTAGCGGCACCGGGGGCCGGATTAAACGCCCGAATTTTCAACTGCAACTGATCCGCAGAGGCCTGCCAGTCCAGAATGGCGTCTTCTTTCTGGCACTTGGGGGCATGCGTGGCCAACTCATGGGCTTGCACTTCGGGTTGCACAGAGCCATTGACCATCCCCACCAGGGTATCCACTAGCAAAGGGCCCGCCGATTCCGACAAACGCTCGGTGAGCTGACCCATGGTTTCTTCCGGGCCAATGGTTAAGGTGTGCTTGAGCAACATGGGGCCAGTATCCACCCCCAATTCGGTGAGCATGGTGGTAATGCCGGTTTGGGACTTGCCTTGCAAAATGGCCTGCTGAATGGGATTTGCCCCTCGAAACTCGGGCAAAAGCGAAGCATGGGCATTTACCGTAGCCATTTTTGGGATATCCAGCACTTCCTGGGTTAAAATTTGTCCAAACGCCACGGTCACTAAAAAATCGGGAGCCAGCGACTTTAAGTGCGCTTTCAACGGCTCGTCTTTTTTAATGGATACAGTTTGAAACACGGGCAAGCCAAGTGTATCGGCCAGCGTTTTAATGGGTGGCGGGGTCAGCTTTTGGCCCCGACCCGCAGGACGATCCGGCTGGGTGATGACCGCCGCAATTTCAATGCGATCATCCGCCACCAACGCTTTTAAAGCAGGAATGGAAAAAGCCGGGGTGCCGAGAAATACAATTTTAATGGGTGCGGAATGGCTGCTCATAAGGGTTCACCTGTGTGACGGGGTTGGGCGCTGGTGGATGATAACTTGCTGTCATCATAGCAACAACATGACTACCGCCCAAGCGTTGAGGCATGCCCCTGACCGTTTGGCTACATTTTAACGCCAGCCAAAGCATGATCCAGGTCAGGCTCCAGCAACATTTTTTCAGGCTCAATGGGTGGGAGGTGATGCTCTGACAGTAACTGATCGGTGGTAAAGCGATCCACCACGTGATCCACGAACAAAACCCCGTTCAAATGATCCAGCTCGTGCTGAATGGCCCGACACAGCAAGGTGCCGGTCTGCACGGTCATGGTCTGGGTTTTGCCCTTCATATCCATGTAACGAACTGTAATGGAGTCATAACGTTTCACATCGGTATAAACGCCCGGAAAGCTCAAGCAACCTTCCCGGCTAATAATGGCGCCTTCCCGTTTAATAATGACCGGGTTGATAAAGGTCATTTGCGGCAAGGGATTCTCATCGGTGGAGCAATCCAGCACAAAAATACGCTTGAGTTCCCCAACTTGAGGGGCAGCCAGTCCACAACCGTTGTACGCGTACATGGTGTCAAACATATCGGCCACCAGCTTCTGGATTTTGGCGGATACCTTGGCCACCTTCTCGGCTTCCTGACGCAAAACGGGTTCGCCGTAATTAATGACTTTCAAAACGGCCATAGACTTGGGGAATCTCCTTCGGCATGTTGTAAGATCAAAGGGAGGTTTTACTACATAGTCATTATAAGCCCAAGCCTGGAATTTTCGAACCCCCCATGACCATTGGCGCCCTAAATCACCCAACAATCCAAACAGCGGCAGGTGCCAGCACCGCCAGCCCAACCGCGCCATTAACATTACCGGGCTTTAGCGGAGAACCAGTTAATATTCACCCCGCTTTAGAAGAAGTGCGTCGCCTGCCGGAATTTCAGCCCCCATCCCCCTCCCCCGTGGATGAGTGGCTGAAACAGCCCTGGATTCAAAAACTGTTTAAAGAGGCGGGGCAAGCACTGGAGCAAATGCTTAAAGGCATTGGCGATATTTTTGGCCGTATTCGACCTGAAGGCATACCCCACTTACCGCAAAATATCCGGGATATTTTCAGTGGCTTTATCGGTTTTTTGCTGGTTTTAGCCGGACTTTACGCTTGTTATCTTTTAATCACGCTGGTTTTACGCTGGCAAAACCAAAAGGGCAAACCGCCTTTAGAAAAACCCCGTTTTTTTGAGCAAACCTTGCTCATCAACTCCACATCTCACTATCAGCAAGCCCAGCAAGCGGCGGATAAAGGGAACTACAAAGACGGTATTCAAGCGCTTTACCTGGCCACACTATGCCTGCTGGATGAAACCCAGTTGATGCCTTATGAATTAACCCGCACCAATCGGGAGTATCAACGCGGCTTAGCCGAGCAATCCCGACTGGACCTAAAGCAGGCATTTGTCAACCTGGCAAGAGTGTTTGAAGGCATTCGCTACGGCAATCAAACCGCCGATCTGGCTCAATTTCAAGCCAGCCATCAGCACTATCAGTATTTTCAGGAAAAATTAGCGGTGCCTTATGCCTAAGCCGTTTTCAATGGGTGTCATTCAAAAAAAAGCGCTGCTTTTACCACTGTTTCTGCTGGGTTTGGCCGCTTTAACCACCCTCACCACCTTTTTAGCGCAGGATCAGAAACCTCAAACAGAGGCATTGGCACAGAATTCCATTTATAACAATGGTCCCTCTGGCTACAAAGCCTGGTTTTTAACCGCCCAAAAAGTGGGCTTACCCATTCAAGCCTGGGAAAACAGCTTTGAGGAGCTGGATACTTTACCCGTCCCAAGCACCATGCTGATTGTAAAACCCTTTACCGTATCAGGCCCCAATATTGTGTTTGGAAAAAACGAGGCCAGCCAGCTGATGGCTTGGGTGGCCAAGGGCAATACTCTGGTTTTGCTGGATGACTTTAAGCGGTTTGGGTCCAACGCCATGGTTCGGCAATTGCAATTTAAAACGCAGCAAACCATTACCCCGCAGTCCATCAAAACGCCTCAAAACCCGAAAGCCTTTCCCCCAAAAGCCTTGACCCTTTCCAGAATGGATAAGCCCCTTCAAACTTACATTCAAGCCCCCATTCTCAGCCAAAGCCATATTTCCCTGCAATCCATGGCCCCCAGCCCGATGGCGGCGGAAGCCATTTTGACCGACCGGGCCGGGAATCCGCACTTGACCAGTATCGCGTACCGCAGTGGCAGGCTAATTTTGGGAACCACCACCGACCTGGCCGAAAACCAGTACTTAAACCAGCCCCGCAACGACAATTACCAGTTTTTAACCAACCTGTTAAAGCGGGAAAACAAACCCGTGTATGTGAATGAATTTGTACATGGCTATGTGGCCAATAGCGACCTGTTCGGTTACTTCCAGAAAAAAACACCGCTGGGCGACATTTTTGCCCAGTTAATCCTGTTTTTCTGCCTACTGCTCTGGATCAGCTTCGTGCGCTGGACTCCCAAGCCACAAGAACAGGCGGAACCTTCTGAAACCCTTAATTGGGGCGGACAAACCGCCTATATTCAATCGCTGGCGGGCTTGTATCTAAAAAGCAAAGCCCCCCTGCTGGCGTTAGAGCCTCAGTTAAAACAACTGGAAACCACCTTGCGCCAGCGCCATCGATTAGGACTAGAAGAAGACGCCCACCTTCAGGATTTGCTCACCACCCTTTTTGCCGATTATAGTAGTATAGAAGACTGTCCAACCCGATTGCTGGAAGCCTTGAAGCTGGCCAGACAGGTTGTACAGGAAAAAACACCCCTGCTCCCGCAAGATTTACTCAAAATCTCGCAACAATTAACCCGAATTGAGGAAAGGCTGCGCCATGGAAACCGAACATTCTCCAACCAGCGGTGAAACAGCGGCCACTCAAATATCGAGAATTGCCAAAACCCTGAAAAGCCAGTTGGAAACCGTCATTTTTGGTCAGGGGGAAGCCATTGATCTGCTTTTGGTGGGTCTGTTGTCCGAAGGGCACATTCTGCTGGAAGGCTTGCCCGGTACCGCCAAAACCACACTGGTTAAAACACTGGCCCGACTGCTCAGTCTGGATTTCAACCGCATCCAACTTACCCCGGATATGCTGCCCGCTGAAATCACGGGAACCAGTATTTATGACCTGAACACCCGTAGCTTTTCCTTTAAGCAAGGGCCTATTTTTACGGATTTACTGCTAGCGGATGAAATTAACCGCACCCCGCCCAAAACCCAGTCTGCCTTGCTGGAGGCCATGGAAGAACAACAAGTGACCACGGACGGGCAACGCAACCCACTTTCGCCCTTGTTTACCGTAATTGCCACTTTGAATCCGGTGGAGTTTGAAGGCACGTTTCCACTACCTGAAGCCCAGCTAGACCGTTTTATGATGAAAATCAATATCGGCTATCCCGCCGCCGGAGCGGAAAAGCAGATGCTGAGCGAATTTGCCAGCCACGCCGGAAACCGCTACCTGTATCAGAAAGCCCTCACCCCGGTGGCCAGCAGAGAGGACATTTTGCACTGCCGCAAGCTGCTGGGCCAAATTATGGTAGAAGACAGCCTGCTGGACTATATTCTGCAAATCATTCAGGACACCCGCCAAAATCCCAATATAGAGCTGGGCTGTAGCCCCCGATCAGCCTTGTCGCTGTTGGCGGCAAGCCGAGCCCACGCCGCCATTGAAGGGCAAAGCTTTGTGACCCCGGATAACGTGAAAGCGGTGACCGGCGCCGTGATTCGACACCGCCTCATCCTCACGCCTGAAGCGGAGCTGGATGAACTGACCCCCGATCACATGGTGCAGCAAACCTTAAACAAAATTCCGGTTCCTCGTTAAGCCCACCCTCATTTTTAAAAAACAGGTCCTCCTTTATATGTCTCTCGCTCACACCCCCATTCAGGATATGCGCTGTCAGGTTATCTTTAACCGGGAATGCGGCAATGGGCTGAAGGTACTACGGTTACAGACTTTGGATACCCCATTCGCCTGCCTGCCGGGTCAGTTTGTAATGCTGGACTTGCCGCAAAGCAAGTTTTACTTCCGGCGTCCGTTCAGCGTGATTGACACCCCAACCCCTGACACCCTGGACATTTATTACAAGCGGGTAGGCACCGGAACCAGCCTGATGTGGGACTTTCAGCCGGGAAATACCCTGAAGTGCCTTGGGCCTTTGGGAAACGGTTTTAGTACGCCCCGTCAACCTGAATCGGCCTTGTATATTGGCGGCGGCATCGGGATTGCGCCGCCTTACCTGATGGCAAAACGCCAATCCCATGCAGGCCATTGCTTTTACGGGGTTCGCAGCGCCGGGGAAGTGGGGTTAAGCGATGAACTCAACATCCTGTTTGGGGAAAATTTGAATATCGCTACCGATGACGGCTCACACGGATTTCATGGAAATGTTTGCCAATTGCTCGAACAACGCAAACCTATGATTTTAAGCGCCCAAGAAGCTTACGTTTGCGGCCCCACCCGCATGATGGAAGCAGTGGCCGAGTTGCTAAAAGCCATCAACCCCGCCCTTCGCATTGAAGTATCTCTGGAAGAGCGGATGCCCTGCGGCACGGGTGCTTGTACGGGCTGTGTCACCCCCCGCACCGATCGCTACCTGCCTTCTAAGGTTTGTATAGAAGGGCCGGTATTTGAAGCGGGCCTGATTCGCTGGCAAGGCGATTTACTGCCGCTCAGCGCATTTTGCGAGGACAGCCCATGCCCGCTATAGCAAACCCTTTGGCGCTTTCTGTGGCGGGGTTGAACTTTGCCAATCCACTCCTGAATGCCTCCGGCGCTTTCAACGCCGCTTTTTTCAACCAGTTGTACCCGCTTAAAGAGAATATGGGCGGCATTGTTACCAAAACCGTCACCCAAAACCCGCAAGCCGGGAACCCCCAACCCCGCACCGTAGAATTGGCAGGCATTGGCATGCTAAACAGCATTGGCCTGCAAAACCCCGGCTTGGCCTACACCCTGGCCCAGGAAATTCCAGACTTGAAGGCCACCGGCCTACCGGTTATCCTCAGCATTTCGGCTCATAGCAGCCTGGAATTTGCCCAAATGACCGAATTGGCGCTGAATCATCCCAATGGAAAGCTGATTGAGGCCATTGAGTTGAATTTATCCTGCCCCAACGTGGCCAAAGGGGGCATTCACTTTGGCAGCGCCAACGATTCGGTGAAAGAAGCCTTGCTGGCGGTTACTTCCATTTGCGCAAAGCCGGTATTTGCCAAACTCACACCCAATGTCAGCGACATTGTGAGCATTGGCGGGGCGGCCATTGAGGGTGGGGCGGCAGGCTTAACCGCCATTAACACCGTATTGGGTGTGGCCATTGATATCCGGCGTAAAAAACCCATCATGCCCAGAGTTTCAGCGGGTTATAGCGGTCCCGGTATTAAGCCCATCGCCCTGCACGCCATTTGGCAGTTGCATAAACACTTCCCCCAAACACCCATTATTGGGGTGGGTGGCATTAGCAGCGCTGAGGATGTTCTGGAATTTATAATGGCAGGGGCTTCGCTGGTGCAGGTTGGCACCCTCTGTTTTCGCCACCCCATGATATTTCAGGAAATAACCGAGACGTTAAGCCGTTTTTGCGCCGATGAACAGGTTGCCACGATCTCGGCGTTGACCGGGTGCGCCCACGGTTAACGCTTTATTGCTAAAATGGGCTAAAATGGAACATCGAAGCGGATGGTATAGGATACACGCGCGCCAGCGACTTTATCAATGAGTTGGCTGTTCCCTGATTTGTCAGTTTAAAGAGAGTCAAAGGAAACGCATGCAAAATTCTAACGTGTTCAAATCCCTGTTTGTTTTGAGTTGTTTTGGCTTTCTAGCGTTTAATAGCTTTATTTTTACTGGCTGCGCCAATCAAAATAAAGCGTCTCAGGAAGAGACCAAGGAAGACGTGGTATCCCTGCAGGTCATGCAACTGGATCAATGGTCTAAACTGGATGACAAAATTCCCGATGGGCAATATCTGGTGGCCAAAGTACAGGTCAAAAACCTGAGCAATAAAACCCTGGTGATGCCTCCGGCTGACTTTGCCCTTCAAAACATCACCGATGATGAAAAGGATCGTTACTCTCAGCCCGTTGAGCGCTATATGACCCTTCCCTTCGCCAATACCTATGGCACCCTGCTACGAGATAAACTGATAGACACCACCGACATTAACCTGTACCCTCGCATGGAACTGGAACGATATTTCATATTTATGGTACCCTCGAATGCGAAGGCAGAAGGGTACCAGCTTACCTATGTACCCGAAGCAGTCTCCGCACCGTTAGTCGTCACCGGGATCACCACCATTCATGACCATCGCAACACAAATGACCTCCTCCCAACCGAATAACCATGCGCCTCAGCATGAAGATATTAACCTGTTAAACCGCACCAAAATTGTAGCCACTCTGGGTCCTGCCACAGACAGCCCGGAGCGGGTAAAGCAGCTGGCTCAGGCTGGCGTCAGTGTTTTTCGCCTGAATATGTCTCATGGCAACGCCAATGAGCAAGCGCCCCGTGTGCAAATGATTCGGGACGTGGCCGCTGAACTCAATCGGCCTTTGGCCATTTTGGCCGACTTACAAGGCCCCAAGCTGCGTACCGGCTACCTGAAAGATAACCAGCCCATTCCACTGGCCGATTATTCGATTGTGGAATTCACCTCTCGCACCCGCGAAAGCTCGCCCGGCATTGTGGCCACCAAATATGGCGAACTGATTGCCGTACTGGAGCCAGGGGCTTTGATTTTGCTGGATGACGGTAAAATCCGCCTTGAAGTGCTGGAAAAAGTGACCCCAGAAACGCTGAAGTGCCAGGTGGTACAAGGCGGTATTCTGGAAGCCCGCAAAGGCATTAACATTCCCGGCACCACCCTGCCCATTCCTTCCTTAACCGAAAAAGACAAGGAAGATGTGGCCGCCGCCGTGGCCGCCAAAGTGGATTATATCGCCCTGTCCTTTGTGCAACGCGCGCAAGACATTGTGGAATTAAGAGAATATGTAAAATCGCTGGGCTATGTTTGCCCGCCAGTGGTGGCCAAAATTGAAAAGCCACAGGCCCTGAAGGATATTGATAATATTATTCAGGAAACCGATGCCCTGATGGTGGCTCGAGGCGATTTGGGCGTTGAGCTTCGCCCGGAAGAAGTGCCAGTGGCCCAGAAAATGCTGGTGGCTAAAGCCAATTTAGCCGCAAAACCGGTCATTATCGCCACCCAAATGCTGGAATCCATGATCCATTCCGTTCAGCCCAGCCGTTCCGATGTCAGCGACATCGCCAACGCGGTGTTTGACGGGGCGGACGCGCTGATGCTGTCGGGAGAAACCTCCGTTGGTTCTCACCCGGTGGAAACCGTGGCCATGATGGGCCGCATTATTAGCCAGGCCGAAAAAAGCATCTTCTCCAACACGCTGGATCGCCAGCCTGAAGAAAGCAAAATTGTTTCACCCAACTTCTATCACGCCATTGCCCAAACGGCGACCTACGCCTCTCGCAAGGCCAATGTAAAAGCGCTGGTGGTATTTTCCAGCTCTGGCAGTATGGCCCAGCGTATTTCCAAGCTAAAGCCCAGCCGTCCTATCATTGCCTTAACCCCAAAATTTGAAGTGGCCAATCGCATGTGCTTACTATGGGGCGTCATTCCCGTGGTCATTCCGCCTTCGGATCAAACCGATGTGATGCTTGAAAATGGCGAAAAGGCTATTTTTGACAAGCACTTGCTGGAAAAAGGCGAGAGCGTGGTTTTTTGCGCCGGTAACACCCAAATGAAGGGCGCTACCAACATGCTAAAAATCTACCATCTCGGCGAAGCTTCTCACCCATAAATAAAAAAAGAAGCTGTGATTAAATGGCAGGTTCTGCGGTGACATCAATGGTCGGCTGACCACTGGCATCGTAACGAAGGCCTATGCCGTGTTTTTGATAAGCCTCTTCCAGCAACTTCAGGTTCATCTGGTTGGACTTCCAGAACATGTCGGCCACATCGCCCACCACCGGAAGCAGACCCACCAGAAGATCCAGCAGGATATTAACGCCCATGCGCACCATCACCGCCTTGGGTAAGCGTAATTCATAAGCCACCCAAAGGGCATAGGTTGCTAATAGAGCCGCCACGGTATCCCCACCAATGGGTAAAAGCCCCAGTAACGGATCTAGCCCCACTTTTTTGCGGATAACGGGAATGGTGAAGGCAGAATCCAGCAAGTTGGCGATTTTACGCACTCGCTCAATAGACGGGTGGGCTGGTCTCACAGGCATTTCCCTTTCAGTCAGGCTATTTTCAGTTAAACCTGTTATATCGGCACTTCATTTTTACCAGAGCTTCATTCGCCAAAACCACCGAAGTGAAATCGTTTACCAATCGGCGCTTACTTCTTCCGAGGTCTGATTAACCTCAGACGATCGCTGGTTTAAAAAGTGCCGTGCGGCGGTTAGCAAATCAGGAACCCCCTGCCCCGTTTTGGCGGAAATGGGAAACACCGGCGTTTCGGCAGCCGATTGCAACAAGGCCAGTTCCTCATCATTCAGATCCAATTGATCCGTTTTGTTGCACAATGTCCAAATGGTGGGCGGCTCCAAGTCCAGTTCCTCCCACAGGGTATTTAACACTTCTCGTACCGATTCCATCTGCCCCAGCCGTTCAGGATGGCTCACATCCCACACATGCCACAACAGGTCAGCGGAAGCCGCTTCTTCCAGCGTGGCCCGAAACGCTTTAATTAAAAACGTGGGCAACTTGCGGATAAACCCAACAGTATCGGACAACAACACATCCTGCCCGGTTTCATAGCCATTGTCGCCTTCAGGAGCCAGATACAACTTGCGAATGGTAGGATCAAGCGTAGCAAACAGGCGATCTTCTACCAGCACATCCGCTTGGGTTAAGCGGCGCATCAGGGTTGATTTTCCGGCGTTGGTATAGCCAATTAAAGCGATCAGGGGTGTTTGAGACTGCTTACGAGACTGTCGCTGAAACTGGCGATGGCGCACCACTTGCATGGCCTCTTTTTCCAGCTGGGTGACCCGTTCTCTTAAAATCCGGCGATCGGTTTCCAGTCGGGTTTCTCCCGGCCCCCGAGTGGCGATGCCTCCCTTGGCACCCACAGCGGTTTGCTGGCTAAAAGTTCGGCCTCGCCCTTTGAGACGGGGCATTTCGTACTGCAACTGGGCCAATTCCACCTGAATTTTACCTTCTCGGGATTGAGCCCGTTGGGCAAAAATATCCAGAATCAGCTCGGTGCGATCAATGACCTTGACCCGCAAAATGCGTTCTAAATTTCGTTGTTGAGCAGGGCTTAGCTCATCATCGGCAATCACCAAATCAATGCGTAACTGTTGAATCAGAAACGCAAACTCATCCGCCTTGCCCGAACCAATATAAGTGCCGGGATCGGGATTTCGCCGGGTTTGAGAAACCCGCTCCACCACAATGGCCCCGGCAGACTTTGCCAATTGTCCCAACTCATCCAGGGTATCCTCTAACTCCCGCTCGGCCTTGGCTCCGCCGGTGTGAAGGCCCATCAACAAGGCCCGTTCTCCCGTTTTGGCCACCGCTTGGTGAGAAACATCAAATACCGGCTCCGTCCACTCCACCCAGGTTTCCAGCAGCTCTTCGGAAGCCTTGCGAGCCGTCATCAATTCCCCAATGTGACAAGAGCGTTTGGCTGGCCCATTTTCAACAGGCTCCAATGTGGGATGCAACAGGTAAAACCCGTCGCAAAACTGGGGATGCTCCCCAAATTGCTGGCTAAAGCCCCCATTATGCTTGGGGGAAATACCGGCCATCAGGATACCCACCGCCGGCAAGTGAAACTGCAAAACAGTCACCTGCTCTCCCAAGGTGGGTACCTTCCAGCCCAAGTGGGTGTGCAAACAATATCGCTTGGCCAACCCCTCGGTTAGGCTGGGTAAAGCAATGGGGAACTGATCCAGCTCCTCCACGTTGCCCACCACCACCAGTTCCACCCGACCCTGAAAATCCAGAAAAACGGTCAGTTCCCGCTTAGCCAGCAGACTCAGCTCGCACAACTCTTCCGCCAGTTCGTAAGAGAGCAAATGCCCTCCCTTGACCCGACGCTGGTAAAGCTTTTCCAGCCGATGAGACAGGCTTTTCTTGATTCCATCTATATTGCCGAGTAAACCGGGCATGCAGGGCCAGCCTTTCTTTCGATATATGCCTATTGTAGCCCACTTTCAGGCAGATCCAAGGCCAATTTAAGAAGATTGGCACGCCAAAAGGGAACCGCTGTGGGTTCCCTTCCGGTGATTCAGACTTTTAGGCCAACCAGTATTACGCCTAAAACTAATGCCAGCTTTCCGCTTTTCTGGGCTGTCGCATCAGCTTGCCTCGATTGTTGGTTTTCTGGCTCAGTTTGTTCAAAGCCTGATGGGCTTCTTCCAGAAACAGGATGCCATCGCCCTGTTGGCCCTCAAAATCCAGCACTTCGTCCACAAAAACCGGATCATCATCGGTACCGAAGCTAAAAATCTCGCCCCATTTTCCATTACGCGATTTCAAGACACAAACTCCTTATCAATCAATTGGGAAGCTCGCTGGTAACACCGGCGCATTAAAGCTATCGGCTGAGCCGCCGGAAACTTGAGCTTAATTCACAGAAGTTTTGCGTTGTTTTTACAGAAATTCAAATTCAAGCGCTCTCATCAAGAACGACAGGCAACCCAACTGTGTTTTTATAACGCCCTAAGCGGGTGAGGTGGGTAGATTATTAATTTCCGGCACCAAGTGGCAGTAGGCCGTGTGACCCGGCAAATACTCAATCCCCTCAGGGACTTCCTGCCTGCATTTTTCAATCACATAAGGGCAACGGGTATGAAAACGGCACCCACTGGGTGGATTGGAAGGACTGGGCAAATCGCCTTGCAACAATACCCGCTGGCTCAAATCAACCGTTGGATCGGGGATGGGAATGGAAGAAAGCAACGCCTTGGTATAAGGATGCAACGGTGTTTTGTATAAAGAGGCCGCTGGGGCCACTTCCACAATTTTACCAAGATACATAACCGCCACCCGGTCACTGATGTACTCCACCACGCTGAGGTTATGGGCAATAAACATGTAAGTGAGATTGAATTCTTTTTTCAAATCATCCATCAGGTTCAAAATTTGGGCCTGAATAGAGACATCCAGAGCGCTGACCGGCTCATCCGCCACAATAAAGCGAGGGTTTAAGGCAATGGCCCGGGCAATGCCTACCCGCTGGCGTTGTCCACCGGAAAATTCATGGGGGTAACGCCGAACGGCATCCCGAGGCAAACCCACCATATCCAGCAATTCAGCGACCCGCTGTGTTAAAGCGGCGCCCCGATGCAGGTTATGCACCTTGAGAGGCTCTGCCACCGTATCTCCAATGGTCATGCGAGGATCCAGACTGGAATACGGATTTTGAAATACAATTTGCATATCCCGGCGCAAGGGGCGCAGTTGGCTGTTGTTCAAGGTCGTCAAATCAACGTCATCCAGAAAAACATGGCCACTGGTGGGCCGAAGCAATTGAAGAATGCTGCGTCCCAAGGTGGATTTGCCGCAACCCGATTCTCCCACCACCCCCAACGTTTCACCGGCGTAAATGTTGAGATCAATATCGGTAACCGCCTGTACTTCCCCCACCTTGCGGTTAAAAAACCCCTTGTGAATGGGGAAGTGTTTGCGCACCTTTTCCAGCCGAATTAAGGGCTTGGCATTCCCGGTTGGGGTGTGGTTCTCTTCTTGGGTTTGATTAGCGCTCATTGCACTATTCTAACCGATTTCCAGCAGAAGGCTGAGGGTTCATCCACAAAAAACAGGAAAGCGCCCTTTTTCAAGCAAAAGCCAACGTTTTGGCCAGCGTTTTAGAACCATGTTCAGCAGGCTGCTCTTTGCCGATGCTCAAGGTGGGCAAAGGGGCTGTTTTCAGTTGGAAATCCGGCTGCTTAGGGTCATAGTCCACGGTAATCACCGCATTTTCATCTTCATCCAAGGCCCCAAAAGCGATTTCACTCATCACCTGATCATAAACCAGACTCTCAAACTTGGAGCGCACCTCTCTGGCTCCCCCCGCCAACGGGGCATCCTCATCTTGATGTTGACTGCCGCTGGCCAATGCGATCAAACGCTGCCGAGCGCTGTCGGACAAGACAATTCGCAAGTTTTGATCTTTCAGAACCGGCTTCTCATTCATTTCCGCCAGCTGAATATCCAGAATTTGAGAGATATTTTGGCGGCTTAAGGGGCTGAAGGGAATCACATAATCAATACGCCCCAAATGCTCGGGCCTAAAGCCGGTTTGCCCCGTCTTGGGATTTGCGGTTAGCAGTTGCCGAACCGCTTTGTCCAGCTGACTGGTGGCCAGGGCGGCATCTTGCCCCGTTTGGCCTTGACGGTATTTGAGGATGGTTTGCGTTAATTCCTGATGATTGAGGTTACTGGTCAAGGCAATCACCGCATTGCGGAAACTAATGGGCTGCCCCTGATTGTTCCGCAATTCACCCTCTTCCAGAATTTGCAATAAAATGTTGAAAATATCAGGGTGGGCCTTTTCAATTTCATCAAACACCACCACCGATTTGGGATTTTTTTGCACCAAATCCACCAAACCACCATTGTCATAGCCTATATATCCGGGCGGTGCGCCCGTCAACAGGCTCACGGCGTGTTTTTCCTGATAATCAGACATATCCAGCCGAATGATATTACCGTGCATAAATTCTTTGGCAATGACCTTGGTGGCCTCAGTTTTTCCCACCCCGGTCGGTCCGGGTAACAACATACTGACGATAGGCCGGTTTTTGCCCTCGCCGGTTTTATGATGAATGGCGATTTTTTTAAGCGCCTGTTCAATGGCAGCCAACGCTTCTGGCTGGCCCACAATATGGCGACTCAAGACGGCCTTAGCGTTTCGAAGTTTGGCCATTTCCTCGCGGGTCAACATCTCTACTTTTTCACCCGTCAAAATGGCCATCGCCTCACGAAGATGTTCATCCTGAACCACCACAGGCAATGCCGCTTCCGTAGAGGCCGCTTCTCGCTGCTTTGAACGACGCTCAATTTCCAGACGCAACTGTTCCGCTTCCTGTCGGGTTTGCTCTAACTGTAGGGCAAAGCGGCCTTTCAGCGCCTTTTTTTCCGACAGCGTTTGCAACCAAAGCTCCTTGCGTTGTAATTGATCTTGCAGCGCCCCCAACTCAAAAGAATTTCCTTTTGAAATGGAAGCCGACAAACTCAAGACATCCAGGGCGTGATGAAGGGCATTTTCGGGCCACTTGGCATTCGCATAACGCATGGTTTTCTTTAAAATATCCGGCGGAATTTCTACCCCATTTCGCTTTTCCACCCGACTGGCTTGTCGCCCCAATATCACCAACGTTTCATCGGCAGAAAACTTTGGCATTGGAATGATATGAAACCGGTCTTCTACCGTCTGGTCGGAATCCAGCAAGGTTTTTCGCAAATCAGCGGGGGTCACGGCCCCAATCAACGTTAAATTTTTTCGTTCCAGCAACCCCGAAGCTTTTAGCCGATCCAGCCAACTCAACTCCCCATCTGATTTCAGCATTAAATGGGCGTCATCCATAAACACAATCACCGGGTGGGGATGGTGATTCAAGTACTGATTCAACTCCGAAAACATGGATTTGGCGTTTCGATCAAAATCGCCCCGGTAGGTGTTTTCCGCCTGCAAATTGGCCAGGTTTAACTGCACCATTTGTGCGTTACGCAACGCTTTGGGTACATCGTTATTGGCAATACGCTGGGCCAGCCCCAACGCCGAAAAAGTTTTGCCCTCGCCCGCAGGGCCTTTCAGCAACATATGGGTTCTACGGCCGCCGCTATCGATAATGGCCAGCAAACGATCCGTAAAATCCCGGCGCATCAAAACCTCGGGCAATTCGCCACTCAACCCTTTCTTCACCAGATTTTGGCCATGTTTCAACACCGAAGGGCAGGCCTTTTCAAACTGATCCAGCATCAAAGCTTTCTGATTATTGGCCTCTTCTAAAAGTGTCTCTAAAACACGCTTCACTTCTTCAATGGATTGACCTTCACCATCCACCGGTTCCGAGGCTCGTAAAAATGCCATAAAAGAATCAGGCGAATAATCGGAACGCCCAGGCTCATCCAGAAACCGGGACAGGAGCCGCTTACTTTCCTCTGAAGCCAGCCTTAAACGTTGATTGGACTGCGGGTTCCACAAGCCTTGCAGCTTGCGCTGGGCATTCTCAAGTACCTTAACCGCCTGACTCCGCTCCAGCTTTACCGGCAGAGATTCTGGAATGAATGGCTCAAAAGAAAGCGGGCTTTTTTGAGCGTTTCCCCCGTTTTTTTTATGATTGGCCATTCTGAGCGCAGCGTCTATGCCCTTGGACATGGCCTGAGGCAAGGGCGCAAATTCAATCTCGCCGCCCGGACGATAATGAGGAGGCGTAAACCATTTACCAAGGGTGGGTGATTGTTCCTGAACCCGAGCAACCATGCCTGATTCCATACTGCTGCTGTCGCTGATTTCCTCGGGCGCCAATGCATCAAAACCAACCGGGGAAAGCGAAGAGGCCGGTGATGAAGCATTAAAAGCGCTAAAAAAAGTAGCCAGCGGCGATAATGCATCCGGTTTTTGAGCTTCTTGCTCCCGAATTTCCTGAATCAGAATCTCCGGCAAATCAGCCTCACCGTGAACCTTAGACAGGGCTGCTAAAAGCGCCTTTCGAAAATCGGCCTGAAGCTTGGGCGTTGGCTGGCCAGCCGCCACCGAATGGCTGGGGAATTGAGACTTAAAATTGTGGATGGCGGGCTCAAAATCAGTCATCCACTCTTGAGGGGTATACGGCTCCCCGGCAACCAGCCCCCGAATCAGGGACATCACCAACCGGCGATCTTCCAATTGGGCAGGGTTGCGCTTGGCAGCGCTGCGGGGAGGAGAGCGCCGAATGGTTTCCACCACCTGAGTTAAAAAGAAAGGGGAATCCAGTTGCGCATAGCCTTCCTGGCTCGCCCGCTCCAGACTGGCTTCTAATAAATTCGCCAGAAGCGGAGATTGCCGGGAGACAGCGGTAATCACCTGCTCATCCGTGGTGACGGAAGAGAGTTCTACACTATCGGCCAACGGCTTGGGGGGCGGAAAGGCATTGTTTCGATTTTCCGCTCGCTTGGCTTTACCCGCAAACAGCGGGGCAGAACTGGATAAAGGCAAGCGAGTGGGTTGAGGGCGCTGAATGTTCATGCAGGCATCCCGTCTATCCAAATCCGCATTTGCCCTGCGGCCATCACAAAGCCCAGCGCTGTGAATGGTGCAAATTTTTCAAAAAATCGCTGAGCAACCGATCGCTTGTTATGCTGGGCCAAATTATTGACAAATTGTTTCAAACTTTCAATCCACCCCAAAAGATTTGCAGCGCGTAATTTTAAAAACAACAAGCCCATCGCCCCCCAAAATCAGGAACACAATGGCACCCGGGAAACAGCAATGAACAATGGTAAACAGGCTGACTTGACCAATGAAACCAAATTCAATAGTCTGAAAAGCAGGCGTAGAAATCAAGCCTTTTGATAAAAAGACTCAACAAACCTCGTAAAATTCTCTAAAATAAAGGAAAGACACAGAGGGGCTTATCCGTTCGAACTCTATTTTGAGATTTGAGCGGATCTTTGGTTAACCAACCGGCGTTCATTGTCGCCATTCAAAAAGAAGAGAGGGGTCAGGCTTTATGCCAGCATCGGACGATCATTCATTCCACTATCCGGTCATTCATAAAGACAAAGGGGCGCAATCCCCCAATATGCAGGATTATGACCAGCTCTACCAATCATTCCAATGGGACGACTGGGCCAAATCAAACCTGAACTTGCCCCGTAAAAACGGCGTTAACAAAGCCACTGTTTGCATTGACGGGCATGCCCCTGAGGTCATGCTTCGCAAGGCTTTAATCTGGCAAGCCACCCACGGCCAGCAAGAAACCTATACGTTTGAAGATTTAAAACGTCAAACCAATCGCTTTGCCAATGTATTAACCAGCCTGGGCATTCAAAAAGGCGATCGGGTGTTTGTTTATCTGGAACGCATCCCCGAAATTTTCATCACCCTGTTTGGCGCCTTGAAAACCGGGGCGGTGGTGGGTCCCCTATTTTCGGCATTCGGCCCGGAAGCCATCAAGGATCGTCTGGAAGACAGTGGGGCGGTGATGGTGATTACCAGCCCCAATTTAAAAGAGCGACTAGACAGCGTTTTGCCCGATCTCCCGGCCATTCGGCAGGTCATTCTGGTGGATCGAAATCAGGATTATGGCCACCCGCTCAAAAGCCACGAACTTCGCTACGAAACGCTGATGAGCGAGGCCTCTGACCAATTTGAAGTACCGTATACCGACCCCGATGACTACTCTATTATCCACTACACCTCGGGAACCACCGGTAAACCCAAGGGGGCCGTGCATCGACATGCGGCGGTGATCGCCCATGCGGCCACCACCCAATACATTCTGGATTTAAAGCCCGAACAGGATTTGTACTGGTGTACCGCCGATCCGGGCTGGGTAACCGGTACCTCTTACGGCATGTTTGGCCCGTGGGCTTTGGGTGCCAGCATGCTGGTGTACGAAGGGCCTTTCAAGGCCGAAGACTGGTACCAACTGATTCAGGAGCATAAAGTAAGCGTGTGGTACACCGCCCCCACCGCCATTCGCATGCTCATGAAAGCAGGCGAGGAAGTGGCCAGCCAATATGATTTTTCATCACTGCGCCACTTGTGCAGCGTGGGCGAACCGCTGAATCCGGAAGCCGTGGTGTGGGGTCAGAAAGTGCTGGGGCATGTGTTTCATGATACCTGGTGGCAAACCGAAACCGGGGCCATGCACATTTGTAACTACCCGTGCATGGCGGTCAAACCGGGCTCTATGGGCAAGCCCTTTCCGGGGGTGACCGCAGGCATTCTGGATGACGAGTTCCAACTCCTGCCAGCTGGACAGGAAGGACATTTGGCCATTCGTCCGCAAGCCCCCTCCCTGTTTCAGACTTACTGGAACAAAGAGGAGATGTATCATTCCAAGTTTAAAAACAACTGGTACATCACCGGTGACAGGGCCAAAATGGATGAAGAAGGCTACTACTGGTTTATTGGCAGGTCCGATGATGTCATCAACACCGCCGGACATCTGGTAGGACCCTTTGAGGTGGAAAGCGCCCTAATTGAACACCCCGCTGTGGCGGAGGCGGGTGTTATCGGTAAGCCAGACGCCGAGCGACTGGAAATTGTAAAGGCGTTTATTTCCTTAAAACAAGGTTTTGAGCCTTCTTTGCACCTTGAACAAGAAATCAAGAACTTTGTGCGAACCCGGCTTGCTGCCCATGCCTACCCCCGAGAAATTGAGTTCCTGAGTGGCTTGCCCAAAACCCGCAGCGGAAAAATTATGCGCCGCCTGCTGAAAGCCAGAGAACTGGGCTTGCCAGAAGGCGATACCTCCACGCTGGAGGAGTAAGCCTTTCGCCTTCGTTAAGCCAAACTTTGGTTCAGCCCCTGCTGATACTCAACCAAAACCGCGTCCAAATCGGCTTCGCTGGTGATTGGATGATGCAATTTTTCGCTGAAATATTGAGCCAACTGGTCGACCAATTGAGCCCGAGCGGGTTTTAACAGTGTATCCCGGCGAGCCTGATAGGCTTTTAGCAGTTCCGCCTCCTCGGCAGTTAAGCGAAACCCGGCAATTGAAGAAAACTCTGACGATTGAGGAGAAGGCTCACCCATGGCCACGGGGTAAGCGGGCTTAAGAATTTTAGCGTCATTAATCACAATGGTGCCGCCCACCAAATCGCCAAATCGCTTTTCACCGGGATGAAACATCATGCACAGCAGGCCAATGCCGAATACGTAAACATCCAGCAGGCGTAATAAGTTACGACCCAGCGATTCCCAAAAGCCAAGGGCCTGTCCGTTGTTGCGAACCACCCGAATGGAAAACAGCAATTTTCCAACCGTGCGGCCATTCCACAACCATTCCTGAAACAAATGGTACCCAAAGAAAACCACAAAAACCCCCAAAGGAGTTCCGGTTTTGGAAATTTGCTGATTACCCGCCACATAGGCCCATAGGGCAAACAAGCCAATCACCAAGCCCGTTAATACGCCCATTAAGGCAGCGTCTGCCAAAAAGGCGCATACGCGCGGGGCAATGCCTGCCAAAGCCACTTTAATATGAATATTTTCGGCAGTTTCAATGGTATGAATTGAACGGATTTCCAAATAAACCTCCCGACCACGAGACAACTTGCCCGCAACGCCGCTATAATTATGGTAGGGAAACAAGGTGGGAAAGGCAACCCGCCAGGCACAGGAGTTTGATGTCACACAAGCGGTGGTTAAGAGATCAAGAGCCTCGATGGCAGAGGCTGGAGTTGCTGCTGGAAAAATCCAGACACGCCACCTCGTTTTTAGCGCCGCAAGACATTCGAGAGCTAGGGCAGTTGTACCGGGGTGTCATCAATGACTTGTCTCGTGCCCAAAGCCAGCCGGAAGCCCAGCATCTGGAGCCTTATCTGAATAATCTGGTGCAACGCTGCCATGGCCGGGTTTACGAACGCCCACCGGCCAGCTGGAGAGAAATTTCCCGGTTTTTTTTACAAGATTTTCCCCGCTGTTTTCGCAAAAACTCGGCATTGATTGGACTGGCTTTTTTTCTGTTTATCGCCGGAGCCGCCATTGCCATGCTAACCGTGTATTACAACCCAAAAACCGAAGCTTTTTTTCTGCCGCCAGCTGTCATTGAGCAACTGGATCAAGGCGTATTGTGGACGGATACCATGCAGGCCAACCCGTCTGAATCCAGCTTTTTAATGACCAATAATATTCGGGTTGCCTTTAACGCCTTTGCCTTTGGAGTCCTTTTTGGAGTAGGCACATTGTTACTGTTATTCCATAATGGCTTATTCGCTTTTGGCGGGCCTTTACAGGTCTGTTTTCAGCACGGAACCGGCTGGAAATTAATTAACTTTATGATGGCCCATGGGGTGATAGAGCTAACCACCATTTTTATCGCCGGTGGGGCAGGCATGATGATTGGGTTTGCCCTGCTGTTTCCCGGCGAATTACCACGCTGGCAAGCCGTACGAGAAAAATCAAGGGAAGCCATTGTTTTAATTGCCGGATGCGTGCCACTTTTGGTAATTGCGGGCATTATTGAAGGCATGGTATCTCTTAATCAGGCTGTGCCCACCACTGCAAGGCTGGCGGTTAGCGTGGCTTCAGCCCTTTGGCTCATTGCCTATCTGGGCTTTTGCGGAAGAACCCCGCAATCTACCGCCCGCTGAACCAGACCAATCGTTCTAATTTTGGCTGGAAGCGAATGCGGAGACTTTCTGGGGGTCTTCTTCCGATTGAAAATAAACCGTGCGGGTGGGGTAGGCAAAACTGACCGATTCCGCTTCCAGACGCTCCACCAAAGCCAGGTTGATTATTTGCTGGCAATCCATATAATCGTTGTACTCGGGACTTAACACGTAATAAACCACTTCAAAATCGTAAGAAGAATCTCCGAATTTATAAAAATGAGCGCGATCAAAGCGGCAGTTATCCAGCCCCAGAATAATATCTTTCACAATTTCAGGAATGCGCCGCAGTTGACTGGCAGACGTTTGATACAGCACCCCAAAGCCAAATACAATCCGGCGTTCTTTCATGCGCTTAAAGTTTTGAATCCGTGAGCTCAGCAAATCCTGATTGGGGAAAATCAGCTCTTCCCCTCCCAAGCTACGCACCCGTGTGGTTTTCAGGCCAATTTTTTCAATGGTGCCCATGGAGGTACCGGTCACGATAAAATCGCCCACGATAAACGGTTTGTCAAAGGCGATGGTTAGGGCGCCCAACAAGTCTCCCAGAGTGCTTTGAACCGCCAAGGCAACCGCCACACCACCAATCCCCAAACCGGCGATTAGCGCGGTGATATTGACGCCTAAATTATCCAGCGCCGCCAATAAAATAAGGGACCAAAGCAAAAATAAAATTACAAATTTAACCGGGGTGGCAACCGTGGAAAATTGCTGGCGGTCCCGTAAATCTTTTTTAATGGATATTATCTGACCTAGCTTGTATTCCACTCCTTTTTTCACCCAAAAGGCCAATTGCAAGAAAAAGGCCAGAGAGGGCAAAGCATCTACAAAATGCGCTTGTTTGGCCGGTAATTCCACAAATTGAAAACCCGAATACACACACAGGGCCAGCAAAAACCAATTGCCGGTAGAGCCAATAATCACGCCCAAAAAACGGGTAATGCCCCAGTTTTCATCCGAAACAGGGCCATAAGCCCGGTTGAGTTGACGGCTTAAAAAAGAGCGTGTGAAGCGTAGAATCTGATAAGCGACCGTAGCCACGACCAAGCCAGTCAGCCAGGCACTCAGCAGATTTCCTGCGACCTGGGTTGCTAAAACCGTGTTAACCGTTTCCAATAAAGCCATAAGGTTGCCCCTAAAAAACAAGTGAAGAACAAAGCCTGAGCTTCTATGATGCTACATGGTGACTTCAAAGAAACAATCATGTTCCCAAAAATGAGCCGACGCATTTGGAGAGGCGGCTTGTTCCACGTCTCCAAAAAGAATAGACCTTAGCTGTGTTTTGCTCGCATTTTGGCCGCCTGCTCAGCGGTTATTTTTCCGTTGCGGAGCATTCTGTCTAATAATATCTCACGCTTTTTTTCAATCAGTTTCTTCTGATTTCCCTGAATGGCTGTCCCGTGTTTCGCCAAAATTGAATTCACTGCCGAATTGGCCGATTTAATTCCATTTGCAGACATAATGTCACCCCGTGATTTCAGTTAAGTACCATCCCCTACATGCAATAAACCGCCCAATCTCCAATTGATGCCATGGGCGACTCAAAGAAATAAGCTTAACGGGGCTGTTGAGACAGAGGAAAATAAATGATTGGGCTGAATTAACCCGCTTTGGCTGTGTCGTTCACAATTTTTAGCAGGTGGGAGAGCAGTTCCATCAGGAAGTCCACCTGATCGTCGCCCGTCATGCCCAGTAGTTTTACGATCAATACCGGCAGGCTGCCCTGCCTGGAAGTCACCCCCGGCACCCAGCGGGCCTTGCGACCAATGGCCACCGGCAATTGCTTTTGCAAGAACAACCATTCCTGCAAGGTGTAGGGAACCGTAATGCGTAACGATTCATCATCGGCCCGCACCATGGGGATTTTAAGCGCAGTGGCCATAATCCGCAGGCGCACCAGATTCATGAGCATTTGAGTTTGCTTGGGAATATCGCCAAAGCGATCCTTCCACTCGGCCTGAATGATTTCAATGGCCAATTCGCTGTCCACACTGGCCAACCGCTTGTATTCCATCAGCTTCACATCGCGATCGCCCACCCATTTGTCGGGAATCAGGGCGGTTACGTTGATATCGATAATAGCCGGTTCCTTCTCCTCGGCCACTTCGCCAGTTTGCAGCTCGTGGATGGATTCTTCCAGCATCTGGCAGTATAAATCGAAGCCCACCGCCACCATATGCCCGTGTTGCTCGGAACCCAGCACGTTGCCCACGCCCCGAATTTCCAAATCCCGCAAGGCAATTTGGTAGCCGCTACCCAGCGAGGTGAACTCTCGAATGGCCCTTAGCCGATCTCGGGCGTCTTCGGTTAAGTTGCGCTCCGGGTCGTAATAGCAGTATGCGTAAGCCTGCACATTGCTTCGGCCCACCCGGCCCCGGATTTGATACAACTGGGCCAGCCCCAGCCGGTCGGATCGGTCCAGAATAATGGTGTTGGCACTGGGAATATCCAGACCACTTTCAATAATGGTGGTACACACCAGTACATCGTACTGATGCTGGGCGAAATCCAGCATTACATTTTCCAAATCCCGCTCGGGCATTTGCCCGTGACCCACCACAAAGCGCACTTCCGGTACCAGCGATTGCAATTCATCCAGCTTGGCGTAAATGGTCTGCACCCGGTTGTGCATAAAATACACCTGCCCGCCCCGGTCCACTTCCTGCAAAATGGCCATGCGAATTTGAGCCGGGTTATAAGGCCCTACAAAGGTTTTAATGGGCGCCCGGTTAATGGGCGCGGTGTTGATTACCGACATTTCCCGAATGCCGGAAAGGGCCATGTACAAGGTTCGGGGAATGGGCGTGGCGGAAAGCGTGAGTACATCCACCTCGGTTTTCAGCTGCTTCATTTTCTCTTTATGGGCCACCCCAAAGCGCTGTTCTTCATCCACCACAACCAGGCCCAGATTTTTGAACTTAATATCCTTCTGCAATAGGCGGTGGGTGCCTATCACCACATCGCATTCCCCAATGCCAAGGCGAGCGATCACTTCCTTCTGCTCCTGAACCGAACGGAACCGGCTGAGTAGCCCCACTCGCATAGGATAGGCAGAGAGCCTTTCCACCAGCGTGTTAAAGTGCTGCTGGGCCAAAATGGTGGTTGGCACCAAAACAGCCGCCTGTTTACCCGATAAAATACACTTGAAGATGGCCCGAATGGCCACTTCTGTTTTACCAAAGCCTACATCGCCGCAAATCAGGCGGTCCATGGGCTTATCGGACTCCATATCCTGCTTGGTGTCCTGAATGGCCTGCCACTGATCCGGGGTTTCCGTGTAGGGAAACGCCTCTTCCATCTCCACCTGCCAGGGCGTATCTGGCTCGAACTGATGCCCACGGGCCTTGGCCCGAGCCGCATACAGGGCCATCAAGTCCTTGGCGATAACCTGAATGGATTTTTTAACCTTGGACTTAACCTTGCTCCACTCAATCCCGCCCATTTTGCTGAGCTTGGGCGGTTTCTCACCAGCGCCCCGGTAGCGGGACAACATGTTTAACTGGTCAATGGGCACATGCAGCTTGTCGCTGGCGGCGTACTGAATGCTCAGGTACTCCCGCTTCTCGCCGTCTATGTTGATGCTGGTCATCTCCACAAACTGACCAATCCCGTGCTTGGCGTGCACCACAAAGTCGCCCATCCGCAAATCGTGGATGGAGCTAATGACATCAATGTCTTCTCGCTTGGTGCGCTTGGTTTTGGCGGCCATAACCCGCTTCAGGCGACGGCCATAAAGCTCGGTATCCGTAAAGTGGGCAATTTTTTCGTTGGGGAGATAAAACCCTTCCTGCGGGCCTATTTTGGAAATAATGACATCCCGGCTTTCAGTGAGAAGGGTGGTGGGATCAATGCCCTCATCCGTCCAGTACTCAGCGGGAACATCCCACTCCTTGCAGGCATCCAGAACACGCTGCGGGTGATCGGTGGTAATAAAAATCTGGTACTGCTGGCGGCGCAACAACAAAAAATTCTCGCAGGCTTTGGGCATATCCGCCTTGTATTGATCCGCCCCGGTGGCATCCAGAGAACGCCAGTCCGTCTCGGCGCTTTGGGGCACTTGCCCGTCCGCATCAATGGGCAAGGTATCCAAAAATAACCGGCCTGCGGCACGTTCTTTTAACTGACCCAACGCCTCCCCATCCGATAAATGGTATTGAAAGCCCAGATCCAGCAAACGCCCTTTTTCAACACCCTCTTTGGCCTGGGTATTCAGCCGATCCGACAGCCCGCCCAAATTGTTTTCCAGCAGGTTCCAGTCATCCATCACCACAATGGCGGTTTCAGGCAGGTAATCGATTACCGTTTTATAATCCTGATGCAACAAGGGCGCGTAATAATCAATGCCATCCGGCAAAAACGACTGCTCCAGCCCTTGGATCTGGTTTTCCAGGGTCATTTCCAAACCTTCCAGCTCCACGCTGGACAAGTGCTTTTTCTGCACACCAAGCCGCTGATGCAACAGCTCTGGCAAGCGCTTTCGATTTTCGGCATTCAGCACCAAGCCCGAGCGGGGGGTGGCAATCACCTCATGCACCCGCTCAATGGAGCGCTGATTGTCCACATCAATCACCCGAATGTTCTCAATGGTGTCCCCGAAAAACTCGATGCGCACCGGCTCGCCATTCACCGGATACAAGTCAAAAATGTCGCCCCGGCTGCTAAATTCTCCCGGATCCATAATCAGGCTGCTGCGCACATAGCCCAAGGCCAAACATTGTTCCACCACCGCTTCTGGCGAAATAACCTGCCCCTGATGCAACTTAATGGCATAAGCATCAAGCTCCTCAATGGACAAGTGTTTCAGCAGCAAATTTTTGGCGGAAACCAGCAATACAAACGGTTCATTTTGCTTGAGCCGGTTCAGGATGCGATATTGGCTTTTTAAAGCCTGCACTGGAAAAACCGATAAATCGTAGGGCGAAAAATCTTCCGCCGGGTAGCGCTCCACTTTTTCAGTTAAAAACTGGTTCAACTCAAACTCGTACTTGACGGCGGTTTGCGGATCGGGGCAAACCACAATTAAGGGCTGATTCAAGCGCTCAAACGTGGCCGCAATGGTTAAGGCCTTGATGGAGGGGTTGGACAAATTCTCCAGATGCGCTTCTGGGGAGCCCGCTGAGCGATGGTGCAAGCGGGCCTCAAAGCCCCGCACAAACTGATGGAACCAGTCGGTTTCCAAAAAACGCTCTAGCAAAAAACGGGGGGCGGTAACATGGGCCTGCGAATGCTTGGCCAATGGTTGATTGGAAGGAGTCATAAGCCTCTGTTTTTCTGGGTAGGGGGGGGCTTCAACGGGGTGTGGGCGGTCAATTGTATGAGGGAACCCGCTTTAATCTGGTCCTTCAGGGCAGTGCCTCCCGGCAGTTCAATCACCATATCCACGGGTAAACCCGATGGGTAAACCGGACACGGTTCCTGATGGCAAGGTTGAGCCTGATGGGCGATATTTACAATTTTACCGGACTTCACAAACAGCATATCCAGCGGGATTCGGGTATTTTTCATCCAAAAAGCCACCGGGCGGGTTTCCGCAAAGCGAAATAACATGCCGCTATTTTGGGGCAAAACCGTGCGGTACATCAAGCCCAATTCGGTTTGCTTAGGCGTAGACGCCACTTCCAGCAGGTATGTTTTAGGCCCAATTCGCAGTTCTGTAGTGGGTAAACCGGCTTGGGGCTTCTCCTCAGGCACAGGCTCCGCCTGAGAAAGCAGGGCAACCGCAACAACACTCAATAACCCCAGAAAAGCAAGCAGCCTGAGCGGAGGGTACTGAAAACGCTGATTTGAAATGCGGGAAAAAACAGGCATAAAAAACACCAATTGCGGTTCAGAGTCATCTTTCATTGTACGCCAAGGCAGACTTGAAGGGGACAATCAGAGATAAAAAAACCGAATCCAATAGCGCAATGGAGATTAAAACATCCGCCCCAAGCGGTCATTAGCTTCCAGCAATGAAGCCAAAAAGCGCTGCGATTGCTCCCGGTTCAAAGCGGAGCCGTGCATGCTGGCCAGAATCTCAATATCCAAGGCGCAAATTTTTTGAACACCAGCGGCCAAATGCGGCCCCCAAGGCATAAAGGTCATCGCCTCTTGCAGGGCCAAAGCGGCTTGCTCTGGCGCTGCCGGATCAAATACCGGCTGAAACCCTTTTTGAGTGGCCAAATCAGACCCAAACAAAATGCGTTTTTCAGTCAGATAAAAAAGGCAAGCGTCCCAGTTGTGGGGGAAGTGAGGCGTTTCCAGCAATCTTAATTGGTCCACACCAAGCTGAACCGTCTCTTGATCTTTGAGCACTCGAGGGGATCTTTGTGCAAAATCCTGGAGAGAAGAAGCACAGATTTTTCCGACCAAAGCCTCAGCCGCTGGCGCCATTTTCAACCACTGATTTAATGCCCCACACTCATCCGCCTCATAGTGCGAAAAAGCCAAATAGCGTAAGGTGGAAGGGTCCATGATGTCACGGACCGCAGCCCATAAGGCATCAAATGTTTGCTGATGTCCCAAGTGAATTAAAGTAGGGCATTCATCCACAATTAAAAAATGATTAAAAGCGATAAAACCATCGGGTTCACCCAGGCAAATTCGATAGACATTTTCAGCAAGCAAATCGGTTTGAACCTGAAGTAGAACGCTCATCATGCCACCAGACGTTCTACCAGCTGGCAAACCTTTTCCAGCTCCTCGCAGTAAATAAACTCACCCAAACTGTGCGAGTAATGGAAGCCCATGCCCAATACCACGGTAGGCAAGCCACTGTGGTTCAAGATATGAGCATCGGAACCAATGTTCATGGGTGCCAACTGAGGCTTCAAATTCAGGGCTTCACTTTCCAGCATGGCCCTTTGAATGACTTTATCGTCGGGCGATACATAAAAATGGTCGTAGCGGCGCACGTGCTGCAACTCAACGGCTCCACCCGCAAAACGCTCCTGCACGCCCATACAGAATGCCTGATAGGTTTGCAACAACCCTGCCAGCTTGCTTTCATCGTGGCTACGCATTTCTCCCCGAATACTCAAGGAAGGAGCCACGATATTCATGGCATTGCCCCCCTGAATGACCCCTATATTACAGGTTAAGTCCGGGGCCAGCCTGCCGTTGGGCAACTGAGCGCACAAGGCCGCTCCCATTTGAATGGCGCTAACCCCCGCCTCCGGGGCAATCCCGGCATGAGAAGCCTTGCCCACACATTCAATCTGGATGTTCTCCTGAGAGGGGCCAGCGTTGAAAATCAGGCCCACTCGGCCTTCCCCGTCCAGTACATAGCAATATTCCGCCTGAACCTGACCCATGTCAAAGCCTTTGGCCCCGGTTAAGCCCACTTCCTCGCCTGTAGAAAAAAACAGTTCGAGCGGATGGTTATTTTTAAACCCTTGTTGAGCCAGCTTTTCCACCACCTCCAGAGCCACAGCGATACCCGATTTGTCATCGGCTCCCAAAATGGTGCGGCCTTCAGAGCGAATAATGGGTCGCCCGGATCGGGTATCCAGCACCGGCCAAATACCCTCGCAAGGCGGCACGCTGTCCATATGGGCAGACAGCATAATGGTCTCTTTATCCGCATTCCCCGGAACCCGCGCAAATAAGTTACCAACCGCATCCACGGTTAAATCCGTCAGGCCCAATGAGCGCAGCGCGGTTTCAATGGTGTCCCGCATGGCCTCTTCTCGCCCAGAGGGGTTATCAATTGGCACAATTGCCTGAAATCGCTCCACAACGCCCATAATTGGCCACCTTTCTGATTGAAGTGACCTCATTTTACCCCAGTTGCCCTCAAAAGCCTAAGGCTGGGCAAAGGCGGGATGCACCGGCTCTTTGCAAAGACCATACCAAAGCTGATCAGGATTTTTTTGTTCAAACCAGGTTTTTAAATCAGAAACACCCGCGCTTTTGTGGCTAAAGTTATCAATGTGATAAATACGGCCCTTCAGATTCACCGCCAAAGTCACATGGCCCTTGTCTTTCCCCACCAAGTCAAACAAAAACGCCTGCGAACCGGGTTGGGCCAATGCTTTTTCAATGGCCTCCGTGCCTTGCACAGCATGTATCTGATCTCGAATTTTAAAACTATCCAGCAATTTTTTGCCACCCTTCGCCAATAAGGCTTCGTAATCCAAGGCGTTCGCCGCCTCCAGCTCTGGAGAGTGCAAAAACATTAGATTGAAGTCATCATGGAAGCGAACCAATGCCTCTGGAATTTTTCGACAGTGGACCGGCGCGCCGTTGGCTAGTTTTTGGCTGTGCGTAAATGAAATATTGGCGCAACTGTGACCATTGTTTTTGCCGTTGGCCGCTAAAAACTTTTCCAAGCCCTCTGCCGTTGTTTTCCAGGTTTTGGCGCTTATTAAGCCTTCAGCCCCCACCAGCGAATCGTAGAGTTTGAGTAACTGATTTTTAGAAAGCCCCGCCTTCTGTACCTCTTGGCCTGAAAAGTTAAATCGTAAATCCGGGGAAGTAATCCGCCGATTGAGTGATTCGATACGGGCCATGATTTGCGCCTGACTTTCTTTGGCCAAGGGGTGCAGAGCTTTAAAGCCCTCTTTTTTGCCCCGTATCCACAAAACAGCGTACTTCAGCAGGTGATAGGGATAAATGATAACGCCCACTGCTTTACGCAGCCAGCCTGAGCCTTTTTCGCCAAAAGCAGCCCGGTTTACGGTGGCCCAAAAACTTTTCTGGGATTCTCCCAATTTGAAATGGCCCCCAAAAGTCGTAAAATCGGCGGCATTTTCCCTGAAAAAAGACGACACCCTACCGCTTTGGTCAGCAGCTGGCAACCGCCTGATGAGTGGCGTGGCGGGTAAGCTCAATAAGTTGGAAACCATTGGGCGAGCGAGCATTGTTGATAAACCCGTGAATTTGGCTGTGCTTTATTAAACCCAAGCCAGCCAACTTGATGCCTTGAAAAAATTCCAAACGCAAACACAAGCCTTGAGCAGCTTCTGTCTCGCAAGGCACGCCACAAGGGAATGCGCCCTAAGTAAACTCAGTGCAACTGCTGCAACACGGTTTCTAAAATCCGAACGGCACTGTCGGTTTGCTCCTCACAAATCACCAAGGGGGGGCTAAAACGAATGGAATTTTCTCCACAGCCCAAAATCAACAGGCCGTGATAAAAGCAGTCGTCCACAATCCGGTTTCGCAAGTCGGGGGCCTTCTTTTTGCTGACCTTGGATTCTACAATCTCAATGCCCAGCATCAGCCCTTCGCCCCGCACCTCGCCAATCACATCATAACGATCGGCCAGCGCTTGCAAACGGGCCTTCAGGTAAGGGCCTTGCACCCGCACATTGTCCAACAAGCCGTTTTCCACCAGCTCAAAGGTTTTCAGGGCAGCGGCACAACTCACCGGATTGCCTCCAAAGGTGGTGGCATGGCTACCCGGCTCCCAGTTCATCACATCCGATCGGGCCACACAAGCCCCCAAGGGCATACCGGAGGCCAGCCCCTTGGCGCTGGTGAGAATATCCGGCTCAAACCCCGGATACAGTTGAGAAGCCCACAGGTGGCCGGTGCGTCCCATGCCCGCCTGTACCTCATCGGCAATGATTAAAATGCCATGCTTGCGGGCCAGCGCTTGCAAACCCAGTATAAAAGAAGGCGGCGGGGTCACATAGCCCCCTTCTCCCTGAATGGGCTCTACAATAAAAGCGGCTATTTCATCCGGTGGGGTTAACAGCTTGAAAATATAATCTTCAATGTAATTCAGGCAGGCTTCGGCGCAGGCTTCCGGCGTTTCGCTTTTAAAAATATCCCGGTAAAAGTAAGGGTAATGGGCATGAAACACCCCCGGTACCAAAGGCATAAAGTGCTTGCGCTGCACCGATTTGCTGGCGCTAACCGACATAGAACCAAACGTACGGCCATGAAAGCTACGGTAAAAAGAAATATACCCTTTACGCCCGGTGTGATAACGGGCCAATTTCAAGGCCGCCTCATTGGCTTCTGTGCCGGAATTACCGAAAAAAACCTTTTTATCCGGGGTACCGGGTGTGGTGGTGGCTAATTTTTCAGCCAATTCAGCCATTACGGTGTAATAAAAATCGGTGCCCGACATGTGCAAAAATTGCGCTGATTGTTCCTGAATGGTTTGCACCACCGCCGGGTGAGAATGCCCGGTGGAGCAAACCGCAATGCCTGCGCAATAATCCAGAAATAAATTATCATCCATATCCACCACCATGGCCCCATAGCCACGCTTAATGGACAAAGGATAGCCTCGGGTATAGGAGGGCGACAGGTAGTGACTGTCTTTTTCAATCAAGGCCTTCGTTTTTGGGCCCGGTAATTCTGTCTGGATGTGAGGCTGAATGGCACCTTCCCACAGTGAAGCATGATTACGCATATTTTCCCTCTCCACGGTTCCAACCGTTTTATAAAAACCCGTGCTGGATAGTCACGAACCAATTAAATGAGACGACCCCCTTGGCCCTTCACACTTCTATCATACCCCGAGCCGGTTCAGCTTTACACCCCAAACAAAAATAAAGGGCCGAACCACAACAAGCACTATCATCCCGCTCAAACCGGCTTTAACGAACCCGGATTCTCACCGGGTGCCAACTGCAATTGCTGAAGTGCCTGACTCAATAAATCCTCGTAATGGCGACATCCGCTATATTCGGCAATCCCGATACGAACCCGCAACTTTTGCATGGAACCTTCCGCATTGAGAAATGAAAGATCCGAAAAACGCTCAAGCAGTCGTCTTCCCAAAGCCGTGGCCCCCCGTTTGCCAGTTTGAGGCAGCACAATGGCGTACTTGTCCATAAAATATTCACCCACCCAGTCCAACCCACGGGCGGAATCCTTCAACAAAGCGCCCACTTGAGCCATCAAGGCCGCTTCAGCAGTTTCAGAGTTGGTGTTTTGGCAACCCTCCAGCTCCACTATTAATAAACTCAACGCCCCATCGGAGGCGTTGGCCGATAGCGCCTCCGTCATTTGTTTCAGCTGCTTGAGCAAGTGCGGGGTGGTTAACAGTCCGGAGCGGGGAGAAATAACCCCCATCTCAATTAAAATCTGATCTTTTTGAGCGGAAATTTGCTCCAGCCGACATTCCTGCAAGGTGCTAATAACTCTGGACACCAGGTAAGCCTCTGGCACGGGCTTCACCATAAAATCTCGGGCCCCGGCATCGTGACAGGCCAGAAAGACGGCTTCATCAAATTCATCGCTCAAAACTAAACGCTTGACCCCTTGCGGTATCAATTCCATCAAAGCCAACAACGAGCGAACTTCGCCTTCCGGGTCCACAATCACCAAGGCAGGCGGCGTTGGCGGAAACGCCCGCAGCGCCTCTACCAAAGACAGGCAAACAATCTCGTCAAACCCCCTCAACACAATGGTTTGCTTCAGCGCCTCAGCCCGAGCGGGGGAGGCCGTAATAATATAAATCGCGTCTGGTGCCTGCTTCATCCGTCCCACGCTCGCTTTCTTTCTCTAAATCATAATCATAAACCAGCCCTGCTGCACTGCCTTCACGGGAATTTCCACGCCGGGTTCGGTTACCACTTCCATGGGCGTTTGCTCACACAGGTTAAAAGTTGCGTTTACATTGTATTCACCGGGGGTCCACTGGGCGGTATTCACAAACCGGTAACGCTTTAAATTGGCCCGCAAGGTAACACGCTGACCGCTTTCCAGCCACTGTACTTTCATGGGCTCGTGAAAAATTTTACTGTTGTCCTGAATAATCAAAGGCTGTAAGGCCAGCTTTCCTTGCCCCGGACGAGAGATGGACACCTGCATCTGGCTCAGAATATCTTTGGCCAAACAGAGCTTGGTTTTTTCGTTGGCGGTAAACGTAAGCTTTACCACCAAGCCTTCTCGGCTTGAGTAAATTTGCTTGGTGGGTTCAATTTCCAGCCGCAGCAGTTGCGGTTCTCCCGCTTGCCCGATACTCACCATCAGGCTCAGGGAAGCCAGTATAATGAAAGACAGTGACCCTATACGCCTTACAAGGATTCTGGAAGCCATCATGCCCAAAACCGCCTCGCCTGTTTTTACCGAACCTTTTGTATTGTATCAATCCACGCAACTCAGCGCCTACGCCGAACGGGTGATCCACGGATTTACCGGAAAACCCATCTCATTAGGCGGAGCGGCCTACCCAGCGGAAGCCGCTAAAACCAACCGGGCAGAAGTCTGCCAGACGGTGGGCCTATCCCCCAGTCGCCTGACCCTGCCCCGCCAAACCCACACCGACCAGCACCGCCTGAACGATGCCCCCTGCGAACGGGAAACGGATGCCATTATTTTAACGGAAACCGGAGTGGCGGCCATGGTACAGGTCGCCGATTGTGTGCCCATTATTTTGTATGAGCCACAACGCCATGTGGGGGCGGTCATTCATGCGGGCTGGCGAGGCACCGCACAGTCTATCAGCGCCAAAGTGGCCCAAACCCTGATTCAACAGCATCAGGCCCGCCCCGATCGCATCATCGCAATCATTGGCCCCTCCATAGGCGGCTGCTGTTACGAGGTTTCCACAGAAGTGGCGGATGCCGTGGGGGAAACCATTCCTCACGCCAGCTTGGCAGAATACCAAGAGACGCAAAGCAGTGGCAAGCCTCGGGTTGATTTAAAGCAGGTGAACCGGCTACAGCTAGCCGCCTTAGGCATTACCCAGATTGAACTGCTGGCGGCCTGCACCTTTTGCGATAACCACCTGCTGTGGTCCCACCGCAAAGGCGAAGCAGGACGGCAGGTGGCTTTTCTCGAACTAAAGCCCTAACCGGCCTTATTTTATAAAACAGGCTCAATCCGTTGGGGGGCCTGCTTTAAAGGATCAGCCGGTTTGGCAGGCACCCCTGTTTTGCTGGGGGCCGCCGGGTTAGCCTGTACCGGCATCGCCGTGACCGGTTTGCCCGCATTAGCGCCCAGGGCTTGTTTTAAAATATCAATACGGCCCAAGGCTTCCCGACTGTAACGGGCTTGCGGGGCTTGAATGTAGGATTGATAGGTATCCAGCGCTTCCTGATATTTCCGCTGCTTTTCCAGCGTAATGGCCAAACCGTATTGAGAATCGCTATTGGCCGCATCCAGAGCCAGCGCCTTTTTATAAGCGTCCGCAGACTCATTGAGCTGTCCCAGTTCATTATAAACAATACCCAGGTTATAATGCGCAGCAGGGAGCTTATCGCTAAGGGTTAAGGCTTGTAAGTAGCTGCTTTTGGCCTGTTCAAACTGGCCCAGCTTTTGCCACTGAGCGCCCATCGCCAAGTGTAGCTCAGGATCTTTAGGGTCCAGCGCCAACAGTTTTTGATACACCGCAATGGCCTCGGCGGGCTTGCCCTGCTGCTCGTAAGCCGATGCCAGGGTAAACAACACTTCCTCATTGGCGGGATTCTGCCTGGCCAAGCCTTCCAGGGTGGCGATATTGGGATCGGTGGGTGTTGGGCCACCCGGGGTTAAGGCCCCGGCTTGGCTGGGCGGCTGCTTGGCCATGGCCAACTTGGTACGGTACAGCTTGGCGGTCACGTTGGTAGGATCTTTTTCCAGCACCTTGCCATAGGCATTATAGGCTTGCTCAGGCTGCTCCATGGCAAAAAAGGTATTGGCCAAACCCAGGTCGGGATAATAATTTTTGGCGTTCGCATACAAGCGGGCATCCCCGTAACGAGCGGCGGCAGTGTTAAAATCTTTGGCTTTGTAGGCCGTATCGCCCAAGCTGGTTAGGGCCACGGCCAAATCATTTCCCAAACTGGCTCGATCTACCAGAAACTGCTGCTGCAATTGAGGTTCGGCGTAATACACCTGCTTATAAAAATCCACCGCTTGCTCGTAACGCCCTGCCTTATGGTAGGCAATGGCCAAGTTGGATTTCAACTGTAAGTCCTTTTGCGCAGGGGGTTCCGGCAATAGGGCCTCATACATCTCAATGGCCCTGGGTACATCGCCCAGCATCTGGGTGGAAAAAGCCATGTCTTTCTGGATGGAAAACCGCTGCTGAGGATCGGTAATCGCTTGTAACAGAACCCCCAGCTCATTGAGGGCGGGCGCGTAATTTCCACTGTCCAGATAGGTGGTGGCCAAGGCTTGACGCACCCCTTGATCTTGAGGGTGAGCTTTCAAATAAGCCTGATAATTCTCCACCGCAGGGGCCCACTGCTTTTGAACCCGGTGCAAATCGGCAATCCGCAACAGCAAATCATCTTTTTGGGGGTTCAGGGCATAGGCTTTGCGGTAATTCTGAATGGCCAAATCCGCCTGACCCAAAGCCGCATGAGCCCGACCCATTTCCTCCCCGATGTCCGATTTACTGCCCTCTTTGGCGTAAGCCACTTTTAATTCTTCCAAGGCCTGCTCCGGGGCGTTGGCGCCGGTTAAAGCACGGGCCAAATCCAGATGTTCTTCAAACTGATTAGGAAAGCGCTGCTTCAACAAGTCATACTCTTTGACCGAAGCGGCTTCCTGACCAGTTACCAAATACAATTTGGCCAAATGACGGCGGGCCTCGTAATGATCGGGGTATTTGCCCAAGAATTGCTGATAATGCAGAATGGCGGGCGGGTATTTTTTTTGCTGAATTTCGGTGCGAGCCAGGTTCAGCAAGGCAAACTGATAGCGGGGATTGTTTTGCAGGCCCAGCTCATAGGCTTCTTGCGCCTTGCCATACTCACCCAGTTGCTCATAAATACTGCCCAAACTGTAAAGAATCATGCCATCTTGCGGATTTAAATTTAAAGCCTGCTGATAGTAGCTAATGGCTTCATTGGGCTTGCCCTGCTGGTTTAACAAAGAGGCCAGCTTCACATAGTTCAGATAATCCTGAGAATCCAGCGCAATGGCCTTGCGCAAAGCTTGCTCGGCCTGATCGGGGTTGCCACGCAATTCGGCTTGCTGAGCTTGCAAGTAGTAATCTCGAGATTGTGGCGAAATGGCCCACCCACTGGCCTGCAAAAGGGAAGCACTCACCCCCAGCGCCAAAGTGAAAGCCAGCGGGGTTTTATAAACAGACAACCAGTTATAGGGCTTCATCATGGCGCTCTTACCTCTTTCCAATGTTACGGTTCGATTTTTGGGGGTTTGCCCATTATAGCAAAGCCCTGGGCTTGGGGCTGAATACAAGAGACTCAGCCCAAACCGTCCTGTTCCGTTCCACTCGACACTTAAAAATACCCAATGCCAAACGCCAAAGCGCAAGCCCAAACATCAAACAATGTAACAAAAAGCTCAAGCCTACCGCCCCAATGCCGATAGCCTCCTTACCAACGACATACACTCAGCGGGAAGGAACGTGATGCGGATTGAGGGAATGGAGGCCGCCTTTGGCCCCAATATCGCCGTGCAGGAAATTCAGTGGTTCACCCAGCCCACCCAGAGAGAGCTGGATAATGCCGGTCAAACCCTGGCCCAGTTTCTGGCGGCCAGAGCCCGTAAAAATGAAACAATCCTAGCCTCAAGCAGCCGTTACAACGGGAACCCGGCCCTGACGCTGGACTTAAGATCGCTGGTCAAGTTGCTCAGAGTCAGCTCTCAAAAGTTGCGAATTTTACGAATGTTGCGGCGGGGCAACTGGTTGGAATTACTGCGCTTAATGCCAAAAGAATTACTGGTAAACGCGCTTCGGCTTTTTAACAAAGAAAAGCTGGTTCGGCTGCTTATGAACCTGCCCAAGCCCATGCTGATTAAACTGTTGCTGAAAATTTTCAAACTGGAGGAACTCATCCAGAAAATGCCCACCGTGGAATTAATGCGCATTCTAAAAAGCAAGCGGCTGAACAACCGGGAACTCTCCAAGGGCATTTTAACCATGGATCCCCGGTTCATTCTGCAACTGTTGCAAAAGCTGTACGGCAATCACGATTACTCCCACTTAAAGCCCTATGATTTAATGCGGATTTTTATGCACACCCCTAAAGAACGACTGATAGAAGCCTTTAAAACCCTGCCCTTCAAAGCCCTGCAACCGTTGGTTACCGGATTTGTCAAAAAGGATCCCGCCCTGCTTTTAAGTATGAGCGATGGCTTCATATTCAAGCTGTTAGATAAATGCCCCAAACCCACCATTATTGAAAGCTGCAGGGTGTTGCCCGAAGCAATACTGATTAAACTGCTAGCCCAGCTGCCTGACCATTTCCTGATGCTGGCCGCCGCCCAAATCGATGATAAAACCTTTGAAGATTACCTGATTGCAAGGCAAGGAGATTTAATCCGCAGCATGGCCGCCTAAGCGTAAGCAAAAGGCCCTAAACGATGCGCGCCTCAGTAGCCCCATCAAAAAGCAGTGCTTTGGCGATATCAATTTTAACCTTCAGGGGTTGCCCTTCCTGAACCGGCAAATCAGAAGCCCAACGGGCCACCAGCGTATGCCCGCTGAGTGAGAAATGAACCATTTGCTCACTCCCCAGCATTTCCACCCGATCAGGGATTACCTCATAAACAGGCCCCCACTCTGGACTGCTTTCTGGCACCACATGCTCGGGTCGCAGGCCCATCACCGCAGCCTGGCCACTCATTCCGGCAATACGGTCAACCAGCGCTTCAGGCACTGGCAATACCGTTGTATCTCCCAACCGAAGGCCCTCTGCATCCAGAACGCCGGTTAAAAAATTCATTTGCCCCACAAAACCCGCCACAAACATATTGGCAGGCTGATGATACACATTGAGCGGAGTATCCACCTGCTGAATTTTGCCCTTGTTTAAAATCACAATGCGATGGCCCATGGTCATGGCTTCCACCTGATCGTGGGTGACATAAATGGTGGTGGCGTTCAGCCGCTTGTGCAAGGCCGCAATTTCAGTCCGCATTTGAACGCGCAGCTTGGCGTCCAGATTGGACAGTGGCTCATCCATTAAAAATACTTTGGGGTTTCGCACAATGGCCCGGCCCAAGGCCACCCGCTGACGCTGCCCCCCGGACAACTGCTTGGGCTTGCGTTGCAATAAATGCTCCAAATCCAGAATGCGGGCCGCTTCTTTCACTTTTTCATCAATTTCGGCCTTGGGCGTTTTTCGCATTTTCAAGCCAAAGGCCATGTTTTCATAAACGCTCATGTGCGGATAAAGCGCATAGTTCTGAAAGACCATGGCGATATCGCGATCTTTGGGGGCCACGTCGTTGACCACCCGATCTTCAATCTGGATGGTGCCGCCGGTAATGCTTTCCAGCCCTGCAATCATGCGCAAAATGGTAGATTTTCCGCACCCGCTAGGGCCAACCATCACCACAAACTCCTGATCCCGAACGGTCAAGGACACATCCTGAATTACGAGCGTCTTATCGTAGGACTTGGCTACGTTTTGTAAAACCACTTCTGCCATAGAAATTATTATGCGGCTATCTTAAGATTGTGACAATCAGTTTTAACAGACAGGCGCTTTTAGCCCCCTGATTTATCCAATCTTTTGCTTTCAGCCCCAAAGGACTTTGCCCCATGTACCATCAAATCGCACACCTTTACGACTGGCCCGGTGCTTTGGCCTTTGCCAGCAAAATCAACGAAAAAGACCTCACCCTACTCACTCAGGCTGGACTGCAAAAAGGGGCCAGAGTTTTAGATCTGGCCTGCGGCACCGGCACCTTGAGCATTACACTGGCCCAAGCGGGCTATCAGGTTCTGGGCATTGATTTGTCTGCCGCCATGCTGAAACAAGCCAAACAAAAAGCAGCCGCACACCAACCAGCCCTCAATATTGAATGGCAGGAAGGCGATATGCGCTATTTTTTGCTAAATGAGCCAGTAGATGCGGTGCTTTGCCATTACGACAGCCTGAATCATCTCTCCAACGAAACCGAGTTGCGAGGCACCTTTTTGCAGGTGGCGGAAGCCTTGAAGCCCGGCGGCCTGTTTGTGTTTGACCTGAACACCCTGGAGAATTACCAGACCTTTTGGAACGGCAAAGACACCTATGAAGGCCCCAATTACCGCCTGAAAACCACGTCCAGCTTTAACCCGGACAGCGGCAAGGCGGACGTGCTGTTTGCGGTGGATGAGTATAACGACCACGGCGAACTGTTCCACCACGAGGAAACCGTGTATGAGCAATATTTCAACGAACGGGCCGTGGAAAAATACCTGATGAGTGCCGATTTTTACGATATTCAGCATGAGGCATTTAACCCGGTGGAGGATTTGCCCGCCGATTTTCCATTAAAAACATTCTGGACCTGTAAGCGCCGTTAGCCCTTGGATGACATATTTTGCAAGACGCCATTCCTAAATGACTTCCACCCAAACTGCGATTTGAAATAGCACAAAAATCCCATCACACGGTTTACTTACATAGAAAAACAAGCAGGCCACGCTTCTTGGCAAACCCGCTGCTTGTGTCCAACGATGTGAGGATTTTATTGATATGAGTAGTGTAGCGCCCCTGTCTACCGGTGGAACACCCACCCCCTTCCTGCGCCGTTCAAGTTCTTCTCCCAATTTGGGTGCTACCGGCTCAACGCCACTTAGTGCGCCAGACAAACCCGATCTCGTTTCTATCGGCACCGAGACCACTCCAGCCGCAAAGCCCGCCCAAACCGCAACCACAACCGCCAAGCCCTTTTATCAGCCCCTCATCGATTTTTTCCAGAACCTGGGGCAGAAAATCATGGATCTGTTCACCCCCACCTCTCAAGCAGCCATTGAAAAAGCCCTGATTCAATCCAAAATTAAATTGGGAACCTGCTCAACACGCATTGACAAAGCCAAACAAGATTTGAAAATGGCAGGGCTGAGCGATGTGCAAAAATCCGTATTAAACCAAGAGATTCAAAAGGCCGGGAAAAAACTGGAAAAATGCGTCGCTCAAGTCAATAAACTGCACACTAAACTGGACAAACGGACAGGCCCCCTCACTCAAGCCGCACCACCCAAGGCAGCGGCTGAGGTTAAAAGCAATGTGGCCACCGCTACCCAACAACAGGCGGAAACGGTGTTAGAGGAAGCAAGTAATCTGGCGAATGAGCAAAGTGGCGCTAAAACAGTTCAAGAAGCGGCTCAAAGCATTTTAGAAGGCACTGATGAAGATTTGGCCCAACAATTTGAAAAATTGACCAGTCAGGCCAAAGCTTCTCTTCCTGAACTGATTGATACCCTAAAAGCCTCTTGTCCTGAATTGGTTGAGACCGTGACAGATCTGCTTAAAAAAATGGCTCGTTAAATTGAGGCATTGCTTAGCGTTAATACCGCTACTTCTGGATGGGTATTAAAGCGAAATCGGGGAAACCCGATTTTTCGCTTTTTCAGGTAAAACGCCGCGGAACCCACCCCACTAGTTACATGAAGCTGGCAACCATTTTTTTCAAACAGGCCATAGCGATACTTCATACGAAAAATTTGGCGATAAATGGGTCCCAAAAAGGGAATATACACATGTCCGGCGTGGGTATGGCCCGCCAACACCAAATCCACCTGTCCATGACCAGCAAGGGCCAAGGGATCAAACAACAGCGGGTTATGCGCCATCACAATGGTCACTTCCCGTTCGGTGGGAATACCCGACAACATTTTGGAAAGATCTGGCTCCCCGTACCAAAGATCATCCAGCCCCGCTATCCACAGCCGTTCGTTCTTTTGCTCCAAACAATAACGCTCGTTTTTCAGCAGTTGAAACCCGGCCTGAGGGAGCATTTCCGAAATCAAAGCCCCCCAGCAACTGTCGTTATAATCATGATTTCCCAAAATGGCGAGCTTGGCCGCTTTGGCCTGTAAGCCGCTTAAAAACGATTGGGCCATGGCAATATAATGCGGCCCATAGTGAACCACATCACCGGTTAACAAAATAAGGTCGGCTTGCTGGGCATTCACGGTTTCGGTGACCCGAGCATAAAAAGCGGGATCGGTATGCTCATAAAAGTGCAAATCCGAAATCTGGGTGATTTTTAAACCATGAAAGGCGGCAGGCAAACGCCGGAGCGTAATGGTTCGCTCCGTGACATTCAATTCGTTGTGGGTGAGTAAAGGCATGGTTTTTATTGTAACAGCAAGACAACCAGAGGTTCACCCTCTCCATGCCACACACCCGACCCACGCTCCATCCAAGAACTATTTATTTGGCGGGATAAAACTGAATAATGGCATTAATTACCACCGGCCCCATCAGGATAATAAACAGGGGCGGAAAAATGAAAAGCACCAACGGAAAGGTCATTTTAATGCTGGCTTTGCTGGCCAGCTCCTCGGCCCGCTGGCGGCGCTTGGTGCGTAAATCATCGGCATAAATACGAAGGGTGGTGGCCACACTGGTACCCATTTTATCGGCCTGAACAATCATGGCGCACAGCGATCTCATTTCATCCACCCCGGAACGAAGCCCCATGCTCTGAAAGGCTTCAATGCGAGAAATACCAGCGTTCAATTCTTTATTCAGGCGCTTAAACTCATAAGACACTTCCGGTGACATTTTTTCAGTTTCTTCCGCCACCCGTTGAATGGTGGAATCGAGCCCCAAACCCGCTTCCACGCAAACCACCATCAAATCAAGCGTATCCGGCAATTTAAAACGAATCTCCGCTTTTCGCTTTGCGGCGTTGCTGCGTAGCATAAACTGAGGAATCAGACTGCCAAACATAAAGCCGCCCAAAAACCCGGAAAGCAGCCACAGAAAACTACCACTGCCAAACACCAGTCCAGCCACCGCACCGATACATCCTACCGCAATTCCCACCGAAGCCCGATGGGTCATAAACCGAAATATCTGCTCTTCACTGTCATTTAAACCCGCCTCGGTCAGCAGGGATTTAACCTGTTTTACATATTTCTTGTTCTGTCCGTAAAGGCTTTTGGAAACCGGTTCAGCCATTTTGCCCAGTATGTCTTTCAAATCATCGAACGGGCCTGCTTTAACTTGCAAGCCAAGTTCAAAAGAACCATCTTCCTTTAATTGAGCGAGCCGATCTTTAACCGGATTCACCTCATAATTCAGCATGGAAATAATGACCGCCAGAATGCCAAAAATGGATAAAACCACAACCAGCCCACCGCCAATTAACAACAGGAAGTGGGTGGTATCGACAACTTGCAAGGTGGGTTCCGCCATGGCCTTTACACCCGAATATCTACAATTTTCTTCATAATAAAAAAGCCGATTACCTGAAGAATAAAGGCGGCAATCAAGGCGAAGTGGCCCAAATCGGTTTCATATAAGGGCGCTACATATCCGTAAAAAAATAGGGACAAAACCACCAGTAAAAAAGCGGGGGCGCCTCCCAAAACGTACCCGGTTAAACGGGATTGTCCGGTTAAGGCGGCAATCTGTCCCTTTAACTTAAATCGTTCTCGAATGGTGTAACCCAGATTTTCAAGCACTTCAGCCAAATTACCGCCCGCTTCTCTCTGAATTGAAACGGCAGTGGCAAACATACGCACATCCGGCAAGGTATCCAGCTTGGCCACCAGACGAACCAAAGATTCCCGCACTGGAATTCCCAGATTGATATCCTTCACCATCGACGCAAATTCCGTGGCAATGGGGGCGGGCATTTCGGTGGAAACAACGGTCAAAGCGGATTGAAAGGAATGCCCGGCCCGAAGCGCGCTGGTAATCATGCCCAATGCGTCCGGGAATTGGGTGATAAATTTTTTATATCGTTGCCCCCGCTTGAATAAAACCTGCAGATAAGCGCCAGCAAACCAAACAGGGCCTGCCAAAGCCAAGGCGAAAAAACCACTGGCCAAGCCCAAAATAATCAAAACCGTAGCAGGCAACAGCATATTGCCCACAAAATATTGATCGGCAGGGGTGGCCATACCCGCTTGTTGCAGTCGGATTTTTAGTTTCAAAAAAAACTCAATCCGCTCCAATTTCTGGCCCAGCCGATCATTCTGGTATTCAGCATCTTTAAACAACAAAGCAAACTTGCGGGAGGTCTCAGTCGCCGCTTCAGACAGCTCATCATGAGAGCGATCTTTGATTGACATCAGGCGCTTTTGAATCAAAGTGGGTTCCGGGTTGTTGTAGCGCTGAAACAAGAAAACCGCAGCCCCAAAGCCAGCCGCCATTAACAGGAGGCCCAGTAAAATCAGCAGCAGGAGCAACGTGGTATCCATGGACAATTACAGTCTCTTGATTCAGCGTGTGGTTAAGTGGATGGCGGCGGAGCCTCGTCTTTATTAAAAATATCGGTGGGCAAATCAATGCCCTTGGCCTTACAGATATCCGCAAATCGAGGGCGCACCCCAGTGGCCACATGTCGGCCAATCACCTTAAAATTTTCATCCAATCCATACTGCTCAAACTTAAAAATTTCCTGCATGGTCACCACATCCCCTTCCATGCCGGTAATTTCGGCAATAGAAGTCGTTTTACGCTGACCATCCATCAGACGGCTAACCTGTACAATCAGGTGAACCGCAGAGGCCACCTGTTGACGGATGGTTTTTTCCGGCAGGGGGTTGGTATTCATCATGCACATGGTAACAATCCGGGAAATGGCATCTCGGGGAGTGTTGGCGTGTAGCGTGGTTAATGAGCCATCATGGCCGGTATTCATGGCTTGCAGCATTTCCAGGGTTTCAGGGCCACGGCACTCGCCCACCACAATCCGATCAGGGCGCATCCGCAAGGAGTTAATCATGAGTTGCCTAGCCGTAATTTGCCCTTCTCCCTCAATGTTGGGCGGGCGGGTTTCCAAACGCACCACATGTTCTTGCTTCAGTTGTAATTCCGCGGAATCCTCAATGGTCACAATGCGCTCATCGGGCGCAATTAAGGCCGAAAGCGAATTCAACATGGTGGTTTTACCCGAACCCGTGCCACCAGAAATAATGATATTGAGGTGGCATTTAACAGCCGCTTCCAGCGTTCTGGCCATGGCCGGGGTCATGGAACCCCAACCCAATAATTTTTCCAGGGTGCCAGCGTCCGCCTTGAATTTTCGAATAGAGATCGAAGGGCCATCCAGGGCCAGCGGCGGAATGATGGCGTTAAACCGGGAGCCATCCTTCAAACGCGCATCCACCATGGGCGTTTTTTCGTCCACCCGGCGGCCCACGGCAGAAACAATCCGCTCAATAATATGCATCACATGCGCGTTATCTTTAAACGTAACCGTGGTTTTGTGCAACTTGCCCAACCGCTCGATATAAACATTTTTAGGCCCATTGACCATGATTTCTGAAATCGTGGGATCCCTGAGCAAAGGCTCCAAAGGCCCCAGTCCCACCACTTCTTCCACCAGTTCCTGAATCAGGACGCTCCGCTCAGAAGTGCCCATGGGTACTTTTTCAGCAATCAGAATTTTTTCCAGAAACTGAAAAGCGGCCAGCGACACTTCCTCTTTACCCAGTGGCACCGTACTGCTAATGTTCAGATTTTCCACCAACATATTGTGAACCCGGCTTTTCACCTCATCAAATTTTTCCCCTTTTTTGGGTTGATGGGTATGGTTTTCTGGTGCCACCGAAGCCGAGAGAGAACCACCAGCCACCCCTTGGCCGGAAGGCGTGGGAGAGATTCCGTTTTTTTCTGAGGCGGCATTCGCAGTCAGCGGATCCAGCCCAAAGGAAGACCCACCCTGAGGTATTCCCGGCTTTTTTAAGCGATCCCTTAAGGACATAGCGACTCACAATCCTTTTTCAAGCAACTACCGTTTTCCGAATAATCCACCCAGAATACTCTTAGGCTCTGTCAAAGCGGGCAAAGCACTCAACGCAGAATGAGCAGAAGGTAGAACCCCACTCAGTTTATGCGCCAGCTCCAGAAAGTTTTTTTCCAGCGCTTTGCTATTTTCAACCTGTGAAATGGGAACGCCCCGATTAATGGCGTTCATGACCACCGAATAATGGTTGGGTATTTTCCAGAAAACAGGATGCTCCAGGGTTTCTTCCACATCCTCAATGGTAATTTCCTCACCGGGCATAAAGCGATTGATGATCAGTTTAATTTTTTGCGGATCGTATCCCAAACGCTCAAACAGGTTTAAAAGCCGCTGACTGCTACGGATACTGGGTAAATTCACCATGGAAACCAACAGAATATGATCGGCAAAATCCAGCGCCGAAAGCGTTTTTGGATCGAATGAAGTGGTGGTGTCAATCACCACATACTCAAAGGTAGCCCGTAAAACGGTCAGCACCGCGTTAATCTGATCGGCGGTGACATCCTCGGCATCTTCCACATGTAACGGATCGGCCAGCACATAAAGGCTGCCTCGAGGGGTCTGGTATTGGGCAAGCGATGCTTCCAGATAAGCGGCATCCACCCGACCGATATTGCGGGCAATATCCACGATGGTTTGCTTGGGTTCCACATCCAAAAAGGTTGTGATATCACCCAGTTGAAGGTTCAAATCTACCAAGGCCACTGGCTTTCCAATGGTTTCAGAAATGGCCAAAGCCAGATTAACGGCGATGGTTGTTTTGCCAAGTCCGCCTTTATTGCTGAATACGGTTACAATGCGCCCAGTCCGATCCCCGGCATCCGCGCTGGAACCCAAAGCCAACTTGTGTTTTTCCAGCAAGCCCTGAACCTGCAACGCATCAAACGGACGCTGCATAAAATCCCGAACCCCGGACTCCATGCAAGCCTTCACCATCTCCAGGCTCATATCTCGCCCAGAGGCAACAATCATCACCTCTTTAAAGTAAGAGGAAATCCGTTTGGCGGTATCCAGACTTTTTGCGGCATCTGTCCGCAAATCCATAAACACCATTTTGGGGCGATTCTGCCGGATCAACTCGTAGCCGTAAACCAGGCTATCGGTTTCAGCCAGAATTTCCACACCCGCCATGCTCAGCAAAGCGTTTTGCAGCAACGCCCTTACGGCGGGATCTTCATCTATAATGACAACGGTTAGCTTGTTTACCATCACTGAACGCTCTGTCCAATCATTAATTTATTGCGCCGCACCCAACACTTTTCCGTAATCGGCGGCCTTCACAATGTGGGGGGTAATCACCACCACCAGCTCCCGATCGTTTTTGCTCATGTTGGCATTTTTAAACATATTGCCCAAAATGGGTACATTCCCGATAAAAGGCACTTTGTTAAACGTATTTTGCTCCTCACGGGTCAAAATGCCTGAAATCATCAGCGTTTCTCCATCCATCAGCTCCACAGTGGTATCCGTAGAGCGTTTCAAAATGCCGCAAACCTGACTACCCGCAGCACCTGCCACACAACTGGAAGAATCCAGATTGCTGACCTCAGGCGCCACTTTCAGCTCTATACGGCCCGATTTAATGGCAATCCAGGGCGTAAAATTCAATTTCACCCCAAATTCTTTATACTGAATAATGGGGCTGCCATTTTGATCCACCGAGCCTACAAACGGAAACTCTCCACCGGCCAAAAAGCTGGCGGTACGCCCATGGGTGCAAACCAGGGTAGGGTTCGCCAATGTATTCACCTTGCCCGAGGTTTCCAATAAATCCCACATCACGCTCACATTCCGCAGCGGATTGAAAGAGCCGGTCAGCCCTCCAGTGTTGGAACCAGCCTGATTGACCCGAACAGGCCCAAAGGCGTTCGGGAGAAGGCCACTGGTGGCCCGTTGAATCCCATTCAAAAAAGCATTGTCCAGCGGATTGGCCAAGCGTACAATGCTTAAATCCCGAGTGGCCGATTGAACCTGATAGGCGCTTTTTAACTGACGACCCACGCTGCGGTTGGCCTCCGCAATGCGAACTTCCAGCACCACTTGAGGAACCGGCGTGTCGGTTAAATCAATAAATTTATCGTCTCGATATCCGTAAGCGGACACGGTTTTTCGAATTTCATCCAGCACCACGGAACTGGAAACCTGCCCGGACAAAATAAAGGAATCATCCGTCACCCGAGCCTGAATTTTTTCATTAGGGGCCAGCGCATTCACCGTATCCAGCAACTCACTGGAATCGTTTTGAACATAAAGATCAAAAATACCTTCCTGCCCGTTCTCATCCCATACAATCAAGCTGGTCACCCCTCGCAGCTTGCCGTTAATCATAATTTGATCCGGGGAAAGCGGAATCACATCGGCCACGGTTGGCTCGGCAATGGAAAGCCGCATAATGGGCTGAGCGAACTTGACGATTTGAGAACGTCCACGGGTGACATGAATGCTGGTGACACTACCCTGCAAGGCTTTGGTTTTTGAGGCGTTACCAGAGGAGCCAGAAAAAGCATCGCTTTCATCCAGCTGCTGCAACACAAACGCCGGTTTTTCCGGCTTGGCCATTAACGCTGGGGCCACCACCGGCTTCAACGATTCTTCAGGAAACTTCACTCTGGGCTTTAAGGCCATAGGTTCCGCAGATTTGCGCTCATCACTGGCAAAACTAAATCCACCGTGACCCACCGGCACCATGACTGGAAAAACCTGGGCCATGACAGCGACAGCCAGAGCCAGCGTGATCAGCCTTTTTTCAGTTCTTCCGTTCATCAGGTCGTCCTTATCATTCTTAATTTGCTTCAAGCTGAATGTGCTTAAAGCAGAGCCATTTTATGGTTGAAAATCAATGGTTTCAGAACCGGTTCCCCGGTAAACCTGCATGGTAAATTTAGGGCCACTAGGGTTCACCGCCGATGGCTGGGGTAAATCACTATCCCCCCCCGAGTAATTCACGTTATGAAAACCCGACTCACGGGCGGCGGGCTTGGGACTGGCGGGCAGCGCCTTTTTAGTGGCGGCGGGCTGCAAACCAGTCATTAAGGCGGTTAAATCCGCACCGGCCAAGTCCTGTTTTTGATGATCCGAAAAATTTCTTAAGGTGAGATGAAAGCCGCCCAACTGGCCAGCCAGCGTCAATAATTCCGCTTGCCGGGGGCTTACAATTAACGTAACCGCCAAATTACCGCCACCCGCGTTTGTCTTCTCAGCCTCCCGCAACCCGGCCTGATTGGAGGCAGAACCACCGCCGCCACCCATCGACACAACCGGTATGTTCTGCAACAGGGTACGGGTAATCGAAGTGTCTTCCTGATTGACCGTGGTCAACACATCCACATGGGCACCGGGAGCCAAAGCGCCACTAAGCCCACCAATGCTATCCACCCGAATGGTAATGGCCCGCTTGCCGGGCTCTACACTAAACAATCCACCTGTATCGATCAGTCTGGTGTTATCCAGTGCTTCCCCACTCATCACCGGAGATTTCACCACTTTACCCACTGCCTGTGAAATACGATCTAATGTACCGGGGGTTGGGCGATCGTTGACGTCCACCAAAGTAATCATATCCTTGGTAATGGGCTGGCCCGGATTCAAATCCGTCAACGCCTGAACCACTTTATAACTTCTGGGAACCTGACTCAATTGCTCCTGCAATTTAAGATACTTTTCCTGCTCGGCCTTGGCGGCTTCTACCTTTTCTTCCGCCTCTTTCTGCACCTGCTCGGCGTTAGAAGACACCGCCTGTATGACCATAAAGCCCGCAAAAATAGCGGCAGCGCCAAAAATAACCGCCACGACCAAAGCAATGGCAAACTGCACAAATATTTTTTTAGGCTTGCGGGATGCGGTCATCAGGCTTCATTCTTTCTTGCCAGATTGATTCGGTTCAAAATAATGACCTTTGAACAGGCATAATACTGGCAAAGTTTAAGACTTCCTCTTCTCCAGCATACCGCTGACCCTCATCCGGCTGATCCTCTATCCGAATGAATTCCGGAATGTTCAATAAATCCGTCTCAAAAAAAGAGGCACCGGAATGGCGCCTCTTTTTTAAATGAATGGACTGTGAAGGTCCAAGCCAAGCGCAACCGCTAAGGGCTCAACCGATCCATCAGGCGAGGGAAAGGAATGGTTTCCCGAACGTGATGCAAGCCGCAAAGCCAAGACACGGTTCGCTCAATGCCCAGCCCAAACCCGGCGTGGGGAAAGCTGCCGTATCTGCGAACATCCAGATACCAGCTAAAAGCTTCTAGTGGCAGGCCATGTTCCTGAATTTTAGCCACCAGCACCTCCAGATCATCTTCCCGCTGTCCGCCGCCAATCACTTCGCCGTACCCTTCCGGGGCAATCATGTCCACGTTTAAGGCGTATTTGGGGTTGGCCGGATCCGGCTTCATGTAAAAGGCCTTAATTTCGGTGGGATAGTGGTGGATAAAGACCGGCTTATCAAACTGGCTGGAAATAATGGTTTCCTCATCGCCCCCAAAATCCTCGCCCCAAGGGAAGTTTTTATGCTCCTCTTCCGGCCCATGCTCACGAATCAGCGCAATGGCCTCATCATAAGTAATACGGGGGAAGGGCTTCTGAATGGCCTCCAGCTTGCTGACATCCCGCTCCAGTATTTCCAGTTCGGCACGACGGTTTTTCAGCACATGAGCCACAATGTAGCAAACAAAGTCCTCGGCCAAATCCATGTCTTCGTACAGGTCCATAAAAGCAACCTCGGGCTCCACCATCCAGAATTCAGTCAGGTGGCGGCGAGTTTTGGATTTTTCCGCCCGAAAGGTGGGGCCAAAGCAGTAGGCCTTGCCAAAAGCGGCGGCGGCGGCCTCCATGTACAACTGTCCGCTTTGGGTCAGGTACGCTTTTTCTTCAAAGTAATCGGTTTCAAACAGGTTGCTGGTGCCTTCGCACGCGTTGGGCGTAAAAATGGGGGCATCTACCAGCGTAAAGCCATTTTGATCAAAATAATTCCGCACCGCCCGAATAATTTCGGCCCGAATGCGAATAATGGCGTTTTGGCGGGAAGAGCGCAGCCATAAATGGCGATGATCCATTAAAAAGGCAACCCCATGCTCCTTGGGGCTAATGGGGTATTCCACCGAATCGCCCAGCACTTGAAAGTCGCTCACCCCCAACTCAAAGCCCAGCTTGGAGCGAGTGTCTTCTTTCACCACCCCGGTCACCTGAATGGAGGATTCCTGGCTGACTTTATCGGCGGCCTCAAAAATTTCCGGGGAAACATCCCCCTTAAACACCACGCATTGCATGGTGCCGGTACCATCGCGCAGCTGCAAAAAGTGCAGCTTGCCACTGGAGCGCTTGTTATAAAGCCAGCCCTGCAAGGTGACCGTTTCTCCGGCATGCGCGCCAATGTTTTCAATATAAATTCGCTTCAAAGGCGATGGGGTTTCCACGGTCATAAATAAACGCTCCTGACTCAACCTTGATGATGGCCCCTATCTTAGTCCGAGCCGGTGATCAACACAACCCGAAAGGCCCTTGCCAAAATCCCCTTCAGCCAGTGGGCCAAAGGGGATTTGTTTTTTATTCTTCAATACTGACTAATCGAATTGCGTTGTAAAAAAATTTACCAGCTGAACCAGGGTGGATCAAGATCTGGATTGGCTACAATCGTTGTATTTGCGTAGGTGGTTCCTGGCGCAATCGTTCCAACTGTAGTGATGCGTCCATTGTAATAGAGGTGAAATTGGACAGATTTACCTGGTCCATTTGTGGTGCCGGAATAAACCCCGTCAGGATCAACCAAAAACATAATGGCGTTGGTGGTATTGGTTCCCGCAAAGGGAAAAACGCTTGGTTGTATTATTGCGCCATTATGCAATTTTAAGCAGGTATGGCCCAGGTTGTCACAAGGGCCCGCTCCTCCAGTTTGAAAAGAATCAACAGTAGTGCTGGTGTCAGTGCTCACATAATTCAGGTATTGCCACAGATCAGTCATTACAGTGCTACTGCTTACCTGTCCACTGAGCTGATGCTGTTGAAATGCCGCTGAAACCGTCCCCACGGCTTCTTTGACGATGGCATTGTTTCGGCCATCTTGCTGAGCTGAAAGCACTTTGGGAATGGTAAACGTGGCGATTTCGCCGAGAATAAGCAAAGAAATGAGCAGCTCAGCGAGGGTGAAGCCTTTAGGCTGGTTATAAGATTGATTTTTTTTGGGTAGGTACTGCATCCTGCTTTGCCCATTGCTATAAATATATTCAATCCATATCGTCCAAGCTCATTAAAACTTGAGATCTGTCCTGGAACCTGCCCGGTAAGTTTATTACAAAATAGTGGTCGTCTGGCTGAACTGAAGCAGCGTGTACAACCGCTTTTCCCTTTGGGCCAGAACGAGTGTTTTAAACAAAATCTTTAAGCTCCTTCGGTGAAAACTGCCCTTGGATAAAGCAGTCTACTTGAATTAAGCCATATTGAAACCGGCAAAAAACGGGCGAGCTGGTCGGGCGAGCGGTGAAAGTGAAGGACGGCAACCCAGCCTCGTGGTGGACGAAGCCGGGTTGCCGGTTGATTTGCGTTTAGGTGAAGCTAGCTCAAATCGTCGATTTGCGCCCGTTGCAGCTTGTCGCTGTAATCCACATACAGGCTTTTCCATTCCGAAAACACATCCAGCGCCGTGGTGCCAGCATCTCGGTGGCCGTTGCCCGTATCCTTGGTGCCGCCAAACGGCAAGTGAACTTCAGCACCAATGGTGGGCGCGTTCACATAGCACAACCCGGAATCCAGATCCCGCAGGGCCGTAAATGCCTGATTGACGTTTTTAGTGTAAATAGCGGTAGACAAGCCGAATTGAATGCCATTGGCCACCTGAATGGCCTCTTCAAAACTGCCCACCGGAATCAAAGCCGTCACCGGCCCGAAGATCTCTTCCTGAGCAATGCGCATGGTGGATTTCACGTTATCAAACAAGGTAGGCTGTACAAACCAGCCCGCCCCGGCCTGAGTGTCCCGAGCACCGCCCGCAATCAAATCAGCGCCTTCGCCTTTGCCAATTTCAATGTACTCCAGAATCTTCTTCATGGCGGATTCATTAATAACCGGGCCCACCTTCACATCGCTGTTCAAACCGTAGCCCAGCTTCAGTTCGCCAATGCGATTTTTCAGCTTGTCCCGCACCTGGGCGTGAACGCTTTTGTGAACAATCACCCGGCTGGCGGCGGTGCAACGTTGCCCGGAAGTCCCGAAGGCCCCCCACAATACGCCATCTACCGCCAAATCCAGATTGGCGTCATCCATAATGACAATGGCGTTTTTACCGCCCATTTCCAGCGAAACCCTCTTAAAAGAAGGGGCGCAAGCCTCATTCACCCGGCGGCCAATATCGGTAGAGCCGGTGAAAGAAATTAGAGACACATCAGGATGGGCCATGAGCGGTTCGCCCACTTCCCGACCCGAGCCATAAACCACATTCACCACCCCTTTAGGCAGTCCCGCTTCTTCTAAAATCTCAACCAGACGATGAGACAAAAGCGGGGTATCACTGGCCGGTTTCAACACGCAGGTATTGCCACAAATCAGGGCAGGCATTAATTTCCAGCTGGGAATGGCCATGGGAAAATTCCAGGGAGTAATCAAGCCCACCACGCCCAATGGCGCCCGAACCGACATAGCGAACTTGTTTTGCAATTCAGATGGAACGGTTTGCCCAAACATGCGACGACCTTCACCAGCGGCATAGAAAGTCATGTCAATGACTTCCTGTACATCGCCACGGGCTTCGGCCAGCACTTTGCCCATCTCACGGGTCATTTCCCGAGAGAGTTGCTCTTTGCGCTCAATCAAAATCTGTCCGGCTTTAAACAAAATTTCGCCCCGCTTGGGTGCCGGATATAACCGCCAGTTTTCATACGCCTTTTTGGCAGCGGCCACGGCGGCATTCACATCTTCCGGTCCTGAAGCGGGAAAGACACCCACCACATCAGACGGTTCCGCCGGGTTTAAACTTTCAAACGTTTTGCCCGATTTGGCGGGAACCCACTGTCCCCCGATATAGTTCAAAAATTTGGATTGCCCACTGAAAGAACCCGGTTTAATCTCAAAATTCATTTGGGGATTGGCTTGTGTAGTGGCCATAACGTTCCCTCCTCCTCCTCAACAACTGAAGGCTATTATACTACGCCCACGGGGGTTAAAACATGGGCAAGGGCTTCATCATTTCTGAGCTGGAGTTACCGGCATGTTTAAATCGCTCATCCCCCGCCTATTCAGGAGCATCCTGTGTTAAAGTCGGTAAATGGCAAGCGGAAAAACGCATGACTGGATGACATTGGCCTTACTGCCTTCGGTTTGGCTACTCTGCCGTTGGCAATTCAATTTGCCAATGGAGGAAAGCATTTTGATTATTGCGGGGACTTTTATCGGCGGTTTTTTTCTCAGCCCGGATCTGGACATTCGCAGCCGCCCCTTTTACCGCTGGGGCTTCTTGCGGTTTATCTGGTGGCCTTATCAATGGGCCATCCGGCATCGCTCCAGTTTGTCTCATGGCATTTTCTGGGCCTCCTGGCTACGCTTGCTTTATTTAACGGGCGTTTTAACATTACTCTACTGCTTAGGCTCCCTGTGGCTTCAGCAACGGGGATGGCTGCCGCCTACGCATCCTTTACAAGAGGCCAGAGAATTTCTGCATGCGCATTTGCACGAATTGCTTTGGCTGGGCATTGGCTTGTGGATTGGGGCCTTGATTCATATCCTGCTGGATTGGCTCTCATCAGCCTTTCACTCCAAAAAACGACGACGGTGAAACACGCAGGCTTGTTACAAACCCCTTTATTTTCAGTCAAGCCGTGCTTTCTGCAGAAACTATGGCATATAATAAAGGATAACTTTTTATAAAGTGGAAGGACCCCTGAATGAGAGCTAAAGCCTTCTGGTTGATTCTAGTGGCGCTGGGACTGGGCACAAAAAGACACTGGCATATTCTGGTGGCCATCCTGCTGGGTGTGTTGCTGGGCATTTCCTTCCCTTACCCCAACATGTTGAACCAGCCAGACAAGTATTATCTGATTCACCAGTTTTTTGACGTGGTAGGCCAGCTCTTCATTCGACTCATTACCATGATTGTGGTGCCTTTGGTGGTTAGCTCACTGATTGTAGGGGTTTCATCCCTGGGCGATTCCCGGCAATTGGGCCGGATGGGGGGTAAAGTTCTGTTTTACTTCCTGCTGTTAATGAGCATTAGCGCTTTATTGGGAGCCGGACTGGCCTTGTGGTTCAACCCCGGCGCGCAATTGCAGCAAAACTTTCTGGCCAATGCGGATACCGCCAGTATCATTCGGGAACTGCAACAGGTACCCAATCAGGATTTACAGGCCATGTTCTTTAATATGATCCCCAGAAATCCCATTGAATCGCTGGCCAAGGCCGACCTGGTGCCTGTTATTTTTTTTACCCTGCTGTTTGGCGCTGCGGTGGCCAGCATTGGGGAAGCCGGTAAGCCCATTATCAACTTTTTTGAATCCCTGTTTACCGCCACCATGAAGCTGACAGACTGGGTGATGGTACTGGCCGTTCCGGGGGTGTTCTCTCTGGCCTTTATTACGGTTGCCAAATCGGGCTTGGGCGTGTTTGGGCAGTTGTGGATTTATGCCGTGGTCATTCTGCTGGGCCTTTTAATTCAGCTGTTTGTGATCTTCCCCCTGATGCTCAAGTTTCTGGCCCGCATTAACTTTATGAACGTTTACCGGGCCATTTCCGAAGCCATTATGGTGGCCTTTGGCACCGCCAGCAGCTCGGCCACCCTGCCCATTACCATTGCCTGCATGGAACGACGGGCAGGCGTATCCAACCGCATCGCCAGCTTTGTGCTACCCACCGGGGCCACCATTAACAAAACCGCCACCACCATGTTTGAGGTCATTGCGGTTATCTTCCTGATGCAGGCCTACCATATTCCCATTACGCCCGATAAAGTGGGCATCATCGTACTGTTTTCCATCATCGCCTCTATCGGGGCGGCAGGCGTTCCCAGCGCCGGACTGATTACCATTGCCATTGTACTCAACAGCATTGGGCATTACGAAATGGATTATCTGGCAGGCGGTATCGCCATGCTGTGGTCGATTGATCGGGTGCTGGATATGTGCCGCACCGTGGTCAATGTGGTGAGCAGCTGCACGGTGGCCACGTTGGTTGCCTCCAGCGAAGGCGAGCTGAACCGGGATATTCTCAATAATCACGATGCCTGGACGGAGGTAGTCTAAACGCTCATGTTTTCATGTCACACCACCCGCAACGGCTATTTGAAAGGCTATTTACTGTGTAGCCTGCTATGGCTAACCACATTCAGTACTGGCTTTGCGGAAGACACCATCGGCCCTTCCCCTCAAAGTCAGGAAGTATCCGTTAGCGGGCAAGGTGCTTCTGGCTTACCGGACGGGGCGGTAGAGTACAACAAGGGCGTGGAACTGTTCCAAATCGCCCAAATTCAAAACGAAAAGGGCAATAGCAGCGGACAAAAAAAACTGCTAAAAGAAGCCATCCATCAATTTGAAGCGGCGCTTAAAATCAACCCCAAGCTGGTAGAAGCCCAAAGCAATATCGGCTTTGCTTACCTCACCTTGCGCGATTACCGCCAGTCCATTCGGGCCTTTGAAAAAGCGCTGGGCATCAACCCCAACCACTTAAACACCTTAAACGGCCTTTCCACCGCTTATGCTTTCGATAAAAAAACGGATCAGGCCATTGAAACCTTTAATAAACTCACCCGACTGGATCCGGGCAACAGCCAGTACTTTTTTAACAAAGGCAGCGTGCTGCAAAAAGCGGGACGTCTGCAAGAGGCCGAGCAAACTTACCTGCAAGCCTTAAAAATCAAGCCCAACGATCAACGGGTGTTGTTTAACCTGGGTACCCTATACGAAAATCAGGGTAAACTGGAGCAGGCCAAACCCTACTATGAAAAAGCCAAAGGCGTGGAAATTGGTAATTCTATTGGATTAGAAGCCATTCGACGCTTGGAAAACATTAATGCGGCCCTTAAACAACCTTAATCCACAGCCGCAAGGAGGCTGTCACTGTGTTTCATAATCACTTAAAACAAGGATTCCGGCTCAGTCGTACCATTGGATTGGCTTTACTGGGCTACGAGCTAATTTTGCTGGCCTCCGTCAAACTATCCACCACAGTGGCCCCCAACGATATCCCCTGGCTGTCGGCCAGATTGTTGAGCATGGCCGTGATCACCGGGTTATTCCTGATTCTGAATGAAGTTAGCTTGAGAGCGTTTAAGCGGCACCCTCGACTGGATGAAATCACCCTGGAAAAGCTAAGCCTGCTGCTGCCACTGGGCGGCGGGGTGTTGATTGCTTTGAGCTATCTGGCCTCTGGGCAACTGGGTATTCTATTGCTGGGCGGCGTAATTAGCCTGCAATCCCAGTTGTTTGGGCACAATGGCATTGCCCGAACCTTCATGCTTCTGTTTGGGTTGCTTTATCTGATTACCTTACCCCTGGGATACCCCCTCATTTTGGGATTCAAGCCAGATGCTCTGACTATGATTCCCACCAATATTAAACTGTTTATGATGCTATTGCCGTTAATGGCCACTATCAGTCACTTTGGAAACATTATAGCCTCCACCCAACGGAATACCTCCAGTCGGGTTTCCCGCTTGCAATCTTTGGCGGCCACCGATGGTTTGACGGGCCTAATCAACCGGCGACAATTCAACCAGCAACTGGATGCTGAAATCGCACGGGCCAAACGCTACCGAAAACCGCTTTCACTGGCCTTGTTTGACATTGACGACTTTAAAAAAATCAACGACTTTTACGGACACACCACCGGCGATCGCATTTTAAAGGAACTGGGCGCCCTGATTACCCAAAATGTGCGGGAATCCGATGTGGCAGCCCGCTACGGGGGCGAGGAATTCGCGCTGATATTGCCAGAAACCGGCCAGATTGACGCCTATGAGTTACTGGAGCGTTTGCGAGCCATGATTGAACGCACGGTTTACTGCTTGCCCGATAACCCCATTACCGCCACCATTAGCGTGGGCGTGGCCCAACTGGACTTAGACGAGGCCAAGGGCTATGAAATTATTGAAAAGGCGGACACCAACCTGTATGCCGCCAAACGGCAAGGCAAAAACCAGGTGGTTTATGGCACCCTGACTCCACCCAAAGTGAATTACCCGCCCTTTGGCCCTGAGTAGTATTGCTAGCCAACCTGTCGTCAACCAATCGCCTTCGTGGCACAATAGAAGCACTATGAGCAAAGCATCCCTTTCTAACGTATTACCGGACCCCCAACAGGCGGAGACCGGCAAAGCCCATCAGGTTCAGCAAATGTTTGATCGAATCGCTGGCAGTTACGATCGGTTGAACAATCTGATTTCCATGGGCTTTCATAAACAATGGAAACGGCTTGCCTGCGACAAGCTCAACCTGAAAGCGGGCCAGAAAGCGCTGGATGTGTGCACCGGCACTGGCGATTTGCTGACTTACCTGCTGCCGGTGGTGGGTGAACAAGGTCAGGTTTGTGGTCTGGATTTTTCCGAGAATATGCTCTCCTTTGCCCGCAAGCGGTATGAAAACACGCCCAATGTCTCACTCACTCAGGGAGACGCCCTGAGCTTGCCCTACCCGGATAACACTTTTGACGGGGCCATTATCAGCTTTGGACTACGGAACGTGACCGATATTCCGCTGGCGCTGCGCGAAATGCACCGGGTCATCAAACCCGGCGGCTGGATGGTCAATCTGGACACCGCCCCCAAGCCCCTGCTGCCCGGAATGCAATTTTATTTCGCAAACATTATGCCCTTAATTGGCGGGGCTTTGGCCAAAGACAATCAGGCCTATCAGTATCTATCCAGTTCCACCCAACACTTTTTAACCCCCAACGAACTGCGATTGGCCTTTGAGGAGGCAGGATGCCTGAACGTCAGCTCTGAAACCCTGATGCTAGGCTCCGTTTCGCTTCAGGCCGGGCAAAAACCAGCCTGAAGCCTAATAAACTAAGCCAAAAACCCCTGTTCAGTACGGGCTGTTTTGTTTTGATCGCTGGCCTGCTGGGCCAACTGAACTTTTTGAGCGTAAAGCCGCTCTCGTTCGCGTTTTTCAGCGGAAGTTTCCCGGCTATTTTCCTGGCCTTTGGCATACGAAATCATTTGTGCCGCTATGAGCGGGTTAATGGGCGTTGACATGGTTTTAATACCTTACAATTCAGGCTGTTGCTTATGGATCAGAATGCGTGCAAACAACAAATAGGGCTCTCAGTTGTATAAAAACGTTACAAGGTAACGAATTGCTACAAGCACAGTAAAGACATTAGTATCTTTACAGAAATTTACAAAAACCCTATTCCAAATACTGGGTGTAAGCCAAGATGCTGTAGCAGGATTGCAACATCTGGTAAACCGTTTGGAAGTCGTCTGTCTTGAACAGCAAGGTGGTTCCATCCAATCGGGTTACACCGGGAATGGTATTGGCGGCATCGGCGGCCAAGGGGTTGATGAACGTTATTTTTAGCTCGTAAGGCCCCGGCAAACTCAGCAAATTTTGCTTCCAGCTGGCCCGATTTTCCAGCACTTGCCGGGTTTTAGCGGTATACGCCTCTAAAACCGTTTCCAGCGGATGGCACTGTGCGGCGGTATACGTCAGTCCCACTTTGGTTTCAACCGCTTCTAACGCAGGAATCAGGCTGCGAATTTCTGAAAGATAAGCCCGATCGCCGCTGGTTAAAATGAGGGGAACCCCATGGATCACACTGGCATACAGGGCGTTAATCCCGCCCTCGCCATAAGAAACCCCGTTGATGGACACATCAAACAGCTTGGAGTGAAAGGTGTGGCAAAGCACCCCTTGATGCGTTCCGGCCTTGGCGTGATAGCCTACATAAATAGCGGCATCAAAGGTGTTGTCTAGCCCGGCGGACATGGCGCAGCGCTTGGGCTTTCCGGTCAGCAAGGATACTCTGGGGTCCACCTGATCCAGCATCAGGTTGGTCATGGTGTAATGCGAATCATTCACTAGAATATGAGACACCCCATGATCCAGCGCCGCCTCAACCACAGCGGCCACTTCCATTTCAAGCTGGCTCACCGCCCAGTCGTAGGCCGCCCGATCGGGCTGGGCGGCGCAGTGGTGGGTAGAAACCACACCACAAGCGCCTTCCAAATCCGCAGAAATATACAGTCGAGTCAAGTAGAACTCCTGATTAACTAGGGGTGGATTCCGTGGTTTTTTTCACGGCATCCGTAAGGCGACTCACCGTTTTACGGCCTGTCTCTTCCAGTTCGGAGGAGATTTCGCCTACTTTATCCCGGAAGGCGGCGGCTTTTTCTTTCAGCACGTCCGATTTTTCACGCAGCACATCAGCCGATTCCCGGTAACGATTATCCAGCTCTTCTTTAATCAATTCACGGGTTTCAGAACCACTGCGAGGGGCTAGCAACATACCGATGGCAGCGCCTACAGCACCACCAACCACAGCGCCTAATACAAATTTTCCAAGTGAGGACGAGGTCGTCATAATAATATTCTCCCTATCGTTTGCGACTAAATGATTTTACGACACCACGCCACAGAGACTGGGCGCTGTATCGAATCTCCCGGCCAACAGTTCTCAGGGCGGGACCGGTTGCCGCAACACTGTTTTCAACAGATTTTACACCATTCAAGGTACGGGCGCTCAGCGCTTCCACATGCTCAGCGGTCAGCCGAACATCTTTCAACGCCGGAGCCAGCTCATAGCGGGCCAGCGTTAAAAATTCCACCAAGCCATGTAGTAACATGGCCAGTTTATAAAGCACCATACTCAGCAAAACTCCGGCTGGAATCAGTACTATCCAGCTAACCCGAAGCAAATGCTCCATTTCCGTTTGAGCGGCATTGAATTCCATATAGGCCATGCTCCCCTAGCAATCGGTTAGTTAAAATCGTACCCGGAAGCCAATTCTTCAGCTTTTTTGGCCTTGGCCATACGGTCAGCGTCACGGTCTTTCTTGACCTTGCCGACCTGACTTTCAATACTGTACCTGGTTTTATCAATAAATTCACGGGTGCGGGCATTGGGATTGTGCAGTTCATCGTTCATACGCCCCGGCAAGCCACGCACATAAGCGTTGGCATCCGCTCGCAATTCATCGCCCGATTTCGGGGCAAACAAAATGCCCGCCAAACCGCCGCCTACCATACCCAGCGCCATACCGGCCAGAAACAGTAAAATGCCGTCGCTATCACTTTTATAAGATTCTTGAGACACTGTTCCTACCTCTTCGTTCAATAACAACGAGTAATTCAAGTCTACGCCAGCGAACCTTGAGCGTCAAGAACGGGCCGCCCCGGCCAAACGCATGGCCTTGCCCACCCACCGAATCCAATTCAGCTTTTTGCGAAAGCGGGGACTAACCGGCAAACGGTTCCAGGCCCCATCGGCGCTGGACAGTTGTCGGCGTAAAATTCTCAACTGCCGGGTTAAATTGCGACATTGCGCCAGCCATTGTGGCCGCTTATCGTTCAGTAGCGAATCCCAGTAAACCAGTCGCATAAACACAAAACCCAGCAACAGCAACAGGGTGAACTCAGCCAGTAAAACCAGTACGGAACCTACTCTATAAATTTCCATTGGGCGCTTCCTGCTTCACTTCAGGCTGATTAATGGGCTGAACCACCGGTTTCATTTTTGGCAAACTGGGCGGCAGCTCAATGTCGGCATGCTTTAAATACTGATGCTCCTGCGTCATGAGCTCATTGGTGCATTCCTTGTACTCATTCATCAGCCAAAGCCGCCGGGGTAATGAAAAAGGCTTATGCACCCAGCTTTTTTGATTCAGAACCGCAACTTCTTTTCGGAACGGATCACAGTAGAGGGTCATGGCATTTTCTGGGGGGGGCTGAAAAGTTTGCACCTGCTGCACCGGATCGTTTTCCGGAGGGATTTTTTTGGCAAACCACTTGGCCTGAACCGGCAAAACAGCGCTGGCCAACAGGATACTCAGGGCGGAAAACAGGACCGCAATACGCTTAAGTGTCATAGATTCACCTCGTTAATGCTCCTATTTTACACCGCAAACAAAATGGTTTTAACATCACGGGCTTCCACCCGAACCGATCCCCCCATTAATTCCCGCTGAGGTTCCTCCAAAAAATTGACCTCCATGATACTTCGATACTCAAAACCAGCGCTCAGGGTCGTGCTCACGCTTTGATGGGAGGGGTTTACAAGCCGAACCACCAGCCCTTGCCGGGGCAACCAGTAACAGGTGGCGATCACCAGTTGATCATTATCCACCGTCAGCAAACTCGCAGCGTTGTAGGTCGTTTTTTCAGAGGCAGCGCCCGTTTCTGCCCACACGTTGCCGTAGAATCGGCTGGAGGCCTCAAATAAAGCGCTCACGTCGCTCACTGCTGGAAGCCAGGCATACCGGCACTGAAAAGTCCGATTCAGGCATTGGCCTTCCGGGGTTTCAAACGGCGGCCCTGCCTGTGCCCCACGCACACCGGTATCCGCACTGGACAAGGCCCCAAAAGCCCGCAGCAAGGTAATGCCAATGGTATTTTGATACACCTCGTATTCGCACAAGCCTTCGGTTAGCCAGCCCTGCCCGTTAGTCGCAAAAAACCGCTGCACCGGGCCGGTGTTGGTTTTCAGCTCCTTCATTTTTTCAACCGGTACAAAATCCCGTTCCCGGTAATTGGGATCGTAATGCCGTTCAATCACCCCCAAATGGGTTTCCGCCATCACCGACTGAACGGGCTGGCCTGTGTTAAACACCGCTTGTAATTTATGCTGAGGGCTGTTGTTGGTGAAGGTGGTTTCAAATTCAAGCCGCTCGCTGTCGGCATCCAGCCGAATATGAGTGATCAAATCCAATCCGCTGGCTTTAAAACAATGGCGCAACGCCAATGTACCCACCAGCGGACCCGCCTGCACCACGCTGCTGCCTGCATAAACCGCTGTTTCAATGTTATCCCCAACTACAGGGCCGCTGTTGTAAGAATCCCCCACATCCGGCTGATCCTGAAATTGCAGCAAATTTTCAAACCGAAAACCGGTGACCCGGTGGTAAACGGAAAGCAAACCATCGGCGCTCACCGCCACGGTGAGTTTGCCATTTTCAAGACTGGTGTCGGTGACTTGAACCGACTGTCCTTTAAACCCGCCTAACCCTGCATTGCGATCCAGAACCGCTACCCCCAAAGAAGGTACCGAATCCACCCAAATCCAGCCTTGACGGCGCGTTTTAGTGAGGTGAGACAACGGAATGCGTTGGGAATCGTGCAGGTACTCATCCTGCAAAACGGAGGTTTCGGTGTATTGTTGCGCTAAAAACGAAGGCTCCTCAGCGCTCAACACATCTTCTACCGCCGCCACCACACCGGAATAGGCACGATAACCGGTATTCAACACCAACCACTGATTATGCCCGGCCAAAACTTGCCGAAACAACTGCACGGTGCGATGCAGCAACCCTGCTCCCAATTGCGCCACCTGATCAAAGCGTACTTCGTTCTCCCGATGCACCGCATCCACGCTGCATCCGCAAATACTATCGTGAGGATGATTCAAAATCAGCGTTTCCCAGGCCAATGCCAAGGCATGCTGCGGATATTGAACGGGCGGCTGGGGTAATAAAATTTGAGCCATGGCCAGCAATGGCTCCAACTTACCGCTCAGCAAGTGTTCCAGCTTTCGGTTCGCCTGCTTGAGATACATGCGGGCAGAATACACCCCCGGCAGCAAAAAACTACCGGATGAATCCACCAATTCCCCCTCAACCGTTTCCCAATCTGGGTTGGCTCGCAGATTCGCCAGATACTGATCGGGGGTAGTTTCCTGAAGGTGGGGGTAAATCGCTTTCAGGGCCTGATGGGCCGGTTCCGGCAACGCCCCCAGGTGATCGCCCCCTATAGGCATCAATACGGATTCGCCTTGTGTTTGAGCCTTGGACAGTTTTTGAACCAAGCCCTTTAAAGCTTCCACCTGCTGGGTTTGGGTGGCCGTCCAGTCCTGAAGCATCATTTGAAAATACCCGTCCGTCAGGTGCAAGGTTTTTACCGAATGGCCCGCTGGACTTTGCCACCGAAACAAACTTTGGGTGGGGTGAATGCCCCGCCACACCACGGCGGAATCAATGCCACAGTGCTTCAGCAAGGTTGGCATATCGGCGGAATGCCCAAAGGTATCGGGCAAATAACCGGTAAACTGATCACAACCCCAAGCCCGTGACTCTCGAATGCCTCTCACCAGATTCCGAATCAGACTTTCCCCGCCCACCAAAAACTCATCGGGCATTACATACCAAGGGCCAATGCTGATTTGACCGCCCAGTACATAGGCTTGCAGCCTCTCCCGATTTTGAGGGCGAAGCGCCAGATAATCGTCCAGCACCACGGTTTGCCCATCCAGCATAAAGCAGGACAAAACCCCACGGTCCAGCAAATCCAGAATGTCATCCACCACCTCGGCCAAACGCAGCTGATAAGCCCGAAACGGCAGATACCATTCCCGATCCCAATGCGTATGGTAATACACCGCAAGAGGCACCGGCCGATCGTCGCTGATGCCCATACTGCCCGTCCCCGCTTCCGACACCGTTTCCTGTTCAGCCCGGCTCATCAATCTGCTCCCATTCCCATTTTGATACCAATCAACCCGAAAGCGGGCCCGCTATCAGTCTAGCAGGCCCGCCTAAAATTGGGATGAACAATTTACTGAATCAGCCGCAGCGCTTCTTCCAGTAATGTTTTGTTGGTACTGATTAACTTGGAGGTGACATCCAACTGTAATTTGGCTTGAGCCAGGTAATTGGCGTTGGTTCTAAAATCGGTGTTGGAAGATTCCAGAACACCGGAGCGCACCTCGCCAGACCCCTCCACCGGCTCTCCTGAAAGCTTGGTGGGTTCAAACATCTGGTCTTCCGGCATGCCCATTAAACCGGGGCTGATAAAATTAACCAGCGCAACTTTATACAAGGGCGTGGTCACTTTTCCTTGATCGGCCACCCCCACCACGGTGCCATCCGACTTTACCTTGTACTCGTCATATTTACCCAAAAACTTGCCGTTGCTAGGGTCCATCCACAAGTTAATTTCAGTGGTAGGAATATGCCCCGGCCCGCCTGCGCTATGGTTGGGGTTATTGGCTGCCGGGGAAGCGTTTGAATCACCGGTGTTAACCATTTGCCCGTCTTCACCCAGCAAGTAGCCCTGCACGCTATAGCCTTGCGGATTCACCAAACTGCCTTCCGCGTTAAAATCAAAGTCGCCAACACGGGTATACAGTAGCTTGCCATCGGGCTTGCGCACTACAAAGTAGCCTTTGCCCTCAACCATTAAACTGTTGGGGCCACGTCCCGGCATGGATTTACCCTGATATTCATTGCGAGGCAATTCGAACAACTGAACCCCATTTACAAAATCGCCAAAGTTGGATTTTTTCTCTCGAAAACCCGGTGTATACATGTTGGTCATGTTGGAAGCCAAAGAATCAAACCAGCCTAAGGCGGCTTTTTGGGTATTCAGTGCGGTTATAAATGGATCAATCATAGGCTGAACTCCTCAGTTCATCGGTGTGTTATCAGCGCTCATTTTTTTCGGAACTGGAATCCTGATCGGACTGCTGACGATGCTGACCGGGGTTTTGATACTTATATTCCAGCGAACCAACCGGCAGTTGCCGAGCGGCCATGCGATTTCTCAGCTCATCCAGCTCCTGCTGAATGACAAAAGCGGCTGCTTTATCGGCAGAAACATATTCGGCAGAAACCTGGCCGTTCCGAATTTTAAGCACCAACGCGGAATTGGCGTCTAAATCCACCCGAATCGGGCGGCCTGTTTTATAGCCCTTTTCAATCAGCTCGGCCAGCTTGGGCGAAATATCAAAGCCCTTGTAGCTCATTTCTCCATCGGCCGCTTTGGGGAAAACGGTATTGAAGGGCACGTTGCCCACCAAAATTGGCAAAGCCGGAATCACTTCCTGCTTCAGGTATTGAATATCCAGTAAGGACAAGTCCTCTCGGGATAAATACATATCATCATCAATGTAAGAACTGGAGGACTCTTCCTCCGGCTCAGATACTTTGGTTTCCACGGGCAAAGAGACTACTTTTTTGGATTCAGAAACACCAGATCGACGCCCTGCCTTGCCTTCAGAGGTCTCTTCCTGCGCATTCAACCGTGCTTGATCCACGTTGCCTTTGGCCGTGGCCGAAATGGAGCCTAACAGGTCCAGAAAAGACATGTCCAATTCATCCAACGCCGAATCAAAAGAAGACGGGGCCGTATTTCGTCGTAATTTTTCAACGGGAGAACTAAATTGAAACGGGGAATCTTCGATTTTCATTCACTTCGATTCCTTCTGTTTAGAAACTAAAATGGGTTCTTAAATCTTTCAGTGGCAGTCCGGCCACCCGGTTCAGCTTCTGGTTTTAAGGTTTGCCTTAACTTTCCGAAGCTTCTTCCAGCAATAAAGCCTCCAATGCCTCATCTTCGGCTTTTTCAAACTGGGCTCTAAAATATCGTTGACCGGCCACTTCATCCAGCCGCTTCATTTCCAGTTTCTTTTCTTCTTCCAGCCATTCCTCACGGGCTTTTTCCTTGTGCTTAATCAGTGCTTCCAAGTCGGCTTGAGCCTTAATTAATAATTGTCGTTCATAACTGAGCGCCGCTTTGGCCTGCTCCAGACTAACCTGTAATAGCTCTAACTGACCGTTCAGGTGGTGAAGAAAACTGTCGTGCGCCGCCATTAAAGTGTGTGGCGAAGCGAGCATGTTTTTTTGGATATCCCGAATTTCCGTTTTCTTTTCCTCAATGGCCATTTCAGCTTCCCGAACCCGCTTTTGGGCTTCAATCACCCGCTGCTCCTGCTCTTTTTTCCTGCGTTCCCGCAGTTCAAACACTTTTTGCAGCCGGTAGATAAATCGGGCCATATTGAGATGGCTTCCAAGGTCAATGTAAACGGAGCAAACCCCAACAGCTTAAAGATTCAATAACTGAATCCAGAATCAAAATCCGAAAGCTGTTATTGGGATTCTATTGGAGTCTCGACAAAAAGCAACCCGGCTTTAATACACTAGCCCCAGTTCCATCAGGCAGAGGAGAGCATTGCCATTCTTTTCTCACCCAAGCCAAGGCTGGGCTTCACTGTAAAGTTTCCTTTACCACCCACCACATCACATCCTTATCCTCACTGGCCCTAAGTCCTGAAAGCCTTCGCAGTTGAACACGAAGGCTTTCAGTAAAGCGGGTAAAAATTAACCGTAGCTTCTGGGCAACGGCTTCCAGTAAGCAACCGCCTGATAAATGGCAGATAGACCCACCAACAGGTAAATAATCGTACCGAAGGTATTAACATCTCCAAAGGTGGTTCCCGAAACGGCTGCCACCAAGTCAAAGCGGGCCAGACCCACCAGCAACCAGTTCAAACCACCGATAATCAGCAATACTTCAGTAATGGTGTTAAATGCTCTCATGCGAAATTTCCCCCTGTATTTTGGCTTATATCCCATAAACCCTATACCCAGTGCTGCTCATTTAATTTAAACCGTTTCAGAAGGCGTATCAATCCACCGTTTGTCTACAAGCCCATTACCCATATTAACGACAGGTCAATAAAACCCGGAAAAAAGGTCACGTTCAAAAGGGATACAGCAACGCTTAAGCAGATACTTCCCGAGTCGCTTCACGTTCAGCTTCAACCAGTGCCTGAGCTTGTTTTTGACGGCTCATTAAAATTTGCAAAACCGAAATATCCGCTGGGGTGAGCCCCGGAATACGAGACGCTTGGCCCAAATCTCCCGGCTTCATGCGGGCCAGCTTTTCTTTGGCTTCATTAGAGAGCTGTTTGATGCTCTGATAATCCATATCCAAAGGCAGTTTTACCTTGTGCGCTTCCGATAAATGCTGAATATTACGGGTCTGGCGATCCAGATAGCCTTCATATTTAATTTCGGTTTCCACAAATTCAAGCACATCGTTGGCCACACGGGCGCAACCCGGCTCAATCTGTTTCAAAATCTCATAAGTAACCGGCGGACGGCGTAGCAGTTGAAACAGGGTGGTTTTCTCTTTAATCGACTCGCCACAAGCGGTTTCCAGCACTCGGTTGATGCCTTCCACCGGATCCAGCTTGATGGTTTTCAAACGTTCCTGCTCAATCACAATGGCTTCATTTTTTTTCTGAAACACTTCCCAGCGCTGGGCATCCACCAAGCCAATTTCACGCCCAATGGGGGTTAAGCGCTGATCGGCGTTGTCTTGTCTCAGCAGCAACCGGTATTCACTCCGGGAGGTCAGCATGCGGTAAGGCTCATTGATTTCCTTGGTCACCAGATCATCAACCAAAGTGCCGATATAAGAAGATTCTCGGGTAAAAATAACCGGGTCCTGCCCCGCACAGTAACGAACGGCGTTAATCCCAGCCACCAAGCCTTGAGCGGCAGCCTCTTCATAACCGCTGGTGCCATTAATTTGCCCTGCCAAAAACAGGCCGGGAGAAACCTTGGTCATTAAGGACGGCAACAGTTGATAGGCCGGGAAATAATCATATTCCACCGCGCAGGCGGGACGCAAAATCTCCGCATTCTCCAGTCCGGGCAAGGTTCGCACCATCTCGGTCTGAATTTCATACGGCAAACAGGTAGAAAAGCCTTGCAGATACATTTCGTAAGTATCTCGGCCTTCTGGTTCAATAAACAGGTGATGACTGTCCTTATCCCGGAAACGCTGAACCTTGTCCTCAATGGAAGGGCAATAACGAGGACCGGCACCCTGCAACAAGCCAGAATACATGGGCGAGCGATGCAAATTCTCATCAATCAGCGCATGGGTGCGTTCGTTGGTACGGGTTAAATAGCAGGGCATTTGCTCTCTCACCGGTCGATTGGGCAGAAAAGAGAAAAATTTCAGCTCCGTATCGCCCGGATGCACTTCCAGCCCGGAAAAATCAATAGTGCGCCCGTCCAAACGGGGTGGGGTCCCTGTTTTGAGCCGACCAGTTTTTAAACCCAAATCAGCCAGACAACCCGTAATGCCATAAGAGCCAGACTCACCGGGACGACCGCCGCCCATGCTCTTTTCACCCACCCAAAGCTTTCCATTCAGGAAAGTACCGGTGGTAATAACCAGCGCTTTGGCCTGATACACAATGCCCAGATTGTCTTCAACCGCATGAAAGCTATTATCATCAGGATTGACGTGCAGTTTGATGATCATGGTTTGCCGCATCTTCAGATTCGGCTCTGATTCCACCAATTTGCGAGCGAAAGCACGATACTCCGCCTTGTCGGATTGAGCCCGCAAGGCCCGAACCGCCGGTCCTTTACTGGCATTGAGCGTTTTGAGTTGCAGATAGGTGGCATCCGCGCAAATGCCCATCACACCGCCCAAGGCGTCAATTTCTTTAACCAGCTGGCTTTTGGCAGGCCCGCCAATGGCTGGATTGCAGCTCATTTGCCCGATGGTATCAAGGTTCATGGTCATTAACAGGGTTTTACAACCCAAACGGGCAGCGGACATGGCGGCTTCAACACCAGCGTGTCCGGCTCCGATTACAATAACGTCTGCTTTTTCAATAATGCTCATAATGTCGTATTGTAGGTTAAAAAACCTGTCCGGCCAATCTTATCGTTCACATCCTGTTAAAAAGTCAAAACATGTCAACAATTGCCTACCTATCCGGCCATACTTTGCGCCCCTTTTTGCAAGCGATACAGCTTATCAATGGAGCGATACTGCAAGGCTTCCGCAATATGCGCCGCCTGGACCCCTTCGGAATGCCCTAAATCCGCGATGGTTCGGGCCATTCTGAGAATGCGATCAAAGGTGCGGGCGCTAAGGTGCATTTTTTGAATAGCCTTCTGCATCAGCCCTTGACCGGCGGCATCCAGCAAGCAAAATTGCTTGATCTGCTGGGGGTTCATCTCCGCGTTGGCGTGAATACCCAAACCCTCAAAGCGTTTCGCTTGAAGCGCTCGAGCAGCCATCACCCGCTGTCGCACTTCAGCAGACGTACTGCCCTCCACCGGCCCCGACTGCTGATTCAGCAACTCGTTTTCATTTAATCTGGGCACCTCCAGATGAATATCAATGCGATCCAGCAAGGGGCCTGACAGTTTTTGCAGGTAGCGAGCCACCTGAACATCGCTGCAAGTGCATTGCTTGGCGCTATCACCAGCATAACCGCAGGGGCAAGGGTTTAACGCCGCTAACAGCATAAACTTGGCGGGAAAGGTAATATTTTGCTGCGCCCGGCTAATGGTAATCACCCCATCTTCCAGTGGTTGGCGCATCACTTCCAGCACATTGCGGGGAAACTCCACGAATTCATCCAGAAAAAGCACCCCACGATGGGCCAGCGTAATTTCTCCGGGCCGGGGGTGGGTTCCGCCCCCCGTTAAACCAGCCTTGGATGCCGAATGATGAGGCGATCGAAAAGGGCGCTGTCGAATCAGGCTTTGCTGCACCGAACCCCGCTCCTGACCCAGTAACCCCGCCACACTATAAATTCGACTGACCTCTAGCACTTCATCGAATGACAAAGGCGGCAAAATGCCTGAAAACGCCTTGGCCAGCATGGACTTTCCACTGCCCGGTGGTCCCAGCATCAGCATGTTATGTCCACCGGCAGCGGCAATTTCCAAAGCCCGCTTTGCCACAGCCTGACCTTTTACATGGCTGAAATCCACACTGCTCACTTGCGGCTCGGTAGCCGCCTCTAGCAAGGCTGCCCGGTCCACGGGCTTTAAAAAACTGGGGGGATGCAAAAACAAAACCGGCAACTCGTTCAGGTGTTTCAAGCCATAAATATCCAGCCCTTCCACCAAAGAGGCTTCCAGCACGTTTTCTTCCGGCACGATAAGCGCGGTATAGCCTTCCTGTTTGGCCATGAGGGCCATGGATAAAACGCCGTTCACCCGCCTTAAAGACCCCTCCAGCGACACCTCCCCGATGAAACAGGCTTTTTCCAGAAAAGGCGTGGGGGTTAAAAATTCTGAAGCCAGTAAAATGCCGACGCACAAGGGTAAATCAAAGCCAGTGCCCTCTTTCCGTAAAGCGGCGGGGGCCAGATTAATCACAACTTTTTTTAGCGGAAAGGCAAAACCACTATTTTTAATGGCCGCCTTAATTCGTTCTTTCGATTCATTCACCCCGGTATCCGGCAAACCCACAATGGTCAACCCCGGCAGTCCCGAACTAAGATCCACTTCTACCACCACCGAATGCGCTTCCAGCCCATTCAGGGACCCTGTGTACACGGTTGAAATCATACGCGGTCAATCTCCGTACTTCGTTTTTGCTGACCCTCATTGTGCAAAAAGCCAGAACCAAGCCAAACCGGCAAATCCTCGGTTTCTTAAAAAGCAGGACTCACAACCCTTCACAAAGCCCAAATAAGTTACAATTAAAAAAGGTTCAAAATTGCGTATTTTTCGCGTTTTTCGGAGAGAGGCCAGACCATTGAACACCCAGTTCACTTCACGCAAAGTTGCTTTAGGCTTATTGGTATTTTCCCTGTTAGCCCTGTTAATTGGCACCTTTAACGCCACTCGACTGAGTCAGGAAGCCACCAAAACCCAAAAATCGGAAGGGGGTGCCAATGTTTCCGCACTACTCACCCAAAAAGCCCATTTGGCCTTGCTCGATCTGAGTGGCCCTATCACCATGGACGCTGGCAACGACAACGGCCTGTTCCAGAGCGAGTCCAATGCCGTTACTGTTCGCAAAGCGCTGGATAAAGCCGCCAAAAACGACAGCATTAAAGGCGTGTTGCTCAGAATTAACTCGCCCGGTGGCACCGTTGGCATGAGCCAGGAATTAAACGAAGCGGTCAAACGGGTCAGCAAGAAAAAACCGGTGGTGGTCAGCATGGGCGATTTGGCCGCCAGTGGCGGGTATTACACCGCTTGCGCCGCTGATTTAATTGTAACCAATCCCGGCACCTTAACCGCCTCTATCGGGGTTATCATCAGCACGGTTGAATTTAGCGAACTGATGAACAACAAGCTGGGCATCCACGCCGTGACCGTTAAAAGCGGCAAATTCAAAGATCTGCTCTCGCCTTACCGGAAACCTCGCCCGGAAGAAGTGGCCCTGATTCAAACCATTATTGACGACAGCTATCAGGATTTTCTCAACACCGTCATCTCGGGACGCACCCGCTTTATCACCGACACTGCGGAAAAAACAGCGCTGATTGCCAAAATCAAAGCGGTGGCCGATGGGCGAGTGGTTACCGGGCGGCAAGCTTTATCCGCCGGACTGGCCGATAAAGTGGGAGATCAGGATCTGGCCCATACCGAGCTGGATCGACTGGCCAAAGAGCGTTTCCATTTAAAAGGCAAGGATCGACTGCCCCTGGAAGCGGACAGCGGCACCTTCAGCATGCTGGAGTTTTTGGGCCTCAAATCAGAAAGCCTGCTGAATCCAACGGCCAAAGATCCCGCCGCTTTGGCCGCTAAAATGCTGCCCTTCAGCATGCGGTACGCCAATCAGCCCTTGTGGATTCTGGAGTAGACTCATGAGCGAACCCATCACAACCCAGCATTCCCCGGCTGAAAAGCTAAATTTTCTGGACACCCTGTACGACACCTTGTTTCATCCCATCGCCACCTTTCGGGCCTTGGATGAAGCGGCACCCGTCCAGCCTCAACCGCTCTTTTATGCCCTAACGGCAGTCATTGCAATCTCCGCGCTGGCCCCGGTCATTCAGATGGCCAACGTGGGCGGAGATACTGGTGGATTGGCGCTGGGTATTCCACTAAGCAGTATAGCGGGCGTAGCCATTTGGGCCTTTATGGGCCTGACCACGGGCTTATTGGCCTATGCCTTTACCGGACAGGCAAAAATAAGAACATTTTTAACCCTTTCCGGCTTGGCTACGTTGCCCTGGCTATTAATGGGGCCTGTTAGCGTCCTGAAGTTCGGCTTAGGACCCATTGGAGCCGTCATCGCCATTTTAGGCGCATTGCTTGTATGGCTCTGGAGCGTACTGTTGTTTGGGCTGGCTTTAATGGTGACCTATCGCATGACCGTAGAGCGCGCCATGATTGTATTGGCCACGCCATTTATCACCCTGCTTATTTTATTAGGCTGGATTCTGGGCTTTTTTGGCAACGTTCGCCAACTGGTGTTCCACCTGTAGCCGGTAAGCGCTAATCGTCCGTCATTCGAAACAGGCAGCGGGTGCAATTGGCTTTCACCACAATCAATGGCTTGTCATTCAAATCCCGGCGCTCAAATAGCCGGGCCGCCAATGGGGCGCCGCAGCTTGGGCATAAATGCGGTCCATCAGGCTCTTCCAGAATGGCGGCTCGCAATTCAATCCCTTTTCGCTGCAACAGTGGCACTTCGGCATCGTTGAATTCAGGCGGTGTTTCTACCTCCTGAATCTGGGAAGGACGCACATGCAGCACTCGGGCGATTCGTTGCCGAATGGCGGGCGATAAGAAGGATTCAATACCCGCCTCAATGTCTTCAATCATGCTTAAAGGCACTTGGGCCTTAACGGCCAACAAGCCGGGCGTCAGGTAACGTTTTTCCCTAAGGAAACGAACTCTTTCGGCCAGCGTAGCAGGCAAGGGGGCAGGGGGAAAGCCACGAGACATAGAAAACACCTTCACATCAAGTGTGCAATGACATCATAAAAAAATAGAATGCCCTATCCCAACTCGGTGTGCAAGGTAATTTTATCCTGATAGGTAGAAACAATGGCATGCCAAGTACCTACCTGAGTGACAAACATGCCCTGAGCCGCCGCTTGGACTTCGGCCACAGCGGTAAAGGTATTTTGATACGCCAGCGGGTTGCTTTCAAAAATTTTCAAAACCGAAATCTGGGGTTGCTCCAGGCCCACTTGTCCCATCAGGGCAAAAACGCCATCACTGTTTACCACCAGTAAGCGCCGATCGGGAGCCAGCGAACAAATGCTTAGCACTTGCAAACCATTCAGGGATAACTCATCGGCGGCGGGGTTCACCCCATCCGGTTCCGTCAATGGCGGTGATGCCGCCTCCGGCTCATTTTGCCATTGCCCCTCCAGAGACTCTGGCGGCGTAAGGGAAAATGACTCAAGCATTGGCTCAGCAGGGAGCGTTGTCTCAAACAGTGGCTCCAACTGCGGCGTAAAAGAAGACTCCACCGATTGAACCGCTATTTCTTCCACTGGCTGCAAGGGAAGCGCTGGTAGAACCGGGGGCAATGACATTTGGGCAAACGGAGAAACCGGCTCAAGCCCCTCCAACAAACTATCGGCTGAAGCGTCTTCAAAAAATAATTCAGGCTCCGCCTCCCCAAAGGAAGGAAACGCTGGAGGGACAGGCTCCAAAATCGGGAGCGACAGCTCGGCGTCCTGCCTTGCAAGGTCGGGAACCTCTAGAATCTCTGATGCCAGCCAATCATGCTCACTCAGCCCGTTCTCACTTGCATCAAAGGCCAAAGGGGTGGATGGTGGAGGGGATGAAACCGAGGCCACTTCAGAAAAACCGAGATCATCAGTCTCTAAATGCACCAACGGAGCAGGTTCCAGAGCAGGCGGCCACGCTTCAACCGGTGGAAGCAGCGATAATTCAGGGGCGAGCAAGGGGCTATTACTGTCTTCCGAGGCTGGAATCAATTCTCCAAACTCGTTCAGTGTAAACGCCGTGGCGTAAAAATCCTGATCGCTCAACAATTGGGGCATGATCGTAGAGGCTTGCCCATCCGGCTGAACATTGTCCACAGGGAGTGCCTGAGGTGTAAATGCAAGAGGCTCAAAAGCGTCCGATGGCATCAACCCTTCAAAAGCGGATTCGGCTTCATCAGGCCCTTCATCGGCTGCCGTAAAACTGGGAGGCGCAAAATTTGTAAACGCTTCTTCCGGCAAAATCGGTAAAAAAGCGCTTTCCTCTGGCTCAAATGATTGAGACAAAAAGCCTTCATCATCATCCGGGGAGGATAAAGTGGTCATATCCAGAGAGAAAGAGGTTTCATCAAACGCAATGATTGGCTCTGCAATCGGATCAACCTGCTGCAATTCAACCGGAACAAATGGGGTTTCTGGTAATTCCAGACTTTCAGTTTCCAGGTTTTCAAAGGCGGGCCAAGCCAGTTCTGGAGTATTGGAGGCCTCTTCAACAGGCGAGGTTGGTTCAACCCGGTAGTCCATGGAAAAATCAAACGGATCATCTGCTGGCAAGGGTGCCTTAATCGGCTCAGGCAAAGCAAACTGAGCCTCTTCAGGATAAAACGAAGTAATATCACTGACACTGGATGAATCACTCTGGATGCTGGGCCCCAAATCCATGGGGGGAAGCTCAAAGCCGCCTTCAGGTATAAATGGATAGTCCGCAGCAGGTTCATATTGAACCGGACTAATGGCGGTATCTTCCTGCCAGTTTAAAGGGGCGCTCATGGTATCGGGGAATAAAAACTGAGCGGCTTCCTCAAAGGCCTGTTGACCTTCCAGCAGTCCAGCCTGTTCGGTATGGAAGGGATCTTCTGGATAAATAGTATGATGTAACGTGTCCAGCATGCCAGCCGAGGTTAGAGGGACTTGCTGACCCGGCAACGTCTCACCGGAGGCCAGATTTTGCCAAAGCGCTTCCGGTGAGACGGAAATGGCCTCGTTTTGCAAACTGGACAGAGAATCCTCCCAAGGCATTAAATCGCCCGTGGCATGCCCTGCAGCGTGCCCCAAAGGCTCTACGGCCTGCTCCTGGTATGAAACAGGAAAAGAGGACAGGGAAGGGGACTCATCAAACCCAACCATCCAATCAGCGGAAGGCGCTGAGTCATTATTTTGCAATTCGGACTCCAACGCATTGGTAGGGGTGAAGTCCACCGGTATTTCCTGAAAAAAGTCAGGATTATACTCCGAACCGTGCAATGCAGCGGAACTCTCCACGGGAGACTGCGGGACATAATTTTCAAAAGTTTCACCCAAATACGCAGGATTTTCGGGTGGGGCGAACTGCGCTGAGAAATCCGGCGCTGCCGCTGATGCTGAAGGCGTGTCATCCCAAGCCAAGCTGGAGGACTCGTTCAAAGCAGCCCCGCTTTCCGGTGAGAATGGTTGAAAATCGGGGGGAGCGGGCATGGACTCTTCTTGCCACTGGGTTTGCGCCGGTTGTGGATAAGATGTTAGATTCGGGGGCGGAGCAGGCACCACATAGCTGGGAGCAGAAGGCGGTTCCGGGATATTTCCCAACCCAAAATCAATAGGGGCCGCCGATGGATTTAATGCGGGGGCAAACACGCTAAAACTGCTTGAAACCGGAGAAGCGGCTTCAAAAACAGGACTAGCAGTCTTTTTCCCTTGATCCTGTGATTTTTCGGGTTTATTTTTTTTGAAAAACATAAGCGCGCTCTAAATCCTTTGGAGAGGACCAAACGCCCTCTAACTCCATTTCATTATAATACGGGCCGCCACTTTTCATTCAGAAGTCGGTCATTTAGGGTTAAGGAATACCCTGTTTGCCGTAAAATAGGCAAAACATAACCCGTTTCCCGATATCACAATGGCTCCTTAAAAGCTGGAAGGGCTTCCAACTGTTTATGATAAACGCATCGCCTTCGGCCACTCCCAACGCTGAAAACCAAACCGCCAAACCGCTGGATTTTTCCTACCTGCCAGAGCAACCCCTGTACGGAGGGGGAGAGACGGACACTGCGGCCATTGGCTGGCAACTGGCCCCGGAACCATTTTCCATCAGCCAAAAGCAGTGGAACGATTTACAACAGCTAGGGCCTTTGCTGTTGCGGTTTATCAAGGCCATTGATGTTTTATACAAGCAGAGCCAAAATCCCAATTTACCCGTACCCGGCTGGGTGGCCGAATTATACGATCAGGGAAAGCCGGACAGCCTGTTGCAGTTTTCGGCCATGAAGCGGCAAAAAAGCCACTTGCCTTTGGTATTGCGCCCTGACTTACTGTTGCGGGAAAACGACTGGACCCTGTGCGAAATAGACGCCGTTCCCGGCGGACTTGGTTTTACCTCCGCTTTAAACCGGTTTTACCGCAGCAATGGATTTTCGGTGATTGAAGCCCCTGAAGGCTTGCCGGGTGCTTTTTTGGCCATGTTAAAAGCGTTTGCTCCGGAAAAAGAGAATCCCACCATCGCCATTGTCATGTCCGATGAAGCCGCTGATTACCGGGCCGAAATGGCCTGGCTGGTAGAAACCATTCGACAGGGAACGGACCTGGCGCCAGCCTATGACAACCTGTTTTTAGTTCACCCCAAAGACCTGGAGCTGGTGCGTGATCAACTGGTCTTTAAACCCACCAACGCTGGGGAAGGACACTCGAAAGCCGGTGCAGAAAAGAGACTCGAAGAAAAATCGATTGATGTCATTTACCGCTTTTTCGAGCTGTTTGACCTACCCAACATTCCCAAAATTGAATTGATTCAATACGCCGTTAAAAAAGGCTTGGTAAAATGCACCCCCCCCTTCAAACCCCATGTGGAAGAAAAGTTATCGCTAGCCCTGCTGCACCACCCCGTGCTGGCGGAATTTTGGGAAAAAGAGCTGGGCAAAACCGACTTTGAGCAACTCAAGCAATGGGTGCCTCAAGGCTGGATTGTAGACCCCGCACCCTTACCGCCCCAAGCGGTCATTGCCAATTTATTACCCGGCGGCAAGCCCGTGCAAAGCTTCCAGCAATTAAAAACCTTGTCTCAAAAAGAGCGGGAACTGGTGCTGAAACCGTCCGGCTTTTCCCCACTGGGCTGGGGCAGTCGAGGGGTAACCATTGGGCACGATCATGCCACCGACAGCTGGAGCGAGCGGCTGGATCAAGCCATGGCCAGCTTTCCTGAAACCCCCTACATTCTGCAAAAATTTGAAGCGGCTGCCGTGCTGCCCGCCCAACGCCTGAACCCTCAAACGGGCGACATTCAAACCTTCAAGGCCAGAACCCGGCTATGCCCCTACTATTTTGTGCAAGGCGATCAGATAACGCTGGCGGGGGTTTTGGCCACCGTTTGCCCTTCGGATAAAAAACTGATCCACGGCATGAAAGACGCCGTCCTGGCCCCTTGCCAAGTTAAATAAAGCGTTGCAGCTCAATGCGGCTTGCTTCACCCATTAATTGCGCCAGCGCCAAGCGGTAACCATCGGCACCCAGCCCACAAATGACGCCGCTCACCACCGCGCTGAGATAAGAATGGTGTCGAAAGTCTTCTCGCTTGTAAATATTGGATAAATGCACCTCAATCACCGGAGACTTGTAAGCGGCCACCGCGTCTCGCAAAGCCACGCTGGTATGCCCGTAGCCACCGGGGTTAATAATCATCCCGCAGGTCCCGTTGCGGGCCGCCTGCACCCCATCGATCAATGCACCCTCATGATTCGATTGAAAGCATTCCAGCGTAAAGCCGTTTTTCTCAGCCAAGTCGGCCAATTCCCGGTTAATATCCGCCAAGGTTCTGGAACCGTAAAGATGCGGTTCCCGCTCGCCCAGTAAATTGAGGTTGGGGCCATTGATGACTACAATTGTTTTTGTTGTTTCCGCCACAATCAGGGTTCCTTCCATTGGCTTTAAATATTGGGCTTAAGACTATCCTGTAGGCTCCGCCAGCAATTGGGTTTGCCTCAGGCGCAACAGGGCTTCAATAAACCGTGTTAAATCCCCGTTCATCACCCCCTCTACATCAGAGGTTTCCACATTGGTGCGGTGATCCTTGACCATACTGTAGGGATGAAACACATAGGAACGAATCTGGCTGCCAAAGTTCACATCCATCACTTCGCCACGGCTGGCGGCCAGCTTGGCCTCATGCTCGGCGATTTTTCGAGCCAATAACTTGGAGCGCAGCATATCCATGGCAATTTCCCGGTTTTGTAGTTGGCTGCGTTCCTGTTGGCTGCGAACCACAATGCCGCTAGGCTTGTGGACAATGCGCACGGCGGTTTCCACTTTGTTCACGTTCTGCCCGCCAGCCCCACCGCTTCGGCTGGTGTCAAATTCAATGTCTTCAGGACGAATTTCAACATCCGCCGCCGTCACCCCAGTCACTACCGGGCTGACTTCCAGCGAGGCAAAACTGGTTTGGCGCTTGCCAGAAGCATTAAACGGCGATATTCGAACTAACCGGTGAACGCCTCGCTCGGCTTTGGCGTAACCGTAAGCGTATTTACCGCTTAAGCGAATCGAAACACTCTTGATGCCAGCCTCTTCGCCTTCGCTCACGTCCAGAACATCTCGCTTAAAGCCCTGTTGCTCCGCCCAGCGAAGGTACATACGCATCAGCATTTGAGCCCAGTCCTGAGCATCCGTACCACCCGCCCCAGCCGAAATGGAGATAATCACATCACAATGATCGTATTCATCGCTCAACAGGCTTTGCAGCTCCCAGGCGCTTAATGCCCCTTCCAGCCGAGTCAGCTCAGCGTCCAGCTCGGCCAATACCGAGGTATCGCCTTCATCCTGAGCCATTTCCAACAAAACCTGCTGATCGCTAAAGGTGGTTTCCCACAGGGCAATCCGCTCTAAGCTGTCTTTTAAATCGTTTAATGCCTGCATGCATTGCTGGGCTGAATCAGCGTCATCCCAAAAACCGGGCACAGTGCTTTTATGCTCTAAATTGGCGATTTGCTCTCTGATAACGGGTGTGTCAAAGAAACCCCCTTGCCGCTTGCAAACGAGGGGCAAGTGATTCCAGGCGGCGTTTAATATCTGAAAAATCCACGACGAATCCTTTTGGTTGGGCGGTCACTCTATTGTACTGAACCGGGCAGTGGCATCACAAGTCGCAAGGGCAATTTGTCTAAACATCCAAAAACACTCCCAATATAGGCAAAAATACGCCAGATACGGGACGTGTTTGACAAGCCAAACAAGTAGAATATGCTTCAAGTAGAGCATGAATTGAGCGACAGCAGCACCAGCCAGGAGGACCCCCTAAGCCATGAGCCAACCCCCTTTGCCTTTTCGTTTAGGTGCTCCCGTATCGGGTAATCCCTTTTCCAGAGCCGTCAAGGCCACGCTGCCATCCCTTGCCGCAACACCAGTTACCACCAGCGCCGGAGCTACCACCAAACGAAGCAACCCCTTTTTAAGCGCCATGAATACCGAAAGCCAGGAATTCAAGGAAAATTATGGGGTCAACAAACCCCTTAAAGATGCCATGTTTCTGGGCTACCGCGATGAAAAGCCGGTCTTTGGGGGGGGCAGACTGTTTATTCTCTATTAAATACACTTTATAAATGGCCCACCGCAGGCGAGGGGTTTTCATCCCAGGATTCGGTCATGGCTGTCAATAAACTTTGAACATGATGCTTCATATTGTCCCGCAAGGATTCCGGGGATAGCACCTGACAAGAAGTACCGTATTTCAGTAAGCGCAGCATCAAACCTGATGTTTCCGTCACTCTGGCTTTGACATGAATTTCCTGCTCGGCCCGATAAACCACGGTTTCATCCGGGTAAAAGCGGTAACTTTTGGCCAAGCGGCCATACAATGCAAACACCACACTCATTTGTGTTGGAGGACGACGGTTTTTAGAGGGCAATTGCCGAACCGAGCCCACCCTTTCGAGGTCCAGCACCCGTTGCTCCTGAGTGCTTCGATCCAGACCCAGCAATAAAAGTCGACGTCCTCGCTCTATCAGCTCATACGGCTCAATGAGCAACTCCATTTCACCGCACTCAGGGTCCAGATACTGCAACTGCAAGGCAAACGCATCCTGACAATATTGCTGGAATTCATTAAAGCGCTCTCGCCACAAGCTTATGTCCCGGTAAGGTGTGGCTGGAATGAGTGCGGTATCTTCATCCAGCTCCAGAAAACCTGGTGTACCCAACGACCAGGCCAACCCTTCCATAAAGCGGCGATAATCCTGATACAAGGCTTCATCGGGGTGCTTGGCCAAAAGATGCATTAATTTACGAGCAACGGAAATCTCCTGAGGCTCCAGATGCAACAGAAAAGGGTTTCGAAAAAGCTCATAGCAGTAATCGTTCCGGTTGGTCGATCTTGGAATGCGACAACCCGCCTCTCGCAAGGTATTAATGTACTTGGTCAAGGTTTCCGAGTTATAACCCCGGCCAATCATTGGATTATCATAAAGATGCCGGTTAAGCTCCACCAGATTGAGGCTACGGTAACGAACCAGCATTAAAAGAATAAACAGCACCCGGTAGGCCGAAATATTGATATTTTGAAAAACTTCTTGGGGTACACTAGCGGCCGCCATGATCCTCACCTTCTTTTGCCTCATAAAAATCAAGCATGCCACGCAACGTGGTCAATAGGTCTTCTTTAAAAAACGCGGGAGCCATCACCACAAACGGCAACCCCAAAGACAGCAAGGTTTGTTTTAAGTAGAAAAAATCCCGAACCAGCAGGCGCACTTCGTAATAAGGACGAGAGCCATCCACCCACAATCGGCTCTCCTGATAGACTCCCTGATTCGGGTCCAGGCAAAAACCCTGAAATGCCTGCGGAGAGCTGACCATCACTTTCAAAGACACTTCTGTTTTCTTGTGTTGACGAGCCACCAATTCAGCTCGCAACGGATCATTACTCAGCGGGGCCAGCCCTAACATGCGATCCACCCGCAAACTGCTGGGGTCGGGATACTCAGGACGCTCCCCTCGGACATAAACCACCCCTTGCCGGTAAAACAAACTTTCCGGTAAAAACTGGAAAACCTCTTCGCCCTTTAGCGGAGAAACATAGGTGACCTCCAGAAGACTTTCCTCCAGCATGGCCCGCTCCAGCTGCTCAATCCGCTGGCGGCATTCCTGAGAATCCAGACTGCGGCTTTGCACAAAAAGCCGCTCCACCAGCTCGGGAAACCCATTTAAAGACCCCTGAGACACCAGTTTTCTCAACAGGCTGTCCAGGGCCAGCATTTCCGGGTGGGCAAAATGGCGCTGAGCGATAATTTTAGCCTGAGCCAGAGTTTCCAACTGGGCTTCATCCATGGTCAGGTTAAAGGGATGGCTGAGCATTTCGTACGCAAAGCCATTACGGGGACTGGGCCGTCGAATCACGCAGCCTAAGGCCTTCAGGGTGTTGATATAAAGCCATACTGAATCTGACGAGACAGCTTTGCCAATGCTGGGGTCATTGATAAATTTCTGATTTAAGGCCTCCACCGTCAACGGCGCGTCAATCAACCACTGCAATAACTTGAAAATGCGATAGGCCGTTCCATTAAAGGAACGACGAGAAGCGGTCAGACTGGCCGCCTCTGAATCTGCACCCATTTCAGCCAGCAACACCACTATTTGATCCGTATCTACCGATTTTGAACTCACCACAGGGTTCTCATTGATCAACAATTTATCGCTTTTATTTTGCTCAGCAAAGGCTGACATGACATGTATAGTGACTGAGCCGCCCATTTCTGTAAACCGATAAATCTTCGGTTTTCCAAATCTCACCACTGAAAATCATTGTTTCTATTTACCGCAGTCCGCTAGAATAATGGAACTTGCCCCAAAGCAGATGTCTGTATGAACCAAAGCCCTGAGCATAAAGCGTATCCGAACGCCTCTCCGCCCAAAAGCCGACTGGAGCAGGTGGCAATGGCGCGTATTCTGGACATCTTTGAGGAAGACAGCCAGAAAGAAACCGCCGTGGTTCAATCCGTATCCCTTTTCTTCTGGGACAACCTGAGCCAGTGGGCTGGGCAAATCACTTCACACGCCAAGCCATTTACCGTTGCTTTAAGCGGGCCTTCCGGTTCTGGAAAGTCTTTTATACGGGAAACCCTGGTGGGCCAGCTGGCCAAAATCTCGGCGGTATCCTCTTTTACTCAGGACAACTACTATCGGGACTTTGAGGCCGACTTTCCCCACCTGCCGCTGGCCCTTTTTTATGACCAAATTGACTTTGATGATCCCGATCATATCCGCTTCAGGCATTTGGGTCGAGACTTGCAACGGTTTCAGGCCCTGCCCATGGGGAGCGGTATCCAAATTCCTCAATTGCGCTTTGGTACGCCCAGCCAAAAGCCTGCCATTATAGAAGAGGCCTTGCATCTGCCGGTTACACCGTTTATGGTAACCGAAGGCATCCACGCCTTTTATGAGCCGGCCATTTTACCGCTTTACGATTTTAAAATTTATGTGGACATTGATGAGAAAACCCGCAGGCAACGCTGGCTAGCCCGCAACCTCCAGGAAAACCGGGGGGTGACCGATAATATGTGGAACACCACCGTCCACTGCCTGGAGCGCCACATTTTACCCACTCGTGCCGTAGCCGATCTGGTGATTAACAACAACGCACCGGCTTCTCAGGTCACCCACTTCATCAACCGTTTTGTCTCTGCCATTGGCGGGCTTTTAAAAGTGAACCATCAGCATATCGCCTAACCATAAGCCGATTTATGACCAGCCATGCACCCAATTCCAGCATTACAATTCTTTACAATCTATCAACAGAATAGGTTCATGACCTTTTAGTGAGAGCAGCCCTTTTATAGCATTACCACTCTACTCTTTAAAAATTAGAGTGTGGGCTGAAGGCAGGTTACGGGAGAGCACCCCTCTTTGAACACCCAGCAGAGCTTGTATTGGCCTCAGCCATCCCCCTATTATCGCAGCATGTACCCCATGCCGCTAAATCCTGCTGTGCCTCACCACGCCCATCAGCCCCCTTTCGCTCATCAGGCTGGCCACGTGGCCTCTGCCACTGCCCGAGCTATTCAGCCAGTTGCGTTATTAACCCCGCCTCAGCCGCAAACCGCCCCACCGCCAAAAGAAAAAGACGTTTTACGGGACACACCCCTGCGCTATTGGGGTTACTTGAATGAATTTGGCGAATCCTTTAAAGACATTCTAAAATCTCAGCCTGCGGCCGCACCCTACGCCAATGGCATTGTTAAGCACTCTTATTCGGCGGTTGGAGGCTATGTACTGGTTGACGCCTTTAGCAAGGGGCTTCAAGGGGTTAAGCAGGCCCAAAAAGCAGGGCAAAATAAAAAAACACAAACCTTTAACGGGGCCACCGCCAGTTTAGATGCCGCCCTGTTTCAGTACGCCGCCAGTTATTCCCTGCCCGCCTTTGTGGTGGCCGTTACCCGAGACGCCTTAAAACTGGCCTGGAATCGAGTTTTAGACAAAACAGACAAAATAAAAGACATTTTGAAACACGAAATTCAGCACGAAATTGAGGCCAAAGGCTGGTACCGTTTTGATCAAAGAGCGCTGGGACGGGTTAAAAAATTGATTGATGACCACGTCCTGCAAAAAATAAAACCGGCCAAAGCACTGCAAAAAAAAATTAGCGTTCAGGCAGAAAAACGGATTGCCCTTGGCCTGCCACTGCTAGGCAGCTTGGCGGTCATTCCCTTTGTGGTGCATCCCATTGATGCCGGGGTGAATTGGGTGATGGAGCACACCTATCGCCCACTGGTTAAAAAAGCGCGAGCGGCCTTACTGATGAATGGCTAGCTAGGAGAGTTGAAGGCCGTTATAACGGGTCATGGCCTCTTCCACGCCATCATTCATCCAACATTCCACGGCATCCAAGGCGGCATCAATAATTTTAGGCAAATCTTTTTGCTCATCCGGGCCAAATTTGGACAGCACAAAATCCGGCATGGCCATCGGCGCCGGGGGAGAGCCGATCCCAATCCGCAGTCGGGCAAAATTTTGATTGCCGCCCAATTGCTGAATAATCGAGCGCACCCCTTTTTGGCCCGCATCACTGCCGGAAGGGCGCACCCGGATTTTACCAAAGGGCAAAGCCGCCTCATCGTAGATGACCAGCAGCTGATCCGGCCCTAAATCGTAGTAATTCAAAAGCTTAATCACCGATTCCCCAGACAGGTTCATATAGGTTAAGGGCTGGGCTAAAATCAGCTGTTTACCCGCATGTCGCCCGGTTCCCACGATGGCCTTGAACTTGCTGTCATGCTTCCCCGCTATCCCTGCCCTACGGCTTAAAGTCTCTAGCGCCATAAAGCCAATATTATGCCGGGTGGCCTCATACTGTTTACCTGGGTTACCAAGACCCACGATTAAAAATTTATCAGCCATAGCGCTGTTCGCTTTACTTTCTTGCTCAGGGAATCTCTTGTAGTATAGGGGGGCCTGCGGGCAATATTCAATTTAGGATATCCCAAAAACCATGGCCGCCCAAAAAGAAAGACTGGACAAATTAGTGGTGGATCGGGGCTTGTGTAGCAGCCGAGCCCAGGCCCAGGCTTTAATTATGGACGGCAAAGTGCGCGTAAAAGGGGAAGCGGTTAAAAAACCGGGAACCCTTATTTCGATTGAGGAAGCGGACATTACGGTCAGCGACATTCAGCCCTATGTCAGCCGAGGGGGCCTGAAGCTGGCCAAAGCGCTACCCCGTTTTAATATTCAGGCCCAACACAGGGTTTGTATTGACGTGGGGGCTTCTACCGGCGGATTTACGGATTGCCTGTTGCAGCATGGCGCAAGCGCCGTGATGGCGGTGGATGTGGGCTACGGGCAACTGGACTGGAAATTACGCAGCGATCAGCGGGTACAGGTTTTAGAAAAAACCAATATTCGGGAACTACAACCCGCTCAGCTCAATGCCATACCCTCACTGGGGGTGGTGGATACCTCGTTTATCTCCCTAAAAAAAGTGCTTCCGCCCCTGTCTGTTTTGCTGACCCCGGATGCCGAAATGGTGGCCCTGCTCAAACCCCAGTTTGAACATAAGGATTATCTGCATGATCCCGGCTTTAAAGGGGTGGTTAAAGGCCAGGAGAATCATCAACGAATCTTGAGTGGCGTTTTGGATGACTTAAAAAGCCTGATGCCCTCATGGGCGCTCTCAGACCTTGACTTTTCGCCCATTACCGGGCCCAAGGGTAATATTGAATTTCTGCTATACTATACCAGAGGAACCTACAGTAAAGCGCATGCGCCAATCATGGATAATCCAACCTTGATTGCGGCAGTTATTACAAAAAGTTACGATGCGCTCCCACTGAAATAGCCCAAAGCGCCTTTTTTCTAAAGTTCTGGCCAAAAGCGCCGAAGAGAATTTATAGCAGATAACGATGGAGTGTTAGACTCAATGCGGCCAAATCAGCATCCGTATCGCCATACACCTCATAACCAGCCTAAAGTGATCGCGATATCAGCCACTCGCTCTAATATTCTGCCCACCCTGGCCTGGCAACTGGGCCTGGCTGGTTTACTGTACAGCCTGTTGATTGGACTGGTTCAGTAAAGGAACTGGCAAGTGACATTATCGACGCCCTGCTGCTGAATAAATACCTTTCAGAATGCGCAAGCACCACCCGGTATTTATTTTTCAAATTGACAAGCGGGAAGTCCTGTTGAAAAATCTTCATTATGATGACTCAACCTTCCCCGGAGCCAAACGCTTCCGAATTTGAAAAAACGACCCGGCAAACCCCTTTGTACTCTAATCATGTGGCCCGTGGGGCTAAAATGGTTGACTTTGCAGGGTGGCAAATGCCCTTGCAATACAGCAAGGTGATGGAAGAGCATCACGCCGTTCGCCAAAGCGCAGGACTGTTTGATATCTCACACATGGCGCTGGCCATTGTCTCTTGCGGCGATGTGGAAACCAGCAGGGCCTTTCTGGATCGGCTGGTGCCTCAAAACCTGAACAAGCTGTTTCCGGGCAAAGCCGTTTATACCCAATTTCTGAATGAGCAGGGCGGCATTCTGGACGATATTATTGTCTACCTGCTGCCAGAAGTCTCCAGCCTGAACGGCTTTCAGGAATTTATGGTCATTTGCAACGCGGGCAACGCCCAAAAAGATGTGGACTGGATGCGTGAGCAAGTCAAAACGCTGCGTTATCCGGGCATTCAAATTAACGATCTGTACGCACAGCACAGCCTGTTTGCATTGCAAGGCCCCTTGTTTGCCGATGTTCTTGCCCGTACCGGCTTTGACACCGATCACCTGCCCAAGCGCTTCCACTTGACCCCAGCGCAAATTCAGGAAGCGCCGATACTGCTTTCCAGAACCGGGTACACCGGCGAGGATGGGGTAGAAATTATCGTTCCCAATGAAAAAGCCGATTACTTATGGAATTTGCTGCTGGATTTGGGAAAACCCATTGGCTTGCAACCCATCGGGCTGGGCGCACGGGATACCTTAAGGCTGGAAGCGGCCTATCCGCTTCACGGTCACGATATCAGCGAAAGCACCACCCCGCTGGAAGCTGGACTGGGCTGGTCCGTCAAGCTGGACAAGCTCGGAGACTTTATTGGCAAAGAGGCCCTGATTCACCAGATGGAACAGGGGCTAGACAAAGCATTTTATTGTTTTACTATCAACAAACGCACCATTGCCCGCCAACACGATGTCATCTTTAAAGAAGGTGTTCCCATTGGCGAGGTAACCAGCGGCTCTATTTCCCCCTTGTTCAATGTACCCATTGGCATGGGTTACATCAATGCCAACACCATTGTTGGCCCCGGCGACACCATTCAAGTCCGGGTGCGTGGCAACGATGTGGACGCCGAAATTGTTGAAAGACCTTTTTATCAGAAGTAAATCGCTTTTAGGAGAAACACCCCATGGCCACCGAATACATCATGCCAGACGACATTTTGCTGGCAGAAACCCATGAATACGTTCGCACCATGGATGATGACCGGGTGCGGGTAGGCATTACCGAATACGCCGCCGCGCAACTGGGCGATATCGTATTTGTAGAACTGCCTGAAATTGGCCAGACCTTTGACCCCAATGAATCGTTTGGCTCCATTGAGTCCGTCAAGGCCCAATCGGATTTATACTTGCCTGTGGGCGGAGAAATTATCGCCATCAATAGCCAACTGAGCGAAGAGCCGCAAATGGTGAACGATGACCCTTACAACGGTGGCTGGATGCTGGAAATCATGCTTTCAAATCCAGAAGATTTGAAAAAACTGATGGATGCCAAAACCTACCTGAAGTTCATTGAAGAAACCAATTAGGCGCAGCGTTTAAACCTCTCCTCAGTCATGCGGTAGACTTGGCGTTGTTGGCACGTCCATACTATAATGGATACAAAAGCAAGAGGGGCTCATCAAACAGACACATTCGTGTCAGTGGATGCATCTTGCTGGTGTGTTTCAATGGTAAAGCAATGGCCCAAAAGCGACTTCATTTAGAAGAAAGGCAAAGCCATGTACAACTTTCTTCCCCATACCGAGGCGGAACGGCAGTTAATGCTGGAAAAAATTGGGGTGCATCGTATTGAGGATCTGTTTAGCGACATTCCGGGCCAGCTGCGGGAAAACATTCATTACACCACACTGCCCCAACAGGGTTTAACCGAAATCGAGCTTCAGCAGGAACTGGCTGAACTGGCCCGCCTGAATCCAGGGGCTTCCATGGCCTGCTTTTTGGGAGGCGGGGCCTATAACCGATTCATCCCCATGGCGGTGAACACCATTGCCAGCCGATCCGAATTTTACACGGCCTACACCCCCTATCAGCCAGAAATTGCCCAAGGCACCCTGCAAGTAACCTACGAGTTCCAAACCATGATTTGCGAGCTGACCGGGATGGACGTGGCCAACGCTTCCGTATATGACGGGGCTTCCGCCGTGACAGAAGCAGCTTTTATGGCCATGCGGGCCACCCGACGGACTCGCATTCTGATTGCCAACTCCGTTCACCCCGATTACCGACAGGTTTTAAAAACCTATGCCGAAGGGCTGGGCGATGTTACTTTGGTGACGTTTGATCCCATGAAACCGGGCGAACTGCTGAATAGCACTCACCCAGAAGCGTCTAAAACCGCCTGTGTGATTATTCAAGTGCCCAACTATTTTGGCGGGCTGGAAGAAACCGAAACCATCCGCCAGTTCTGCGAGGCCAGTGGGGCCTTTTTCATTGTTTCCGCCGAACCCGTCTCTATGGGGCTTCTCAAGCCTCCCGGCCAGTACGGGGCCGATATTGTAACCGGGGATATTCAACCCCTGGGCAACCATTTATCCTTTGGTGGGCCTTATGGCGGGTATATCGCCACCAAAAACAGGCATGTCCGCCAGTTGCCGGGTCGTTTGGTGGGCAAAACCGTGGATAAAAACGGCAAGCAGTGCTACACGCTAACCCTGCAAACCCGTGAGCAACATATTCGTCGGGAAAAAGCCACCAGCAATATCTGCACCAATCAAGCCCTGAATGTGCTGAAGGCCACCGTGTACATGGCGCTGGTAGGCCCCAATGGGCTAAAGCATCTGGCCAACCTGTCGGTGCAGCGCACCCATGCCTTGGCCAGCCGACTGAAAAAACTGCCCGGTGTCAGCTTATACGTTTCCGGTCAGCCGTTTTTGTTTGAAGTGGCCTTGCGTTTCCCCATTCCGGTCAAACCTTTGCTGGCCAGTCTGGAGCAGCAAGGCATACTGGGCGGCATTGAACTGGAGCGCTTCTACCCGGACGCTAAAAACTGCCTGCTGATTACTTGCACCGAAATGACCTCGCCCGCTGAGATAGAGCGCTATATTCAGTGCGTGGAGGCCCACTTTAAGCAGATGGAGCCTCTAGGCCCCGGTAAACCCAAGGATTATCTGGAACAAATGGAGGCCACTTGCTAATGACCACCCAGGTTTTGGAACCTTCCATTTTTGAAATGTCTCGCCCCGGTGCCCAAGGGCTGGTAATGCCTGCGGTTGGGGTTGAGGAAAAGCCGCTAGAATCCCTGATTCCACCGGGCTTATTACGCACAGAACCGCCTCGCCTGCCAGAAATGTCTCAAATGGACGCGGTTCGGCATTTTTTAAGGCTGTCCCAGCTCAATCACTGCATTGACAAGGAATTTTACCCGTTGGGTTCCTGCACCATGAAGTACAACCCCAAAGTTTGCGATTACTACGGCATGCTGGACGGGCTGACCCGCCTGCACCCCATGACCCCGGATCATCTCAGTCAGGGGGCGCTGCAAACCATCTACACCCTTCAGCAGTATCTGGCCGATATTACCGGCTTCCATGCGGTCAGTTTGCAACAAGCGGCGGGGGCGCAAGGGGAATTGGTGGGCATTATGATGATCAAGGCCCACTTTCAGCATATAGGTGACACCCAGCGCACCGAAGTGATTGTACCGGACTCGGCCCACGGCACTAACCCGGCCTCGGCGGCCATGTGCGGTTACAAAATTGTGGAAATCAAATCCACGGCGGGTGGACTGGTTGATCTGGAGCGCTTGAAAACGGCCCTCTCCCATAAAACGGCTGCGGTCATGCTCACCAATCCCAGTACGGTGGGGCTTTTTGAACGAGATATTCTGGAAATCACCCAACTGGTGCATGAGGCGGGTGCTTTTATGTATTACGACGGTGCCAACCTGAACGCGGTAATGGGGCAGGCCAAACCCGCGGATATGGGCTTTGATGTGATGCACATCAACACCCACAAAACCTTTGCCACCCCTCACGGCGGCGGTGGTCCGGGCTGTGGTCCTGTGGCAGTGACCGAAACGCTGGCTCCTTATCTGCCAGCGCCATTTGCCGATTTTGACGGACAGAAATACTATTTAAGCAACGATCGCCCCCTGACGGTGGGCAAGGTAAAGGCGTTTTACGGCAACTTTGAAATGATAGCCCGTGCTTTGACCTATATTAAAGCCTATGGTGCGGATGGACTGGCTCAAGTTAGCAAAGACGCCGTACTCAACGCCAACTATCTTAAAGCCTGCTTGAAAGATGACTATCAACTGGCCTTTGATCAAGTGTGCAAGCACGAGTTCATTTTGACCAATGCCAAACAAAAAGGCTACGACAGCCATTTAAACACCATGGCCATTGTAAAGCGCCTGATGGATTACGGATATCACCCGCCTACCGTGTACTTTCCGCTCATTGTGCCGGAAGCCATGATGTTTGAGCCGACTGAAACGGAATCCAAAACCACGCTGGATCAATTTGTGGTGGCCATGAAGGCCATCGCCGAAGAGTGCCGCACCAACCCGGAACTGGTGTTAAACGCACCCTACACCACCCCGGTGAGCAAGGTGGATGAAGTAGGCGCAGCCCGCAACCCGGATTTAAACTACTTCGCCTCAAAAGGTTCAGAGTAAACACGTTTTACAGCAATGAATAGAATAACAGGGCTGCTTCTCTGTGAAGTCAGCTCTGTTATTGATTAATAAATTATTCCCTTTTAGCGCTTTTAAACCCGGTTTAAATCAGGTTTAAAGCGGCAAAGGCTGAGCGAACGCTTTCGGCATTAAAACTGCCCGCTTGTTGAGGCAAAACCGGAAGCAAGCCCAGCAGGGGAACCGGCAAAAAGTTTTCCAGCGTTTCGGCCAGCGATGGAACCGAAGGATCCGGGTCATCCGGCTTCCAGCCTGAAATGACCACCCCTTTTACTTCCAGCCGCTGCCGTAACAGGGTTTCCACCGTTAGTAAAGTATGGTTAATGGTTCCCAAATTAGGCCGAGCCACCACCACCACCGGCAATTGCAGCATTCGGGCCAAATCCAGCATTTCAAAGCGATTGGCAATAGGCACCCGAATCCCTCCAGCCCCTTCCACCAGAACCGTTTTGTGCTGGGCTTGCAGCGCCTTAAAATCCTGCAGGATTTTTCGAGGCTGGATGGTGCGCTCTGGATCGGCGGCATAGGGAGCTACTGGCAGTGGGAAGCAGTAAGAGCAGAAGGTTTCCACCGAGTCTCCCACCCATTGCTTCACCTGCTCAGGATCTTCCGGGTGCGCCGGATCGGGACAGCCGGTTTGAATGGGCTTAAACACACAGAACGGCTCGTCTCTGCTTTTAAGCAGGGCGGCAAGGCCCGCAGTCAACACGGTTTTGCCAACGCCTGTATCGGTTCCGGTTATAAAAAGAGACATCAGCCCGCCTTCGGAACAGTTTGGCTTAAACGCTTAGGGCAACTTCTTTTTCCAGAGGGCGATCAGCCACAGGGTGAACCCGGCTGGCAAAGCGGGGCATAATATCAGCGGAGGTCATTAAGCCAAAGAAGCCTCTCTGGTGCATTTCCACAGCCCGCAACATAAAGCCCAGCGCTGGCCCGCAAACGTTATCCACCATGGTGGCCTCATCGCTCACCACAAACTGATGGCTACCCACCGCACCGGTCATGGTGCGACCGGTGACCGTAACCGTGGTGCTAACTGGCTTTTTGGCGTTACGAGTATCCACAAGGCCACCCACCCGGACCCGATCACGAGAACAGACCCCAGCCAACTCCAGAATCACATCATCGGCGTGTTCCATGTCCACCAGCTTCAATAAGCCGTTCCGCACGCTCAGCTCTTCAGAAATTTCTTCATCGCTCATGCAGGCCACCCGCTTGGCATCAAAGCCTTCCAGGTGAATAAAATCTTCACGCACCGTGGCTTTGTAGGCTTCCCAGTTGGCAATGCCTACGCCAAAGTGAATGTTTACATCCAGCACTTCCACAAAGGAATGGGCGGCAACGGCGGCCACAGTGGTAAGGAAGCCCGGCGTAGCGCCCGCCCCAGTGATATACAGAATCCCTTGCTGGCGTAAGTCATCATGCAGTTCAAACAAGCGCTCAACGGCTTCGGTGCGCTTCAGGGCGTCTACAAAAACGCCTCTGAACCCGGTCTCATCGGCAATGCGCTTTACGGTTTCGGCAAAAAACTCAACCGGCAAATTGGGCAATGCCATAAACACAGCGTCAATCTCGGTTCCATGGGCTTTCAACAAGCTAATCATGGAATCACTATCAGCCTGTAGCGGATGGCTCAACTCATAAGCGTCCGTTAGGCCCAATCCATTGGCATTAAAGGCATAACCCTGGCTATCGGCCACGGCCACCAGTTTGAAATCGGGACGTTGAGGAATTAAGCGGGCCATTCCTTTGCCCAAACCGCCAAAACCAAATACCGCAACACGAACTGCCTGTTCCATACCTAAAAATCCTCATCTCATTGCTGATGGCATATTCATCACTCTAGCCAAAAGATCGCCGAGATACAAGCACACCAACGCTGTATGCTACGATGAAACACCCCTTGGTTTTAACCCTGCCCCGCCGACTCCTGAAGCAACTGCAAACGCCCCACATGGTTAAAATGACAGACCGCCAAGGCCAAACCGTCGGCAGCGTCATCGGGGGTTGGTTTTTTGGGCAGATTCAGCAAGCCCACCAATGCCTCCTGCACCTCCGATTTTTCGGATTTGCCATAGCCCGTAATGGCCTGTTTCACCTGCATGGGGGTATATTCGTAAACCGGCAGGTCAAAGCGATAGGCCAGCATCAGCAACACCCCTCTGGCCTGAGCCACCGGAATAATGGTGGTGTTGTTGCGAAAATAAAAAAGGCGCTCGATAGAAACCACATCCGGGCGCAACTGTTCCATAATCTGGGTCATATCATCATGGATTTCTTGCAGGCGGGCCCCAACCGTTTTATCCTTGCTGGTGGCGATAATACCCCACTGCGAGGCCCCAAATTCCTGACCCGCCCAGCCGGTGGCCGTATTTTGATCCCGCACGGTTTCCAGCAGCCCAAAGCCCACTCTGCCCAAACCCGGATCAATGCCTAAAATTTTCATACTGGCATTATAGCAAGTCCAATCAAACCTGTTTCAGGGCCATCAACGCCCACCCCGCAAGGAGACGATACCACGCATGGGCCAAGCCATCCCCTCTCTTTTCAAGCATTACGGGTCATTCCAATCGGTATGGGTGATGGCCCTTTTGGGGTGCTTGCTGGGTCTAAGCGCCCCTGGTTACCCTTTTTGGTGGACAGCCTGGGTGGCCTTCATTCCGGCCCTATTCTGGGCTTACCAGTACCCGGATTCTGACTTTAAAAAAAAGTGGCTGGGCGGATTTTTGTTTGGATTTTGCTTTCAAGCGCTTTATTGTTTGTGGTTTTTTGACCTGCACCCCTTAACATGGCTTGGCTTTGACGAACTCAGCAGCCGATTGGTAACGCTGGCAGGCTGGCTTTTAATTGGCATTGAGGGAGGCTTGCTGACCAGCGTGTTTTTCGCCGTTTATCAGCCAAAAACACCTAGGCTGGTTCGCATTTTTGGGCTGCCTATCCTGTGGATTAGCCTGTTTCTTCTGCTGAACCTTACCCCGATGGCCTTGCCCTGGGGCATGCTGGAATTTACCCAGGCCCCCATCAGTTCCATGCGCTGGTTGGCCGGAGCCACCGGAACCGGATTGGCCATTACCGGACTGCTGGTGCTGCATAACGTGCTTTGGGCAGAAGGTCTGTTGTGGCTGAAAGCCCGAAATAGAATGGCTAAAGAAGCCTCTAAAAGTTGGCTTTTGCTGATGTCAATTGGCAGCTTATTGTTTCCGGCCTTGCTGGGCGGATTAAACCTGTGGCCAAAAGAGCCTCATCAAACAGCAGACAGCCACTACCCGTTGCCCATTGCCATTGTGCAGGCCAACTTGCCAATAGAGGTGATTCGATCCGGTAGGCTCAGCCAGCGGGACATTGAGCCTGCCTATCTCGCACCCATCCGAAAAGGCCAATTCCCGGCGGGAACACTGGTGCTTTTCCCGGAAGAAGGGGTGGTGCCGGGCTTGGTATCGATCCATCAACCCACCAGCAATGGGTTTTTCAACACATTAATGCGGCTGGCCCAACAAAAAAACATTTATATCGCCGTGGGAGTCAGCACGCTTGGGGAACAGAATGCCTTGTATAACAGCATTGCCCTGATTTCATCGACACCCCACCCCGCAGTGACATTTTATAACAAGCGACGACTGGTACCATTTGGCGAATATACCCCCTATGAGCTAGGTTCTCGACTAACCAGCCTTTTAAATGCCTTTCAGGTGGACTATTCAGCGCCCTATTCGGCAGGATTATCCGATGCGCCGCTATTAGCAGGCAGCCATTCTCTGGGTGGGCTGCTTTGCTTTGAGCTGATAGACCCCTTGTATGCCCAACGTTATCGACAAAAAAAAGTGAGCCTGCTCATTAACCTGAGCAATCTGGGCTGGTTTCATCAAAATTCGCTGATTGAAAATCAATTCCTGGCCATTGGGCAAATTCGGGCGGCAGAAAGTGGTATTCCCCTTGCCATTGCCAGTAATACCGGAATTTCCGCCATTTTGTCCGCATCCGGGGAGGTTTTAGAGCGAACGCAACCCCAAACCCAACCTCCAAACCCGCCACAGAGACAACCCTCTCAACTTATTTTTCATCAAAAATAGAAGTTAGATCCCCCATATAATGCTTTCTGTCTCCTTAAAAACACCCAAATTTAATAAAGTAAGATTATACTAAGTAGATAACTGCGAAACGGTAGTGGGCCGTTTACACTGGTTCGTCAAAAAATGGATCGACATCGCTCGATACAACCGGAGCAATCTGCGTTCGCCATGACATCATCAAACCTTAAACTGGTAGCCATTGGGCTTTATAAGCCCAGCGTATCAGGGCTTATTTTGCATTGCGAAGAACTTTACGTGTATGGCGTGCTGAGCCAACTGGCCCGCTTTACCGAAATCCAATACAAGGACTTTGCAACCTTAACCGACAAAATTGAACCCAACTGGATGAACCCGGAAACCATCGACGCCCTAATCCACCCCCCATCCGAGTTGAGCCAGATTTGCCAATCCACCCGAACCCAATTTATATTTACAGGCGCGTTATTGCAATCGGAAACCATCAAAAGCGAAGTCCAAATTCGTTTTCAGCTTTATGAGGCTAACACCAACCAGTTCTTGATTAATCAAACCACCACATTGTCTCTGGATACTGAAACGCTGGGCGATGGCGGTGATCCCCAAATCCCGGTGAGCGAATTAAATCGAGCCATCAACCAAACGGTGGGCCTGTTTATTCAAGCCATCTACCCCCAAAAGGGCAACGCTGAAAACTATCTTCCCGAAACGCTAGCGCCTTTCAGTGAGTCTCTATCGGCCATGAAGCTGGTATTAAAAGCCCATAGAAGCCAGGATTTTGCCGAAAAAATAGCCTTGTATGAAAGCGCTATTCGGGAAGACCCCAAGATGGAAACCAATTATCACCACCTGGCTCGTATCTTTAAAAATGAATACGAACTGGAAAAAAGCGTGGTGTTTTACCGCGAAGCGTTGAAAATTTCACAGGCATGTTCTCGCAACAAGGCCATTTACGCCACTGAAGCGGGTATTTGCTGCGCCTTGCTGAACCGCAACGATTTGGCGCTGCAATGGTGGGAGCGGGCCCTACAGTACGATGCGACCTACTTAAACCCTTACTTTAATATTGCCAATACATTAGAAGATCAGGAAGACTACGCCGGGGCAGAGCGCTACTTTATGCAAGCGCAAACCTTGGCCCCCGGTGATTTTAGAACCTTTTTAAACCTGGCGCGCATTTACTCCAAAATGGGGGTATGGGACAAAGCCCTGAGCCAGTACCAATACCAACTGGCCGCCGAAGAAGGAGATCCTTGGTGCCATAGCGATTTGGCCACTTGTTATCTCAATCTGGGTGATTTATCCAACGCCAAGCGGCATTTGGAAAAAACCGTAGCGCTGGACCCCAACGGTGAAGCGGGCGAATACGCCCAACTCATCCTGAGTGGCCTTGGCTAACCGGGCGGATTGCACACACCCGATTGGCCTGCTTGCTAGCCCCCTCAGCCTCCGTGGGATTCTCATCAAACCCAAAGCCTTTGCCTGCATGAACCCAGCGCTTCCTTGAGCGTGGCAGGGTGGTTGCTTGCATGGGTTTTCCCTTTCCTGAATAATGATTCGGGCTAAAGTAGTGTCCAGAAATCATGTCCTCAAGCGGTTTCGGAATGCCCGCAGGCTGCATCGGTTCCAAAAACCGGTTCATCTGTTTTTACCCACACAACCGTTACCTCATTGTACTTTGCTGACACTTTACCGTTTAAAGACCACTAAGTGTTAAGTTTTTTTACAACCCAAATCAGACGAATCAGCACAAATGGGTGTTGAGGTGTTTTAAAAAGTCAAGATTTACACAAGTTCCACCAATCAGGAGATTCTTTCCATGAGCTATCTGCCCCCCAACCCATACGCGCCAATGCCCCAGGCATTCCCACCCCAAGCGGGCCCGGCTTTTCCCCCAGCCATGGCCAACCCCATGGGCGCACCGGGTGGCATGATGCCCGGCGGTATGGATCCGATGGCCGCCTTACAGGGCATGGGTGGATTTCCCGGCGCTGCCGCAGTTGGGGCCGGCATGGGACAGGATTCCTTTGGCCCTCAACCCGGTATTCCCGGTGGCCCAGGTGGGATGCAAGCCCCCCCTGCTCAAGCTCAGCAACCGGGTGTTTTCCAGCATCAGTCTGGCGGCTTTGCCGATAAAAACACCACCTTATCCAACGGTAGTTTCTGGACCAGCTGGAAGGGCCTTTCAACCATTGGCGTAGGCGCGATAGGCACAGCTTACGCAATATGGGCGCTTTTAAAAGGAAGCTTAACCCCCTGGAAAGCCCCAGCCGCTCAAAAAGCATTTTCTGAATTAGGCACCGACATTCAAGCCAAAGTAAAAGAATTACCAGACAATGCCAAAAACGCCCTGGAAAACTTGAAGAGCAAGATTACCAAAGCGAACGCAGACGCTGAATATAAAACCTTTGAAGAAACTTTCAAGTTTGTGGATGAGGATTTGACCGAATTAGCATCCGACAAGCTGACCAAAGTCAAAGACCTCAAAACTGCATATACCGAACATGGGGAAACCATCAAAAAAGGCGTGTCTGAAGGTAAGAAAGTAGCCGACATTGACGGCAAAGAGGCTACAAAAAAGATTGAAGCCGCCGAAGCAGCATTCGCCAAAGAAGCCGACTTCGTCAAAGCCCCCCCTGCTGCAAACACACCAGCCGCAACCCAAGCAGAGGGTAACGCTGCAAACACACCAGCCGCAACCCAAGCAGAGGGCAACGCTGCAAACACAGGAACCAAAGATGGCTGGTTTCGTTCAGGCTTGAACTGGGCAACTCGTAAAAATAAAAGTTAATTCTCCGCCGCTAAATCATTGGCGCAAATAAGCTACAATAAGGCTGGATCGTGTGATTCGGCCTTATTGTTTTAGGGAGTTTATGATGCAGCCAGTTCAACCCAAGGCCCTGCAACCGGGGGACACCATTGCCATTATTTCGCCCGCCGGGGCCACCCCTTGCCCCCCTACAAACCAGCCCGATGCTTTTGCCCAAGGGGCGGCCTTGCTGGAAGCAGCGGGCTTTGTGGTGAAACTAATGCCCCACGCCAAAAACAAACACCTGTATTTGGCAGGCACCGATGCCGAACGGCTGGCCGATTTGCATGCCGCCTTTGAAGACCCCACCGTGCAAGGCATTTTGTGCGCCCGAGGCGGCTACGGCTGCATGCGCTTGCTGGACTCTCTGGATTTTGAAAAGATTGGCCAAAACCCCAAGGTACTGATTGGGTTTAGCGACATTACCAGCCTGTTATTGTCCATTTACGAGCGCACCGGACTGGTGGGCTTTTATGGCCCCATGCTCACCTCCAATCTGGCGCATGGAGAACCCTATAGTCAGGCCGAACTATTTCGGCTGGTGCAGGGTCAGGCTCCCATCCCGTTTAATATCCCTAACCGAGATGCTTATCATTGCTTTCAACCCGGCATTGCCGAAGGCAGGTTAACCGGGGGCAATCTCTCTCTGCTAGCAGCTTTGTGCGGCACGCCGTTCCAGCCCAAAACCGCTGGCCATATATTGTTTATTGAAGACTGGCACGAAAAGTACTACACCCTGGATCGCCAGTTTCAGCAGTTAAAAATGGCGGGGCTTTTTGATCAGATTCAAGGCTTGTTGCTGGCTGATTTTTCTGAAATTGAAACCGAGCCAGAACAGGAGCTACCGGCGTTTTTAAACGCACTGACCTCGTTTTTAAAGGTACCCGTGGGTTTTGGCTTTTCGGTAGGCCACGGCGAACAAACCGCAACCCTTCCCATTGGATGCCAAGCCCGCTTTGATGCCACTCAAGGCATACTCACGCTTCTGGAATCACCCGTTTCCTTTCCAAAAGAGCTCCTAAGCGTTTGAATTAAAGCGAGGCAGGCTCTGGCAAATCAGCGGCGGCAGGGTCTACCTCCTGCTGATTCAAACGCGCACCCGGCTTCACGGGTAAAGGCAAAGCGCCGCCTGCTTCCGACGCACCTTCTATAGGCATACCCAGTGGCATGGCAAGCGGCTTGCCGTCTGGCCCCCGGGGTGCCGATTTTTTCTCGCCTTCCGTGCCACGGCCCAGTTTTAAAATGCTGAACTTTCGGATCAATCGCCCCGAGGAGGAGGCTCCTCCCACAAAATGATCCGGGGATAGCGCAGCATCCTTGGCTGTTGAGGTCGGCTGAACGGCTGGTAGCTCGTTATCGGCACCCGATGAACGGGTGAGCTGGATGACCGGCTCCGGGACAGTGACATCCGGGGTCATGGCAATCATGCCTGCCCGAAATTTAACCGGCACCGTTTGTTCCACTTGCCCTAAAGCCAGGTTAAAAATAATAAAATCGGTAGAACCCGCCGTAGCGACATAAGCACGCTGCTCAGAAGGCACAGCCACCACGCTGGAAGGGAAACTTTCACCCACTAGTGGAATAAAAGGTTTTGTAGTACGGCTTCCCAGATTAATCACATCGAAACGGGCATCTCCAGCGGAAAGAACAAACAACTGATTATCATAAACAATCATATCCACTGGCTTTTGGCCCACAGGCAAGGTTTTCAAAACAGTCCCTTGCAAGTCCATCACCGAAACCTGAGCGTTGCTGCGGCTGGCCACCCAAATTTCCAGCGCCCCGTCAGAATTTTTCAGCGCTTTAATGGCTGAAATATCAGGCAAGGCCGGAATGGTTTTCTCAACCGTGCGGGTGATCAAATTGACCAGATACAGTTTGGACTGCCCCGAATCGGCCACCAACAGAATGGACTCACCGGGAATCATGGCCATAGCCCCGCCATTTCCCGGCAAAGCAATATTGGCCCCACTTTGCAGCGTTTTAACATCAACCACGGACAAGAGCGGAGAATATCGGTTGCTGACAACCACCTCTTCGCGATCCGGCACATACAACACCGAATCTGGCCGCTCACCCACCGGCACACGGGTTTTTACCAAATTAGACCCCGTATCCACCACCACCAGCTCATTGGTGGAAAGGCACGGAATAAACAACAAGCTTCCGTCTGGCGAAAGCTTCATTCCGGCAGGCACACTACCCAAGGGGACTTCGCCAGTCACCTTGCCGGTCAGCGGTTCAATGGCAAGCACCTTCTGGTCATTGAGGTCAAAAACGTAGGTCAGCCGGTTGGTTACCGTCAATTGGGCAGCCTGCCCGCCCTGTTTGGCCAAAGTGACCGAGGGAGGCACGATTAAAGGATTTTTAGCGGGTACATAAGAAGGGTTATAAGGCAAAGCGCCTAAAATAATTTTTAACTCCACCGGAATAAACAAGTTGTTGGGCATCACAAAATCCTGCGGCAATAAGCCTTCCCGCAGTTGCATGGGATATTCCGCCATTTTAGGAAAGGTAAGCCGCCCGGAAGAAGTTAAAATCAGCTTCATCAGAAAAAAATTGTTATCAAACTGAATGATTTCGGGATACGGCACATTTTGCGGCATAGTGGCAATCACCCGCTGAGAGTCGGGGTCCAGATCAGGATCCTGAGGAATGACCGGTACATAGGATTCCCCATTGCTGAACAACACCAGCCCATCAAAGCGAACCTTAACCTGAGTATCCTTCTGGCGCAGGTAATTCAAAATACCAGGGGGCAGTTCTGTGGCCCAGGCCAACGACCCGCCTGAAACGGCAAAACCCAAGGCACAACTGGTGGCCATTACCACACGATGCCAAAAAGAAAGTCTCTGTCCGATCATAATCACTCTTCGCTTTATTCTCGTTAAATTTAATGACGGCAAAAGGGAAAAAAGTTTTCCAACTGCGGCCCCAAACCTGAAAAAAGTTCAAAACGTCTTTCAGGCCGGAACTTTAGGCAATAACTCAACCGGAAGTTCAATTTCGCCCTTGAACGCATAAGTAGCCGGGCCGCTCATCAACACGGAAGACCGAGGATTTCCATCCCATTCAATCCGCAAAGCACCACCGGGCAGGGCCACTTGAACATCCTGATCGGCTTTACCCAACATAATAGCGCCCACCGCCGTGGCGCAGGCACCTGTTCCGCAGGCCAGTGTAAACCCGCAACCTCGCTCCCAAACCGTTACTTTCAAATGATTGCGGCTCAAGGTTTCAATAAATTCCACATTGGTTTTGGCAGGAAAAGCGGCATGTTTTTCCAAAGCAGGGCCATAAACAGCAGGATCCAGCTTTTGGGGCAACTCATCCTGAAAAACCAGACAATGCGGGTTGCCCATACTCACCGGAGTAACAGGGACCGATTGCCCTAACACGTCTAAAGCCAATCGCTGCACCGGAAACTGAGCGCCGGGTGCCACAAAAGGAATTTGCGCAGGCTCCAGAACAGGAGGCCCCATATCCACAGTAACGCTACGATCGACGTTGATTTTAGGGCTAATTGGTCCTGCCAGTGTTTCCACGGTAAAGGCATCCCGGTTAATCAGGCCCAAATCACGAACAAACAAGGCAAAACAGCGAATGCCGTTGCCACACATCTCAGCCCAGGTGCCATCGCTGTTCAGGTACACAAAGCGAACATCAAAGCGGGTAGGGTCTGAAGGCGGAACCGGCAAAATCAAACCATCCGCACCCACCCCGAAATGCCGATCACATAAAAAAGCGGCTAATTTCTCCAGGGTTTCTTTTTGGCGGTCGGGGTGCAAATCCAAACCCGCCACATCGGGGCCGGATAACATCACAAAATCGTTGCCCAGCCCATGCATTTTGGTAAATGGAATTTTTACGCTCATTTGAGGAGAACCCATGGCTCAATAAAAGTCTGTTATACAATACTAGCACCATGACCACTTCCGTTAAAGCAACCCAACCCCAACCAACGCCCCAAAAGCGCCAATCCATCCTTCTGGATAGCTTGTTGCTGATTGCGGTGTGTTTTATTTTGTTTTTTTTAAAGCTGGGCAGTTATCCGCTGTTTGATCTGGATGAACCTCGTTATGCGGAAGCCGCACGAGAAATGCTGGAAAGCGGCAACTGGGTCACCCCCTATTTCAACTATGAAGTTCGCTTTGAAAAACCCGTGCTGTTCTACTGGTTGATTGCCTTGGCCTATAAGTGGTTCGGCTTGTCGGAGTTCTCGGCCCGGTTTTTCAGCGCGGTGGGCGCCAGCGCCATTGTAGGTATGGTTTATGCCTTTGGCGGCCATTTTATTTCCCGGCAATACGGCCTTTACAGCGCGCTTATATTGGCCACCAGCATTCTTTTTATTGGCATCGCCCGCATGTCCATTACCGATATGACGCTGGCCTGTTTTATGACCGGCACCACACTTTGCCTGTTTTTAGCGGCCCATAAAAATTTAAAATGGTGGCTGGCAGCAGGGGCCGTTGCGGGCTTGGGTATTTTAACCAAAGGCCCGGTGGCTTTAATTTTACCCGGCGCTATTTTTACGCTTTACACACTGGTAACCGCACAATTCAAACGCTGCCTGCTAAACCGCTGGTTGCCTTTGGCCCTGTTGATTGCCCTACTGATTGCCGGGCCTTGGTATGTGGCTATTTACCTGGAAAACGGCCCTATTTTTATCGAATCACAATTCATGAACAACGTCACCCGCTTCTCCGATGTGGTTTCAGGACACCAACAACCGCCCTATTTTTATCCCTTGGTGCTCATCGTGGGCTTTTTGCCCTGGACGCTTTATTTGCCCGCCGCCATCGCTCAGCTTTGGCACGATTTCAGAACCAATCACCGCCCATGGATTGCCCACTCCCATTTCCCCTACCTCATTTCGCTTTATAGCGCTTTGTGGATAGCTTTTATTTTTATTTTTTTCAGTCTAGGCAGTACCAAGCTATTAACTTATATTTTGCCGCTTTTTCCAGCGCTGGCCTTATTAACGGCCACCGCATGGCATCGGTTTATTTCAGAGGACAAGGGGTCCACCCTGAAGGCATCGGGCTGGTTCCGCATTCCGAGTTTGATTTTGCCGATTGGCATTTTGGTGGGCGGCACGGTTTTTATAACCAACATGGATAAGCTACTCCCCCGTGAAGCCGCAGGCATTGAAGCCAACAGCTACAACCTGATGGCGGTGGCCGTTTTAATGCTGGGTGCCTTGTGTACCACTTGGCTGATTCACCAAAAACGGGCTGAACAGGCCCTAAAAGCACAAGCGCTTACCATGATGGTACTGGTTGCGGTGGCCATGCAAGGCATTGTGCCAAACGTCAGCAAAGCGGCCCAAAGTGTTATGATGGGATTTCTGAAAAAGACCAATGGGCAACCCCTAATGCTCTACGAAATTCAGCGGACCAGCCTCACTTTTTATGGCCAGCGTAGAGTTCCCCGCTATGTTGAAGAGCAACAAACCGCTATACTGGCCGAATTAGACAAAAGTCCCCAAACTTTCGTCATCACTAAAAACCAGCATGTGGACAACTTCCGCCCCCTGATTCCCCGGACTTACCAGTTGAACATTGTTGAAAAAGACGCTGTTTATAGTTTACTTTCAGTACGCAAAAAGCCTTGAGCCCAGCACAGGATACCGCATCATGAACGCACGCCAACCTTCCGCCAGCCTTTATAGTAGCCAAACACCCTATCCGGTTGATGTTTCATTCATCATCCCGGTGTACAACGAAGTGGAAAACGTAGACGCCCTGATTCGGGAAGTGGCACAGACTGGCTACAAGCTCAACCGCTCCTTTGAAATGGTGCTGGTTGATGATGGCTCCAAAGATGGCACCGTAGAAGCCTTGCGCCATCTGTCCGATGAGTTTCCGCAACTGCGTGTGGTTTGCCTTAAACGAAATTTTGGTCAGACCGCAGCCACCTCGGCTGGCTTTCGCTACGCTCAGGGTAAATATTTTGTGACCCTGGATGGGGATTTGCAGAATGACCCGGCCCAGGTGCCCGAAATTGTGGACATGCTGGAAAACGAAGGCCTGGATATTGTTTGTGGATGGCGTAAGCACCGGCAAGACAAAGCCCTGACCCGCAAACTGCCTTCTATGATTGCCAACCGCATTATTGGGGCTTCTACGGGCGTGAAAATTCACGACTACGGCTGCTCCCTGAAGGTTTACCGGGCGGAAGTGGCCAAAGAAGTACCGCTTTACGGGGAAATGCACCGCTTTATCCCCGCATTGGCCAGTATTGATGGCGCCATTATTAAGGAAGTACCGGTCAACCACCGCCCCAGAGTGGCTGGCACCAGCAAATACGGCCTATCCAGAACCTTTAAAGTGATACTGGACTTATTGACGGTACTGTTTTTAAAGCGCTTCTTAACCCGCCCACTACATATGTTTGGCCGGGCAGGATTTGCCTTCTTTTTTGCAGGGGCTTTAATTTTAAGCTATCTGGTGGTGGATAAACTACTACTGGGTCACGATATTGGCGATCGCCCCCTGCTATTGCTTGGCGTACTGATGTTTATCACCGGCATTCAGCTGATTAGTACAGGGATGGTGGCTGAAATTCAGGCTCGTACTTATTTTGAATCTCAGGATAAACCCATTTATAAAGTCCGTGAAGTCATTCAGCGTGAAGTCGCACAGCATGAGCCTACCCACCTTGGCCAACCAGCCATCCGCTGATCAAAAGCGGGCATTCTCCCCAAAACTGATTTTAAAAATCCTGATTAGCGTGGTACTGCTGGGCTTTTTGCTGCAATACACCGGCCTTGAAAAAACCCTGGCTCAGTTATCCAAGGCCAACCTTTGGTATATCCCGGTGGGGATAGTAGTTTACCTGATTGGGCAGTTCATCAGCGCTTACCGGTGGAAATTCCTGAGCGCGGCGCTGGATTTTAAGCTGGCCCTGCGGGAATTTTACGACTACTACCTGATTGGCATGTTTTTCAACCTGTTTTTACCGGGGGCCATTGGTGGCGATATGCTGCGCATGTTTTATTTGGCCAAAAGCGCCAATCGGCGAAAGCGGGAAGCCCTACTCACCTTGCTGGCCGAGCGTGGGGTGGGACTGGTGGCGCTTTTGCTCCTTACCAGCGTGGTTTGCCTCACCCCGGTGATGACCTCGGTCAATTTAACCATACCCATTCAACTGCCACTGCTGAACACCCTTTATTTTGATTTACGAGTGCTGCTGTTTGGCCTGTCTGGTATTTTACTGGCTGGCTATTTGGCGCTTTGGGCCTTGCCTTTGGACAAACTGTTCACTCAATTTCCCAAATTAGCGCTGTTGGGTCAGGCCAAAGTGTATTGGGCCAATGTGGGGTTATTGCTCAAATCCGTTTCCATTTCCATTTTTGTACACCTGATGATGATTCTCATGCACTTGCTGATTGCCCATGCCCTGCATGTTTCGGTGGATCCTGCCTACATGGCGGTTACTTATGGGGTTGTTTCCCTGGCAAGTGTTTTGCCCATTGCCTTTAACGGCTTTGGAGTAAGGGAAGGAACCTACCTGCTGCTGCTAACCAAGGCTGGGCTGGCCCCAGACACCGCTTTGGCCTTTGCCTTTTACTGGGTGATTATTTCCACCTGCACCTCGCTGATTGGTGGCCTGGTGCTGCTCAAAGGGCATTATAAAACCCCAACCTCACAAGAAAAAGCAGACCTGCTGGACTAAAACTCATTAAAGCGCATTGGATTAAAACGCACCGAGCCGATCAACTTATTTTTATCAGCGCTTTTTATAAACTCAACCATGGCATCCTTGCAGGATGAAATGATTTCAATACGCGCCACTTTTGTTAAGATAATCTTTACCTAATGGCTCTGAATATGGGACAATCCTAGTAATCAGAAAGGAATATCCTGTTCGTTTTTGTCCAACTTTTAGAGAACCCACCGCATTTCAACCCAGAATGATGAGGTTTACGCTTTGAAAAGCCGACTGTTTCCCGTTTCCCGGCCGCCTTTCCTGATTACACTATTGGCATTGTCCATCAGTGTTTCCACTGCCGTAAGCCAAGCCTGGGCGCAAGATGCGCTGGCTCCCGCCGATGATGTGACCTCCACAGAAGAGACATCCCCCACCCCTTTAAGCGAGTTCGCCCCCGATCAAGTCCGTGCGGCTCGCAACCAAAGATATGATCAAGGCCTGACCATCAACAAAATCAACATTGAAGGCAACAAGCTGGTTCAGACCGACCGTATCAAAGACTCCATGCTTATCCGGCCCGGTAGCCTCTACAGTAAAACCACCCTGAAAGACGATTTACGTCGCATTTACGACCTGGGCTACTTTACCGAAAAAATTAAAGCGGTCCCCGTATCCACCAGCGAAGGCATTGTGTTGCGTATTGTGGTGCAGGAAAATGCCCCGGTCACCGGTGTTCACATTGATGGCAACACCATTATTGAAGATACCGAACTACAAAGCATTTTTGCCAGCCAGACCGGCATGCCCCAAAACATTGGCCAGCTGAACGAAAGCATTGAGAAAGTTGAAAAACTGTACTCAGACAAAGGCTATGTGCTGGCTCGGGTTTCCAACATTGAGGATGATCCCGACGGGGTCATCAACCTGAAAATTAACGAAGGGGTGATTGATAAAGTTCAGTTTGTGGGCAACCGCAAAACCAAGGATTTTGTCATCAAGCGCCTCATGACCTCCAAGGTGGGAGATGTCTACAACGAGAAAGCTTTGGCCGATGACTTAAAGCGCATTTTCGGAACTCAGGCGTTTTCCGATGTCCGTCGTGTCATTACGGCCTCACCGGATAACCCGGATAAATACAACCTGACCGTGGAAGTGGATGAAAAACGAACCGGCTCCATTTCGGTGGGCGGCGGTGTGGATACCAACACCGGCCTATTTGGCTCAGTGGGCTATACCGATCCCAACTTTTTAGGCCGTGGGCAAAACGTGAACTCGGTCTTTGCGGTGGGTAGCGGTATTATTGGCCGTGATCGCAGTACTCAAGCCAGTGCCAGAACCTATCAATTTGATGTAGGCTGGAGCGATCCCAGCTTTATGAACACGCCAAACTCACTAAGCGCTAACCTTTACGGGCGTGATTATTCCAGCTTTAACGTACCCTTGGGTATTGAGCGCCGAATTGGCTCAGAATTAGCCTGGGGCGCACCATTGATGAACTACAAAAACACCTCGGTGGGCCTAAGCCTGCGAGGCGAAAATGTCAGCATTCGGGATTTTGCCAGTAACGCGGATTTAACCGAATTTGGTATTTCATCAGCAGATCGTAAAGAGCAGCTGAAAGGCGGTACCTTCGTTTCCTTATCGCCAACCATCGCCTTTGATACCCGAAACAACCGCTTCAACCCTACTCAAGGCTGGCTCAACACCTTCTCTTTAACCGGTGCTTACGGGTTAAGCAACAACTCCTACGGCTTGGCCAGCGCCAACCTGCGTAAATACATTAAAATCCGGGAAGGCATTACCCTGGCTTTAAACGCTCAGGGTGGAAACTCCTTGCTGGGCGATATTCCCGAATTCAATATGTTCCGTATGGGCGGCGCTTACTCGGTGCGGGGCTTCCAGGAAGGCGGCTTGGGTATTGGCAATGGCTACCTGCTTAGCACAGCCGAACTGCGAGCCAAAGTGCCCATGTTTGGCAAGTTAAAGAACGTACCAGTCCTCAACACCCTGAGCCTGGCCTCCTTTGTGGATGCGGGCAGCGTGTTGGGACAATCCAACTTTAACAGCGTCTTCAACCGCTCCGGCAACGGCATGTCTACCGGTTTGGGCATTCGGGTCAATATGCCAGGGGTTGGCCCCATTCGGATTGACTACGCCATTCCCATCTCCGGCGGCGGTAAATACAACCGGGCCTGGAACTTTGGGGTTGGCGAGAAATTCTAGTCTCTCAGGCAACCCTGAAAAATCAGATGGGAACAACACTGTGCCTTTGGCATCTTGTTCAATATCGCGATTTCTGAAATAATCGAAAGAATTGCAAGTACGTTTGTCCTAAGGAGTCCCCTATCTCATGAAGCGTATCCTCACCATTGTACTGTCTGTACTGGTATTGGGACTGGGTGGCCTGCGGGCAGCTCAAGCCGCTGATACTATTGGCACCATTGATTACGAAAAACTGGTTCGTTCCTACAACAAAGCCCAAATGTTCAACGATGACATGAAGGCAAAGGAAGCGGATCTGGAAAAAATGCAAGCCGAGTTCGTTAAACAAATTCGGGAAGCCAAAACAAAGCAGCCCAACAACCCGGTTGCCGTGGATCAGCTGCAAAAAAGCCTGGAAGACAAACTGGCCGCCAAAGTGAACGAGTACCGTGACACTCAGGCCAGTAAAGCCAAAAGTCTGGAAGACGCTATGACCAATACCATTCAGGATGTGGCTCGTGGCAAAAACCTGTCTGTTATTATCGCCAAGCAATCCGTGTTTGTGGGCGGCACCGACATTACCAATGATGTGCTGTCTCGCTTGAATGCCGCCGGTACAACGCCTGCCGCCAAGTAAATCATTTCATTAAATCCTTAAAAAGTCGGGCTTTCGGGTCCGGCTTTTTAGTGGATAGGGGTTTACAGACTTTAACCTCCCCGGATTTTAGGGTGGAATCTTGCTAAAATCAGGAAATGAGAGAGTCCAATACTGCCGAAACAACTCTAAAGCCACTGCCCCCAAAGCAAGGCAACTACAATACCCTGCATTCCATGTCCGCCGATCCGGCAGGGGCCACCCCCATGGTCAGTCAATTTTTGGCGGTAAAAGCCCAATATCCGGGCATTATTTTGTTTTACCGCATGGGCGATTTTTACGAAACCTTTTTTGAGGACGCCCTAATCACAGCCCGAGTGCTGGAAATCACCCTCACCGGCAGAGACGCCGGACAAGCGGGGCGTATTCCCATGGCGGGCATTCCGGTTAAGGCGGCGGAAACCTACTTAACCAAGCTGCTGGCCCAAAATTTAAAAGTGGCCGTTTGCGAGCAAATGGAAGACCCCAGTCAGGCCAAAGGGCTGGTAAAGCGCCAAGTGGTGCGGGTGCTTTCCAGCGGCACCATCACCGAACCCTCTTTGTTACGGCCCGAGGAAAACAACTTTTTGGCGGCTTTGCACATTCAATCGCCCCAACAGTGCGGTTTTGCCTATTGCGACATCACCACCGGAGAGTTTCGGGTAACGGAGCTGACTTTTTTAGAATTGCTATCAGAACTGGATCGCATTCGGCCCGTAGAAATTCTGGTGAAGGGCCGCAAGCGCAGGGCCGCCTCTATTCACGAGCTGGATGAATTTTTAGCGGATGTTCCCCCTGAAATTACCGCTAATTATAAGTGCACCCCCTTGCCGGAAGGCGCGTTTCAGGTATCAGACACCCGACAAGTGCTGTTAAACTTGTTCAAAGTGGCCTCTCTGGATGGATTTGGGCTGGAAGCGTTGCCCCTGGCCCTGCAAGCGGCAGGCACCATTGGCTATTACATCAGCCGGAATTTTCTGGACAACCTGCCGGTATTTAACGGCATTCGCAGCTACGCCCTGCAACAAACCGTAACCATGAACACCACCGCCCGACGCAACTTAGAGTTGCTGGCCACCGTTAAAAACGGGCAACACGAAGGCAGTTTGCTATGGGTGCTGAACCGAACCTGCACCAGCATGGGAACCCGCCTGTTGCGGCAATGGATTAGCCAACCCTTGACTCATCTTCCTGAAATCCTGTCCCGGCTGGACGGGGTGGAAGAGTTGGTAAATCACCCCGGTATCCGTGAATCGGTGCGGCATTTACTGCCCGATATTTATGACATTGAGCGCCTCAGCACCAAAGTGGCCAACCTGAACGCCCAGCCCCGGGATTTAATTGCCCTCAAGCAATCCATTGCCCGTTTGCCGGATTTATCCAACTTGCTCAAACCGCTGGAAACCTTTTACTTAAGCCGCATGCAGGCGTTTCCACCCGAATTGTTCAAGATGATGGCCCTGATTGATCAGGCCATTGATGATTCTCCGGCTTTAAGCCTGAAAGAAGGCGGCATTATCAAAACGGGGTTCCACGCCGAACTGGATCAAATGCGGGATTTGGTGCGGAATCACGAAAGCTGGCTTGCCCAATATGAGGCAGAGCAAAAAGAGCTTACCGGCATTAAAACCCTGAAAGTCTCTTTTAACAGTGCGTTTGGCTACTTTATTGAAGTAACCCGAGCCAATGCCAGTGCGGTGCCTGCCGATTACCACCGCAAGCAAACCCTGACCAACGCCGAGCGTTACACCACGGATATCCTGAAAAACCACGAGGGACAGGTATTAGACGCCCAGAGCCGACAGTATGAACTGGAATACAACCTGTTTATCGAGTTACGGCAAAAACTGCTGGCATTTGCCAACATTGTGGCCGATTGCGCCCAGCGGGTTTCGGTGCTGGATGTGCTGCAATCGCTGGCCACGGTGGCCGTTGAACAAAGTTATGTGCGCCCGCAAGTGGATGAATCCTACGAAATTAACTTGCAACAAAGCCGCCATCCGGTGGTGGAAAAAATGTTACCCTTGGGGCGGTTTGTGCCCAACAGCGTTACCCTGTCCGCCAACCCGGATGAGCATCAAATCCCGCAAATGATGATTATCACAGGTCCCAACATGGCCGGAAAATCGACTTACATGCGACAAGTGGCCCTGATTGTGCTGATGGCCCAAATGGGTTCTTTTGTTCCGGCCACTTATGCCCGCATTGGCTTGGTGGATGGCATTTATACCCGTGTCGGGGCAGTAGATGACCTCTCCAGCGGGCAATCCACTTTTATGGTGGAAATGAACGAAACCGCCCAGATTTTACATGGCGCCACCCGCCGGGGGCTGGTATTGCTGGATGAAGTGGGTCGTGGCACCAGCACTTACGATGGTGTTTCCATTGCGTGGGCCGTTTCGGAATATATGGCCACCAAAATGGGTTGCCGCACCCTGTTTGCCACCCATTACCACGAGTTAAACACCCTGGAGCAGACCCATTCCAACATTGCCAATTACCGGGTTTGTGTCACTGAGGCAGATGGGGACATTGAGTTTCTTCATACCGTAGAGCCTGGTGCCGCCCAGAAGAGCTACGGCATTCAAGTGGCTAAAATGGCTGGCATTCCGGGAGAAATCATTCATAAGGCAGAATCACTGCTGAGCCAGATGCAGAAAAAAGAACTGGCCATGGTTAATACCAGACAGATACGGGAAATCGAGGTGGAAACCCCACAGCTCAGCTTGTTTTAGGAACTGCGGTTTGCCGAAAATATCGCAATTAAGCTACACTGAGAGTATAAGAGGATGAGGCGCACTGGTTTTCAGCGTGGAACGCCCCCAGTTTTAAACATCCGATTGAAGCCGTTGAGTCAACGCAGAAAGTGACCCCCATGATCAGCACCGACAGCACTATCGCAGCCATCGCCACCGCCCGTGGGCAGGGCAGTGTGGCTGTCATCCGCATCAGCGGAAAAGACGCCTGGAGCATCGCTTACGAACTGTTTTCCCGCAAGAACATTCAATTCCAGCATGGCCGGTTTTATCACGGCTGGATTAGCGATCATGGCGATATTATTGATGAAGTGCTGTTACTGGCTTTTAAAGACCCCAACAGCTACACCGGCGAAGATGTGATTGAAATTCATTGCCACGGCGGCGATGTGATTTGCCATAAAATTCTGGGCCTTTGCGTTAAAAATGGCGCCCGCATCGCCATGCCCGGAGAGTTCACCATGCGGGCTTATCTCAACGGCAAAATGGATTTAACCCAGGCCGAATCGGTGATGGATTTGATTTCTTCACGCAGTGAACGGTTGATTGCACAGGCATCCGGCAACTTGAAAAACCGATCGCTGGGCAAGTATATCGATGACATGAGCCACGGCTTGCTGGACTTACAGGCTCAGATTGTAGCCAGTATTGATTTCCCCGAAGAAGTGGATGAGCCGGATCGCCAAATTTTGGCCAATAAACTGGATGAGTGTCTGGAAGGCATTTCGCGGCTAAAAGAAAGCGCCCAACGGAACCGCATGGTGCGAGAAGGCTTAAAAGTGGCCTTGCTGGGCATGCCCAACTCTGGAAAATCCTCGTTGTTTAACGCCTTACTGGCCAGCGATCGCTCCATTGTGACCGATCAGGCCGGAACCACCCGAGATGTGGTGACTGAGGTGCTGGACATTGATGGAATCGCCATCACCCTGATTGACACGGCAGGCATTCGGGAAACCCACCACAGTATTGAAATGATGGGCATTGAGCGCAGTTGGAAAGCCGCCACCGAAGCCCAGATTGTGATTTATCTGATTGATTGCTCGGTAGGCGTGTTGCGCTACGATATGCAGATTTTAAGCAAGCTGGAAGCCAGCAATACCATTGTGGTAGGCAATAAAAAAGATTTACTGCGGGCAGGCCAAAAAACGTTCCCCAACTGGATTTACCTTTCGGTGAAAAGCCGAGAGGGCATGGATGAAATTTATGCCGCCCTGCAAGAAAAAATCCGCTCTTTCTCGCATGAGGAAACCGGCTTGACCATTTCGCTCAACCAGCGCCAAATTCAGTGCTGCATACAAGTGGAAGAGTGCCTGAATCAAGCCAGACAGGCCATCCACTCCACCTTGCCGCTGGATGTGGTTACGCTTCCTATGACCGAGGCCCTGCGAAAGCTGGATGAATTGATGGGGCGAGACACCACCGAAGAGGTGTTAACCAGCGTATTCCAGCAGTTTTGCGTGGGAAAGTAGGCAGGCACACCCATGCAACACCCTTACCAAACCCTGACGCTGAGTGAAAAAGTAGCCCAATTGTTTATGCTGGGTTACGAAGGCTTATCTCCCAACCCCATCACCCACCGCTTTTTAGAGCGAGGCTTGGGGGGGCTGATTTTTTTTCGGGATAACTTTGACACCCTGCCCCAGCAAACCCCGCTAGCGGTGGCCCAGTTAATGGCGGACTTCACCGCTCGCATCCCCGCTCACCTGCCTGCCCCACTACTGGGCATTGATCAGGAAGGCGGACAAGTGGAACGGCTGCCTCATACCCTGTTTCCCACCGCATTAACCCCCCGAGCGGTGGCACTGGCAAACCAGCCAGACGATCTGGCTGAAACCATGTACCGGCAACTGGCTCAAAATCTGCTTTCGGTGGGGCTGAATCTGGATTTTTTCCCCACGCTGGATGTTAATTTTCAGCCCAATAACCCCATTATCGGGGTGCGTAGCTTTGGAGACGATGCCCAAACCGTTTGGCGTTTTTCAAAAATAGCCCTACAAGCCTTTCAACAAGCGGGACTCATTGCGGTGGGCAAGCACTTTCCGGGCCACGGCAATGGAACGGTGGACTCTCACCTCGATTTACCCACCCTGCACTTCACTGCTGAAGAATTATGGCCATTTCAACAGGCCGTTGAGGCTGGCCTGCCGGTCATGCTGGTGGCCCACGGCTATTACCCGGCCTTGCAAACCACGGCGGAAGAGCAAAAACTGCCCGCCTCCGCCTCCCCAGCCATTCTTCAGGGATTGCTGCGCCAGCAGTGTGGATTTCAGGGGGTTATTATTACAGATGACATGTGCATGGGCGCCATTACCAAGCATCGTAGTCCCGTAGAAGCCGCTTTGGCCTCCCTGAAAGCAGGGGTGGATATTTTGCTTTACAAGCAAAGCACCGAAGCGGAATGGGATGTGTACGAAGCGGTCATTCATGCGTTTGAAAGCGGCCAACTGCCCATGAGTCAACTGGAGGAATCACTCCAGCGAATTGCCGCTTTAAAGTCACGCTACCTCAAGCCTTTTTCGGCACAGACCATTACCTTGACCTCCCAACAATGCGCTCAACAAGCAGCCCTAACCGCTGAACGGGGCATCACCGAGCTGGCAGGAAAAGCCGACTTACTGCCCCTAGCGCCTCAGGCACCCTGCTTGCTGATTCATCCGGAGCGAGACAGCATGGGCAATTACGCCTTTGATGCGCCCACCTCCCCCGCTTTAAACCTGCTGTTTGAACAGGCGGGCTTCAGTATGCTGCAAAGCCTGAGCTATCCGCCCAAGCAGGCGTTTTCAGCTGCTGCCATTTCGGAAAAAATAGGCGTTGCGCCTGAAGTGATTGTGTTTGTGAGCTTTAACCCGCTAATTTACACCAGCCAGGCAGACTTATACGAAGTCCTGAGGCGGCAATACCCAACCACGCCCATCATTCTGGCGTCCGCTGGCACGGCTTACGATCGGCAAAGTCTGTCTGAACCCGATTTGCACCTTAGCCTGTGCAGCTATCGCCCGGCCACCATGCAGGCCCTGGCTACGCTAATGGCAACAGGGTTTTCAGCAGAGGCCCAAGTTGCCGCAAGCCAGCCTGTAAGGCAAGCTTAGGATTACTCATAGAAGCACGGGCAGAGCGGGCAGCTTCCGCCAGCGGAAACACATGCACCGGCGGCTGAAAACCCAGCCCCGCTTCCACTTGACCGCAGACCACCACCACCGGCTTTTGGCCTGCCCAGCTTAGCAAATTTCCCACCGCCTTGCCGCTTAAAGACGTCTGATCAAAGCGCCCTTCCCCGGTTAAAATCAAATCGGCCAAGGCCATTTTTTGAGGCAGGCCCAAAGCATCCGCCAACCACGCACTGCCTCCAATAATGCCCGAGCGGGGCAAGTGACGCAGCCCATACGCCAAACCGCCCGCCGCACCGGCTCCGGGCAGCGTGGTTAAATCAGCCCCGCAAGCGGCGGCCATTAAGCGGCTGACCTGTTGCAAGCCAAGCGCCAACTGTTCACACTGCTGGGCATCTGCGCCTTTTTGAGGGGCAAACACAGCGGCCGCTCCCTGCGAACCCAGCAAGGGATTGATCACATCGGTGGCAATCACCCAGCGTCCTGTATAAAACGGCTGTTCAGGAAAAATCACCCGCTGAATTTCCAGTAAATTCTGGCCCGCAATGGGATCTTGTAGCGTTTGGCCCAAGGCGTTTTCAAAGCGCACCCCCAGGGCTTGCAAGGCCCCTAGCCCGCCATCGGTAGAGGCACTACCGCCCACCGTGATAATCACTTCTTCCGGCTGATAGGTTTGCAAGGCGTGTTGAATCAATTCCCCCACCCCGTAAGAGGTAGCCGCCATGGGCGACAGACGACCCGCCAGCAACTTCAAGCCGTGCGCCTGAGCGGACTCGATGACCACCGCTTTTTGATGGGGCACCCATAAATAGTCAGCGCTCACCCGCACCCCGGCCACCGGGCCAGTTACAGTGGCAGTAATTCGCTCAGCGGCAGGCCATACCGATTGCAGCACCGACAAGGTGTCATCGCCCCCATCGGCAATGGGGCAATGCAGAATCGTCACCGTGTCCCCCAACTGGTCTCTCAAAAAGTCCGCCATTACGGTGGCCACTTCCAAGGCCGATAATGAACCTTTAAAGCAGGCCGGGGCAACCAGAATGGTGGGTTTAAACATCTCGACTTTCTTTCCTCACAAAGCACCTGCAACGTCCACTTATTCGCCATTATGCCATACGTTACCCCCAGCGAACCGAGGCTGAACCCTTAAAAATTGCTAAAATAAAAGAAGCAAACCTATCAAAAAAGTGCGTTCCCCTCCAATACAGTCCCAAAGCGCTGGAACCCAAAGAGCTGGAAAGTAATGTGATTTGAAATTATCTCCCGCAACAATAACCCTTTGGGGCTGGATAATGCTGCTGGCCGGTTTTGCCGGCCTGGCCTGCTATGTCATGAAACCGGAGGTGGCTGGCTTTTTATACGATGACGGCATGTACCTGATGGCCGCCAAAGCGCTGGCGGCAGGGGAAGGGTATCGACTTTCCGGGGTAGTGGGCGCGCCTTTATTTTATAAATATCCACCCCTTTATCCACTGATATTGGCGCTGGGCTGGCTTTTCAATCCACATTTTCCACAAAATATGGTGTGGTTCAAGTGCCTCAATATTCTGTTTTCCACGCTCACACTAGGGCTTTGGGGCTATTATTTTCAAAAAATCCGGCGGTTTTCCACTGGGATAAGCTTGCTACTGGTGGCCATTGTGGCCACCAACTGGCGCTTTTTGGAAGTCAGTACCGAATTGATGTCTGAGCCGCTTTGGATGCTGCTGACCGTGATCACGCTGATTTTATGCCATCGATTCCACGCAAAAAACCAGCCCCTCAGCCTTTTTCAAACCGGAATACTCATTGGGCTAAGCGTGGCGGCTTTTTACACCCGCACCATGGCCCTGCCCCTAATGGCGGGGGTTGGCCTTTGGCTTTGGATAAACCGACAACGCAAGCAGGCCCTGTTTTACGCAGTAGGCAGCTTCACGCTCAGCTTGCCATGGCTACAGTGGTCCGGCGCTCGAAAAGACACCACCTACGGGGTAGGGGACTTTCTGGTGCGCAGTTTTCAAGAAACCTACTTTCAATCCTTCCGCATGGATTTAAACCACGAATATACGCTGATAGAACTGCTCAGCAAGGGTGCCAGCGAACTATTGGGCAACCTGTCCGTTCAGTTTTTCCCCTTGCTGGAACGTTTTTTTCTCAGTAAACCCACCCTGTTTTCAGAAAGCATTATTTTGGCATTAAGCATGCTACTCACACTGGGACTAGGCCACTACGCTTACCAGCAGTTGCAAAAAAGGCAATACTCACCCGAAGGGCTTTATGTGGCCTTTTACCTGGTCATCCTGCCCTTCTGGAGCTTCCACAGCGTTTATCCCCGCTTTATCATGCCGCTAATGCCTTTGCTAATAAGCTTTTTAGTATCCATGGCGCCAGACAGCCCCCGCTTTAAAACAGCAGTTGCTTTTGCCTTGCCCACGCTGCTGGTAGGCATGCTAGGGCTTAACGCTCTACATTTAGCCCCTTACTTGCAGAAAGCCACCCCCAACGAACTCACGGTTCAACCTCAACTCAACTTGTGGGCAGAATATCAACAGGCATTCCAGTTTATTAAAACCCATACCCCCGCCCACAGCCGAATTTATATTAAAAATATGGATGAAAATTATTTTTACGCCTTACACACCCATCGCCCTGTTTTTGATTTTTTTATTTTCCTGCCTCAAAAGCGCTTACTAAAGGCCTGCCCAAACCCCAATCGCATTTGTCTAGAGCAACTACAACAGCAAAACACGCAGGCCACAGGCCAGGTTTTAAATTATCAGGGCGCCCACTATATTGTGGACAGCCCTGTTCGGGTGCTTAAAAACCAATATAACAACTGGTTCCCGGTACCCAGTACCAAGCAATTAAACCCCTTGTTTTCAAGCCCAGCCCCAAAACGTCTGGAACGGGTCTTTCAAACCCAGGCCGGATTGATTTCCATCTATCAATACGTCCCTGCCCCAAATTTTTCCCAACCCCTCCTTTTACATGAAAAAGATCAGTAATTTTACTGATAAAGTATTCCGCCCAAAGTTCGACAATATAATTACAAGATATAATAAAAAATAAACAACTGTTTATTCAAAGCAGGAATCAATCGCTACCCGACCTCAATGAGTGGCGAAGAAGGAGAACCCTATGAAAACCCAAAAAGGCTTTACCTTGATTGAATTGGCGGTTGTAATCGCCATTATCGCAATTTTGGCCGCTGTAGCACTACCCCGCTTTGGTGATACCACAGCTCAAGCGGAAGCCTCGCTGATTAAAGACTTAAAAGCCCAGCTAGCCAGCGCTGGCGCTATTTACACCGCAGAAAAAGCCTCCACCCCAAATGGTTTTACAGATTATGTAGACCCTTTAAAAACAGCCAATAGGGCCACAGGGAAAACCATTGCCATCGGCAGCTTTGGTAGAGGAGGTTGTACTGTTGCGGCAGCCACCATTACTTGCCCTACAACAGCTTTTACCAAATGGAGCGGCGTTAGTTACACCTTTACCGATGGCGTTGTGACCGTAAGGGCAAACCCTGCCAACGGCAATAAACTGCCCGCCTTTAACAACTAATTTACAGATTACAACGGGGAAGGCTAACTGTGTTTGGCCTTCCCCCGTTTTTTAATGTAAACGAGCTAAACTTGTCTTTACGCCCTGTCATTTTAGCCCCATTGCTGGTAATGGTGCTTTTAACCTTTCTGATTGGTGGTACCGCTTACCAGCAAACCTTGCGCTGGAAAAATGAAGTGGTTCGGGTATCCGACAATGTGAGCCAAGTGGTCATTCTCAGTAACATTCGCTGGGGCTTGAAAAAAGTACAGCAAGAACTGGCAGAAAACCCGGAACAGGCCCAAGCCGACTGGAATGAAATTTATCGACAAACCCGGTTAATAGCGGCCATTCAAAATAAAAAGAGCGACGAGCAAGGGAAACAAGCCCTTTCGCCGCTGTTACAAAGCATTTTAAACAACAAACAACCCAACTTGCTGCTGGTAAAAGGGTTGAGCCAAAGCGATTTCTTTTCCTTCAGCCTGGACGAGCTGAATGACCTTAGCAACCTGCAAAATCAGGCCCAACATGTTACTCAGTGGGTCACCATCAGCATGATTGTGCTGGGCTTGGTACTAACGGGCATTACCGCTTACGATCTGGATCGGCTCATTCAACAACTGGCCCGCTCTCGGGATTTAAATATTCAGTTGCAAGAAGAAGAAAGACGACGCATCGCCCAAGACTTGCACGATGGCGTGGTGCAGGAACTGATTGATTTGAAGCGCAACTACGCCCCCCAAAAAATAGAGGCGGTCATCGATAATTTGCGACGGGTTTGCCACAACCTGAAACCCCAGGTGCTGGAAGACTTGGGACTGGTGGCCTCGCTGGAATTTCTGGCCGATGATTTGCGGCAGTTCGGCATTGAGAAGGTTTCTCTCAATGCCGATTTAGTGGGCCTTTCCAGCCTACCCAAGCCTTATGAATTGCCGCTTTTTAGAGTGCTGCAGGAGCTTTGCTCCAATATCAAGCATCACGCCCAAGCCAGTCAGGTCAACATCACCATCGCCTACACCCCAGAAGAAAGCCCCATGCTCAGCGCCTCTATTTATGACAACGGCAAAGGTTTTGACCCGCTGAAGGCTTATCCCAAAAGCATGGGTTTAACCGGGGTCAAAGAGCGGATTCAACAGATAGAAGGCCGCCTTCACATTGAGAGTAAGCCGGGACAAGGCAGTCGCTTTCACTTCACCATTCCTGTGAGGCCCCATGACCTCCCCAAAAGCTGACCCGCAACCAAGGCCCATTACAGTCATCCTGGTGGATGACCACAGCGTGGTGCGCCAAGGCACCCGTGAAATGCTGAACCGCAGCCCTGATTTCTCAGTGCTGGGAGAAGCCTCCTCGGGGGAAGCGTTAATGGGGTTGCTAAAACTCAGGCAGCCAGACTTGCTGCTGCTGGACATCAATCTGCCCCATCAAAACGGCCTGCAATTACTGGAAACGATCAAACCCGCCTTCCCGGGCCTGAAAATTGTTTTATTTTCAGCCCACATTGATTTGCAGTACATTCGAAAAGCCCAAATCCTGAAGGTGGAAGGGTTTTTGAGTAAAACCATTGATGAACGCTGCCTACAAAACAGCCTGAAACAAGCATTCGCCGGGATAGACCTACCCGTGTTATCAGCGGATATCGCTGAACGATTAAAAACCGCCAACCATCACAAGCAAGAAAACCCATTTACGGCCCGAGAACAGGAAATTCTGTCTCAACTGGCCCAAGGACTTAGCAATCAGGCCATTGCCAAAAATCTTTGCCTTTCGGTTAAAACCGTGGATACCCATGTTGCCAACCTGATGAAAAAAACCGGCCTTAACAAACGTACCCAACTGCTGGCCCACGCCTTTGAGCAAGGGCTGGTGTAAGCCTACCGGGTGCAGGGCTGAAAAGCTTGTGCTTACGATCCTTTCAATGGATGGGATTAATCGCATGGCCTATTCCGTAATCGCGCAACAATCAGTTACAATGAAGGGGTAGGAAACTGTAAAGTGGTGGACGTGGCCCCTCGATATCAATTTTTATGCGGATTGCTGATTCTGGCCGGACTTAGCTTTGTGATGGAAAACCCAGCGCAAAGTACCGAGCTGGATGGCTTTGCCATTAACACCCAGGATAAATCGGTTACTGTAACCCTGTTTACCGACCAACGGGCCAGCTACACCACCGAGCATCAAGGCAAGCAGTTTACCATCGTTTTGCCCGACACCCAGCTTTCTCAGGATCAAATTACCAACGGCTTGCCCGTGGTGATTGACAACAAAAACCGCTTTATTGGGCGGGCGGTTCCCAGCGACGATGGCAAAGTCAAAATCATCCTGCCAAACCTCCCCGCCAGTGACTACCATATTTCCATTCAGCAAAAACGACCCGGCGCAGCAGCGGTTAAAACCGCTCCCCCTGCTGAAAAACTAAAACCACGTCCAGCGGTGCAGGCTCAACCGGAAAGCCAGTTTGAACAAGTGGCGGCCAATTTCCCCAAGCCCGCCCCTAAAAAAGACATTTCCGTTAAAACCAGCCGCCTGAAGTTAAGCCCGGCACCCACCCGAAACCGGCAAGCCGGGGAATGGAATCCGTATGTTTACCGCCCCAGCGACTTCCAGAAAACAGCCCGCTTAAAACCGTCTGTTAAAGCCGCAAGCCAGAAACGCTTGCCCAACGATGAGCCGGTGAACACCATTTCGGTGGCAGATTCTCTGCGCCTACCGGCGGAAAAACAAACCAGCCTGAATGAGACGGGTCCCACACAGACCGATCCGCTCTGGTACCTGCATGCCTTGCCCACCAATAGCGCAACGCCCACAGATACCTTGCAAGGTCCGGCAGTCAGTGGCTTGCCGCTGGCCGTTACTGCTCCTGCTCAACCCAGTCCACCAGCCCCTAGCGAAATTAAGGAGCTGACCTCTGAAATTCGGGAAGGTTTTCAAGCCCTGCCACAATGGCTGATTATTACCGTGGCCGTTTTTCTGGGGGGCATGGGCCTATTCTGCCTCATTGGCGGACTAGTGTTGCTCAAAGTCCTGCTCAGTCAATCCCAATCCTCTTTGGGAAAAGACGCCAACACCAACGGCATGCCCTACCTCACTGGCATGGTGCCATTGTACGCCCCTCCCGAACCTGTGGTAAGCGCGACCCCGGCCCCCTCCAAAAAACAAGCTGCCACCAGCAGCCGCCCCAGCTACGGGCAGGCGTCATTGCGGTTTGAGGACAAAGTGTCCGTTCAGGCGCTAGACTACCTGAAAGGCAGCTCGCCCAGTGTGTCGCAGGCCATCTACAATACCAGTCTGGTTAAATTTCCGGCCAGCCGGAAACAGCGCAGTCTGGGTGTAACCCGGCAAAAAGCGGGTCAGCTTTAACTTTCGACCTTAAAGCGTCTTAAAGTCGCTTAGGGCAATCATCCGTGCCACAGAGTGCCATGTGTTTGAGCGCCCATGCTTGGCCTGAGGGTCGTATATTTGTTATTTTGCTTATGCTATATTGATTTGGAAAATGCTTTTGGCAATATTCAGCCGTATCAGCGTTATGAGAAGGAAAATGCTTATGGTAAGCAAAGTCGCCATCAATGGCTTCGGTCGTATCGGTCGTTTGACCTTACGGGCCGCTCTGGAAAGTTCCCGTGTGGATTTAAACGTGGTCGCTATCAACGATTTGACGACCCCCAAACAACTGGCCCACCTGTTTAAATATGATTCCACCATGGGCATTTACAAAGGCGAAGTGGACTTCACTGACAATTCGCTGACTATCGATGGTCGCACCATCCGCATTTATGCCGAAAAAGATCCGTCCAACCTGCCCTGGAAAGAACTGGGCGTGGACGTGGTGATTGAATGCACCGGATTCTTTACCGATGGCGAAAAGGCCAAAAAACACATTGAAGCAGGCGCTAAAAAAGTCATCATCAGCGCACCTGCCAAAAATGAAGACATTACCGTGGCCATTGGCATTAACGCCCATGAATACGATCCTGCCAAACACCACATTATTTCCAACGCCAGCTGCACCACCAACTGCTTAGCCCCCATTGGCAAAGTGCTGCACGAAAACTTTGGGGTGGTATCTGGCATTATGACCACCATCCACAGCTACACCGGCGATCAGCGTTTGCTGGATGCCCCTCACGAAGACTTGCGTCGCGCTCGTTCCGCAGCGGTGAGCATGATCCCCACCTCCACTGGCGCCGCCAAAGCCATTGGTTCGGTTTTGCCCGCCCTGAAAGGCAAGCTGAACGGCTATGCAGTTCGGGTCCCAACCCCGGATGTCAGCTTGACCGACTTGACCGTAATCACCGAAAAACCGGTCACCGTGGAAGCGATCAACGCGGCTTTCAAAAAAGCTGCCGAGAACGAACTGAAAGACGTGCTGCAATTCGCGGACGCACCGCTGGTCAGTACCGATTACATCGGCAACCCAAGCAGTTGTGTGTTTGATTCTGAATTCACCCAAGTAGTTGGTACCAACATGGCCAAAGTAATTGGCTGGTACGACAACGAATGGGGTTACAGCAACCGTTTGGCCGAATTGACTCAGATGGTCGCCGAGCGAGTGCCGGTCACCGCTTAAGCGTCAACCATTGCAAGAGGGGAGCGTTCATCAGCTCCCCTCACGCTATTTAATAGAAATTATACAAAGGGAAACCAGCAGCCTGTTGGGCCCGAAAGAATTACAGGAGAGAGAGACCATGGCTAACGCGCGTCGTCCCGTCATTGCCGGGAACTGGAAAATGTTTAAAACCACCCACGAAGCCACCACTTTTGTGGAAAGCTTGTGGCAAAAAGTGCAGTCGCTCAATAGCGCTGAGTTGCCCGACATTGTCATTTGCCCTCCCTTTACCGCTCTGGCCAGCGTACAAACCTGCATTGCCAAGCTAGGCGCCCCGTTTCTGGTGGCCGCTCAAACCATGGAAAGCCGGGACAATGGGGCCTATACCGGTGAAATCTCTCCGTTAATGCTGGCTGATTTGGGCATTCAATGGGTGGTTTTAGGCCATAGCGAGCGCCGTCAATATTTTAACGAAACCGATGAAACCGTAGCCCAAAAAACCGTAGCCGCCCTCAAACATGGCATCACCCCCATTGTTTGCGTGGGTGAGCAGCTGATGGAGCGTGAAAACGGTTTGACGGATGCCGTGATTGAACAACAGGTACGGGCCGTTTTAACCCAAATTAGCGCTGCCGATTTACCCAGCATTGTGATTGCATACGAACCCGTGTGGGCCATTGGCACCGGCAAAGTTTGCGAAGCCCCTGAAGCCAACCGGGTTTGCGCCTTAATTCGTCATTTTGTAAGCGAGTACGGCGATGCCAAGCAAACCCGTGTACTTTACGGCGGCAGCGTAAAAGCCGACAACACCCAAGCCCTGATGGGTCAATCCGACATTGATGGCGGACTGGTCGGCGGGGCCAGCCTGGAAGCTGAAAGCTTTGTGGGCATTATCAAGCAGGCTTGCCTGGTGAAGGCGTAAGGGAATCAACATGCAAACACAGCAAGCAACGCAAACGATTCAGGTTTCCATTCACCGCTTGGCCCATGCCCCTAAGCACTTGCCAGCTTATGCCACTTCCGGTTCTGCCGGGATGGATGTGCAGGCCGCTATTGGGGTTCCGGTCACTCTACAACCTCTGGAGCGGGCTTTAATCCCCACCGGATTGGTGATGATGCTGCCGGAAGGCTACGAATGTCAGGTCAGAGCCAGAAGCGGTCTGGCCATTAAGCATGGCATTTGTCTGGCCAATGGCGTTGGCACCATCGACAGCGATTACCGGCACGAAGTAAAAGTGGCGCTCATCAATTTGTCTCAGGAAACATTCACCATTCAGCCCGGCGATCGGGTGGCACAACTGGTGGTGGCTCCCGTTACCCAGGTACAGTGGGAAGAAGCCGATGATGTGATTATGGTGGACGGCCGCCAAGGGGGCTTTGGCTCCACTGGCATTGCCGCCCCCGAGCTCGGCTAGGCTCCGCTTTTTTCCATGAAGTGCGTCATTCAGCGTGTTTCCCAGGCCAGCGTAATGGTCGATCAAACCACGGTCGGTCAGATTGGCCCCGGCTTAATGGTGCTGTTTGGCGTGGAAAAAAATGATGAGGAAACCCAACTGGATTATCATGTGGGCAAACTGCTGCGCTTGCGCATTTTTCCCGATGAAAACGGCAAGATGAACCGCTCGGTGCAGGATATTGCGGGGCAAATTCTGGTGGTTTCCCAATTTACCCTGGCTGCCGATTGCCGTAAAGGAAACCGCCCCGGCTTTGACAACGCCAAAGCGCCCTTGGAGGCCGAACGCCTGTATCACCTTTTGGTAGAAAAGCTCCGCCAAACATCGGGACTGAAAATAGAAACCGGCGTATTTGGGGCCGATATGAAAGTCTCACTGGTGAATGACGGCCCGGTGACGCTGATTCTGGAAAATTAAACGCCCAACTCAATTAAGGATGAGTCAATCCGGGTTGAGTGCCCTGACGAATACCATCCAGAATGGCTTTGCCCCCTTGAGCCAATAAACTTTCCGCCAGCGTTTCCCCGGCCTGCAAAGATTCACCGGTTTGAAACGTGGTGTAGGCGTAGATGGCTTGCGCCCCATCCAGAGATAAAACCACGCCTTTCATCTCATAACCAGTTTCCGTAGGCCGACAATAAGCGCCCAGAGGCAATTGGCAGCCACCTGATAACGTAGACAACACCGAGCGCTCAGCCAAGCGAACCACTTCTACCGATGGCACCTGCAAAGGCTCTAACAAACGATGAGACGTTTCATCACCGCTGCGAAACTCAATGGCCAAAATACCTTGGGCAACGGCAGGAATGCTCTCCTGCCAAGCGTCAAACGTTTGAGTAATTCGCGCGTGCCAGCCCAGTCGCTTTACACCGGCAGCGGCCAGCACAATGGCCTGATAGGGACCTTCTTCCAGCTTGCGATAACGGGTTTGCAAGTTCCCCCGAATCACTTCATAGCGCAAATCAGCCCGCAGCCTTCTTAACTGGGCCTCTCGCCGCAAAGAAGAGGTGCCAATGATCGCACCGGCCGGTAAGTCCATAAACCCAATGGAGTCTTTGCTAATTAGCACATCCCGGGCATCTTCCCGCTGGCCAAAAGAAACCAGCGATAAGCCATCCGGCAAATCACCCGGCATATCCTTCATGCTGTGAACCGCTAAATCGATGCGGTTTTCCAGCAGGGCCACTTCCAGCTCCTTCACAAACAGGCCCTTGTCCCCGGCCTTGGAAAGTGCCGTATCCAGAATCAAATCGCCCTGGGTCTTGAAAGTCTGGATTTCAATCTGGCATTTAGGCCACTGCTTGCGCAGGGCATCAGCCACCAGATGCGTTTGGGCCAACGCCAAGGGGCTTTCCCGGCTACCTAAGCGGAGTATCTTGTCGGACACCATCTCAAAAAAACCTCTAGGCGGACACGCTGCTATCCATTAAATGGGGTTTCACCACCGGACAAGCCGTGGAAGCGGACTCCGCCGTAATATCAATATCAAATAAGTGATTCAGCACGGAAGCCTGCTGATAAATATCGGCCAAATTGCGAGAACTTTTGAGCCGCACCGTGGGATCGTGCAAAATTTTCTGAATGAGGTTTTTAGAAACCACATCAATCAGCTCATACTGTTTGCCCAAGGCCGAATTGGCTGCCAGCTCCGCCTGACGAATGCTTTCCACCTTTTCCCGCAGCCGGGTTAAAGTGGGTACCACCGAAAGGGACATACGCCATTGCTGAAAGGTCATACATTCTTCTTCCAGCATGGATTGAGCCTGCTGCTTGATCTGGCGCTGAGCATCCCCGGAAAAACCGTTCACCCCGGCCAAGTCATCGGTATTAAACAATTGCACGTTGGGCAATTCCGCCACCCGAGGATCTACATTGCGAGGCACCGCAATATCCACCACCAGTTTCAGATCTCGACCCTCAAAATCCGCTTTGCCCAAAACCACATGCGGGGCGCCAGTGGCCACAAACAGTACCTCAGCGTGATTGAGCACGGTATCCAACTGATCCCAGGTATGGCCCTGATACCCGTAGCGGGCGCACAACTCATCCAGTCTGGCCTGACTTCGGTTTACAACAACCACATTGGCCTGTTGCTCCGGGGTCATCCCTTGTTTGAACAGGGACATCATAATTTCAGCCATCTTGCCGCCGCCAATCAAGGCGATGCGACGGTTCATCAAGTTGGCATCGTGCTGTCTTGCAAAGTGAAAGGCCGCCAAGGAAACGCTGACATCCTTATCCGAAAGCCCCGTTTCGGTGCGAACCCGCTTACCCACGGTAAGGGCGGACTTAAACAGCTTATCCAGCAACACGCCCGCGGTTTTTTCCCGCTGAGCCAAAGCCAGTGTTTCTTTAACCTGACCTAAAATCTGGCCTTCCCCGATAATGAGACTATCCAACCCGGAAGCCACCCGAAACAAGTGGGCCACGGCATCTTCGTGCAACAAATTAAAGGTGTACTGCCGATAGGGGGTAATATCCAGCCCCTTAAACAAGGTGTAGAACTGCTTGATGGACTGAAGCCCTATTTCCGTATCGCTGACGGCGGCATAAATTTCAGTGCGGTTACAGGTGGTAAGAATGGCGCATTCTTCAATACCAGCGCAGGCTTGCAACACATTTAAGGCCGAATGCACTTCTCCTTCGAGCAAAGCGAACTTTTCTCGAACCTCAATCGGGGCTGTCCGGTGTCTTACACCGCTAACCAGAATGTGCATCACGTCTTCTTAAACACCTCTATGTGGCAAATATGTGGTATCAGTTGACTGTCGGGACGAAAGAAACGGTTGAAAGCAGATAGGCAAACGACGGTACCACTTAAAATATTACAACACTAATAGACTGGTACCCTTGTATTGTATCGCTCTCTGCAGAACAAAGTATATGAGTAAAATTAAAAACACTCAATTGTTCCGAAAGGTTCAATTGAGTGCTTTTAAAAACATATAAATCGACTGTCTTGAAGCGCCGGTTGTAATGAACGTTTAAACCGCTGCCACTACTGGCGCTTCAGCCTTTTTTCCAACAGTGGCTTCCCGCAAGGCGCCCACTTTATCCAAACGCTCCCAGGGTAAATCCAAATCGGGACGACCCAGATGCCCGTAAGCGGCCACATTGTGGTAAAAACGGCCATTGTGCTTGGCTGGCAAGCCTTGCAAGTCAAAGTTCTGGATAATGGCAGCCGGGCGCAGATCGAAATGCTTCTCCACCAGCTCAGCCAGCTCGCTATCGCTCAACGTGCCAGTTCCCCAAGTGTTTACGTTAATGGACATGGGGCGAGCCACGCCAATGGCGTAACCGATCTGAATTTCGCACTTATCAGCCAAGCCAGCGGCCACAATGTTTTTAGCCACATGACGAGCGGCGTACGCTGCGGAGCGGTCCACTTTTGTGGGATCTTTACCGGAAAAAGCGCCGCCGCCGTGACGGGCATAGCCACCGTAGGTATCTACAATGATTTTACGACCGGTTAAGCCCGCATCACCTTGCGGTCCACCAATCACAAAGCGACCGCTTGGATTGATGAAGTACTTGGTATCCGCATCCGGTTTCACCGAGAAGTTTTTAAACACTTCATCGATTACATATTTTTTAAGATCCACATCAATGCGATGCTGAATCTTCTCATTGTCTGTTTCAGCGTCAATCACCGGGTCGTGCTGGGTGCTGATCACCACCGTATCAATGCGATGCGGCAGATCGTTCACATATTCCACTGTCACCTGAGATTTCCCGTCGGGACGCAGGTAAGGCAACGTGCCGTTTTTGCGAACCTCGGTTAACTGGCGGGCCAAGGCATGGGCCACCTGAATAGGCAAAGGCATCAGTTCCTTGGTTTCGTTGCAGGCAAAGCCAAACATAATGCCTTGATCGCCCGCGCCAATCTGATTGATTTCATCATCAGAGAGCTTCCCACGGACTTCTTTGGCCTGATCCACGCCACCGGCGATATCAACAGACTGCTCATCAATGCTCAGCAAGACGGCGCAAGTGCGGCCATCAAACCCACCGGAAGATTCGCCCACATAACCAATATCCTGAACCGTTTTGCGAACCACGGATGTAATGTCCACATAACAATTGGCGGTAATTTCACCGCTAACCAGCACCAGGCCGGTGGTTACAGAGGTTTCGGCAGCGACACGCGCCTTGGGGTCCTGGGTCAAGAAAGCGTCCAGAATGGAATCGGAGATCTGGTCGCAAATCTTGTCGGGATGCCCTTCGGTTACGGACTCCGAAGTAAACAGATAGCGGGAAGTGGACATGCCTGCGTAACTCCTTGATTAACCGGGGCCAGTGATACGAATCCGGGCCTCGGCAATTTGTCTTTCAATAGTTTGGAAACACCTAGCCTAGCTTTTTAAGCATTGTCTATTGGGCTTTATTGTAGGCCACGCAAAAAGCGGATGCAAATCCAGATTTTTGGCAGCGCTTGCTTAATCCACCACAGCGGCCACAGGGGCTGAAATAGCACTGACAAAACGGCGGGTAATTTCGTGAGGACGGGTGACTGCTGAGCCAATGACCACCGAAAACGCTTTCAACGCAAAAGCACGGGCCACATCCATCGGCTCCCAAAGCCGACCTTCCATCACTACAGGCGTTTTGAGATGCTGGGTTAAGCACGCCAACAACTCAAAATCAGGCCCCTGTTTTTGCCGATGAAGCGTTTCGGTGGTGTAGCCGGACAAGGTGGTGCTAATCAGGTCAAACCCCAGCTTTTCCGCATGAAGTCCCTCTTCCAGCGTGGCAATATCAGCCATGAGCAATAAATGGGGATACGCTTTGCGGGCTTTATCCACGATTTCCGCCAGCGTTTCCTCACTGGGGCGAGGCCGCAGGGTGGCATCCAAGGCGACAATGTCGCAACATTGAGCAATTTCGGCGATATCAGAAAAAGCAGGGGTGATATAAACCAGCTCATGGGCGTTTTCCGGAATTTTTTCAGGCTTGGTAATGCCCATAACCGGAATTTTCGAATGCTTGGCTTTAAAAAACTCCATATTACGAGCCTGCGCCATACGCACCCCGCAGGCGCCACCCGCCAAAGCGGATTCCGCCATGGCGCAAAGCATTTCGGGGCTATCCAAAGGCTCCCCTTGAGAGGCCTGAACCGATACCACCAGACCGCCCCGGAGTTTTTCTAAAATCACACTCATCGCCAGCCTCCATCCCAACAACACAATCATTAGACATACCCGCTTGATTTTAACACCCGAGCGCCATTCGCTACAAAACCCGGCAGCGGATCATAACGCTTCACAACACTGGATGAAACCCGCTGGGTGTGGTAATCTATTGCCATCAATGGCTTTAAAAGCAATCTCACTTGTTGGGTCAATCGTTTCAAGCCTCTAGCGCACGGGATTGGCAGGAGAAAGCGAGTCTTCAGGTACAGGGATAGTCTCAATCATGATCATTGATTGATATGGACGGCAAATTGGCAGGAGCAGGCATGACATTTGGCGTCATGGACATCAGGCAATCCACGGAAGCGATGGAAGATCAGTGGCTGAATTCGCTTGCCGCTCGCAGCGCGCAATCTGCCGGACGAGTCAAGCCAGAAACCCATTGCCACATTCGCACCGCCTTCCAGCGGGATCGCGATCGCATTTTGCATTCTAAAGCCTTTCGACGCCTGAAGCATAAAACCCAGATGTTTATTGCACCCACCGGCGATCATTACCGAACCCGGCTCACCCACACCCTGGAAGTCTCTCAGGTATCCCGCACCATTGCCAGGGCCTTGCGATTAAACGAAGACCTGACCGAAAGCATTGCCTTGGCCCATGATTTGGGGCATCCACCCTTTGGGCACACCGGCGAATATATCCTGAATGAATTGTCGCCCTTTGGCTATCACCATCAACAGCAAGGGCTGCGTGTGGTGACCGTGCTGGAAAACCTGAACCTAACCCGTGAAGTGCTGGATGGCATGGAAGGTTTAACCGAAGAAAAGCCTCAATTTTTAACACTGGAAGCCCAGATTGTGGATATCGCCGACCGCATGACCTACCTGCATCACGATGTAGAGGACGCTCGCCGGGCCGGGATTATGCGGGATGAGGACTTACCCCAAAATGTGCTGGGCATCTTGGGCCAAACCCGCCAGGAGCGACTGGATCGCATGGTCATGGATTTGGTGCGAACCAGTTTGACTACGATGGAAAGCGACCAGCCTCTGATCGCCCTTTCTCCCCCCATTTGGGACGCCATGATGACTTTGCGCCAGTGGATGTTTGACCATATTTATCTGGCCCCGCAGCGAATGGAGCAGACCGATAACGTGCGCCGTATGCTGTCGGCCCTGTACAAGTTTTATTTCAAGCACCCGGAAGCGCTTAGCGAAAATTTACCGCAAGACGACCCGCTGGAGCGGCGGGTTTTGGACTATATTTCTGGCATGACGGACCGCTTTGCCATTGAAGCGTATCAAAATTTCCTGCTGCCTCAGGCTTACCGGGCTTTTAGCGTCAACATGTTTTCCGGGGAGCTGTCCCCGTGAGTCGTCTTACCTTTGCTGAAGCTGCCGAGCGGGTAAAAAGCGGTCTGGATATCATTGATGTAATCCAGCGGCACGTTATCCTGAAAAAAACGGGCCGTAGTTACGCGGGCAAATGCCCGTTCCACAATGACAAAAGCCCCTCCATGAACGTCAGTCGGGAAAAGGGCATTTTTAAATGCTTCTCCTGCGGGGTGGGGGGCGATTCGCTGACCTTCCTGATGAAGATTGAGAACAAAACCTTTGGTGAAATCATTCGGGATTTAGCCCAAGAGCAAAGCATTGACATTCAATATGAAGGCCAGCAAGCGGAAGTTGCTCAAACCCAGAGAGATGCTCGCCAAAAAATTGTGGATTTAAACGAAGCAGCCAGCCAATGGTTTGGCCAACAGCTCCAAGCGCCGGCCGCTCAGCCGGTTTTGCAGTATCTAGCCGGGCGCTATACCAACCCCGATGATTGCCAGCAGGCCATTTCGGCCTTTCAATTGGGTTACGCCCCGCCCGGCTGGGAAAATCTGACCCCTCATCTCAAAAGCAAGTTTGATTTCGCGCAAGCCAATCCCGATTTATTAAATACCGCAGGCCTTTCCAACACCCGAGATCACGGCCAAGGGCAATATGACCGCTTTCGTCATCGACTGATCATTCCCATTCTGGATGACAAGGGGCAGGTAGTGGCCTTTGGCGGTCGGGCGCTATCCGAAGAAGACAAGCCCAAGTATTTGAATTCGCCGGAAACGGTGCTGTATAAAAAAAGCAATATTCTGTACGGCTTTCATCAGGCCAAGGACAGTATTCGCCAAAGCCGTTCCGCCATTTTGATGGAAGGCTATTTTGATGTGATTACCGCCCACCTGAACGGGATTACCGAGGCGGTAGGCTCCTGCGGCACGGCCATGACCGATAGCCACTTGAAGCTATTAAGCCGCTTCGGGGCCGAAACCGTGTTTCTGGCCTTTGATTCGGATGAAGCGGGACTCAAGGCGGCTTTAAGCGCCATTCACTTAATAGAACCCTATATGAGCAGTACCGAGCTGCAAGTAAAAGTGCTGATTGTACCCAATGGCAAGGACCCCGATGATTTTATCCGCCAACAGGGCGGCGAGGCGTTCAGAACCCTGATTCAAAATGCCACGCACTATATGGCCTTCAAGTTTGATATGGCCATTCGGGATCTGGATTTTCATCAGGCCGAAGGGAGAATTCAGGCGGCCAATCGCTTAACGCCCCTGCTGGCGTCCATTGCAAGGCCAGCCACCCGCTCAGAGTATCTGAAACTGTATGCCGAAAAAATCGGGCTGGCGGAAGAAGCTTTAACGCTAGAAGTAAAGCGGTATGAGCAAGCTCGAAACCCCCATTACGGCAAAATCGCCGGAAACTTTCAAAAACAGGATCGAAAAAAAGCAATTTCAAAAGGGGGTTGGACTTCATTCAAAAGAAGCGAAACCATCGTAACCGAAAACGTTTCTGATCTTCACTCGCAGCTTACCTCCCGCCAGGTGAGCGTGGAAAAAAACCTGCTGAAGCTTGCCCTGTACTCAACTGAAAGTTTTGCCACCATGATGAGTTTATTCTATGCTCAGGCACCTTTTGCTTTTGATGATCCCATTCATCAGGAAATTCTAATGGGTCTGCAAAACGCTGGCATAGCGCAGAGCGAAGCAAAGATTGATCCATCGGATAATGGCTTCCCGGGAACTTTGATTGAAAAAATGAATCACTTATACTTGGACCAACCAGACGTTTTACACACATTTGCCGAGCTGGCCCTAATGGCTGAGTCTTTCGGTGAATCTTTCGACTTGGGTGAAATCAAGGGTTCAGTTTTAACAGAGAAAATCACGAATCTGGCAAAAGAACAGCTCACTCTGCTTGCCAATTGTCAACGACTCAGGCAGCTTCAAGCCCTGAAAGCGGACGCATCCCGCAATGACGGCAATCAGGTGGAGTTAACTTACCAGTTTCAGGATAGGTTAATCACCAACACCGGCCCGCCCCGGACCCAGAACAGTTCCGGCTAATTGCCCTGGTGTTTGTCAAAACCGGTTTTATAAAACGTAATATCAACGCAATAAGGGATGGATACCAACCATGACCAAACGCAGATCCTCAAAAAAGAGCGAAGACTCCTTGTTGGCCATGATCAACAAGACCGAGCGAGGGCGCGACGAACGCAGCGGTGTTGATGAAATTCTCTCCGTGGATGATGGCTCGTCCGACCAGATTGGCTCTTTGTTTAGCGATTCCAGCAGTGGCAGCGGCGCAGTGGCTTTGCTTTCCAGCGGCGACGACGAGCAGGAAGAAGTTACCTACAACGTAGAAACCCGTGGCCTGACCCTGGATGATCCAGTACGGATGTACCTGCGGGAAATTGGCCGTATTCCGTTGTTAACCGGCGATGAAGAAATTGAACTGGCCCGACAAATCGTGGCTGGCGGAGAATCCGGCGCCCGTGCCAAGCAAAAACTGGTGCAAGCCAACTTGCGTTTGGTAGTCAGTATCGCTAAAAAATATGTAGGCCGGGGCATGTTGTTCCTGGACTTAATTCAGGAAGGCAACCTGGGCTTGATTCGGGCCGCTGAAAAATTCGATCACGAGCGTGGTTATAAATTCTCTACCTATGCCACCTGGTGGATTCGTCAGGCCATTACCCGTGCCATTGCCGATCAGGCCCGCACCATTCGTATTCCGGTTCACATGGTGGAAACCATCAACAAACTGAAAAAAATCACCCGTAAACTGGCTCAGGAACTCAGTCGTAAGCCCACCGAAGAAGAACTGGCAACGGCCATGCTGATTACGGTTCCCAAGCTGCGGGATATCATCAAGGTGGCCCAGGAGCCTTTGTCTCTGGAAACCCCCATTGGGAAAGAAGAAGACTCCCGCCTGGGTGATTTCATTGAAGATCGGGAAGCCAAAGCCCCCGCCACCACCGTGGCTCATGAACTATTGCGGGAAGACCTGACTGAAGTTCTCAGCAGCCTTTCTCCCCGTGAGCGTGATGTGCTTCGCCTACGCTTTGGACTGGATGACGGTAGACAGCGTACTTTGGAAGAAGTGGGCCAGTTGTTTGGTGTTACCCGTGAGCGGATTCGTCAGATTGAGGCCAAGGCGCTTCGCAAACTGCGCCACCCCAACCGCAGCCGCCGTTTGAAAGAGTATATTGAATAAACACCACCCTAAATTAGACTCATTCTTATTTAGGAATCGTTCTAAAACAAGAATAGTTCTAAGATAAGTTTGATGCTTGTTTAACGTTCAGTTTAAAAAAGCCTCCCTTTTTTCGGGAGGCTTTTTTTATTAGCCCAAATGGTCGTAAATACTAAACAACGGCAGATAAATGGACAAGGCCACAAAGCCTACTACAGCACCAATTACCAGCAACATAATCGGCTCCATCAAGGTGGTTAAAATCCCCACTCGGTGACTCACCTCCTCTTCTAGATAATCGTAAGAGGCTTCCAGCATTTTTTCCAGATCCCCGGACTCTTCCCCGGTGGAGATCATCAGCATAACAATATCCGGCACGTAGCCCGTATTGGCCAGAGAAATAGCCAAACGCTGACCCGTCTGGATTTGCACGTTTACCTGCTTAAAGGCGGCCTTGATTTGGGTGTGGGTCAAGGTTTCCGTAGAAAGAGACAAGGCATCTGTAATGGGCAATCCGGCCCCAAAGGCGATAAACAGGGTAGAAACAAAGTGGGAGCTTTGAATATGCTTAATTAAATCTCCCAGCACCGGTAATTTAATATAAATTTGGTCTGTAATGGTTTTTCCGGTGGGACTGCTTAAAAACTTATAAGCCCCAAACAAAACGCCACCCAGCAGCGGAAAAGTAACAAACCAGTAGCTGCGTAAAGCAAAGCTGATGCCCATCATCACCTGGGTGATAAACGGCAATGGTACGTTCATTTGCTTGTAAATATCAGAAAAAGTAGGCAGTACCAGCAGAAACATAATTAACAGAACCAGCGACAAAATCACCACCACAATAATGGGATAGATAGAGGCCGAAATGATCTTCATCTTCAGCGCCTCGGCCTTCATCAGCATGTCGGTCAGACGGCTCATGGTCTGATCCAGTTCCCCGCTGCGTTCCCCGGCTTTTGTGACGTTGACATACACATCGTCAAATACTTTTTTATGCTTGCCCAAAGCCTGACTAAGTGAATAACCCGCTAAAATATCCTGTCGAATGCGGGCCACAATTTTTCGAAACCGAGGGTTGGAGGCATAATTTTCGTAATACATTAAGGCCTCAGTAACCGGGATACCAGCCCGAATCATCATGCCCATATTTCGGGTAAAGGCAATTTTATCTTTGGAGCTAATGCCCATAAAACCCTGAATCAGCTCCACCAGAAAATTATTTTTCTTCCCACCCTTGGTATCGCTGGAAATAACCGCAATTTTGGTGGGTATCAAATTCTGCTCTCGCAGCAGTTCCCGAGCCTCTTTTTCGGTGGCCGCGGAAATGACGCCATTGGCGCGTGTACGGTCACTGATTTTCATTGCCTCATACTGGAAAGAAGCCATACGCTACTGCCCTCCCAGATTCACACCCAGCACCCGGATGACCTCTTCTACAGTAGTAACGCCGTTCAAAACCTTGGCACGACCGTTCATACCCAAACTCTTCATACCGGCTGCCACAGCGGCATCCTCAATTTCCAAATCCGAATGGCTATCGTTAATTAACTGGCGAATTTCACGATCTACAATCAAAATTTCATAAACCCCGCTTCGTCCCGCATAGCCAGAATTCATGCACAGTTCGCACCCTTTGCCCTTGTACAACATCAATGTCTCCACACGTTTGGCTTCTTCCGCAGAGGGAAATAAAAGCGCTTTCTCCGCGCTACTGGCCTCATAAGCGGTTTTGCAATAAGGACATATATTTCGGACCAGCCGCTGAGCCAAAACACCCACCAAGGCGGACCCGATCAAATTAGAAGCGGCCCCCATCTCGATCATTCGGGTAATGGTGGCAGCGGTCGTATTACTGTGAATGGTACTAAAAACAAGGTGGCCGGTTAAAGCCGCGTGAACCGCCGCCTCCAGGGTTTCATAGTCCCGAATTTCACCCACCATAATCACATCGGGATCCTGACGTAGCAAGGCCCGCATACTGCTGGCAAACGTGTAATCCGCCTTAGGATTTACCTGAGACTGGTTCAACCCTTCAATTTGTAATTCCACCGGATCTTCCACGGTGCAGATATTACGAATATCATCGTTAATGCGCTGCAATACCGTATACAACGTGGTGGTTTTACCAGAACCGGTAGGGCCACAAACCAGAATGATGCCATAAGGAGACTTGTACAAGTACTCCAGCTTGCGGATGTCTTCCTCATCAAAACCCAGCGCCTTAAAATCACTAATATTTTTAGAGGGCCGCAAAATCCGGATTACAATTTTTTCCCGGTTATCGCTTACAGGTAAAGTATTAACCCGCAAGTTATATTCGGAACCCTTGTACTTAATGGTAATCCGACCATCCTGAGGACGACGATGCTCAGCAATATCCATACGGGCCATAACCTTAATGCGGGTTACAAAACTGGCTTCCATATTTTGCGGCACATCTAAAATGGTTCGCAAAATACCATCCACCCGAAAGCGCACCAAATACTTTTTAGGCCGGGGTTCAATATGAATATCACTGGCGTTCCGCTCAATGCCTTCTTCAATAATAGAGTTCACCAGCTTGATTAATGGGTTACTGGCATCGGTTAGCTCAGCGTCTCGCTGCTGCTTGATGGTGTCCAGTTCTTTGTTCTGTTCCCGAAGCTGGCCCGAAAAACTGGAAATTTCTTCTTTTAAAGAAGAGGTGGAAGATTCCGCCATATTTTTATTGCAGAATTCCAGAAATTCAATACTGGTAGTAACAGCAACCAGTGGACGCATGCCGGTAATAAAGGTAATCTCGTCAATAATTTCACGGTTGCCCGGATTAACCATGGCCACCACCAAACGCCCTCGTTCCTTGGCGATAGGCACCACCTGCTTGTCTCGAATAAACTCATCGGGGAGCAAGCTCATTAATTCTGGATTCAGGGGCATTTTTACAATATTGGCGTACTTCAATCCGTACTGAACAGCCAAGGCCTGCCCCAATTGTTCGGTGGTTATTTTTCCAGCCTTGACCAAAACCAGGCCAATAAATTGGCCCGACTGCTTGGCTTCCGTGAGGGCATGGGATAAATCCTGCTCGTTAATCAGCCCCGATTCTTGCAGAATTTCTCCAATACGCCGACGCGCCGGACGACTTGCCGCCGCCGCCGGAGGAACCGTATCTGTCAAATTTTTCTCTTCAAGGCTCATTAATTATAGATACCAATAGGCCAGTCACCAGTATAATTTCGGTCAAACATCAGCCGAACTGAAACATTGATTCCTAATTTTTCAAAATCTCATCCATTAATTCTAAAAGCTGGGGTTTTTGAGATGGCTTTTGATAGACTCTACTTTCTTTTTGAACAGGCTTTGCCATCGATTTATCCCCTTTCAGCGTGTCCACACTGGGGGAAGAAATGGCTGGTATGGCCAGCATAATTTGCGGGGTTTTCAAAGCGTCTTTGGCCGGTAACCCTTGGTTAGAAGATTGTTCTAAGTGAACAGAGGGCCCCTCTTTGATATGACTTTTCATGGGCATCAAAGGCCCATCAACGGGTGTGCTATTACCCGACTGCGGCCCAATAAACCTGGGCAGGGAAACCGGCTGCAAACCACCCTGTCCCTGATTCAGGTTTCGATTTTTACCGGTTGCCGAATCCTGAAAATAACTCACCGCATTTTCTTTTAAAATGTGAGGGGTTACCATCAGCACCAGCTCGGTTTTATCCTTGTTATTGGTGTTGGTGGAACGAAACATGGCGCTGACAATGGGCAACTTGGACAAGCCCGGTATTCTGCTAATATCCGTTTGGGCCGTTTCTCGTAATAACCCGCCAATCACCAGTGTTTCCCCGTCCATGACCCGAACCCCGGAAAGGTTCATGCTACGGGTGGCCAGCAATACCGTAGAGGCAACCGTTCCATTCCCGTCATTGGCAGTCACCGTTCGCACCGGCTGAGTTACATTGGGCTGCAAATTCAGCACCACCGAACCATCATTGAAAATTTGAGGCGTTAGCTCCAGCGTGACACCCGCATCCTGCGTGGTAATGCTGGTCGTAATGGTTTGTACCGCATTAACGATGGTATTGGACTGACTAATGGTCGGTACCTGATCGGTAATACTGATACTGGCCGAGGTATTATCCATGGTCACAATGGTGGGGTTGGCCAGAATTTTACCCCTCAGATTCTGGTTTTGAAAACTGAGTGAAGCGCCACTGGTAAAAGTCTCTGGACGAGGCAATTGAAACTTGGGCTTGGCGAATGGGTTGGCCAAATCCAGCACATTCAGGCTGGTTCCGCCAGCAAATGTTTGTAAGCGCCCAATACGACCAAAATTAAAATTACCCCAGTCAGGTATCAGTGTTTTTAAAGTGGAATCCTGAATTTCCACCAGAGAGACCTCAATGGCCACTTGCGGACGCCGAACATCCACCTGCTCAATCACAGAGTCAATCAAAGCCAATTGTTCTTCGGTGGCCAAAACCGTTAGCGTTGCCGAGACAGGTTCAGCAATAAAGGTGACCCCACCAATACTAAAAGTCGCTAAGCCACCACCAGCACCACCGGCCATTCCGCCACCAGCGCCGCCAGC